>JAQXJC010000052.1 GCA_029008115.1 Desulfovibrionaceae bacterium | reverse complement strand
CTCCCTGGCGGTGAGCTGGAAGCGGGTGCCGGCCGGGTAGATGTGGCCCGGCTTGTCAACGGCAACGGGCAGGGTTTGGCTTCCCTCGGGAACGGCCACCTGCACTTCGCCGGCCATGATGAGCCGCTTGGCCTGTTCGCGGCTTTCGGTCAGGCCCTGCTCGAAGACGAGCTGATCGGCCCTGGCTTTGAGGACTTTTGCGCACATGCGGGGCAGCATAGCCCTGCGCCAGAGGGATGGCAACACGCAACCGGAGCCTTGCCGGAAGAGACCGATTTTTCCCAAGATAATTCGAGCGGCACTTGAGTTTTCGCCTTGCCAAGCCTGGGCGTTTGGGGTAGAAAGTCCGCCTTTAGGGACAATGAACGATCGTCGCAGGCGCTTGTTCCTGCGGCCAGCTCCATGGCGTCCCAAACCACGCGAGGTTTACCATGAAAAAAGACATCCAGCCCAAGGTGTACAAAGCGACCATCACCTGCGCTTGCGGCCACTCCGAACAGGTGCTCTCCACGAAGGGCGAGCAGGTGCACGTCGAAGTCTGCTCCGCTTGCCATCCCTCTTCACCGGCAAGCAGCGCTTCCTCGACACCGCCGGCCGCATCGACCGCTTCCGCAAGAAGTACGCCAAGTTTGAAAAGAAGTAGCCGGGATTCCGGCCGTCCGCGGGCGCTTGCGCGCAGCAGGGCGGCCGTCGCGCCGTGCGCCTGGCGCACGGGCAGCTCCGGTCTTCCGCTGGCCTGACCGCCGCATCTTCCCTCCCCGGAGCATTTCGGGGAGGGCTTTTGCGGTTATGGCCCGCCCATGTTTCACCGATTTTTCAGCCGCGGCCGGAATGCCCGCCTTCCAGCCGCCACAGAGGCCCCACATGCCGCGTTGTTTAGCATGGCTCCGGCGTCTGCCGCAGCCCTCCCTGCTCAAGGATGCCTGCCCGCTGGTAGGCGGACAGGCCGTGATGGAAGGCGTTATGATGCGCCACCAGGACATCTATGCCGTGGCAGTGCGCTTGCCGGATGGCGGCATCCTTGCCGAGCGCTTTCCCTGGTTCTCCCTGACCAGGGGCTTCCTGCGCAGGCCCTTTCTGCGCGGCTTTCCCGTGCTGCTGGAAACCATGATCAACGGCATCAGAGCCCTGAATGCCTCGGCACGCCATGCCGCGCAGGGCGAGGACGTCGAGCTGGACACATGGCATCTGGCGCTGACGCTGGCGGTATCTCTGGGCATGGCCGTGCTGCTCTTCGTGATCATGCCGCACCTGCTTTCCCTGGGCATGCAGTGGCTGGGCCTTGGCGGCGCGGTGGAGGGCCTGACCTTTCACCTCTGGGACGGCTTCTTCAAATGCGGCATCTTCATTGCCTACATCGCGCTGATCTCGCTGGTACCGGACATTCGCCGCGTCTTTCAGTTTCATGGCGCGGAACACAAGGTCATACACGCCTTCGAGCAGGGCGGCACCGTTACGGCGGACAGCGCCGCGCAGTGCAGCCGCCTGCACCCCCGCTGCGGCACCACGTTCCTGCTCTTTGTCATCAGCATCTCCATCGTGCTGCATGCGCTGCTCGTGCCGCTGATGCTGCTCTGCTGGACGCCGGAAAGCAGCCTTGCCAAGCATCTGATCACGCTTGTGTTCAAGCTGCTGCTGGTCGTTCCCATCAGCGCCCTGGCCTATGAACTGATCCGCAGCGCCGGCCGCATGGGGAAGGGCCCGGCCGCCCGCGCCCTGCGCGCCCCCGGCCTGTTTCTCCAGAAGCTGACCACCCGCGAGCCGTCCCGCGAGCATCTTGAGGTCGCGCTGGTGGCGCTGGCGGAGGCCCTGGGACAGCAGCGCCCCGAATCCTTGCACACGCCCACATACAGCACGGCGGCATAGCGCGCCGGGCATTCCCCCAACGTTCAGGAGAAAACGCATGCTCGCCAAACTTGAAGGCCTGGAAAAAAAATTCATCGAGCTGGAGCAGGAGCTGGCCAATCCCGATATTTTCAATGATCAGGAAAAGTACCGCAAGCTCACCAAGGCCCACGCCGACCTCAAGGGCATTGTGGATACCTTCCGCAAATATCGCGCCGCACAGCAGGAGCTGGCCGAAAACAAGGCCCTCATGCATGACGCCGACCCAGACATCCGCGAAATGGCCCAGGAAGAAGTGCGCGCCGCGGAGGAAGCGCTGCCCGCGCTGGAGCAGGAGCTGAAAATCATGCTGCTGCCCAAGGACCCTCTGGATGAAAAGAACACCATTCTGGAAATCCGTGCGGGCACGGGCGGCGACGAGGCCGCCCTGTTCGCCGCCGACCTGTTCCGCATGTACTCCCGCTATGCCGAAACGCGGGGCTGGAAGGTGGAAATCATGAGCGAATCCCCCACGGACGGCGGCGGCTACAAGGAAATCATCTGCCTTGTCAGCGGCGACAAGGTCTACAGCCGCCTGAAGTTCGAGGCCGGAACGCACCGCGTGCAGCGCGTGCCCGCCACCGAGGCGCAGGGCCGCATCCACACCTCCGCCGCCACCGTGGCCGTCATGCCTGAAGCCGAGGAAGTGGACGCGGACATCCGCCCCGAAGACCTGCGCATCGACATCTACCGCGCTTCCGGTGCGGGCGGACAGCACGTCAACAAGACGGAATCCGCCATCCGCATCACACATCTGCCCACGGGGCTGGTGGTGACCTGCCAGGATGAACGCTCCCAGCACAAGAACCGTGCCAAGGCCATGAAGGTGCTGGCCTCCCGTCTGCTGGCCATGCGCGAGGCGGCGCAAAATGCCGAAGTCTCCGCGGACCGCAAGGCGCAGGTGGGTTCCGGGGACCGTTCCGAACGCATCCGCACCTACAACTTCCCCCAGGGACGCTGCACGGATCACCGCGTCAATCTGACGCTGTATTCGCTGGATCGCATCATGATGGGGGAAATAGATCCCCTGCTGGAAGCCCTGAGCACCGCCGCACAGACCGAAGCCCTGAAGCAGCAGGCTGAAGCCTAGGCTGCCGCGCCCGCCGGCATGTTCCGGCAGATACAGAAAGGAAATGGCCCCGTCTCCTCGAAGGCGGGGCCATGCGTTTCAGACGGCAGGCAGTCCAGCCCGCCGATCCGCGTCTATTTTTCCTGCGATCTGCCCTGCGCATCCGCCGGGGCGTCCCACTGCTCTGTGGGCGCATGTGCGGGGCCGGCATTCCGCTGTACCGCCGCCTCATCCTTATCCGGCAGGACGGCCTCCATCTTCCTGCCGCGCCACTGCTCCAGCTTGCGGCTTATCTCGTCGGCACGGGCATGGGCAAAGTGCAGCAGGTCCTCCGCCTGAGCGCGCAGCTCCTCGGCCTTCTCGCGGGCCTTCTGCGGAATGCCCAGCTCGCCGCTCTTCTCCTTCAGTCCTTCCGCGGCTTCACGGGCCTTTTCCTTCAGCCCGGCAGAGGCTTCCTTGGCCCTGTCGCGCAGGGAGCGGCCGCCCCTGCTCTCGGCCAGCAGCTCCTCGGCCTGCCGGCACAGTTCCTCGGCCTTGCGGCGCAGTTCCTCGGCGCGTTCCTGCGCTTCCTGCATCAGGGCATCGGCCCGCTCGCGCAGGGCCTGCACGGAGGATACCTGCCAGCCCTCATCCTCTTCCGCCGTGGGCAGGAGCGCATCGTCAGGCATAATGCCGGCCTTCAGCTTGCGGTTCTCTTCCTCCCGCAGGGCGCGGCGCAGCACCTTGCCGATAAGCGTCTTGGGCAGTTCCTCGCGGAATTCGAAGGAACGCGGCACCTTGTAATTCGCCAGCTTGGCGCGGCAGTGGGCCGTCAGCTCGGCCACCGTCAGCGTCTCGCCCTTCTTCGGCACCACGTAGGCTTTCAGAATCTCCCCGCGCGAAGGATGCGGCACGCTCACGGCCACGGCCTCCGCCACCTTGGGATGTTCGTACAGGACTTCGTCAATTTCCCGGGGATACACGTTGTATCCGCCCACAATGGCCATGTCCTTCTTGCGATCCACGATGAAGTAGTAGCCGTCCTTGTCACGATAGGCTATGTCGCCGGTATGCAGCCAGCCGTCGCGCAGGGTATCGGCAGTTTCGGCAGGCTTGTTCCAGTAGCCCAGCATGACCTGCGGGCCGCGCGCCACCAGCTCGCCGCTTTCGCCGTCGCCAAGCGTCTTCGTGCCGGTCTCCACATCCACAATCCGCAGTTCCGTGGCCGGGGCCGGCACACCGACGGAGCCAGTCTTCTGCCGCCCGTACAGGGGATTGGCGGCAATGACGGGAGATGCTTCGGTCAGCCCGAAGCCCTCGGTAATATTGGCGTGCGTCAGCTCCTGGAATTTGCGCATGGCCTCTGTGGGGAAGGGTGCGGAACCGGAGATGCACAGCTCGATGCAGGTCAGATCGTACTGGGCAATATTCTTCTGCTGCATCAGGGAAATGTACACGGAAGGCGCGCCCACAAAGAAGTTGGGGCGGTATTTCCTGATGGTCTCCAGCAGATCGTGCGGCGTATAGCGCGGCACGGGAATGGTGGTGCCGGCATACAGCGCGGGCACCATGATATTGCCCACCAGGCCGAACACATGGAAGAAGGGCATGATAGAGAGAAAGACATACTTCTTGCTGTCCGCATCGCCGCCCACAATATATTTCAGAATCTGCATCTGGGCCGACAGGTTCTGGTGCGACAGCATGGCGGCCTTGGCAAAGCCGGTGGTACCGCCGGTGTACTGAAGCAGAGCCAGCGTATTCTTCGGGTCATCAATTGCTGCCGAATAGCGTTCGCCCGAAGCGAACATACGCTTCCACGGAATAATTTTTGTGCCATCGTAGGGCACTTCCGGCAAATGTCCCTCCCGCCTGGCCTTCCACGGCTGGAGGAAGTTCAGCGGAAAGGCCAGTCCATCCGCAATGCGGGTGACGATGGAAAGACGCAGGTTCAGCCTGTCGTACAGAGGAGCAATCTTGTTCCACAGCAGATCCAGCGTAATGAGCACGTCTGCGCCGGAATCGCTGAAATGGTGGGTCAGTTCCTTCTCCATGTACAGCGGATTGGTCATGACCGCCACGGCCCCGGCCTTGAGTACGCCCCACACGGCAATGACCGTCTGGGGAATATTGGGCAGCATGACGGCCACGCGGTCGCCGTTCCGCACGCCTTCGCGCCGCAGGGCCGCGGCAAAGACCTCCGCCTTGCGCCGCAGCTCGGCATAGGTCATTTTCAGATTCTGAAATTCAATGGCCTTGCGGCTACCATATTTGTCGGCGGCCTCATCCAGAATGGCTGTCAGAGCCATCTCCCGGATATTCACGTCGGGAATTTCACGGCCTTCGAACTGAAGCGTCCAGGCGGGACGCGCCGCCTCCGCCTGCGGGGATTGCTGTGTCATCATGGTTTCCTAGAATGAGAGTATCAGGCCAGCGCGGTCAGATCGTAGTCCGCGCTTTCCACTATGTCCGCCTCCACCATGCGGCCGGGGCTCACGCCGGGGCCGCTGATGTAGGTCATGCCGTCTATCTCCGGGGCCTGGAACCAGGCTCGGCCGGTATGCAGGCCGGGCCATTCCGGATGCGGCGCATCCACCAGCACATCCATGCGCCGGCCCACGAATGTTTCCAGCCATGCCGCACTGATTTCCGCCTGCGTTTCCATCAGGGTATCCCGCCGCCACTCCTTCACGCTGTCCTCCACCTGATCCGGCATGCGGGCGGCTTCTGTGCCCTCCTCCGCACGGTAGGCAAATACCCCCAGGTGGCTGAAGCGCGCCTCCCGCACAAAGGCGTGCAGGCGTTCAAACTGCGCTTCCGTCTCGCCGGGAAAGCCCACGATAAGGCTGGTGCGCAGTACGGCGTCCGGCACAAGATCATGTACGCGATCCACAACACGCCGGGGATCGCGCGCAAAGGGACGGCCCATGCGTTGCAGAATGTCGGGATCGGCATGCTGCATGGGAATGTCGAAATAGGGCAGCAGAGGACGCCCGGCCTGGGCAATGAAGGAAAGCAGCTCGGGCGTCAGGCCGGCGGGATAGAGATAGAGCAGGCGCAGCCAGCGCAGGCCGTCCAGCGGCAGCAGCCGTTCCAGCAGGGCCCGCAGGCCGTGCTTCTCTCCCAGGTCTTCGCCCCAGGCCGTCACATCCTGCGCCACCAGAGCAATCTCCCGCACGCCCTGATCCAGCAGGGCCCGGGCCTCGTCCACCAGAGCCGCGGCCGGCACGGAGCGATGCGCCCCCCTGATAGAAGGAATGGTGCAGAAAGAACAGTTGTGGCGGCAGCCGTCGCTGATCTTCAGCCACGCATAGGACGGCCCTGTGGAGAGCCGGCGTCCGCACACGGGGGCGGGCAGGCCCAGCTTTTCCGCCAGCAATGCGCCCCATTCCCCGATCCGCTGGTTCGGCAGCCACAAATCCACCTCGGGAATTTCCGCCGCCAGTTCCGCCACGCCATAGCGGCCGACCATGCACCCCGCCACCACCAGCAGGGGACGCTTCTTCAGGCGGCCGACATGTTCCACGGCCTCCAGCACGGTGCGTACGGATTCCTCCACCGCGGGCTGGATAAAGCCGCAGGTATTGATGATGACCACATCGGCGCGGCCTATCTGGCCGGCAGGCTTCATGGGAACGGCAAGGGAGCCAAGCAGATGCTCGGTATCCACGCGATTCTTCGGGCAGCCAAGGCTGACGGAATAGACTTTCAGCATAGCATCCGGGGGTAAGAGGTGCAGCCCTTTCGGGCAAGGCGGCAGCAGGCGGGCGCGAAGATGCGGCCCGCCGTTGCGGCACGACGCCGAAAGGAGGTTTTCGGCAACTATACGTATTCCGCACCCTGTTGTCAGCTGATATTTGCAGGATGTGACGACAGAGCGCGCCACCCCTGCATGGACAAGCTCATTCCCTTATGGCATGCTGGAAGGACAGCCCTGCCCGCCATGCCGCCTCGCGCAAAGGAAGCCCCATGCCAACGCCCTTCTATCAGGGAAAACTGGATGTGTTCTGCGCCATGTACGCCGTGCTCAACGGTCTCCAGATCACGCACGGCCTGCGCGCCCTCCACGCGCGTGACATTCTGCACGAAACTCTGCTGGAGCTGGCCGCCACGCCGGACGATCTGCGCGCCGTGCTGGAGCAGCGCACGGATTACGTGCCGCTGGTGGACGGCATGCTGCATGCGCAGGCCCGCAGATTTCCCCTGGAGATTGTCCGGCCTTTTCAGGGACTGCGCCATGCCCCCTCCCCGCGCCAGTTCTGGCAGGCATGCCGGACTTTTCTGGAAGGAGGACGCCGGCGGGTTATCCTGTTCCGCTTTCTCCGCTATCTGTTTGCGGAGGCAGCTCCCCTGAACAGGCACTGGACGGCTGTGGACTGGGTGCGCGGCGACACCATGCACCTCTTTGACTGTAGCCGCGAGGAAGGTGCAATTCTCGACTTTGCGCCGGGCAGTTTTGTCACCCGTCCGGAAAACCTCAGCCCCGAATGCCTGATCTGCATCGATACCGCCACGGCACGCTTTCTCTCTCCGCGCTGAGCCCCTTCCTCCCGGCCGCGCAGTCGGGAAAAGGCTTTACATGGCCTGTGCAAGCAGGTATATATTCCGCGTTCAAGGCTATATCACTATAGCTTGATATACAGATAAAAGCGATCCGGAACATCATGCACCGGCGTGCCGGCCGGGAGGCATGGACGCGGGGATCGACATTGCACCAAGGAGTTTTCACCATGCAGTCCAAAGTTTCCAAAGGAACCTATTTCTTCACCTCCGAATCCGTGACGGAAGGCCATCCCGACAAGGTGGCCGACCAGATTTCCGACGCCGTGCTGGACACCCTGCTGGAGCAGGATCCGGATTCCCATGTGGCCTGCGAAACGCTCGTGACCACGGGCATGGCCGTCATCGCCGGCGAAATCACCACCAAAGGCTATGCCGATCTGCCCGCTGTGGTGCGCGAAACCATCAAAGAAATCGGCTACAACAGCTCTGAAATGGGCTTTGACTGGCAGACCTGCGCCGTCATCTCCTCCATTGACCGCCAGTCCCCGGACATTGCGCAGGGGGTGCTGCGTGAAACGCCGGAAAACCAGGGCGCCGGCGACCAGGGCATGATGTTCGGCTATGCCTGCAATGAAACTTCCACGCTTATGCCCGCCCCCATCTACTGGGCGCACCAGCTTTCGCAGCAGCTCACCCGCGTGCGCAAGGACGGCACCGTGCCCTTCTTCCGCCCCGACGGCAAGACACAGGTCTCCTTCAAGTACGTGGACGGCAAGCCCGTGCAGATCAACAATGTTGTGGTCTCCACGCAGCATGCGGCCGAAGCCTCGCAAGCCGACATCGTGGAGGCGGTGAAGCGGCACGTCATTCAGCCCGTGCTCGGCCCTTCCGGCTTCTTTGACGAAAAGGACTGCGAAATCTTCATCAACACCACCGGTCGGTTCGTGGTGGGTGGCCCCATGGGCGACTGCGGCCTGACCGGCCGCAAGATCATTCAGGACACCTACGGCGGCAGCGGCCACCACGGCGGCGGCGCATTCTCCGGCAAGGACCCCTCCAAGGTGGACCGTTCCGGGGCCTACATGGGCCGCTACATCGCCAAGAACGTCGTGGCTGCCGGCCTCGCGCCTGAATGCGAAGTCCAGATCGCCTACTGCATCGGCGTGGCCGATCCCGTGTCCGTGCTGGTCTCTTCCAAGGGTACCAGCGACATTCCCGATGAAGTGCTGACCCGTGCCGTGCGCGAGGTCTTCGACATGCGTCCCTACTTCATCACCAAGCGCCTGAACCTGAAGCGGCCCATCTACAGGAAGACCTCCTGCTACGGTCACTTCGGCCGCGAACTGCCGGAATTCGCATGGGAGATCACGGATGCCGTGGCCGACCTGCGTACCGCGGCGAAGGTCTAGCATCTTCCCGACCGCACCGGAGGGACGCCGCGGGGCGCCCCTCCTCACACCCGATCCCAGGAGGAGCCTCCCATGAACGAACAGCAACCAAAGAGCAGCGCCGCCGCCCTGCTGCCCCTGCTCGCCTTCCTCTGCATCTTTATCGGCGCCGGCGTGTATCTGACCATGACGGGCACGGATATGGCCTTCTACCAGCTTTCCGCCACGGTGGCCATTCTGCCGGCCATTGCGCTGGCGCTCATGCAGGGCAAGGAGCGCCTGAACAAGAAGATTTCCATCTTCCTGTCCGGCGTGGGCGAAATCAACATCATGACCATGTGCATGATCTTCCTGCTGGCAGGGGGCTTCGCCTCTGTGGCCAAGTCCATCGGGGCTGTTTCCGCCACCGTCAACTTCGGCCTTTCCTTCGCGCCTTCCCAGTGCATTCTGCCCGGCCTGTTTGTCATCGCGGCCTTCGTGTCCACAGCCATGGGCACCAGCATGGGCACGGTGGCGGCCATCACTCCCATCGCTCTTGGCGTTGCCGGACAGACCTCCATTCCCCTGCCGCTGATCATGGGCGTAGTACTGGGCGGGGCCATGTTCGGCGACAATCTTTCCATGATTTCGGATACCACCATCGCCTCCACCCGCACGCAGGGCTGCGACATGGGCGACAAGTTCCGTATGAATCTGCTCATCGCCCTGCCTGCCGCGCTGGCCGTCATCCTGCTGCTCTGGATTTCCGGCACATCCGGCACGGATGTCACTGTCCAGGACTACAACGTCATTCTGGTCATCCCCTATCTCTCGGTCATCGTGCTGGCGCTTCTGGGCATTAACGTATTTGTCGTGCTGGCCGTGGGCATTGTGCTCTCCGGCTTCATCGGCCTTGCCTGCACTCCCGGCTACACCTGGCTGAAATGGGGCCAGGACATCTACGCCGGCTTCACCGGCATGCATGAAATCTTCGTGCTTTCCATGCTCATTGGCGGCCTCGGCGAGCTCATCAAATACCGGGGCGGCATCGCCTGGATTCTGGAACGCATCGAGGCCCTCTCCGCCAGACTGGCGCAGGGCAAGTCCACCCGCGCCGGGGAATGCTGCATTGCCATGCTCGTGGCGCTGGCGGACATCTGCACCGCCAACAACACCGTGGCCATCATCCTCACCGGCGGCATGGCCAGGGAAATTGCGGGCAAGCACGGCATCGATCCCCGCCGCTCGGCCAGCGTGCTGGATACTGTCTCCTGCATCATGCAGGGGCTGCTGCCCTATGCCGCACAGCTTCTGCTGGCAGGCTCCATGGCCAAGCTCTCGCCCATGAGCATCGCCGCCAACAACTGGTACTGCATGCTGCTTGCCGTGGCTGTGCTCGGCTCCATCATTGTGGGCCGTCCCGGCGCGCCCAGGCGCTGACATTTCGGCTGTGCGCGGCTCCGGCAGCGCACAGCTTCCCGCCTCTTCCGCCCGCTGATCTCCGGCGGGCTCTTTTTTTCAGCGCGGAACCGCCGCGGCGCACTGCCGCCAGGCACGCGACCGAACATGCCGGAAGCGGATGACGGCCTGTTGCGCCCCGGGGGGAAAACGGCTACACTTTTTCTCCCTTTTCCTGTCTGAACCAAAGGATATTTCATGGCTGGAAACACCTTCGGCCGCCTGCTGCGGCTGACCACGTTCGGCGAATCGCACGGCGCCGGCATTGGCGGCGTGCTGGACGGCTGTCCCGCCGGTCTGCCCCTTTCGGAAGCGCTGATTCAGGCTGAGCTTGACCGCCGCAAGCCCGGCAGCGGCCCGGCAGGCACGACCCGCAGGGAATCCGACACCGTACATCTGCTTTCCGGCGTCTTCGAAGGCGTGACGACCGGCACCTCCATCGGCTTTTTCATCGCCAATGAAAACCAGCGCTCGCGGGACTACGGCCCCATCGCCCGCGCCTTCCGGCCCGGCCATGCGGACTTCGGCTACCAGTGCAAGTTCGGCATCCGTGACTACAGGGGCGGCGGACGTTCCTCCGGCCGCGAGACGGCGGCGCGCGTGGCGGGCGGCGCCATTGCCCGCGCCCTGCTGGCCAGGCACGGCATCGGCATTCATGCGGCCACGGTGGAGCTGGGCGGCATTCCCGCGCCGGACATCCAGATGGAGGGCGCACGGAGCCGCGCCTTTTTTGCCGCCTGCGACAGCGTCATCCCCGCCTGGGAGGAAAGGGTGCGCGCCGTGCGCGGCGCCGGGGACACGCTGGGCGGCATTGTGCGGATTGAGGCGCACGGCCTGCCCGCCGGACTGGGAGAACCTGTTTTTGACAAGCTGGATGCCGCGCTGGCCGGAGCCCTGATGAGCGTGGGCGCGGTCAAGGGCGTGGAAATTGGGGAAGGATTCGCCGCAGCCCGCCTGACCGGTTCGCAGAATAACGATCCAATGACGCCCGGGGGCATGGCCTCCAACCATGCCGGCGGTATTGTGGGCGGCATCTCCAACGGCCAGCCCATCGTGGCGCGCTGCGCCGTGAAGCCCATCCCGTCCATTGCGCTGGAGCAGCACACTGTGGATGTGGACAACCAGCCCGTCACCATCCGTATTGGCGGCCGGCACGACATCTGCGCCATTCCGCGCATTGTGCCCGTGCTGGAGGCCATGACAGCGCTGGTTCTGGCCGATGCCCTGCTGCTTCAGCGCCGCATGGAGGCGCGGCCGTGACCGGCGGCGCGTCCGAAGCGGGGCGCGCCATGCCGGATCAGCCTGCGCAGGAATCCCCCGATACGGTGGAGCTCTCCGCCACAGTGGAGCGCGTGGTCTTCCACAATCCCGAAAACGGCTACACGGTTCTGCGCCTGCTCCCGGAGCACGGCATGGACACCGTGGCCGCCGTGGGGCATCTGCTGAATCCGCAGGCCGGCCTGCGCCTGCTGCTGCGCGGTCAGTGGGCCAACGATCCGCGCTTCGGGCGCCAGCTCCGCTTCTCGTTCTGTGAAGAACGCCTGCCCGCCACCACGGAAGCCATCCGGCTGTATCTTTCTTCAGGGCTTATCAAGGGCGTCGGCCCGGCCATTGCCAATAAAATCGTGGCTCGCTTTGGCACGGAAACCCTGCGCATGCTGGATGAAAATCCGGACTGCCTGCTGGAGATTCCGCGCATCAGCAAGAAGACCGTGGCCACCATCAGGGAAAGCTGGACGGAGCACAGGGGCATTCGCGATCTGCTGCTTTTCCTCCAGCCGCACGGCATCAGCCCGGCCTATGCCGCGCGCATCTATCGCTTCTATGGCGCGGAAGCGCTGGCCATCATCAGGGAAAATCCCTACCGCATGGCCATGGACATCCGCGGCATCGGCTTTGTGACGGCGGATGCGGCTGCGGCAAAGCTGGGATTCGGCCAAGATCATCCCCTGCGTGCGCAGGCCGGAGTTCTCTATGTCCTCCAGAAGAGTTCGGAGGACGGGCACGTCTATCTCCCCCGCAGCGAGCTCATGCAGGCCGCGGAGAAGTTCCAGATTCCTCCCGCGCTCATCCCTGATGCCCTGCGCCAGCTGGAGCTGGAAGAGCGCATCGTGCGTGAGGAGATGGACGGAGAGGAAGGCATCTATCTGCGCCGCTTCCATCACTGCGAGACAAAAATCGCCTACTATCTTCACAGGCTGCTGCACTCCCCCAGATCGGCGCACATTCCTGATGCGGACAGGCTGATCCGCGATGTGACGGACAGGCTGCCCATCACGCTGGCGGACGAGCAGATGGAAGCCGTGCGCATGGCGACGCGCACCAAGGTCATGGTGCTGACCGGCGGCCCCGGCACAGGCAAGACAACCATCATCAACGCCATCATCCAGATATTCGCCGACGTGCGCGCCAGGGTACTGCTGGCCGCTCCCACGGGGCGGGCCGCCAAGCGCATGGCGGAAACATCCGGACGCGAGGCCAGAACCCTGCACCGCCTGCTGGAATACCGCCCGCAGGAAGACGGCTTTGCCCGCAATGAGGACAACCCGCTCGCCTGCTCCCTGCTGGTGGTGGATGAAGCGTCCATGATGGACACGCTGCTCTTCTATCACCTGCTGAAGGCCGTGCCGCTGGGCGCGACCCTGCTGCTGGTGGGGGACGTGCGCCAGCTGCCTTCCGTGGGGCCGGGCAATGTGCTGGGCGACATCATCGCCTCCGGCGTGCTGCCTGTGGTGGAGCTGACGGAAATCTTCCGCCAGTCCGCCGCCAGCGAGATCATCTGCAACGCCCACCTCATCAACAGAGGCGAGGTGCCCCGCCTGGAATCCAGCAAGGACAGGCTTTCGGACTTCTATTTCATCCGGCAGAACGATCCCGAGCGCGTGGCCGATCTCATTGTGGAGCTGGTCAAGACGCACATCCCGCGCCGTTTCGGCCTCGATCCTGTCAACGACATTCAGGTGCTCACCCCCATGCACCGAGGTGCGGTGGGCGCGGGCAACCTCAATGCCCGCCTCCAGGAAGCGCTGAATCCCCAGCCTGAGCACATGAAACGGATGGATCGCGCATTCCGCCTGCATGACAAGGTCATGCAGATACGCAACAACTACGAGAAGGATGTCTACAACGGCGACGTGGGGCGCATCATCCTCATGGATACCAGAGAACGTACCCTTACGGTACGCTTTGATGACCGCAATGTTCCCTACGACTTCGACACGCTGGACGAGCTGGTTCCCGCCTACGCCATTTCCATCCACAAGTCGCAGGGCTCGGAATATCCTGCCGTGGTCATTCCGCTCATGGTGCAGCACTTCGTCATGCTGCAACGCAATCTTGTCTATACCGGCATTACGCGGGGCAAGAAGCTGGTAGTGCTGGTGGGCGAACCCAAGGCGTTGCACATGGCCGTGAAGAACAACAGCATGCGCAAGCGCCACACGCGCCTGGCCCGTCGCCTCATGCCCGCGCAGGATACTCCCCCGGCGCAGCATTCAGGACAGGCAGCCGATGGCGGCAGTGATGGCGCCAGCTGAAAAGCAATCTCCGCACCCGGCCAGCGCGCAGCAGTCCGGCCTAGCAAGGCGCTCGCTCCCAATCAGACGCCCATAACCACGGGGGGACATGGTGCCGAACCGGACAGCATGTCTCCCCCTGGTATCGCAAATGGACGAATGGCCCTGCCCTAATAGCGTTCCGGCATGTAGTGCGGCGGCAGGGTGTTGACCGGGCCTTCGTCAAGCCGCTCCTGTAGCGCCGTGATCCGCGTCTCCGCACGGGCCAGCATTTTCTCCAGCTCATCCAGCTGGTTCTGCTGCGCCAGCAGCACACCATTCAGCTCCTTCAGCATCTGCTCCTGAAAATAGCACAGCTCCTCCAGCCGTGCGAGGCGCTCTTCCACATCAGCCATTGCCGCCTCCCTGCTTGCCTGCGGGCCGTCGTCCCGTCCTTGCCGCGCCGCTCTCTTTGCGCGCGGATCGGCGTGGCGGCGGCACATCCCGCAGATGATCCATGCCGTCATCGCGTCCGCCCTTGCGCCCCATTGCCGGCATGAGCATGGCATGCAGGCGAAGCCGCTCCGCATCCGTGCGCGCCACGTGCACGGGGTCGCCCCGCTCGTCCACGCCCGCGTAATACATGGCTGTGGCCACGGTGCCCGGCGTGGGAATGAAGCACTGCACCTGCTGCGGCGCCCAGTGCCGCTGGCGCAGCCAGTCCGCCAGCATGCGCATGTCATCCTCGTCACATCCGGGAAAGGCGCTCATGAGATAGGGCACCACATATTGCTCCCGCCCTGCGTTGCGGCTCTGCCGCAAAAAGAACTGGAGAAACTCCTCGAATACGGGCAGCTCCGGCTTGCGCATCAGACGGAGCACGCGGGGCGAACAGTGCTCCGGCGCCACCTTGAGCTGGCCGCCGGTAAATTCCAGCGTATAGGCGCGCATGGCCTCCACATCGTTCACGGCAAGGTCGCAGCGCACGCCGCTGGCCACGCGCACCTGCCTGATGCCCGGCATGTCCCGCAGGCGCCGCAGCAGTGCCACATGCCGCCGCTGGGGCGTGATAAAATTGGGACAGAGCCGGGGAAAGCAGCAAGAACGGCGCCGGCAGGGCCTGCTCGAAGCACAGCGCCCCTGCCACATGTTGGCCGTGGGGCCTCCCACGTCGGAAATGGCCACAGGGCCGCGCGCCGCAAGCGCCGCCACCTCGTGCAGAATGGACTCCTCCGAGCGCGAGCTGATGCGCCGTCCCTGATGCAGGGCCAGCGAACAGAAAGAGCATCCGCCGCCGCAGCCGCGATGGGACGTAATGCTGGTGCGCATCATGGCGTCCGCCGGAATGGGCGCGTCATAGGACGGATGCGCCCGCCGGGCGAAGGGCATGCCGTACAGCGCATCCATCTCCTCCGTGCGCAGCGGCGGAGCCGGAGGCGCGAGGATCACGGCGCGGCCGCCCACAGGCTGCACCGCATAGGCAGTTCCCTGATGCACCTGCATTTCCATGTCCAGCGTGGCCCGCATGAGCAGGGTTTTGTCCGCCAATATATCCTCGTGCGCAGGCAGCGGCAGGCAGGCCGCCTCCGCAGGCACATCCTCCGGTCTGCCCATCCATGCCGTGCCCGGCACGTGCGTCAGCGGCAGGCCCGCAGCGGCGCGGCGCGCCAGCTCCAGCACGGCATGCTCGCCCATGCCATAGACCAGCACGTCCGCCTTGGCATCCAGCAGCAGAGAGCGGCGAAGGGCATCTGTCCAGAAATCATAATGGCTGATGCGGCGCAAAGATGCCTCAATGCCGCCCAGCACCACCGACAGCCCGGGAAATGCCTGGCGGATGAGATTGGCATAAACAATACTGGCCCGGTTGGGACGCGCACCGGCCCTGCCCCCCGGCGTGTAGGCATCATCATGCCGCTTCTTGCGAAAGGCCGTATAGTGCGCCAGCAGGGAATCCAGAGCCCCGGCCGTGACGCCGGCAAAGAGACGCGGACGCCCCAGCCCCGTCACGGACGCCGGATCGCGCCAGTCCGGCTGCGCAACAATGCCCACGCGAAACCCATGCCGCACCAGCCAGCGCCCCAGCAGGGCGACGCCAAAGGAGGGATGATCGATGTAGCCATCCCCGGAGACAAACAGCACATCCAGACTATCCCAGCCCAGCTGCTCCATCTCCGTGCGGGACATGGGCAGGAACAGGGGCTGTCCATCCGGCCCCAGCGCATTGCGGAACGCTGCCGGATGCCGCCCACTCAGGGGAGTCCGCCGTTTCTTCTCCTCCCGCTGATCCGCGCGCCTGCCGGAACCATGTCCGCCCTGCCGCGCTCCGGCACAGTGCTCCTTTGACTGCACACAGGCCTTCCGATCACCACCATGCCGCACAGGCGCTCCGGAAGCGCGTCCCGGCTGCGGGAAGGCCGCTCCGGCTCCGCTTTTCTCCATGCCGCCGACGGCCGTACGCCCGGAAACATCCGCGCCCCCATCCCGGCGGGCGGAACGGGGGCGATGTTCATGCTGATAGCGGCCCATTTACTTGGCCGGAGGAGTGATCAGGGGTTTCTGGCCGGCAGGAGCACCGGGGGTTGCGGCATCTGCCGGAACGGACGGCTTCTGCATGCCCTTGCCGCCAGCGCCGTGGCCGGCAAAGAAGGCGGCCCATTCATCCGCCGTAATCTGCCCATCGTGGCTGGCGTCAATTTTATCGAAGGCGGCATCCGTCATATTGGGATGCGTCTTGCGAAAATCGTCGCGGGAGACCTTGCCATCCTTGTCCGTATCCATTTTCTCGAACGAAGCCCGCGCCCTGGCCATCATGTCGCCAGCGGGCGCGGCCTGCTCTCCGCCGGCCGGCACCATGCCGGGCATGGCGCAGACAGGGGCGGCGCACAGCAGTACGGCCAGTGCCAGAGAAGGCATCATTGTCATCTTCATTGCTTTCCTCCTTGCATTCCGGCGGCGCCGGCATGCGGTTCATCGACATACAGGGTCGTCCGCCAGTCCGCTGACGCCCGAATCAGGCCGGATCAGACGCCGGCAGCCAGCGAGCACACGGCACGCAGGCCGAGCAGATAGCTGTCTACGCCAAAGCCGCAGATGCTCCCCCGCACCACGGGAGACAGCACCGACTGATGCCGGAAGGACTCGCGGGCATGGACGTTGGACATGTGCACCTCCACCACGGGAACACGCAGGATCGCCAGAGCATCCGCAATGGCCAGGCTGTAGTGTGTCCACGCGCCGGCATTGATCACCACGCCGTCCGTGCCGTCCGTACAGGCCGCATGAATGCGCTCCACAAAGGCCCCTTCCATGTTGGACTGCCAGCAGGATACCCGCACGCCCAGCTCTGCGCCCAGGGCTTGCAGACGGGCGTCAATATCCGCCAGCGTCGCCGTGCCATAGTGCGCGGGATCGCGCTGTCCGAACATATTGAGATTGACGCCGTGCAATACCAGAATATTCATAGCCACCTCGCTACAATGATGCGGAGAGTAGCCTGTTCAGCGATGGAAAGCAATCTGTGCCAGCGGCAGGAGCTGTCTTCACGGCGCTGCATCCCCGCACAAATGCCCGCACGGACGCGGATATTTGTTCGCGGCAGGTGCGTCCAGCCCTGCATGGCACTTCCCAGGCTCGTTCCCCCATGCGCGCAAAAAGGGGGCCCCCGCGGGAGCCCCCTTGCATACCGTCATGATTTCCAGCCGGAGCGCGGCCGGAGGACGGGACTAGAAGCCGAAGCCGTCGCTGTTGGCGCCGGAAGTACCGAAGCCGAAATCATCCGGCACGGAGGATTCTTCGGCAGCAGCCTCGGCGGCGGCTTCACCGGCGACAGCGCCGGCAGCCGCGCCAGCGCCGGCGGCCACAAAGCCCTTCATATTGTCCTTGATGGCGTCCTTGATGGTCTGCATCAGCTCGTCCTGATCAAGGGCGATCTTGCCGGTGAAGGGCACCAGCTGCTTGCGCAGGCCATTCATGTCCGTCTTCATGGTCTTGATGGTGTCTTCCTGCTTGGCCACGGTGGCGGCCAGTTCGGCAGCCTTGGCTTCAAAGGCGCTCAGGCTTTCCACCTTCGCCTGCAGGGAGGCGATTTCAGCGGCCTGGGCCTTCTTGAGCTCAGCCATTTCGCCCAGCTTGGCGATGACGGAAGCCACGGCGGCGCGCTGCATGGCCGGCATGGGGGTCAGGGAAACCTTGTCGCCCAGAGCGCTTTTGGCCTTGGCCACAAAGGCATCCCAGCTGTCGCCTTCCTTCAGTTCCAGATCAAGGAACTTGGGATAGCAGCGGGCCAGCCAGCCGCCGGCCATGGGGCCGACCATTTTGGCCGCGCAGGGGCACACGATGCTGCAACCGGCGACATACCCGGCGATTTCCTTCACATCCACATCATCTTTGCCCATGACCAGAGCCAGCACAGACTCGATGGGGAAGATTCTACGAGCGGTATCAGACATATCGGCCTCCTCCTCGGAGATCGTAATTGGTTATGGTTTCAGCGGGACTTCCGGAAAATCCGGACTAGCCGCGCCCGTACATGCGCACATACACCAGGGCCGCCGTCCTGTAGACGAGGTGGCCGAGCTTGGACCACGGCAGATAGGCAAAGAGCATCCACACGAAGACCAGATGCAGGTAGTACAGGAAGAACGCGGGCGGCGCCACGTCCACCAGGCGGAAGCACTGCGCCAGAATACCGGTCAGCGCCACGCACCAGATAATGCCCAGCAGGTACCAATCCTGGAAGGAGGAAGCCTGATATTTCGGATTCAGCTTGATGCGGCGCACCGTCAGTACGGAAAGGCCGCCCAGCAGCATGAGCGCACCGATGTTCGCCAGAATCTTCACGGGGAAGAGCAGCGGCATGGGCGTTTCAATCTTGATCACGGGAACCAGCTTGCCCACCCAGTGACCGCCGGCCACAACGGCCGTGACGATGGCCAGAATGACAAAGCTGTAGAAGAGCAGCATGTGGCCGTTCTTGCGGCTGGACTTTTCCTTGTCCGCGCCACAGTCGCTGAACTTCTTGTGCGTGATGATTTCTTCCCACACCACGTCCACAAGGTGCATGTACCAGGGCTTGGTCTTGTCCACCATGAGCACCTGGCCTTCGGGCTTGAACCCGGCCCACAGCTTCATGACGCCGCGGTACAGGATGAAGCAGGCCCCGAAGAAGGTCAGCATGAACAGGGGGTCGATGATGTAGTCGCCCACAAAGATGTTGCCGAACACGATGCGGCCATCTTCCGTGCGCGGGCACCAGCCGTTGGAGAAGCTGCGAATCCACCAGATGAACAGCCAGAACAGGGCCGGAATGCCGAACAGGAAGGGCAGGCCCTTGGCCGAGCTCATCCACTTGCCGATGATGCTGGGCTGGGTCAGGTTCTTGTAGATCATGTTACGCGCGGCGCCCATCATGTCCGCGGGGCGCGCACCGCGCGGGCACAGATCCGCGCAGTTGCCGCAGTTGTGGCAGAGCCACAGGTCCACGTCCTTTTCCAGCTTATCCTTCAGGCCCCAGCTCGCCCACACCATTTCCTTGCGGGGATAGGGGTTGTTGGCCGGCGAAACAGGGCAGGCCACGGAGCAGGTGGCGCACTGAAAGCATTTCTTCAGCGATTCGCCGCCCGCAGCCTGGAGTTCGCGTACAAACTCCATATCCGGCTTGATTGATTGTGCCATAATGCCTTCCTCCTACATGCCCTTGAACGGGTTGGGACCCATGCGCATGATGTGCTCCACAAAGGCGTCGATCATGCCGGGAACCTTGTCGTATTCGTCGATGGCCAGCTCGAACTGCTCCACGCGCTCGGGCTCCACGCCCAGACGGTTCAGCGTTTCGGCGATGTTTTCCTTGCGGCGGTTGCAGATTTCAGACCCCTTCACAAAGTGGCACTGGTAATCGTCGCCGTATTTGCAGCCCATCAGCATCACGCCGTCAAAGCCCTTGGACATGGCGTCGGAAACCCAGATGGCGTTCACGGAGCCGAGGCAGCGCACGGGGATGATGCGCACGTAGGGGCTCCACGGCTTGTTGCGCATAGCGGCCATGTCCATGGCAGGATAGGCGTCGTTTTCGCAGGCCAGAATCAGAATGCGCGGGCCGAAGGTGCGGAAGTCCTTGGGCACTTCCACTTCGCGGATCATCGAGCCGATCTGGTCGATGTTGTAGTTCGCGAAGGAGATGACGCGCTCGGGGCAGGCGCCGAAGCAGGTGCCGCAGCGACGGCAGCGAGCCGGATTCGGCTTGGGCGTGCCCTTTTCGTCGTCATCCAGCGCGCCGAAGGGACATTCTTCCGTGCAGCGTTTGCACTGGGTGCAGCGCACGAAGTTGAACACGGGATAGGACGTGTCGCCGGAACGGGGATGCACGGCCACGCCGTGGTCGGCGGCCTCGATGCACTGGATAGCCTTCAGGACGGCGCCGGAGGCATCTTCCTGGCACTGATCCATGGTCATGGGCTGACGCACGCAGCCGGCGGCATACACGCCGGTGCGGCGGGTTTCGTAGGGGAAGCAGATGTAGTTGGAGTCGGTGAAGCCGTCGAAGAGGCCCAGGTCCGGGAAGTCCGGGCCCTGGCGGTAGTCGAACTGCATCACGGCTTCCTTGGCCGTGGTGGGCACGATGCCGGTGGGCAGCACAACCATGTCCACGTCCAGATCGAAGTCCATGCCCAGCAGCGTGTTCTTGCACTCCACGGTCATGTGATCGCCGTTTTCGCGGATGTCAGTCACGTCAGCCTTGGTCATCATGATGCCCAGGCGGTTCTGCATGTTCTTGTAGAAGCGCTCAAGGATGCCGGGAATGGTCATATCCTTGTACAGGATGAAGACCTGCGCGGCGTCGTCCATTTTTTCGCAGTACAGATTGGCCATGCGCACGGCGGCCACGCTGTTCACCGCGTTGGAGTAGCGCAGGTGGCGCAGGCATTCGAGGTCTTCCTTGACGAACTTGGGCGTTTCCAGTTCCTCTTCGGCCTGCTTGCCGGGCGCGGGAGCGGCTTCGGCTTCAGCCGGAGCTTCTGCGGCCTGCGCGGCGGCAAACTCTTCCGCCATGGTGGTATCCAGCACAAAGGCGATACGCTTGGCGTTCACCTGCCCGGACAGCATCTTCGCGGCAAAGGCGCCCATGTGGGTCACCTTGTCGGACTTGCCGAGGCCCATGCATTCCAGATACTTGTCGGCCAGCGGCACCCAGCCGGTGGCCAGAACGGCCGCACCGATCTTCACCTCCACGGCGCCGGAGGGCGTGGTGATGGAGACGGTGAAGTCGCCGGGCTGCCCGGAGACCTTGGCAATGGTGGAGCCGGTGTAGACGGTGATCAGCTTGTCCGCCTGCACGGCCGCGATCTTGCCTTCCAGGCCGCAGTCGGACAGCTCCGTCCACGGCGCGGACAGAGGAGAGGTGCGGGGCATGTTCACAGCCTTGCCGCCAAGGGTCTTGGCCTTTTCCACCAGCACCACTTCATAGCCGGTCCTGGCAGCTTCCAGAGCGGCATTCAGGCCAGTCCAGCCGCCGCCGACCACCAGCACGCGCTTGACGGTCTCAATGGCTGCGGAGTCGGGTACATTGGACTTCTGGAGCTTGACCACGCCCATATTCACGTAGTCAACGGCCACCTGCATGCGCATTTCCGCATCGGCGATGGCGTGCACAACCTGCTCCAGCAGGTTGACGCGCTCCACCTGCACGCTGCCGAACTGGTAGATTTCCCAGTCCGAGCGGGGGCTGCCGCCACAGATCAGCACGCCGTCCAGCTCGTTGGCCTGAATGTCGGCTTCAATGTCGGCCACGGCATCCGCCAGCACGGGATACGCTTTGACCACGGGGGCAAGGCCGCCCCATTTCTGCTGCACAATGGCGACAAGCGCATTGGCATCAATGCCGCCGCCGATATTTTGTTGGTCAAAATAGACGCCAATCTTCGAAGCCATGCCGTCTACCTCCCTTTCACCGTTTGAACCGCTTTCAGCGCGGCGGCTGTGCCGGACTGGGCGGAACGCATGACATCAAGAGGCATGCGCGCGCAGCCAGCCGCGAAAATGCCGGCTTCTTCACCGCCGGCCACAAAACCATCTTCATCCAACGGCAGCTTCACGGGCAGCTTTTCCGTCGCCAGCGTGGGCTGCATGCCCGTGGCGAGCACCACCAGATCATGCGTGAGCGTCAGCTTTTCACCGCGCACGGCATCTTCAACCTGGATTTCCACATTGTCGCCGGCCGCCTGCCTGGCATCGGCCACCTTGCCCTTGACGAAGGTCACGTTGGGCATGGCCTTCACCTTGTCCAGCACCTTCACGAAGCGGCCGGGGGCGCGCAGGTCAATGTAGTACACGGTGATGCGGGCATCGGGGTACTGTTCCGCAATGTAGCAGCACTGCTTCAGCGTGGCCATGCAGCAGATGTACGAGCAGAAGTTCAGGTGATTCTGATCGCGGGAGCCGGCGCACTGCACGAAGGCAATATTCTGCGGCGCGCGCCCGTCGGTGGGACGCACGATCTTGCCGTTGGTGGGGCCGAAGGGAGAAGCCAGACGCTCAAGCTGCATGTTGCTGATACAGTTCTTCACGGAACCGGCGCCAAGATTGGTCAGGTTCGTCACGTCATAGGGCTTCCAGCCCGTGGCCACGATCACCGCGCCCACGGAGAGCTCGATGGTCTTGGCTTCTTCGGCCAGATTAATGAACTTGTTGCCGACAAGGCGGGCCTTGTCAGCGGCGGTCAAAGCTTCAGGAGCCAGCACGTAGCGGCCGGGGAAGGCAAAGGGCATGGAGCGATACAGGGGCTTGGACTTGGCCAGCCCCAGTTCAAATTCGTTGTCCTTTTCACCTTCCAGGGAGGACGCGAGCAGGGAGAAGTCGACGCTGTGCGGCACCACATAGCGGGGCGCGATACGCACCTTGGCCGAGTAGTTGCCTTTGCAGCCGTTCAGCTCCACAAGCTGTGCCTGCGTGAAAAATTTGATGCGGGGGTTTTTCCTGATGCGCTGGAACTGGATTTCCAGGCCACAGGAGGGGGGACAGAGTTTGGGGAAATATTTGTTGAGCTGGGCCACACGACCGCCCAGATAGGGCGTTTTTTCCACGATGTACACATCGTGTCCCAGTTCCGCCGCTTCGATGGCGGCAGTCAGGCCTGAAAAGCCGCCGCCCACGACGAGAATAGCATTAGACATCCTGGGTTTCCTCCTGCATTAGACTGCGGCTCGAAAAAAGCGGGCCGCCTTTGCCGCTTAGGGCCTGCGCGTCCGCCTAACCGCCGGAGGAGACCAACATGCGACAACTGACAGGCTCATAGGAGCTCTCGGTGCTGCCCCTCTGCTTCGCTTTTTTGCGAAAGCCAAGAAAGGAAAAGGGGAGGCCGCGGGCGGCCTCCCCTGTAGCTTTCAGCCGCCGATTAGTCGGGGATGATCTGGTAGTAAGGCTTCTTGAAGACGGTGGTCTTGCCGGTGGCAGGATCGTACTTGGAGTTCACGAAGCACTTCCACTTGCTGTCATCGATGCCCATGAAGTCGGCACGATAGTAGAAGCCGGGGTAGCGGGATTCTTCACGGAACGCGATGTGCTGCATGTGCAGGCGCACGGTCCACAGACGGTGGAAGTTTTCCCAGCAGCGGAGCAGTTCGTGCAGGTCACGAGCAGCCAGCTTCTTGGAGTCTTCTTCCATCATGTCCAGCAGATAGAAGCCGGTTTCCAGCAGCTTCGCGGAGGTGGTGTAGTAGGTGCCCACACCGCCGCCGTATTCGTCCGTGCACTTCACGAGACGCATCATGAAGTTCTTGGGCGAGATGTAGTTGGGGTTGACGACGGGGTCGGTGGAAGCGGCCTTGCCATTCAGGAAGTTGTAGTAAGGCGCGTAGATTTCCTTGACCAGTTCGTCAGCGGTTTCCTTGAATTCGGGCTTGAAGTCCTTGTGGTCGAGCACCCAGCGGACCATCTGCTTGCCGGCGATACGGCCTTCAGCATGAGAACCGGAGGAGAACTTGTGACCGGAAGCGCCCACGCCGTCAGCGCAGGTGAACAGGCCTTCAACGGTGGTCATACGGTTGTACACCTTGCCGTTGCTGGCTTTGATCTTGTAGTCGTCGGGCACCCAGGCTTCGTCGGGACCGGAAACCCAGATACCGCAGCAGCCGGAGTGAGAGCCGAGCAGGTAAGGTTCGGTCGGCATGATTTCGGAACCGCGTTCTTCAGGAGCGCAGTTGGTGGCGGCCCACAGGTTGGCCTGGCCCACGCACATGTCGAGGAAGTCTTCCCAAGCTTCGGATTCGAGGTCCTTCTGCTCTTCTTCGTTCAGGGTGGCGAAGGTGGTCAGCAGGGCGGTCTTGGTGTCCATGTAGATGGGGCCGCGGCCTTCGCGCATTTCACGAAGCATCATGTGGTTACGCAGGCAGGTGGGGATGATGTTGCCCTTGGCGTAGCCGCGATCTTCGTAGGGCTTCAGCATGGCGCGGTTGGTAGCGCAGTAGTCTTCGCCCTTGAAGTTGGTGGCTTTAGCCTTGAACAGCAGGAACCACGCGCCGACCGGGCCGTAGCCGTCCTTGAAGCGGGCGGGCACGAAGCGGTTTTCCATCATGGTCATTTCGGCGCCGACCTGAGCGCACATCGTGTAGGTGGAGCCGGCGTTCCACACGGGATACCAGGCGCGGCCCATGCCTTCACCGGTGGAGCGGGGACGGTACACGTTCACGGCGCCGCCGCAGGCCACGAGGATGGCGTTGGACTTGAAGATGTGCACGGTGTTGTCGCGCAGGCTGAAGCCCACGGCGCCGGCAACACGGTTCGGGGTATTCTTGTCGAGGAGCAGCTTCACGATGAAGATGCGTTCCATGATGCGGTCTTCGCCCAGAGCGTTCTTCGCGGCTTCAGCCACGATGCACTTGTAGGACTCACCGTTGATCATGATCTGCCAGCGGCCGGAACGGACGGGCTTGTCGCCATTGCGCAGGGACTTGCCGGCGGCCTTGGCGTCAGCGCCATTCATGTTGTGGCCGTCTTCCTTCTTGATCCAGCAGGGCAGGCCCCATTCTTCGAACAGATGCACGGAGTCGTCAACGTGACGGCCCACGTCGAAGATCAGGTCTTCGCGGACGAGGTGCATAAGGTCGGTACGGACCATGCGCACATAGTCGTCAGCCTTGTTTTCGCCGAGGTAGGTGTTGATGGCGGAGAGGCCCTGAGCCACGGCGCCGGAACGTTCCAGAGCGGCCTTGTCCAGCAGCATGATGCTGATGTCTTTGCCTTCAGCCCAGCGCACGGCTTCAAAAGCGGTGCCGGTGGCGCCCATGCCGCCGCCCACGATCAGCAGATCAACACTGTGCTCTTTAACGGTGGGTTCGGCAATAGCGACGCCGCGGGGAGCTTCATTCACAGGAATCATAGGCATAGTAGTTTCTCCTTCAGGCTATCACTACAGCGTGACGGTTTTGTCGGCTTCGGCGACTTCAAACTTCTTCATGATAGGAGCTTCCGGCGTGGCCAGAGCGGTTTCCGTGAAGAAGCATTCGTCTTCGATGTTGGCGCCGGCAGGCTTGCCTTCGTAGGGCTTGATGGAGCCTTCGGGAGTGGTACGGATGGGGAACTTGAAGCGCTTCTGGCTGCCGTTGCGGAACTTGACGGTCCACATGATGGAGTCGGCGGAGCGCAGCGGGATACAGGTGCCGCCCAGAGGAGCGAAGTCAGCGTAGGGACGGGCCGTGATGGCGCCCTGGGGGCAGATCTTCACGCAGGAGTAGCATTCCCAGCAGGCGTCAGGTTCCTGGTTGTAAGCCCGCATGGCCTCAGGGTCGAGGATCATCAGGTCGTTGGGGCAAATATACATGCAGGCAGTCTTTTCGCCACCCTTGCAGCCGTCACATTTGGCTGGATCGACAAAAGTCGGCATACGCAACCTCCAACAGGTACTAAAGTGTTATTTGGAAAACATTCCGAAGCCACTGGCGTGACAACGCGGGAGACCCGACGCCGCCATCACAAACTTCGCCAGATAATTCGCAATGTTGCACACAATTTCATAATGCACGTCATTGCTTGTGCGGAAAGTAACAAACCTGCCCGCATTCTGTCAATGGGCAAATGTGAAAATTCACAGTTTTCTTCCGCATAGAAAGTGCTCTAGCACATTCCCCCGGGCAGGGCAAGCCCTGCGGCATTCCGCAGCCACTCTCTTTTTGAATTTTATATTTAATTACAATCTATTATAAAACTACACGGAAAAATATGCCCCAGTGCCGCGCCGCCGGGCTTCCGGCGCTCCCGTCTCGCGTAGCTCTCGTTACAAAAATCACATGCTCAAAACAGCTGGCTGCCGCTTGCTTCGCGGGCATTTTCAGGCTAACACCGCAGAACATTGTTTCGGACATATCCTTATCATCAGCCGCGCTGATTTCAGCCTTGGAAAAAATATGAGCAACGAAGAACACCTTTCCCCTGAAGGACGGCAGGCACGGAGCCAACGCCGCGACGCACGTCCCGGAGATCGCAGCGGGCACGGCGACAAGGCCCGCCGCCCCGGCCGCGATGGAGAACGGCACCAGCCTCTGCGCGAGACCGTGGCCGACATCGACCGCAACATTCTGAAAATGCTGGTCAAGCGGTACAACTGCATCCAGCGCATGGCAGGACAGCGCGGTCATCTGGACCCGCGCGAAGAAAAGTTTCTGCGGGAAAGCTGGGAAAAGAATGCCGGCCGGATGAGCCGTGACGCACGCCTGATCCGCCAGATGTTCGCCCTGATGCAGGAAGTGGACTTCCTCCCCCGCCGCGAACCGGGCGAAGAACTGCGCCAGGGCTTCAATCTGGCTCCTGCCCGCACGCCCGTGAACATCCGCATGACGGCGCCCGTCTCCAGCCGCAAGAGCCGCGTATGGATCGCCCTCGCCGCCATGACCGGCGCGGCCCGCACCATCCCCTCCACGCTGCTCAACGATGCCGTCGTGGACTGCTGCAAGATGTGCAATCAGCTGGGCGCGGCCGTCAGCTGGCAGGAGAACGGCACCGTGGTTGTGCGCGGCGGCGAGTTCGCCCTTCAGGACAAGGTTGTCTTCGTGGGGGACGATCTGTTCAACTTCGCCCTGCTGCTGGGCCGCTACGTGGGCTGCCACAGCCGCGCCAAGTTCACGGGGGACAGCAGCCTGAAGTTCGCCGATCTTTCCGCCGTCCGCCGGTATCTGCCCATGCTGGGCGCAAGGCTGGTCAACGCCATGCCCAAATCCGACGGCTTCCCGGTACGTCTTGAATGCTCCGGCGTCCTGCCCGACAGCACCGTGGTGCCGGAAGACCTGCCCTCCGAGATTGTCGAAGGGCTGATGCTGGCCGCCCCCTTCTGGGATCGCCCCGTCACCTTTGACTTGAGCCGCCATCCCCGCGCCGAAGCCATGCTGGGCTTTGTCCTGCCGCTGCTCATGGCCTGCGGCGTGTCCGCCTCCGTGCACGGGCTGGAGCTTTCCGTCAAGCCCGGCATGCCGGACATTCCCGAACAGCCCCGCGTGCCCGTCGATCTTTCCCTGAACGCCGCCCTGCTGGCCCTTTCCGCCGTGACCGGCGGCGAGGTCCGTCTGCATGGCGCCTTCCCCTCCTGCCCCGTCGTGGGGCATATCCGCGCCATGCTGAACTGGGCCGGCGTGAATGTCGCGGAAGCTGCCGGCGTCATCACCGCGCAGCCTTCCGGCAATGCCATGCAAGCGCCGCTGGATGCCAGCGCCTTCAGCGCCAAGCTGGCGCCGCTGGCCGTGGGCCTGGCCGCCTTCCTTGCCCTGAAGCATGACGCTCCCGTGCGCATGCCCTCGCTGCCGGAAGAGCTGGATCGGGAAACCGTGGAGGGCTTCCTCCAGCATGCCGGCCTTGAGCTCACTGCCGACGGCATGCTGGCACGCCGCGCCGACAACGCGGAGCGTCCGGCCGTCTGGACGGCCCCCGCGCCGCAGTGGGCCCTGGCCCTGGCGCTGGCATCCTTCGCAAGGGCCGGCCTGAAGCTGAGCAATGCCGGCATCATGACCCGTCTCTATCCCTCGTTCTGGGCGCTCTTCAACAGCCTTCCCGACCCGGAACTCAAACGTGCGCAGGAGCAGCCCGATGAACAGCCCGTTGTCAGACGACGCATCATTACCTCGCAACCGGCAACATTTAGAGAACGAGATAGCGACGATTGATGCGCTGCTCGCGGCGACTGAAGCAAAGATAAAAGCGGCCATGGCGGAAGAGGACCCCGCGCGCGGCATCTGGCGCGCGCAGGAAATCCACCAGCTCCAGGAAGACAGACTTGTCCTGCAAACCCGCCGTACCCTGCGGCAGGTGCGCATCCGCCGCCTGCTGCTGGAAGAGGCCGACGCCTGATTCCCATTTCCCTTGGACGCCGGAACGGCGGGGCCGCTCAATGCCCCGCCGTTCTCCAGTATGCCGCCAGCCCGGCGGAAAGATGCTCCCTCATGGACGATTTCTATCTGCAACGTCTCGATACTCTGCGCGCCGAAGGACGTTTCCGCTCCATCCCTCCCATTCTCTGCCGCCAGGGACAGGATGTCCTTATGGACGGAGAGCGCATGCTCAATTTTTCCTCCAACGACTATCTGGCGCTCAGCACCCGGGCAGACCTTGTGCGGGAGTTCTGCTCGGCCTGCTCCGGCAGCCCGGAATTTCTTTTCTCCTCTGCCTCGGCCCGTCTGCTCAGCGGCAGCTCCGCCATCTATGGCAGGCTGGAAGAACGGCTGGCGGAACTCTTCGGGCGGGAGGCATGCCTGCTCTTCAACACAGGCTACCAGTGCAATCTCGGCGTCATCAGCGCGCTGGCCGGCAGGGGCGATGTCATCTTTGCCGACAAGCTGGTGCATGCCAGCGCCGTGGCCGGCATGCGGCTTTCCGGCGCCTCCTTTCACCGCTACCGGCATCTGGACTATGGACACCTGGAAGCACTGCTGCGCAGGCACCGCGCGGAGGGCAGGCAGGCGCTGATCATCACCGAATCCGTATTCAGCATGGATGGCGACACGGCCGATCTGGACGCGCTCATCGCCCTCAAGCGGCGCTATGACGCCCTGCTCATGGTGGACGAGGCCCATGCCTTCGGCGTTTTCGGCGAAAATCTGGCCGGCATGGGCGAAGGCATGGATATTGACATCGTGACTGCCACCTGCGGCAAGTCGCTGGCCTCGTCCGGCGCCTTCTGCCTAGGCAGCCGCGCCATTATTGACACGCTGGTGAACATGGCCGGCTCCTTCATCTTTTCCACGGCCCTGCCGCCAGTGAACATGCTGTGGTCGCACTTTCTGCTGACGGAGAAGTTCGATCTGCTGCTGGCCCAGCGGCGCAGGCTGCGCGCCCTGTGCGATGCGCTGGGCAGCCCCACGCAAATCCTTCCCGTGCTCATCGGCGACAGCGCACAGGCTGCCGACGTGGCCCGCCGTCTGCGCCATGCCCACTATTTCGTCTGGCCCATCCGCCCGCCCACCGTCCCTGCCGGTACGGCGCGGCTGCGCCTTTCCCTCACGGCCGACATGGAGGCCCCGGCGGTGCAGACCCTGCTGGAACGCATCAGGGAGATGCTGGCATGAGGCACGTGTGGCTGCACCGCGCCCCGGCCGGCGCACCGGCGGAACTTGTGGTCTTCTGCAACGGCTGGGGCATGGACGAAAGAGTCGTGGCCGGGCTGGACGGCACAGGCTGCGACGTGCTCTGCCTGTATGACTACCGCAGGCCGGAGCCGGACCCGGCGCTGCTGCGCGAACTAGCGGCCCTGACTCCCAGCCGGCGCATTCTGGTCGCCTGGTCGCTGGGCGTTTACATGAGCGGCATGCTGAAACGGCTCCTGCCGCCCTTTCATATCTCCGTGGCCTGCAACGGGACGCCCCGTCCCATTGACGCCCGCTACGGCATTCCCGCGCCTGTATACGACGCCACCGTGCAGGCCATGACCAGTACCGACGCCAGAGACAGATTCATGCTGCGGGCGGGCATGGAATGCAGCCTGTGCCGGCAGGATGTCGCCGAACTGCGGGAGGAGCTGGACGCTGTGCGCCGTCTGGTGCTGGAAGATACGGCGGAAGCGCCGCATTTTGATCTCGCCCTTGTTTCTGCCGGGGATCGCATCTTTCCCGCCCGCAGCCAGAGGCGCTACTGGCAGTCATGCCCGGGAACGCGCCTCATCCCGCTGGAAGGAAGCCACTGCCCCTTCCCGTCCTTCCGTGCATGGCGGGAGCTGTGGCATGGTTGAAAGACAGCATGACGGCCCCCTGCCGGCGGGCATGGCGGATACCGCCCGCATCCAGCGCAGTTTCCGCAGAAGCCTGTCCACCTATGACGAGCATGCCACCGTGCAGCGCCGCATGGCGGAACGGCTGTGCGCCCTGCTGCCCGTACGGAGCTATCCCTGCATAGCCGAACTGGGCTGCGGCACGGGCCAGCTCACCCGCCTGCTGGCGGAGCGCATCCCCTGCCGGAGCTATCTGGCCAATGATCTTGTGCCCGAATGTGCCGGGGCCGCGCTTCGCTTTCGCCCGCAGGCTCGCTTTCTGCCCGGTGATATTGATGAAGAGGCACCGCACCTGCGGGAGCATCAGCCCGACGGCTTCGATCTCGTCATCTCCAATGCCTGCCTGCAATGGAGCCGCCGTCCTGCCGCCACGCTGGCGGCCCTGCGTGCGGCGCTGAAGCCCGGCGGCATACTGGCATTTTCCAGCTTTGGTCAGGACAACCTGCGGGAAATACGCGCGCTCTTCGGCGTTGGCCTGACCAGCCCCGCGCCGGACGCCCTGCGCGCGCTCCTGCCCGCAGGCACCCTGCTGACTCTGTGCGAGGAACACCAGACCATCGTCTTTTCTTCCCTGCTGGATGCCCTGCGCCATCTGCGCGCCACCGGTGTCAACGCCTTTGACGCTCCGCCGCTCACCCACGGACGCCTGAAGGCGCTGGATGAACGCTTCTGCCGGGACTTTGCACGAACACTGACCTATCACCCGCGCTACGTCGTTCTCCGGGCCTGACTGCCGCCCGCGCATTCCATAAAAAAATACGGCCGCATCTGCGAGAGACACGACCGTACATCATCATGACACAGGGCGCGGCATCTTCCCGCCCGCACCGCATCTTCTTCATCATGCCCTTTCAACAATGGACGCAACAGCTCTTGCCTGTCGCGCCGGATCATCGTACATTCAGCAGACTACTCCTGCGTGAAGGAATACGTACGGACACCCAGCGGCTGTCCATCCGCGCCCATGGCCGCCACGACGTACATGTACTTTCCGGGCACGCCGTTCTGAGGACAGGCCCCCTGATAATGCTGGGTCAAGGCGCCTTCGGGAATGACACCGCTGCCGTCATTGGCCCATCTGCCTCCCCCGAGAATGCGCTGGGGCAGGGACGTTTCCTCAAGGCGCACCTGGAAGGCCACCGTTCCCTCGGGCACATTGTGTACTGTAATTTCCGGGGAAATACGGGAACAGCGATGGCGTTCCTGCAAATCGACTTCCATGGTCATGACCTTCGGCTCATTTTCGTCAGCCCACGGGTTCATGGCGGAGCAACCGGCCAGCAGCGCCGCGCCGGCGCAGAACAACAGAGCACGCACCATCAGGGTTTCCTCCCGCAGTAGCAAGTTCACACACGTTCCGGCCTATATAGACCAGAGCGGATTTAATGACAATAAGGAGAGACAGCATGAGCATTCTTTCTGACAGGATCAGCGCGTCCATCGCCAATTCATCCTGGATTCGCCGCATGTTTGAAGCAGGCATGATTCTGAAAAAGCAGTATGGCGAAGACAAGGTCTATGACTTCAGCATCGGCAATCCCGATCTTCCCGCCCCCGCTTTAGTGGCAAAGGGCCTGCGCGCCTTTGCGGAAAAGGCGGAAGAGCCCTTCGCCTTCGGCTACATGCCCAACGCGGGCTTCCCCTGGGCGCGTGAAGCGCTGGCCAGACATCTCAGCCAGGAGCAGGGCATTGCGATCGCGGGCGAGGATGTGGTGCTCACCTGCGGCGCCGCCGGCGGCCTGAACGCATTCTTCCGCGCCGTGCTGAACCCCGGGGAGGAAGTGCTGACCTTCTCTCCCTACTTTGTGGAATACGGCACCTATGTGGCCAACCACGGCGGCACCTTCCGCGCCATTCCGGCGGAGAAGGATACCTTTGCGCCGGATGTAGCCGGTCTGGAGGCCGCCATCAGCGCCAATACCCGCGTCCTGCTCATCAATTCGCCGCATAATCCCACAGGGGTGGTCTACAGCAGGGAACAGCTTGAAGCCGTCATCGCCGTGCTGCGGGCAAAATCCGCGGAGTACGGCAAGCCCATCTTCCTTGTGGCGGACGAGCCGTACCGCTTCCTGGCCTATGACGGCGTGTCCGTGCCTTCCACCCTGCCGCTGTACGAATATGCCGTGGTGGTCAGCTCCTTCTCCAAAAACATGTCCCTGCCCGGCGAGCGCGTGGGCTATGTCATCATCTGCCCCAACATGCCGGAAAAGCAGGCGCTGGCCGCGGGCCTGACCCTGACCAACCGCATTCTGGGCTTTGTGAATCCTCCTGTGGTGGGCCAGCATATCATGGTCGCCGCCCTGGGCTCGCAGGTGGACCTGAACATATATGCCGCCCGCCGCAAGGCCATGGCCGAGGTGCTGGATGCCGCCGGCTACGAATACCGCATGCCGGAGGGCGCCTTCTATTTCTTCCCCAAAGCTCCCGGCGGGGACGACGTGGCCTTTGTCTCCAAACTTCAGGAGCAGCGGGTGCTGGCCGTGCCCGGTTCAGGCTTCGGCTGCCCGGGCCACTTCCGTCTTGCCTTCTGCGTGGACGAAAAGGTCATCCGCAATGCCGCCGACGGCTTCAAGGCCGCCATGCAGGCCATGAAATAGCGCATCATCCATGAGCATGGGGGGGCGCCGCTCCCCCCTCATGGTACGCGCACACCTTAATAGCCGCTGGCCTTCATGGCTTCCAGAGTATCGCCCAGCAGCCTGTCCAGCTCCCAGCCCAGAAGCTCCGCGCCCCGGCGGATGACGCCGCAGTCACAGCCGGCGGCAAAAGCCTTGTCCTTGAACTTTTTCCGCAGGGACTTCAGCTCCATGTCCCGCACGCTTCTGGAAGGCCGCATGAGCGCCGCCGCGCCGATCAGCCCGGTCAGCTCATCGATGGCAAAAAGGACTTTTTCCATTTCATGCTCGGGGGCCACATCGCAGCACAGCCCGTAGCCATGACTGGCCACGGCGTGAATCAGCCGCTCGTCAAGGCCGCGCTCCCGCATGATCTCCTGCGCCTTCAGGCAGTGCCGGTCAGGATAGCGCTCAAAATCCAGATCGTGCAGCAGCCCGGCCAGCGCCCAGAAGTCCGCCTCCTCGCCATAGCCCAGCTTCTCCGTAAAGTAGCGCATGCAGGCTTCCACGGTTTCGCCGTGCCGCAAATGAAAGGGTTCCGTATTGTATTCCGTGAGCAGGGCCCACGCCTCATCGCGTGTCATCATCGACAGCCTCCCCGTGCCGGTCTCCCGCAGGGAGATGGCACAGTATATGTTGTCCGACAGGTAAAAACAACTACGACAGCACGGGATTGTTCTTCCGCCACCAGAGCTGCAACACAAGCAATGTCCACAGAGGCTTGCGCAGATCAGCCGCGCCGGAAACATGAGCGTCCACCAGCCGGCGAACCCCCTCTGGCCGGAACAGGCCCTGCCGCCGCAGAAAATCCTCGCCCAGCAGCTCCTCCACCAGCGGACGGAGCTGGCCGCGCAGCCATGCCGCCACCGGAATCTGGAAACCGCGCTTGTTGCGCCCCCTGATGGCCGGAGGCAGCAGATCGCCGCAGGCCTTCTTGAGCAAATACTTCCGGGTAAGGCCGCGCAGCTTGTAGCGCACGGGCAGGCGCGCCACAAATTCCGCCACGTCGCGATCCAGGAAGGGGGCGCGCACTTCCAGCGAATGCAGCATGGAGCAGCGATCCACCTTCATGAGAATATCGTCCAGCATGTACTGCCGCACATAGACATGGAAGGCCCGCTCCAGCGGCGAAGCCTTGGGCCAGTGGGCATAGGCCGCGCGCGTGGGGGCGAAGAGCTGTTCCTCGCGCAGAAATTCCTCGTCCGGCCGGGCCCAGATGCCGCGCTGCATTTCCGGCGTCAGGGAGGTCAGCAGGGTCTGCACCCGCAGCCAGTCCGGCGCGTGCGCGCCCTGCAAAAAGGTGGCCGCGGCATTCCGCAGATTCACATAGCCCGCCGAAGCCGGCAAGCGACGTGCGACAGGCTCCAGAACCGCACGGCGCAGCCAGCGCGGGAGCGCATTGTAGCAGCCCGCCATCCTGTAGCCGATATAATGCTCATAGCCGGCCCACAGCTCGTCCGCGCCATCGCCGCCAAGAGCCACGGTCACATGTTCGCGGGCCACGCCGGAAACCAGCGACGTAGGCGCGACCGAGGCATCCGCCATGGGTTCGTCCAGCCGCATGATGCAGTCCGGCAGCATGGCCGCGCAGTCATCCGCCGCAAAGATACGCTCGTGGTGATGTGTGCCGTAGAATTCCGCCGCCGCCCGTGCGTAGCGGGATTCATCATAGCTGGCTTCGGTAAAGCCTATGGAAAAGGTCTCCACCGGGCGATCCGAGGCCCGTGCCATAAGTCCCGTGGTGATGGTGGAATCTATGCCGCCGGAGAGCAGCGCCCCCAGGGGCACGTCGCTCACCATGCGACGGCGCACGGCCTGCGTCATCAGGCGGCGCAGCTCGCGCCCCAGCTCCTCTTCGGAGGCCGCCGCCCCGCCGGGCCGCAAGCAGCCGCGCGGCTCCGGCACAGGCATGTCCCAGTAGCGCTCCACCCGCTGCCGCCCGTCCCGCAGCAGCAGGAAGTGGGCGGGCTCCAGCTTGCGGACTTCTTCATAGATGCACTGCGGCGTCGGCACGTACTCGTAGGCCAGATAGCGCATGACGGCCCGGGGCTGCACATGCAGGGAAAGGCGGGGGAACTGCCGCAGGGCTGTCAGCTCCGAGGCAAAGTGGAACAGGCCGTTCTGCGTGCTGTAGTAGAATGGCTTCTTGCCAAAGCGATCGCGCGCGGCAAAGAGCGTGCGGGTGCGGGCATCCCAGAGTACAAAGGCGAACATGCCCTCGAAGCGATCCAGACAGTCCGTCCCCCAGGCGCGCCAGCCCTGCAGGATGACTTCCGTATCGGAATGCGTGGCAAAGCGCGCCCCGGCCCGCTCCAGGTCCGCACGGATTTCAGCGAAGTTGTATATTTCTCCGTTGAACACCACCGTGCAGTCTCCCTGCACGTCGTGCATGGGCTGGCCGCCGGCATCAAGGTCGATGATGGACAGGCGGCGGTGCCCCAGACATACAGGCCCCTCCCGCCACAGGCCAAAGCCGTCAGGCCCGCGCCGCTGAATGGCATCGCAGGCCGCTCTGGTCCACTGCTCCGCCTCCGGCGCAAGCGCCGCCCCCGTCATGTTGCAAATACCGGCAATGCCGCACATATCACCTCCGCAGGCCGTGAGCCTGTGCTTCCTGGCAGTAGATGTCCCGCAGACGGCGCACATTGGCGCGGGGATCGAACATTTCCAGCACCAGCGCCCGCGCCGCCGCGCCCATGCGCCGCGCCTCGTCCGGGTGCGCGGCCAGTTCCATGATGGCGTCCGCCAGCGCCGCCGCATCCTTCTGCGGCACGGCACGGCCCGTCTCACCGTCCCGCACGATTTCCGGCAGGGCGTTGATATTGGTGGCCACCACGGGCATGCCATAGGCCATGGCCTCAATAACCGTGTTCGGAATGCCGTCCCGGCGGCCCGAATCATGCACAATGCAGGGCGCCACAAAGATGTCATGCCCCATCAGGTAGCCCGGCAGCTCGTTGTGCGTGAGCAGGCCGGGCAGGGACACATGCTCTTCAAGGCCGCATTCCCGCCGCCGCCTTTCAATCTCCGCCCCCATCTGCCCCAGCCCCATGCCTACCCCGCCGCCACCGGCCAGCGTCAGGTGAAAGTCAAAGCCCCGGTCACGCAGGATGCGGCAGGCATCCATCAGATAGTCAAAGCCCTTGGTCACGTCAAAACGTCCCAGAGCCAGCAGCCGCACAGGACGCCCCATGACCACCGGGCACTGCCCTTCCACACGCAGCGTCAGACTGTTATAGACCAGCCGCATTCTGGCGCGGGCATGCTCTCCCTCCGGCAGCATGGCCACCATGCGCTCCACGTCCGCCGCATTGTTGGCGCGGATAAAGGACGCGGCCCCCAGCTTGTCCAGCAGATCGGGATCGGCGGGATTGAGGTTGTCTCCCCGCGCCGCGGTGGAAAAGGGAATGCCTGTCAGGCTGGATGCCACCCAGGCCGCGGTGGCGGTGCCGCGCGGCCACGGGCCGTGGATATGCGTGATGCCGTCGCGCCTGAATTCCTCTGCCAGGCGGACCCCGGCCAGAAAGGCCCAGAGATTCTCGCCGCAGATTTCCAGGCTGGGCCAGCGGCGGAACATGGTGCGCCGGAACAGCCGCCACAGCCGGGCGGGGTTCTGCCGCAGCTGCCGCCAGCAGGCTCCCAGAATGCCGCCCAGCGCGGCAATGCCGTGGCTGCGCGTTTCGCGGGCGGCGGCGCGCATTTCCGCCGACCACTGCCGGCGGTTCTCCCCGTACAGGGCATAGACAGTGAGAGGCATCTCCCGCTTCAGCCCTTCAACTTCACGGAAGATGAAGGGCTGGGTAAACAGCGGATACCAGAGCAGCACGTAGGCAACGCGCGGCATGTTTGTGTCCGTCATACCTTCCTCGCCTCGCCTCGCGGCCCGCGCGGGCGGTTGCATCTGCATTCCGGGGCTACTCCTATTCCGACAGCCAGTCCGCCGGAATGGAGCCGGGCACATGGGCCTGCGTCTTCAGGGGAGACTGCGCGGCAATTTCCTGGCGGAGCTGCTCCATGGTGCAGCCGCGCACGTCCCAATGCGCCTCCAGCCAGTCAATGAAGCCGTGGACACGGCGCATCAGGGCGGCCACGGCGGCGGCATCCTTCACGTGCGGCGTGGCGCCGGGCATCATCTCGGATGAGTGCCAGGCCAGCACCAGCGTGTCCCCGCCCCAGAAGATATTGTGCAGGCCAAACAGCTTCATGACCAGAGAATGATGATATACCGGCAGTACGGCCAGCGCGCCCCACTTCTGTACCGAGGCCAGCATCTCGCCCTCCGCAAAGCCCAGCAGCCTTTCCACCATACGCACATGCCGCGGGAGCCACATCCACAGGGGGCGCGTGGTCAGCGGCACCTCGAACAGCTCCCGGCCGCCCGCCAGCATGCGGTAGGGCGAGGCGGGCGCATCAAAGTGATTGGCCTTCTCCGGGCCGCAGCACAGCGGACGCACGGAGGCGTCCGTCAGCACGCCGTGATCGGCCAGCATGGGGAATATCCAGCGGTGCATGTCCCAGCGCCCCATGCGGAACGAGCGCAGCGGCGCGGACTGGAAGGCCCGGCCGGCGGCGAAAAGACTGTCCAGCTTGGCGCGGACAAGATCGTGATCCATGCGCTTGACCAGCACCTGCGCCTCTCCCTTGCCGCCGGGAGAGGGCACGACAGGGGGCGTGTTCCAATGGTGCAAATGCCCGCCGATTTCCATGCCGCAACGGTCGCGCATGCGCTCCAGCACGCGGCAGGCCGCGGCATCCTTCAGCACGGAATGCGCGCAGAACAGCGTTGCAGGGTATCCCCTGCGGGCCAGAGGCTCCATCTCCCGCAGGGCGGGAACATTGGTCACAGTGACGTTCTCTCTGGCATAGGCATCGCAGAACAGCCCTTCCTCTTCCACATCAATGGTCAGGCAGAGCCGCAAGGTTTTCTTCGTCATGGCGTCCTCACAAAAAACAGGGCCGGACATGCGCCCCACGCGCTTCCGGCCCCGTTAACAGGCACATGAGCGACTGCCGCCGCGCCGGAGCGCGCCCTGAGGCGCCGTTGCCGGAGCGGAACAGACTCTACTCTTCGTCCAGCAGCTGGCTGGACGTGTATCCCATGTCCATCAGGCTCTGGCGGGCCCTGGGCAGTTCTTCCACCACCTTGTCGATAGCCTCGCGCACATTTTCCTCGCTGTGCGCGGCGGACAGGAAAAAGCGCAGACGGGCCTGCCCTTCCTTCACGGCCGGGAAGGTGATGGGCATGACGTACACGCCGCGCTTGAACAGCATGCTGGCCAGGCAGCCGGCGAGCATGGAATCCCCCAGCATGATGGGCACATTGGAGTAGCCCTGCGCCACGCCGGTGTCCAGCCCCCTGCTCTGGGCATATTCCAGGAAATACTGGCTGATGTGCTGAATCTTGTGCACACGCTCCGGCTCGCGCAGCATGATTTCCAGAGCCTTGTTGCAGGCCGCCGCCACAATGGGAGGCATGCCCACGCTGAACACGAAGCCCGGAGAGCCGTATTTCAGAAATTCCACCAGCTCCCGGCTCCCGGCAATGAAACCGCCGCAGCCGCACAGCGCCTTGCTGAGCGTGCTCATCCACATGTCCACGTCGTGGGGATTCACGCCGTAATGCTCGCGCACGCCGCGGCCGGTAGCCCCCAGGACGCCCAGCGAATGGGCTTCATCCACCATGAGCATGCAGTCGTATTTCTTCTTCAGCTCAATAAGGCGGGGCAGATCGGGAATATTCCCGTCCATGCTGAACAGACCCTCGGTCACGATGACCGCGCGCTTGAACGCGCCGCGCTTCTCCCGCAGCAGGGCCTCCAGCGCCTCGGGATCATTGTGCGGATAGGAAATGCGCGTCGCGCCGGAGAGCTTTGCGCCCTGCACCAGCGAATTGTGCGCCAGTCCGTCATGGAAGATCACATCGCGGGAGCCGAACAGGAAGCCCAGCGTGGAGACATTGGCCGCGTGCCCGCTGACATAGGTAATACAGTCTTCCACCTCGTACAGGTCGGCAATGGCCTTTTCCAGCTGGCGGTGCGGCGGACGCTCCCCGCCTACCAGGCGGCTGGCCCCGGCGGAAGTGCCATACAGCTGCGCCGCCCGTGTCACGGCGGAGGTCAGCTCGGGATGTCCGTTGATATCAAGATAGTCATAGGTGGCAAAGTTCAGATATTCCTTGCCATTAATGCTTGTGGTGGCCTTGGCCACATGGTCGTGGCACAGAAAGAGCGGATTGTCCAAGCCCAGCTTCGCGCCCATTTCCACCAGGCGTTCAAAGGAAAGCTTGGAACGCAAACGGCTGAACGACGAAGCGCCGTCATGTTCGCTTTCTACATGCTGGTGTTCCGAATTCTCCATGCCCCTTTCCCTGTTGTCGTTGTTATTATCGCTCATACGCGGGTCCCCTGGCACATATTCATCACCCGCACAGGCGGGCTTTGCTGCAAACAACGCGAGCATTGCCCGCGTATACATTTTGTCAACGCATATCCCTATCCCAAAAAGGCTCAACATGGCAAGCGGTAAAGCCTCGCACGCGCCCGATACATGGGGCGCGTTTGGGATCGCGGGCGTGCAGCGCTGGACAAGGCGGCTGTCTTACGGTAAAAATGACTGCTTATAACCTTATATGCCATTCCTCCAGAGACTGCCTATGAATACCCATACGCCTCCGTGCGGCTCCGATCAGGAACACGTAATCGACGGCGTGCGCTGCGCGGAGTTCCGTCACCAGGGCCGCCTGTGGCGGCTGGGCTCGTGCGTGCCCGGCTGGCGCGCGGAGCTGCCGCTGCTGGGGGACAATCCGGAGGCCGAAGCCCTGGAAGCCCTTGCCGCGCGGGGCATCTGGCTGAACCCGGCGGAGGATGCCGCGCCGCTGGCCGTGGTCTGCTGCGGACAGGGAGCCGTCTGGCCGCACATGGGCCGCGAGCTCTACGACAGAGTGCCCGCCGCCCGGGCCGCCATGGATCGCATTGCCGCCATTGCCAGCTGGGATGTACTCAGCCTGCTGGATGAAGACAGCGTGGAGACCATCGGCCAGACCCGCTGGCAGCAGCCCTATCTCTTTCTGCTGGAATATGCCCAGTGGAGCTACGTTGCCTCGCTGGGCCTGCGGCCGCGCATGATGGCCGGACACAGCCTGGGCGAGATGATCGCGCTCTGCCTTGCCGGGGCCTACAGCCCGGAAACCGCGTGGAACATGATTGACACCCGCGCACGGCACACGGCGGACATCGAGGCGGCCTCCACGCGCAGTTCCGGCATGATGGCCGTGCACGCGGGCGGGGAAACTATCGCCGCGCTGCTGGAAGCATACCCCGGCCTGTACGTCTCCAACTACAACGCGCCGGAACAGGTCATCCTCAGCGGCCCGCGCGATGTCTTGCAGGCTGCCCGCAAAAGCCTGCGCAAGCAGCGCGTGCCGGCCATGCTGCTCAATGTAACGGTGGCCTTCCACAATCCCGCCATGCGGGTGCTGCACAATACCGCCATCCAGCGGCTGCGCGTTCTGGAAATGCGGCCTGAAGGCCCGGAACTGCCCGTCATGAGCAACACCACCGCCGGCCTGTACCCCCAAAGCCGCGCCGGAGTCTGCGAATATATCAGCGTGCTGGACGAAAATTCCGTACGCTGGGTGGAATGCGTGCGCTCCATGTGGAAGGATCATGGCATACGCGATTTTCTGGAAACCGGGCCGCAGGACACGCTCTGCGGGCTCATCACGGCCATAGAGCCCGCCGCCCGCTGCCTTCCCGCCGCCCGAAAGAGCCGGGAGCTGGAAGCGCTGCGCCAGGCCGTGGCCCGCCTGTATGCCCTGGGGCACGTGCCGCGGTCAGTTTTTGCCGCCGGCAGCCGCGGCGCAGACGCCACGGAGGAGCCTGACCGGTCTGCTGCGGAAGCGGACAGGCCCGCCGCCCAAGCCGCGCCCTCCCCGGCGGGACATCTGCCGGATGCGGCATTCACCGCGGACGTACTGGATCAGCTCGCCGCCACGCTGGAGCTGGATCGCGCCTCCCTGCGGCCGGATCAGGACCTGCGCCACGACCTCGGTCTGCGCTCCAGCCGTTTTCCCCTGCTGCTTCAGGATGCGGAGCAGCGCTTCGGCATCACCATACGCTTTGAGGACATGCTGAACGTCCTCACGGTGGGTGATTTTGTACACGCCCTGCACGGCATTCTGCACCCGGAGCAGGCCGCGGCCTCGCGGGAACGCGGGGTGCGCCGCATTCCCCGTATTGCCCCCATGCGTCGCTGGCGGCTCGCCGCCGCGCCGGACGGCAGCCTGTCGGCGCTCCCTGCCGTCATCGATCCGCAGGTATCCGGCCTGCCGGTCAGCCCCGGACAGGACATCCTCGTGCTGGCCGGCTCTCCCCTGCCGTTCTATCTGCTCACCGGCCTTGCCGCGCTGGGCTGCTCCCTGCACATCTTCTCTCCCGCCCCGCTGCCGGAAGCCGGTGAAGCACGCCACGCACTGGAGCAGCTGGGCGCCCGCGTGACCTTCGCCCACGGCTCCATGCCTGTTCCCGAACAGGGCACCTTGCCGCAGGGCCTGCTCATCCTGCCCGGAGC
>JAQXJC010000051.1 GCA_029008115.1 Desulfovibrionaceae bacterium | reverse complement strand
TTTGCTGGCAAGGTCCCTGTCTGGAAAGACGCCATTCCGCAGCTTGATTGCGGCGTATGCTATGGCCAGCAGCGTGTTCTTCTCGCGTGGGTCAATAGGCTTTGCGCCACTGCCGGAATGCTCCTGTCTGGCCCTCTCCATTTCTGCAATCTGCGCCTTCAGAGCGGCATTTTCCGCCCGCAATGCTTCACAGTGTGCGCACTCTGGTTCCTGTTCTGCCGGAACGGCATCTTGTTCCGATAAGGTTTGAAGTAAATCTTTATTCCCTTCTTCCTGTTCCTCTATGGATACCAGTTTCCACAAGAAGTCAGGATGTTCTTTTTCTACTCTTTCAACATCACTGGCAAGAAAAACATATTCTTTTTGATTTGGAAAATACATTGTTCCATTTGAATCAAATTCATATTCTATATCTGTCATAATTCCAACTAGATAGTGCATATTTTCTATGCCATTATTTACAGTCTTACTATGAATATATGTATTTAATTCATGAAAGATATCGCCTGTAATATCATGAATCTCTTTGCATGTTGCTCCTGGCCATCTTTTTAACAGCGCCTTTAATGTGATTATCTTTTCACTAGTTGTTAACATAAGACACATGCTTCCGCACTCCTCTTGGTACATCCTCTGATTATCTCCGGCAAGGCGGACAGAGGTATTCCGCTTTTCGGTCAGGCTCGCGACTTCCTCACCTATGCCGGAGAAATTTTGCAGGGCAATCACGGTGCCCATGGGCATGGCATGGTAAAGAAATGCCCATGGTGCCCACGAAATGCCCATGTGTGCCCACGAAATTTATATATAACTATTTGATTTTATTGCATCTGGGCATTTGGGCACTGTGGGCACTGCAAAAAAGCATGACTTGATTCACCTTCTCACCGGTACAGCCCTATGAGTTTTTCCGGCAGGGGAGGGAGGTCTTTCCCTTCCCGCAGAGCGTCCAGCATATCCGCCCAGTCCTGCATCAGGGTACGCCGCTCTTCCAGATAGTCCGTCCGGTTGTATGCCGCCCGTATCTGATTCTTGTCTGTGTGGGCCAGCGCCGCTTCGATGACGTCAAACCTGTATCGGCCTGTCTCGTTAAGCAGTGTGGAGGCGATGGAGCGGAAGCCGTGGATGCACATCTCTTCCTTTGTATACTCCAGACTCCGCAGAACGCGCAGAAGCGCTTCATCAGTGATTGGGCGCCCTTTGGCTCGACTGGAGGGGAAAAGCAGTGCCGGCAGCGGGCCATATTCCAGCCGGCTGGCCTTCAGTTCCTGCAACAGGGCAATCACCTGTCGGGGAAGCGGTACGGCATGTTCACGCTTCATCTTCATGCGCGCCGCAGGTATCGTCCATACTGCCGTCTCAAAATCTATCTCTTCCCAGCGTGCGCCCCGCAGTTCATTCGACCGAACGAACAGATAGGGCATGAGCTTCAAGGCATACTGTACCGACAGGGTGCAGGGGAATGCGTCTATATCCCGAAGAAGCTGTCCTATCTTCTTCTTTTCAAGGATTGCGGCCCGCGGCTTTGCCTTTGGCTTCGGAGTCATTGCTCCTTTGACCTCAGCCGCCGCATTGAATTCAGCGTACCCGCAGGCAACGGCATAGCTGAGCACCAGCCGAATCAGGCTCGCCAGTCTGTGCGCCATATTGACGGAACCCCGCGCCTCTACCTCGCGAAGCCCGGCAAGGATATGCGTAGGCTTGATACTGCTAACTGGAATATCCCCCAGGAAGGGAAATACTTGGTTCTCAAGGCGCGCCAGCGTCTGCTTCCAATACATTTCCCGCCTGTTCGCCAGCTGCCGTTGAAAGTACTCCATAGCCACATGCCGGAATGTTCTCACCTCTTCCTGTTTCCGCTGGACTGCTTCCGCCTTGTCGACCTTTTTCCGCTCACTTGGGTCAATACCTGCCGCCAGCTGTTCCCGCGCCTTCTCACGGCCTTTACGGGCCATAGCGAGTGAGACCGCCGGATAGACGCCAAGGGCTAACGTCTTTTGCTTGCCGGCATAGCGATAGGAGAGCCGCCAGTATTTGCCGCCCACAAGGTTCAGCCCGCCGCCGTCCGAAACCTTGCTGACAGCTTCCCCTTTCTGCGCCGCCCTGTGCAACGCCCTCACCTGTTTGTCGTTGAGCCCCATAGCTCTGCTTCAAATTTGTTGGTATATTTTCCCCGCCGCGTTGGCATACGAAGGGATGTGCCAACGATTGTACCAACAAAATTGTTGGACACAAGGGTACTTTTCTGGACTACATAGGGCGAATTTCTCCGCAAGTAAGGGAAAAAAAGAAGTTCTTCCAGTCACTTATGGACTAAGAAGAACTTCTACGGATTTCAGTATGGCGGAGGAAGAGGGATTCGAACCCCCGGAAGGCTCGCACCTTCAACGGTTTTCAAGACCGCCGCGATCAACCGCTCTGCCATTCCTCCGCGGGGGGCGCCGGCGCACGGCAGGGCAGTGCCCGCCGCCGCGCGGCATTACATGATGGCGTCTTTCAGGCCCTTGCCGGGCGTGAACTTGACCACCTTGCTGGCGGGGATGGTGATTTCCTTGCCGGTGCGGGGATTGCGTCCCTTCCGGGCGGCACGTTCCACAACCTTGAAGCTGCCGAAACCGGTGAAGGTCACGGATTCGCCAGCGGCCAAAGCTTCGCGCAGCGAGGCGACAACGGCGTCCAGAGCGCCTTCCGCCATGACGATGGTGGGAAGCTGGGCCTTTTCCTTGATTTTGGCGACAAGTTCTGCTTTGGTCATGCGTATTTCTCCGTGGTATGTTGCATGCGACCGCCCCGGCCCATGCCGGAGTCCAGAGGGGCGCGCACATGTCAGGTGTTTGTCGGCAGATGGTCGGTTGCCCGGAATGCGAGGAAGGCGGCGTGCGCCGCCGCAGAAAGGAATCTGCCGTGCGGGAAAAAGTGACATCGGCGCTGTGCCGCGCGCGACATCCGAGAACATTTCCTTATGGAATGCCTTCTGGACTGTCAATACAAAAAGGGCCTTTTGGGCCGCCGGACTGGAAAAAAAGACACGCTGCCGGCCGTGTGTCCCCGCTTTGGCCGCAGTTTGCATCATGCAACGCCGTTGCTGAAAAGGCGGAAGGGAACCTTCTCCCTTCCGCCTCGCGGTTCGCGGCGGGATGCCCGCCGTCAGGAGGGGAACGCCTCTAGCCGCCGCACTTCTGGATCAGAGCCTCGGCGACGGCGCCGCCGAAGGCGTGGCAGGCCTTGAAGCAGTCCTTGTTCGGCGCCCACTGCTGCTTCAGGGCGGCGACGGGCATGTCCATGCCCATGCTTTCCAGCCATTCGTGGATGATGCGCGGCGATTCGCCGGACCAGCCGTAGGAGCCGAAGGCCGCCCCGATGCGGTTCTTCGGACGCAGGCCCTTCATGTAGGTCAGTGTGCTGGCCACATAGGGCAGAACGGTGTTGTTGTGCGTGGGAGAACCGGCAATGACCGCGCCGCAGTCCGCCAGCTCCGTCATGACGGCGCTGTGGTGGTTCTTCTTCAGGGACATGAGGCGGACGGGAACGCCCTTTTCCTCCATGCCGCTGGCGATGGCCGACGCCATGCGCTCGGTGGAGTGCCACATGCTGTCATAGATGATCACGGCGCGCCGCTGGGTTTTCTGCTCCGCCAGCGTGCGGTAGATGTCCACGATGCGCTGCACGGCATCCTTGCCCCTGTGAATGAGCCCGTGGTCAGGCGCGATCATGTCGATGTCCAGTCCTTCCACCACGGGCAGGGCCTTGAGCACCTGCGGGGAGTAGGGCAGCACGATGTTGTAGTAGTATTCCTTGATGGCCTGGAGCAGGGCCGCCGGTTCGTATTCGTCCACGTAGCGCGCCGTGCTGGCAATATTCTGGCCAAAGGCGTCATTGCTGATGAGCAGCTTGTCCTGGGGGATGTAGGACACCATGCTGTCCGGCCAGTGCAGCATGCGGGTTTCCACAAAGGTGATGGTGCGCTTGCCGATGCTGATGGTCTCGCCGTTCTGCACGGCCTGCACCGGCCAGTTGCTGATGTCAAAATAGCCCTTCATGGATTGCAGGCCCATCTTGGAGCAGAAGATTTTTTCGGGCTTGCAGCGCTCCACCACCTGCGCCAGCGCGCCGGCGTGGTCGGGTTCCATGTGGTTGCAGACGATGTAGTCCACCTTTTCCGGCGGCAGCACGCTGGCCAGGCGGCACAGCATGGTTCCCGCGCATTTGGCGCTCACCGTGTCGAAGAGCACGTTCTTCTCGTCCTTCACGAGATAGGCATTGTAGGTGGAGCCCTGCGGAGACAGGGAGTAGCCGTGGAAGTCGCGGTTGTCATAGTCGACAGCGCCAACCCAGAAAATATCTTTTTTTATCTCGACAGACTGCATGGTCATGTCCTTTGCAAGCGCCCGGAGGCGGTAGAGGTGGAACAGGCCGCCAGTACGCAGGCGGGGCGGCTGCCGCATGAAAAAAGCGGCTCCCGGCATGATGTCGGAGCCGCTTCAGGACAGAATCAGCGTGCGTTAGGCCTTTTCAAAGGCATCCTTGCCGGCGCCGCAGACAGGACAGGTCCAGTCATCAGGCAGGTCTTCAAAGGCGACGCCGTTGTTTTCAGCGGGATCATACTCATAGCCGCAGACGGTGCAGACGTATTTCATGGAGAACTCCTTTGGGAATCAGGCCTTCCACAGGCCATGCAGGTTGCAGTATTCACGGGCGGAGACAGTGCTGGCGTCCGTCAGGAAGACGGCCTCCGGCTTGTCGCCGGGTTTCAGGAACTGCTTGCAGCTTTTGCCGTCCGCCAGCAGTTCAATCCACTCAACGTAATGCTTTTCTTCCATGGGGTGCGCCACGGAACCGACGCTGACCCTGTAGCCGCCGTCAATCTTCTCAATGACCGGCACGTGCTTTTCCTGGGCGGCATCGGTGGAGCCTTCCTTCAGCAGCTTCATGGGCTGGCCGCAGCAGGTCAGCGCACCGGCGCCGCCGTGCAGAATTTCGATGATGTTGCCGCAGGTGGCGCACTTGTATACTTCATGCAGTTGGGCCATGCAAAACCTACCTTGGGTTGGACTTCTGGAAAGGCGGGCATCCCTGCCGGCAGACAGTCCGCACGGGAGGATGTCTCTTTTAGGAAGAGTAATAATTGTCTTTAAAAATGTCCAGAGCTTTCCGGAGAAAAATTCCGCGGCCTACTGCGCGGCGCGGGGCATGATGCCCAGCACGTTGGGCAGCGGGGCATGCCCGGCAATGCCGGCAAGGAAGTCCGAGGCGTGGCGCCCGCCCCACAGGTGCGTGAGCCGTGGCGTCTGCACGAAAAGGCCCGCCTGGGCGCCGCCCTCCACATACATGGTGGCGCGGATGTCCAGCGGCAGGTCGCGCAGATGGCGGGCAAACTCCCGCACGGGCATGGCCTCGCGGCAGTGCAGGAAGAGGATGCGTCCCGAACCATCCTTGCCGATGGCGGAAATGGCCACGGGCTTGCGGAAGGCCGACCAGACGATTTCCCGCCTGTCGTTGAGGATGCGGAAGTTCTGCACGACGGAGACATAGTCTTCCACGCGCTCGCGGCATGGGCTGACTTCCTTGTCGCAGATATTGGCGCGGGGCAGGGAGGAGCGCATGGGCTCCGCCATGAAGATGGAGCCGTAGTTGCGCACGATGCGGCCATTGTTGCTGTGATTTCCCTGCCGCAGATAGCCCGTGCTGGTACGCAGGTCCGGCAGATACATGCTGGCATTGATGACGGCGGTGAGGCTGTGCCCCAGTCCCCATTGCCGCAGGCTGCGCGGCCGGCCGCCATGCTGGCTGACGCTGAACAGCTCGAAGCGGAAATAGGCGGGATCGATGCGCAGGACAATAAGCTGGCGGATGTGCTGCTCATCCAGCGCGAAGATGTGAAAGTCCAGCCCCTGCCGCAGGGAAAGCCAGGGCGAGGTCAGGGCGTCCGGGGGCAGGCTCCCGTCCGTACTGTCCGCCCTCGCCTGGCCGGGCAGCAGAAACAGTCCCGCCAGAAGAAGCGCGGCCAGACAGCGGCGCGACGCGGCACGAAGGCGGGGAAGCGGGCGGCGCATGGCATTCTCCAGAGTGTGTGACATGACCTCAGACATGTAGCGCATCTTGGGTAAAAAGTCATCGCACGGACGCCCTCTCCGGGAACGGGGGATTGACATATCAATTTATCTTGATATAGAGTTATATCTGTGCGGCGAACAGTAGCGCCGCTTCCTGTCACCCGTTTTTTTCCGGAGGTAGTCGCATGTCGATCGGAGCATTGATTGAGCAGCATGGCAGCCCGTTCTATTCCATGGAATTTTTCCCGCCCAAGGATCGCGCCGACTGGCCCGCATTTCTGGAAACGGTGGACAGACTGCGGGCGCTGAACCCCCTGTTCGCTTCTGTGACCTACGGAGCCGGCGGCTCCACGCAGGATAATACGCTGGAAATCACCCGGCGCATTGCCGCTTCGGGGCTGCCCACCATGACGCACCTTACCTGCGTTGGGGCGAATGGCGCTTCCCTGCGGGAATTTCTGGACAAAATGCGTGAGGGCGGCGTGCATGACGTGCTGGCCCTGCGCGGCGATTTGCCGCGCGGCAAGACGCAGGCGGACTGGCTGAATGCGGAATTCCGGCATGCCGCTGATCTGGTGCGCTTTGTACGGCGGGAGGCGCCGGACATGGGCGTGGCCGTGGCCGGCTATCCCGGGCCCCACCCCGAGTCCCCCAGCCTTTCTTCCGACCGCCAGTTCACCTTGCAGAAGGTACAGGCCGGCGCGGAATTCGTGGTGACGCAGCTCTTTTTTGACGTGCGTGAGTATTTTGATCTGGTGAAGTATCTGCGCATGCACGATGTGCAGGTGCCGGTAGTGCCGGGCATCCTGCCGGTGCAGAGCCTGGAGTCCATCCGCCGGGTGCTTTCTCTGTGTGGGGCCAATATTCCGGGCAAGCTCTATCTGGAGCTGGAGGCCGCGCACGAAAAGGGCGGCGCGGAGGCTGTGCGCGAGGTGGGCCTGCAATTTGCCGTGCGGCAGATACGGCGCCTGCTGGATGGCGGCGCACCGGGCATACATCTGTATACCCTGAACCGTGCGGAACTCTGCCTGCGTCTGGCGCAGGAGGTGAAGCTGTCCTAGCTGTTCCGGGCTCCTGTCCCGTTGACGGCGGCCGCCGGGGCATGTGCGCTCCGGGAGGCCGCCGTTGCTGTCATCGGCAGTGCGCGGAAAGACGCGCTGTGCGCCAGGCTGCGGGCGGCAGTATCCCAGATTCCTGCGGGCAGCAGTATCTGCGGCAGGAATCCGCCATCAGGGCGCGCCGTGCTTCCTTTCACGCGCCAGCGCGCAGCCCACGGCCAGCAGATTCAGCAGGCCGAAGATGATGAAGTCCGTGCGCATGGCGGCAAGAAATTCCCGCGTGTTGCCGGGGCCGGCCGGAGCATTCCCCAGAAAGACGCCCAGCGTGATGGTGACGATGATCATGTTTGCCAGCATGCCCGTGGTGCGCACGGCGCCATTGACGCTGGAGGCCTGCCCCAGATAGCGCTTGTCCACGCTGGAAAGGATGATGGACGTATTGGGCACGGCAAACAGGCTCACGCCCAGCCCCATGACGGCCTGAATGATGACAATACTCCAGATGGGAGAGCGCATATCCAGCAGAGCGGCGCAGAGAATGCCCGTCCCGCACAGGGCTATGCCGCAGGCGCTGATGACGCCCGGGCCGCGCCGGTCGGCCAGCCCTCCGGCCCAGACGCTGGTAAGCACCTGCACCAGAGCCTGTATAGTCAGCAGCAGGCCGGCTTCCTGCACAGAAAAGCCGCGCGTGATCTGCAAATAGAGGCTGAAGAAGAACATGGCGCCGAATATGGCGCTGTAATTAATGAAAGAGGCCAGCGAGGAAAGCGTAAAGGCCCGGTGTTCATAGAAAAGCCGCACATGCAGCAGCGGATAGGCCGCATGCTTTTCGTGCCGCCAGAACAGCCCCAGCAGCAGGACGGACAAGGCCAGCAGGCCCCAGCCGGACAGGGGCGCGGCGCTGATCCGATCCGCGCCGCAGGTGAGCGCGGCCATGCCTGCCACGTAGACGGCGCAGCCCGCCCAGTCAAAGGGCTCGCCCCTGCTGACGCGCCATTCCTGCCGCACAGCGCAGCGCATCAGCAGCCAGTCCAGCGCGGCGGTCAGCGCGCAGAGCAGGAATACCCAGCGCCAGCCCAGCAGGCCGGTGATGCAGCCCGAAATGGGTGGCCCGCAGGCAATGCCAGCATACACGGCGGCGGCATTTATGCCCAGATAGCGCCCGCGCAGCCTGGCCGGCACGACTCCCGCCAGCAGCGCCAGGCCGCTGGCATTGAACAGGGCCGCGCCACAGCCCTGCACAAAGCGGAGCAGGATGAACAGCGGCAGGGAGGTGACCGTGCACAGGATGAAGCCGGTGGCGATGAACAGGCCCATGCCGCACAGGAACATGCGCTTGCGCCCCCAGATGTCGCCCATGCGCCCGGCAGCAAGCTGCGTAACGGCCATGCCAAGGGTATAGGTTGCCGTGATCATGCCCAGGTTCTGCGCGCTGGCGTGCAGGTCGGCGCCCATGGCCGGCAAAATGGCGCTGACACCCGCCAGCATGAATGGAAGCAGAAAGTAGCCGACTGAAACGGAAGCAAGTATCCGCCGGGCCAGCCGGAGATCAAAGGATTCCGTATCCATGGATGCGTGTCCTCCATAGGGGCTGTGTGCGACGGGCCGCCTGCGGGAGTGCCCCTGTGCGGAAGCGGCTGTGTGCGGGCTTGCCATGAAAAAACGCCGCCTGCGGAATTCCGGCAGGCGGCGGTGCTGACATGTGGCAGTTGCTACAGTCCGAGGTCTTCCTTCAGCTTCTTGGCGGCATTTTTCAGCTTGCTGCCAAGGGAGGAAGCCTGCTCCCTGCTGATTTCATCAAATTCCTTCAGCAGTTCAATCTGGCGTTCCGTCAGGCTGGTGGGGGTGCGGACAATAATCTCCACCAGCAGATCGCCGCGTTCCTTGCGGCCCAGATAGGGCATGCCCTCGCCGCGCAGACGCAGCACCTTGCCGCTCTGGACGCCCTTGGGCACTTCCAGCGGCAGCGGGTCGTTCAGGCCGGGCACTTCCAGACGACAGCCCAGCGCGGCCTGTGCAAAGCTGATCTCCTGATGCAGCACAAGGTCCTGGCCCTGGCGCTCAAAGACCTTGCTGTCCTCCACATTGATGACCACGTAGAGATCGCCGGCGGGGCCGCCGTGTATGCCCGGATCGCCCTCGCCGCGCACGCGCAGGCGGGTACCCGTATCCACCCCGGCGGGAATGCGGACAGAAAGTTCCTTGGTTTCGGTGACGATGCCCCTGCTCTTGCACTTGGGGCAGGGCTTGGCAATGATCTGGCCCGTGCCGTGGCAGGCAGGGCAGGGCACGGCAATCTGGAAGAAGCCCTGGGAGCGGCGCACCTGCCCCGATCCGCCGCACTGGCGGCAGGTTTCGGGCTTGGTGCCCTTGGCCGCGCCCGATCCGCCGCATTCGTCGCAGGAAACGTGCTTGGGCAGCTTCAGGCGCACTTCATCGCCGGTGGCCGCCTGCTCGAAGGTGATGCTCAGATTGTAGCGCAGGTCAGCCCCGGCCTGGGCGCGGGTTCCCTGCGCGCCGCCGGCCATGTTGAAGCCGAAGAAGTCTCCGAACAGATCGCTGAAGTGGGCGAACACGTCCTCCGCGCTGCCGAAGTTGGCGCCGGAGCCGTTGACGCCTTCCGGGCCGAACTGGTCGTAGCGGGCGCGTTTCTGCGGGTCCCGCAGCACGTCGTATGCGGCGGCCGCCTCCTTGAACTTCTGTTCCGCTTCCGGATTATCCGGGTTGCGGTCGGGATGGTACTTCATGGCCTGCTTGCGGTAGGCCCGCTTGATCTCATCCTCGCTGGCGGTGCGGCTCACCCCCAGCACTTCATAATAGTCGCGTTCGCTCATGTCAGTCACACGAGGTGCAGGTTAGTCGTTTTTTTCCGTGATGGGCGTATAATGGCTCTTGTCTTCAGGCATCACCTTGCCCAGAGCGATTTCGCGCAGGGCGGTGACAACTTCCTTGTTGCGGCTGGGAATCAGCGCCTCGTATCCTTCGCGATACTGGTGGATGCGCTTTATGGCCATCTGCACGAGCAGAAAACGGTTATTGACCCGTTCCTGGCAGTCTTCAACGGTAATGCGTGCCATAGCTGGATTCTCCCTGACAAATGGTGTCGCCCCGGAAAGGTCCGGAGGTTCCGGGCTGGCGGGGCGGTTCGGGGCCGCGCGGCATGAAAGGAAAAAAGGGGGCGCGGCTGCGCTCCGCAGAGGCCGGCGGACAGGTGCGGGCTTTACGAGCGCAAGCAGAACATGATATGGGGCTGAACATACGGCTGTCAAGCCTAAAAATGTTCTTTTTTGATACTGTCTGCAATGCTCCCGTAAAAAAGGGGAACAGGAGGGTGCATGACCCGCGAAAAACGTTCATTCGCGCAGGAACTCTGCGTCAAATCCGCCGGCAAGGCCATGCAGCAGGCCGGCATGCTCTTTCCCGGGGCGCGGGTGGGGGTGGCCGTGTCCGGCGGCGTGGATTCCTTTGTCCTGCTGAAGACGCTGGCACTGCGGCAGCGCATTGTGCCGTTCCGCTTTTCTCTGCTGGCACTGCATCTGAATCCCGGCTTTGATCCGCACAGCCATGACGCGCTGCTGCCGTGGCTGGCGGCCAACGGCATTGCCGGTCATATTGAAATCACGGATTACGGCCTTCAGGGGCATTCCGCGGCAAATCAGCGCCGCTCGGCCTGCTTCCGCTGTGCCTGGCTGCGGCGCAAGCGGCTGTTTGAGCTGTGTGCGCAATACGGGCTTACGCATCTGGCCTTCGGGCACAATGCGGACGATCTGGTGCATACCTTTTTCATGAACCTGTGCCAGAACGGCAGGGTGGACGGCATGGGGATGAATGAATCCTTTTTCGGGGGGACGCTGCGCGTGATCAGGCCGCTTCTTCTTCTGGAGAAGAAGTGCATCATTAAGGCCGCCAGACAATGGGGGCTGCCGGTCTGGAGCAATCCCTGCCCCTCGGCCGGGAAGACCAGGCGCAGCGACATGGGCGCCACGCTCCAGCATCTGTACGATTCCTACAGCGATGCCCGGCATTGCATCTTTAACGGGCTGACCCGCTGGCAGCTGGAAAAGGACAGGGCAAAGCCCTAAGCGCGTCACGGCAGCGTCAGCGGCGCACGCCAGACACGTTCCCATGCTCCTCCGTGCGTCATGCCCGGCAGGGTGCGGCACTGCGCGGCGGCGCCGACGGCGGCGCAGAAGCCCTGGCTGATGACGGGCGGAACAATGTCATCCCTGTCGCCGCTGATGTGCTGCTGGGGGATGCCGGCCACGGCGGCGGTACAGTCAAAGGGGTCCAGCGAGGCGGAGAGCGGACTGACACCGTGATGCCGCGTCCAGGCCGCTGAATGCAGGTTGCCGGCCACGGTGGCCATGAAGATCACGTCCCGCCGCCGGGCTGCCGCCAGCACCGCCGCCCCGCCGCCCCCCGAATAGCCGAAGAGCGCCACGCGCGTGGCGCGCGTCCTGGCCTTGGCCTGATCTACGGCGGCGTTTATGCTGTCGATGACTTCCGGCGCCAGCCGTGCGGAGGTCCACCAGCGGGGAGCGCAGTTGCGCCTGTCGCCGCCGGATACGTACTGGCAGGGGCGGGCCAGATAGAGCACGCTGTCCAGCGAGGGATCGGAGGCGGCCAGCCGCAGGGCAACGGGATTGCCCGGCGTGGGATCGGCTGAGGGGCGCGTGCGGGAAAGCCACGCCCTGCCATCACCTTCAATATATACCCTGAGAATGTCTGTTTCGCCGGGACGTAGCTGGCCGTGCAGGATAAACGTTTCTGTGGCAAGGCGCACGGAGCGGAATCCACCCGCTGCCGCCAGCGCCTTTTCCATCTCCCGCCCGTCCGGATGCACGCAGGCGGTCAGGCTCAGGAGTGGCACAAGCAGGAGCATGCCGGCAAGGAGACGGCGGATGCGGAGATGCGGCGGGAAAACGATGCCCGGAAGATGCGCGGGACGGCACGGAAGGGAGGCGGCATGACTGTGTTCAGGGCCGTAGCTCATGGGGCAGGCTCCCTTTCAGCACAAGGGGCAGGCCGCAGGTGACAAAGAGCACGGTGTCGCAGGCCGCCGCAAGCGTCTGGTGTATTTCTCCCGCCATGTCGCGGAAGGCGCGGGAGAGCGGCTCCATGGGAACCATGCCCATGCCCAGTTCATTGCTCACCACGGCGATGGGACAGGGCGGGCGGCGCAGGAACGCGGCCAGCTGCGCGGCCTGCGTGTGCATGGCGTCGGGCGTCATGGCGCGGGCGAACATGGAGGAGAGCCACAGGGTCACGCAGTCCAGCACAATGGCATCAGGATGAAGCGCCGCTGCCGCGGACATGGCCTGCGCAAGGCTGCCGTCCGCTTCCAGCGTGGTCCAGCCCTCGCCGCGTGCAGCCTGATGCCGGGCTACGCGGGCGGCCATTTCGGCGTCCTGCACAATGCAGGTCGCCACATAGGCGCGGCGCGGCCCGCAGGCTTCCGCCCAGCGCTGGGCAAGGGCGCTCTTGCCGCTGCGGCAGCCGCCAATAAACAGCAGGGCGCGGGCGGGCATGCTACTGCCGCTGCTGCATGCGGGCGGCCAGTGCACGGAGGACTCCGGCGGCGGCCTGCGCGGCGCCCTGCGCGTTTTTGTCCACAGCCATGCGGCGGTTCACCCACTGGGCCAGGAACAGCACAGTGGCATCATCCAGACTGCGGCCGCCGCGCTGTTTCAGCAGGGCGATGGTCTGCTGGCGGATGCGGGCCTTTTCGCTGTTGGCCAGCCTGTACTGGGAAGTCAGCACGTTGATGCGCTGCTGTGCTTCCTGCATGGCGGCGCTGTCGCCGGCTTCACGCGCCTCATCCATCTGAAAGACTGCCTCCGTGATGCGGCCGTTCAGATCCACGGAATGCTGCCCCGCCTCTTCCATGCGCCGCAGTTCGGCGGAAAGGCCGGGCGTGGCCGCCACGCTGTCCAGCGCGCCTGCCACGGAGGCCAGATAGTCGGCGTAGAGGCGGTATGCGCCGCGCACCGCCTTGTCGGAGAGCGGCTTCTGCGCTTCGGGCTGCCGCAGCGCGGTGTCAAATTCCTGCATGAAGCTGTCACCATACTTGTCATACAGGCTCTGGAGCACGCCTGGCTTGAGCAGATAGCGCAGCAGGGCCGCGCGGCTGGTAAACTCGGCTCCCTCCGGCAGGGCAATGCCCTGCGTGCGTGTGGCAAAGCGGGCATTGGCCCACTGGGCGGAGAATTTCAGCCGACCCTCGCCCGTATTGCCGGGCTGATAGCAGGAGGCCATCCAGCGGGCGGCATCCTGCACAAAGGCGGGGCGCACGATGCGGTCTTCCCGCTTCCTGGCGTCTGCGTCCGCATCCACGGGCGTACCGGCGGTCAGCGTTTCAAGGAGCGCAATATCTTCAGGCGCGGGCGAGCCGCCCGCATCGGCGGGGCCGGACGCCACGGCATCCGTGGCCTGTGCGCGCACTTCAGGCAGAGGCGGCTTGGGCGGCGTGGGGGACAGCGCGTCCAGAAGCGTGGACACGGCGGAATTCTGGGCCTTGTGCAGCGTTTGCGCCGCCTGCGAGCGCAGCTCTTCGCGCGTATCAGCGTCCCGGGTAGCCCACCAGATGCCGCCGCCGGCAACGCCGAGCAGCAGCAGTGCGAGCAGCACCATGCCTCTGGAGGACGTGCGTTCTGGCTGCGGCGAAGGCAGATGTTCTTCGGGCCTGGATTCACTGCGCATGCGGGCCTCCCAGCGGAAGAAGAAAAAAAGCGGAAAGAGAAGCGGAAGATGAGGGGATGGTGGTGGGGGATGGATTTGAACCATCGAAGTCTTACGACGACAGATTTACAGTCTGTTCCCTTTGGCCACTCGGGAACCCCACCACACGAAGGAAGGCACTGCCCTGAAGGAGTGCACAGCGCAAATCTATATCGCCAGTCAGAGAAAATGTAAAGAGATTTTTCCTGATGAACGCGCATGCCATGCCGCTGGAGCGGTGGCGGCGTCCATGCGGAGCCGGCGGGCTTCGGCGCCGGTCTGTTTCGGACGGATGCGCGGGCGGAGTGTCTTTTGCAATTCCGGCTGCTTTCGTATAGCGTGGAAGGCGGCGGGCCGGGGCCTGCCCGCCATGCGATCCGTCCGCGTCGGTCTGGCCCGAAAGGAGAGACATCTATGATCCAGCCCCCCAATATTCTGACCATCGCCGGTTCCGACTCCGGCGGCGGCGCTGGTATCCAGGCAGATTTGAAGACCATTCTGGCACTTGGCGGATATGGCATGAGCGTCATTACCGCACTCACGGCCCAGAACGGCCTTGGCGTCACGGGCATCCATGCGCCGGAACCGGAGTTCGCCGTCCGCCAGCTTCGCGCCGTGCTGGATGGATTTCCTGTGGCAGCCGCCAAGACCGGCATGCTGTTCTCTGCCGAAATTATTGCCGCACTGGCGGAAGAGCTGAGCCGCTGTGCCTTTCCGCTGGTGGTGGACCCCGTATCCGTCAGCCAGAGCGGCAGCCGCCTCCTGCGCGAAGATGCCGTGGCCGTCATGGTGGAGCGGCTTGTGCCGCTGGCCGCATTGCTGACGCCCAATCGCCCCGAAGCCGAGATGCTGGCAGGCATGAAGGTGGATACGGAAGCGGATGTGGCCGAGGCCGGCCGGCGCATGCTGGACATGGGCGCGCGGGCCGTGCTGATCAAGGGCGGACATTTTGACAGCGCCATCACCATTACGGACTGGCTGTGCCTGCCCGGCGAGGCGCCCTTGCCGCTGCGGCAGGCGCATGTGGACAGCCCCAACAATCACGGCACGGGATGCACGCTTTCCGCCGCCATCGCCACGGAGCTGGGCAAGGGGCTGCCGCTGCTGGCGGCCGTGCGGCACGGCCAGGCTTTTGTCAACCGGGCCATGCGCGGCAGCTATACCCCGGGCAAGGGCTGCGGACCGCTGAATCATGCCGCAGGGCTGACGCGCACGGAATAGCATCTTCATGGGACGGAGCGGAGACTCCGTCACGAAAGGGGGCGGAAGCATGCGCTTGCGTTTGACTGTGGCCTATGTGGGCACGCGCTACAGCGGCTGGCAGATTCAGGAAAAACCGGATGCGCCGCCCACAGTGCAGGGCCTTCTGGAGGCGGCGTTCTCCCAGGTGCTGTGCCGTCCCGTGCGGGTGCACGGGGCTGGCCGCACGGATGCCGGCGTGCATGCCGATGGCCAGGTGGCGCATGTGGATATTCCTGACGAACGCGCCGGTCTGGACTGGGTGCGCGTGTGCAACAGCCGCCTGCCGGATGACGTGTGCCTGCTGGACGCCGTGCCGGCCCCGCCGGGCTTCCATGCCCGCTTCAGCGCGTGCGGCAAGATATATACCTACCAGATATGGCAGGATCGCCGTATTCTGCCGCCCCGGCTGGCGCCTTTTGTCTGGAGCTGCGGCTACAGGCTGGACTGGGAGGCTGTGCGCCGCGCCCTGCCGCACTTTCTGGGAGAGCACGATTTTGCCTCCCTGCAGAATGCCGGAACAGATGTGACGGATACCACGCGCGAACTGCGGCGGCTGGAACTGCGTCCTGATCTGGCCCTGCTGCCGGGGCATCCCGACGCCATGGCCGTGCAGGTAGAGGGAAGCGGCTTCCTGAAGCAGATGGTGCGCAATCTGGTGGGGCTGCTGGTCTCTGTGGGCCGGGGCAGGACGGCTCCGGAGGACGTACCGGCCCTGCTGGCGGCGCGGGATCGCCGTTGTCTGTCACAGATTGCCACGGCTCCGGCGCACGGCCTGACCATGACCCGCGTGCTGTACCAGGAGTCCTGCTGTCAGGTAAGTCAGTAGGATGTTAATATAATGAATAGTAAAATTTTGAATGCTGTCGCAACCCTTCATTAAGTTTTTCGGGGCCTAATACTTCTATGAGAGATGGTCTCTCAGAAAAAACAGAGACTCCAAGCCCGAAGTCAAAATTATTCCACGTTGCGCCTGCGGCATGTAAAATGGATGGGGCTATATCAATAGCGGAGATTGAAGTATTTCGTTTTTTCAAAGGAATATTTGGAATATCACCAAAGAATACGTTATATATGTATCGTTCTTTTGCATTAATAAGGACTTCCGGGGTCCCCATAAAATTATGATCGCCAATTATTGAAAATGCGCAATATTTTTTCTTGTATTTTATTAATGTTGTGACAAATTTGTTAAGTAGACTGTCTGTTTCTGTAAAGGCATCACGAATATCATTAAATATCCTTTTATCTGCAGGGGTCCAGCCATGTGGTGCATGTGTATCAATCGTTTCTATAAATAGTATAAATGGCTGTGTACCATTTTGTAGCTGAATATATTTTTCTGCTGCACGCTCAAGTATAAATTTATCGCTGTATCCCCACTTTATACCATGGTATTCATCAAAATTCCACCCTGTTTTTATCCAATATCGCTTGTCAAGAATTTCAAAATTTCCATGAGTCTTAAAAAGAACGTCCATACTGGAATAGCTTGCATCACAGCCCATCATGAGCACAAGCTTATATCCATGATGAGAGAGAATATCAAAAACTGATGTTGCTTTTGGCAGAAAGCCACGGCTGGAGTAATAGGTATTTTTTGCCAGTGCTCCAGGAAGCTTTAAGGGGAGACCAAAGTGCCACGCCGTAACTGCACAAATGGTAGAATTTGTGCCATGTGTTTCGAGCATACGTGCAACACTCTGATTCTTTTGAGAAAGCTGTGTGAGATTTGGTATAAGTGATATGTCTTTTATATTCTTTTCAACGGATTCCGCAAGGACAAGAACCATATTCTTCTTTTCACGGAAAGCTATTTCATGGAAGGCCGGCAGGCGATAGTATTTATATATAAAATCTTTGGATATATCGAAGGGCTGATTGATACACTTTTCATATTCTTGCGAAAATTTATAATATGCGGTGATATGGAAATGTCTTTCCAGTTCTTTCCATACTTCTATAGATGCTATTGTGCATGCAATGAGTAGAGATATTGTATAAATTTGTGTGTGTGTGGTTATTTCCCTTGCATGAAATAACACTAGCCTATATGTTGTTTCCGGAGTATAGTATTTTACTACTTTACTAAGGAGCGAAAATATCTTTGATGGAGCACATATGCAGATACAGGCACATATAGAAAATATAATAGATAAGAATGTGTTTTTGGCAAAGCTTATCAGTAGATCTTTGTCTACGCCCGTGAGAGGTCCAGAAATACTGATGATAATCTGGTCTGGGGTAACATTGCCAAAGTTATAATAAATCCAAGTATTACAACGTGTTATAAATATTAGGAGCACGGCGATAATGGCAATGAATATACGCATGAAATCCTCAATGTATAGTTGGAAATGAATTCTATGTGATATTTTTCTCTGCAGACATCTAATATAGAACTTATGTACTGTCAATGCATATCATAGTATACCATATTGCTATGAAGTTGTTGTCAAATACCTGGCAGACTGGTTTTATACTTGAGAGTCCGTTTCGATATCCAGCCTGTCTTTATTCTTCAAACGAGCGGCAATCCAGTCGTTCAGGCCGCGCAGGTCCTGTCCCCACGGCAGGGAATCGCTGCGAAGCTCCGGCCCGCAGGCGTAGAACTGCGTGCCCACCGCCTCTGCCGCGCGCATGTCCCTACCGGAATCCCCCACCATGAGCACTTCTTCCGGCAGGAGGAGGGAGGCGTCCACAATGTCTTGCAGCAGTGCGGCCTTTTTCGGGGGCGAACCGTGGATGCTGGCAAAATAGCGGGACATGCCGCGCAGTTCCAGAATGGCATGCAGCTCTTCCTGCGGAGCACCGGAGCAGACATGCAGCGGCAGAACGCCGTGCCAGCGTTCCAGCGTTTCCAGCGCGCCGGGAATAAGAGGGCAGGTGCGCAGCTCCTCGGCAATGCAGTCCGCAAAGTGCCGGGACAGCGCGTCAATGGCCGCCGCTGAAGGCGGCCGTTGCAGGATGTCCTCCCAGAGCCAGCGGAATTTTTCCTGTCGGCTGACGCCACCATGCCGTCGATGCAGCATGACCAGCCGGTCGCGGGCCTCCTCGCCAAAGGGAGCGGCCACCCGCGCAAAGGCCCGGGTTTTTACCTCTACGCTGTCCAGCAGCACGCCGTCGCAGTCAAAGACAAGACATCGGATGGGAAAATCAGTCATGAGGATACTCCGCAAGTGCGTTCAGCAGGTTGCGCACGGCTTCTATTTCCATGCGGATACGGGCTTCTCTGGCATAGGAGGCGCAATGCGGCGTGAGAATGACGTTGGGCAGCATCCGCAGGCGGCCTGCGTATGGTTCCTGCCTGTATACGTCCAGCCCTGCGCCGCCCAGAGCTTCCGTGCACAGCAGATCATACAGCGCATCTTCATCAATGAGGCCGCCTCGTGCCAGATTCAGTACCAGCGCGCCGTGCGGCAGCAGCTCCAGCTCCCGCCGCCCCAGCAGAGGCGCGGGGAAGACACCGGACGCCCCATGCCGCGTGGGAAGCGGACAATGCAGCGTCAGAATTTCCGACCAGCGGAGCAGATCGTCCAGCGCCATGCGGGGGAAGCCCGTGCCGCGGGCATCTGAAGGATCGGCATAGGCCACATGCGCGCCAAAGGCCGCGCACAGACGGGCAACGGTCGAGCCTATCCGCCCCATGCCGATAATGCCTGTGCGCTTGCCGCAAAGCAGACTGCCCATGCGCTTTTTCCAGGTGCCGGCGCGCACTTCGCGATCCATGCGGCTGACATGGCGGAGCAAGTCCAGCATCATTCCCAGCGTCAGTTCAGCCACGGCCAGCGTAGGAGCATCCGGCGTTGTGCGGACGCGGATGCCGCAGACCTGGGCCGCTTCCAGATCAACGGAATCCAGCCCCGTGCCGCAGCGGGAAATGACGCGCAAGTCCGGCAGGGCCGTCAGAACGCGGCGGGTAAGGGGTTCAGTCCCCGCGATAACACCTGTGGCGCCCCGCAGCTGCTGAAGAGCTTCTTCCTCTGTGAGCGTGCGGCCGAGCTGGTTGCATCGGATGTGCAGACCGGCATCACGCAGCATGTCCAGTGGGGCGGTGCTGAATTTTGCAAAGGTAGATGTCGTGATGGATATGATAGGTGTGTTGGACATGTGTCTAGGTCTTGAGTTAAAATGTTTCACGTGAAACGTTTAGAGAAGTACGTGGTGTGTATGTTTCACGTGAAACATTTTTTTGAGTATGTGGTGAAAAATGCCGAGCGGGCAGTTTTTTTGTGGCAGCGTACCTATATGGCGCATGCGCCTGCCGTCCGCGCAGTATCGCTTTGCGTGGTCAGATGTGTTCCATGCGGGGATAGTATGCCGCAAACAGAGGGTCTTTGCGCATCAGCTCCCGTACCCGGCGCAAATCTTCCGGCGTGTCTACGCTGAAGGTTCGGTGGGGGACTGCGACCATGCGCACTTTTTCTCCGTGTTCCAGCAGGCGGAGCATATCCACAGATTCTATGCGTTCCAGCGGTGTTTCTGGAAGATCATTGAAATGAAGCAGGGCCTCACGACGAAAAGGAATGATGCAGACCTGCTTGCACATGGGGACGGTGGTCGCCCCCTTTTTCCGCGAGGGCAGAGGCTCGCGGGAAAAGTACAGCGCATCGCCTGCCGCATCGACCACCACCTTGACTTCGTTGGGGTCCTCGAATTCCTGCGTGGAGGCCATCTCTTCCATGAGGTTCACTACCTGTACGGAGGCTTCGTGCAGCAGGGGGGCAACAGCGGCCTCGATCATGTCCGGCGTAATCATGGGTTCGTCTCCCTGCACCATGACGACGATGTCCGCCCGGTGGCCGCTCGCCTCTTCGATATGGAGCAGGGCTTCCGCCGTGCGGTCGGAACAGCGTTCATGCGCCGGGCTGGTCATGATGGCGGGCACGCCGGCGGCAGTGCAGACATCCGCTATCTCCTGATCGCATGTGGCAACATAGACTGCATCCAGACAGCGGGCCAGCCGCGTGCGCAGCGCCACATGCAGCACTGTGGGCAGGCCGTGAATGTCCGCCAGAGGCTTGCCGGGAAAACGCGACGAACCCATGCGGGCGGGAATGATGGCGATGATGTTCATGTATCAGCAGCCTTCCTGTCGATTCTGTTGCGGGAGATGCTCACGGCAGGCTTCCTCCATGACATGCAGCAGCCCCAGTCCGAAGTCCACAGAGAACTGCGGCGTGAACTTGCGTCCCATGCCGGGCATGAAGGTGCAGGGCGTCTGCTGGTAGTGGCCGTCCGGAGACGCTGCGGCGTAGGATGCCTCCAGCGGGCGGCCCAGCATTTCTGCCAGCATGCGTACAAGATCGGCGGCGCGCACCGGTACGGAACCCGAGACAATGACGCAGTCATGAGCCTGTTCCTCCTCCAGCAGGCGAACTGTGGCCAGGGCTGCATCGGTCACGTGCACGTATTCCCGGCAGGAGTCCGGCGAGCCTGAAAGGGTGAGAGGGCCGCCGCGCAGCGCCTCATCCACCAGCCGGCGTATGGCGTTGCGCCCGTCGGCGCGCGGGCCGTACAGCGAACCGTAGCGTACAACAGTGCAGGGCAGGCGCCAGCGCTGCCGGTACTGTTCCGCGTACAGTTCGCAGGCCTGCTTGCTGACGCGATAGCAGCCGCCGGCCCGGCCATGCGTATACAGCGAGCTGGCGAGAAGATAGCGGCGCACGCCTGCCCGGCGGCAGGCCTCAAGCGTCTGTACCGTACCGAGGATATTGACGCGGGCGCTTTCCACCGGAGCCGCGTCCGCATCCTCAATACCCGCAATGCCCGCAAAGTTGCAGACGGCGTCCGCATGCTCCACGGCCCGGGCCACGGAGTCGGCGTCCGTCACGTCGGCGATGATGCCGCGCTGGTCGGGGCGCAGCCACGGCGAGGGCACGATATCCGCCACGGTAACTGCGTGTCCGGCGCAGGAAAGGCTGTCGCAGACATGCGAGCCGAGAAAGCCGGCGCCCCCAAATACGGTGATGTTCATGCAGACCCTCACAGGCGGGGACGCTCGGCGCTGCTCCAGAGGAAGGATGCGTCGATGCCGTAGGCGATGAATCGGTAGCCCTGGGCTATGCGGAGCGAGAGCAGAGCGGGGTTGGGTTCCACAATATGCAGGCCCATGTGCACGCCGTGGCGGGCGCAGCCCTGCTCGATGCGGGCAATGGCCGCCAGAAAGTCGGGATGATCAAAGCGGGCCGTGATGCCCATGGAACAGGAAAGATCGTAGGGGCCCACCATCACCGCATCTAGGCGGGGATGACGCAGAATGTCATCCAGATGGTGCAGGGCGCGGATATTTTCAATCTGCGCCACGAGGAAGATATCCCTGGCGCGGGCGCAGTATGGCGTAAAGTCCCGCCCGAAGGCATTGGCCCGGCAGTAGCCCACGCCGCGCTCTCCGCCGGCGTCGGGATAGAGCGCCCAGTTCACGGCGCGGTCAAGCTGGGCGCGGCTTTCGATCATGGGGAAGATAAGCCCCTGCGCGCCGGCTTCTAGCGCGGCCTTGATGGGCGTTTTTGCGGCTTCCGCCAGCCGGGCGAAAGGGGCCGCCCCCCCCCGTTCTATGGCGCGGAAGATGTCCGTCAGGCCGGTGCGGCCAAAGGCGCCGTGCTCCATGTCCACGGCGATCCAGTCATAGCCGGCACGGCCCATGATCTCCGCGGCGTCGGTGGAGGTGAGCTGTAGCCACGAGCCCACGGTGGCCTGACCGCTGGCCAGAATGCGCCGGATGTCCTGCACTGTTGTCATTGCCTGCTCCCTGCGCCCGCGGCGGGCGGACGCGGCTTTGCGCGGGAGGGATGCGCCGCGCTGAACGAGGATCGGGCATTCCGGGCGCGCTGTCAAGCATGGTTCCGCGCCTCGCCGCACGGGGGGCGCGCCGCAGGCTGGCGGCTAGGCCTGTACGGTGACTTTTCCCTGCGTATTGATGCGGGTGACCATCTGCACGGGAAGAACCATCCCCTCATGACCGTCTGTGGCGTCCAGCCGCAATTCGCCGGTGAGGACAAAGCTCATGAGGAGCGGGCTCTCATTGTCCGGCCTGAATGCAATGCGGATATTGCGGAGGCGCGGTTCATAGCGGGAGATGAACTGCTCCATCTCCCGCGTAATGCGGGGAATATCGTCATGCGTGAAGCTGACGCCGGCGCCGGTGAAGTCGGGAATGCCGAAGGCGGGATCGATCTGGGCGCTGCCCTGGCGCGTGTTCATAATGGCGCAGATATGATTCATGATGGAGGCAATGACGGCCTGCGTGTCATCGGCGCTGTGCAGCTCGCCGTCGCTGGCGGCCCGCTTCCGCAGGCGCTCCAGCAGGCGCGGACGAATCATGGCCTGTCCTCCGCAAAGATGACGCGCCACTGCGTCCCTCTGGCCGCCGCCTCCACGGAGAGCTTCCCTCTGACTGTGCCGGAACGTACACAGCTGATCCGCAGGAAGGCTTCGTGCCGGAAGATTTGCAGGCGGGAGCAGACCAGTCCTTTCGCCAGCCGCTGGTTGATGCTGACATCAGTCTTCCATGTGCCCTGCATGTCCGCGGAGAGCGCATCCACGTTGTCGGGGACATAGGTGGCAAGGTCGCCCAGCGTGCCGTCATAGTCGAACGTGACCATGACCCGGCCGTCGTCCATGCCGGTAAGAACGGGATGGGACATGCTTCCCGCGCCGCGTCTGTTCCCTCTGGCCAGGGGCTGCCATTCAGGCTGGGGAGACGGTGGCGCCGTCACAGCGGGGGCTTCCGGCGCGGCGGCCTGCTCCGGCGCCGGCATGGACTGCGGCGGCGCAGGTTCCAGCCGCACCTGCGTGACAGGACGGGAAAAAAGGAAGGCCACGAGACTGCCGGGCTGCTCGCCCGTGATGCTGACGCCCGCAGCCAGGGCCAGCGCGGCGAGGATGGCAAGCCAGAGCCCCAGCATCCAGCGTTGCAAGAGACGTAGTGGCGTCATGCTGTTCACCATGTGTAGGTTATGCGCTTTTGAAGCACGGGAGGCTCCTGTCCCACCTGATGAATGGCCTCCGCGGCATTGTCCGCAAGGATGCGGACGGTAATCTCCCTGATGCCGGCCCTGGCCAGGCGCTCCGCCTGGGAGGGAAAGTCCTCAGGCGTAAATATGTAGTCTCCGCCCTTCATGTTTTCAAGGAAGTCTATGAATGTCGGCCAGGTCTGCCGCAGGGTAAAGCTGGGGAAGCGCAGTTCAAGCACGGTTTCGCCATGCTCCTTCGGACGATAGGTGAAGGCCTGCTGGCGCGGGTAATTGCGATTGGTCAGCGTCTGGTCTTCCCTGTCGCCTCTGAGGGTCAGCACTGTCATGTCGGGACGCAGAGTCGCATCCACATTCACCAGTGTGGGCGAGGAGCGCAGCATAATGACATACTCGTCCCTGGCGGGAGCGGCGGCCACCTGTTCCGCGCGGGAAAGAGAGGTCAGGAAATCCTCGGTGAAGGGGAAGGGAATGTCGTTCCAGACATTGGCGATGATCCCCCCCGGAGTGCGCTTTATAAAGGGCGCGAGCCTGGTATGGACAAATTCGGACACAATGCCCTTTTCCCCGTACAGGCTGCCGGTATCTCCGTTGCTGTACAGATTGGCGGGATTGGCGAGAATTTCCATTTCCCAGATGTCCTGAAGCTCGTTGGCGGCCTGTACGATGACGCCCTGCCCCACAAAGTCCAGCATGCCGATGAAGATATTCTTGAGGGGAGAGACCCGATCCGGGCTGACGGTCTCAAGAGCCTGCCGGAGCTCCTGCCGCGCCAGAGCATAGGGATCGCTGTTCCCGGCCTTGTTCTGGCGGGAGGCCGCAAACATGGCTCTGGCCATGCCCAGGGCATCCGCCGTGTTGGAGATGGTGCGCAGGGTGAGAAATGCGTCTGTGAAGCTGCGGTGCAGGCTTTCCGTTGCCAGCAGTATTTTCCGGAGCCGGGCGGCGCTATGCGCCTCCGCATGCAGTCTGGTCAGAATGTCCGGGGCGCTGACAAGCAGGGTAATGATGGAGGAGAGCGGCGTGACGTCCTCCGTGCCGGAATAGGCCACGGCGGCCTGAGTCATGGCATGCAGCAGGGGAAAGTCCCGTATCCACGGCTGGTTGAACTGTTCTTCCAGCAGGGGGGCCAGCTGCTTGTCGAGATCAAGCATGAGACGGATGTGCGGCAGCGATCTGAAGTCGCGGAGGCTGCCCATGTCGGTATAGATGCGGCGCTGGAGATTGCTCTGCCAGGCACGGTCAAAGGAGGTGATGAAGGCTTTCCATGCGTCGGCGTACGCCAGCAGGTATCTGTCGCGGTACTGGGCCAGCGTGCGCTTCAGCTCCGGGTTGTCTCCGGCTACGCCCCCGATGTCCGATATTTTTTCTTCAATGCTGCGCAGGCCGTGAACGGTCATGTGCGGCGGCACGCAGAAGTCCGCCTCATCGCCAAGGGGCAGATGGTTCCAGTACTGGGATACGCAAATCCGCCTGGCCTCGTTGTTGCTGTCAAACTGCTGGGCAACCTTGGTGAGAAAGTCGGCATTGCAGGTGAGGGATGCCACGGCGCGGCGCATCTCCGCAATGCAGGCCCTGAGCATGTGCGTGTCCTCGGCCCATTCGATGGCATTGGCGAGGATGGAGCCGGTATATACCGTCCATGTCTTTTCCGTGGCGGCCGTCAGCGGATACCGTGCGGCGTCGTCCATATTCACGTGGCCGACCTTGATCTTGTCTGCCATCAGGCCGATGTACCACAGCATTTCCATAGTGCTGGCATCCTGCCGGCTCTGTCCGGGCGCGCTGCGGGAAACAGCCAGATTGCCGCGTATGGCCGGTGTGATGATGGTAGAGAAGACATCGCCGGCAAATTGGGCTTTCAGCACTGCGATGGTGCGCCCCAGCACATCCTGGCCGGGAGAGGGCAGGAGCCATGCCCTGTGCTCCTTTTCCATGGCGAGGATGCGCATCATGCGGCTGTGCAGGCTGTTGATGGCGGGATTGCCGCCGATGTTTTCCTGCCTGGGGCTGGCGTATTCCCGGATAACCCTCGCCTGATAGATGGAGCTGACTGCCATGATGCCGCAGATGCCCAGCGTGCAGAGCAGCAGCGCGGCATAGCAGTACGCCCCTGTGGCGGCATACAGCGAAAGGCCGCCGCCCAGCGGGCGGGGGGCGGCGGTATCGTGCGGCAGGAAGTCAAGCAGGTATGCGTGCAGAAAGGAGCCGCCGGAAGACTGTCCTGCCGGTTCCTGCGCAAGGCAGATGCTGCGGAGTTCCGGCGCGGCCTGATGCGGCAGGGAGCCGCTGAAATCATTCAGGAACCTTTCCAGAGGCTCTGCCAGAGCGGCGAGCTCTTCCAGCGCCCGGAGATCGTTGCCGGCGGGAGGCGTGCCTCTGGATGCCTCCTTGTCGATGCAATGGCGCAGCCGGGCAAGGGCCTTCCGAAGGGCCTCGACGCCGACATGGGGGGAAAGGCCGGAATCAACGATGCCGCCGAGCATGGCATCCCTGTCATCCCGGGGCAGGCGTTCCAGCAGGGCGGCCATGCCCGGAATCGTCTCCAGCCCGGTAATCAGCACGTGTACGGGCAGGATTCTGTTGAAGGCGAGCATGAGCTGCTGCACATTGCCGCGCAGGCGCTGCGCGCGGGCGTGAAGCCCTTCCGTGGCGCCGGCCAGCAGACTGTCCGCACTGATGGTCAGAAGCACGCCCCTGAAGCGGATGTCCCTGCGGTGCTCCGTCAGCATGCCCAGCAGGTTTTCCCAGGACGCGCTGTCGGAGTCATCGGCATGGAATTGCAGCACCATGGAATGCTGGAAGAAATGCCAGCGCAGAAGGGTCTGTTCCCGGGCCGGGGGGATGCTGTTTCCTGCGACGGCGAACAGGCATGGCCCTGCGGCCGCGTCATCCAGCGCCAGAAAGCAGGGCAGTGACGCCCGCGCCATGTGGCGCAGGCGGGATTGCGCCAGATATGCCCGTCCGGCCGCCCATGCGCTGCTCAGGGGATCGCCGCCGGTGAAGGCGGCGCCATCTTCCTTCTGTCTGGCCAGCACGGAAGCAACAAAGGCCTTCCTGTTGCGCCAGCGCCAGAGCTTCCTGAAGCTCAGGAAAAGCAGGACTGCTCCGCTCAGGCCGGCAACGATGGCGCAGCCTGTGCCGACGGGCCAGCGCATCCACCAGGAAACAGCCGTGAGCATGCCCAGCAGAAGCCCGAGGAGGACGAGTATGAGCAGGTATTTGAAGAGCTTCCCAAAAAATTTCATAGGATGCCTCATGCGTGGAAGTCAGGCGAAATACTGGTCAGCAGGGCTGCGCAGAACAGGCCGAAGCCCACGGTCAGGACAAGGGGAACAAGAATGAGAAGGACGGGCTCCAGATAGCGCAGCACTATCCGCGAGGGGCGTTCCTGCGGTTGCGGCGGGGTGGCATCCGTGGCCTCACATCGCTCCAGCGCGGTGAGAAGCTGGTAGCTGGCCATGCGGAAGGACTGGAGCATATCCGGGCTGTCGTAGTATTTTCCCTGAAATCCGTAGAGCAGGCACAGGGCAAAGGCGGGCAGGGCGGAGCCGGAAGGCGGATTGGCCGCGGCGAGCCGCAGGCGCTGGACGGTGGGCAGGGGTTCTCCGTTCTCCATGCGGGGAATGCCGCAGGCATCCAGTTCCGCATCAAGACGATCGTAGAAGAGCATGCCGGCGGCGGTGGTGTGGCAATAGCGCATCTGGAGGCTCATGCCTGCCCAGGCTGCGGCGTCCGGACGCGGCGAGTGCAGCATCTGCTCGTCAATCCAGGCATATATGGCCAGGCGTTGGGCTTCAGGCACGTCTGCGTCCGCGGTGCGCCGCAGCTGGCCGTCGGGCAGGGGGGCCGGCGGCAGGGCCCGCTCCGCATCCGCCAGCTGTGCCAGTGCGGTGGCAATGTCCTCCAGCGGCCTGTCCGTGGCGGCGGACAGCGCCAGAGCTTCCGCCATCAGCCGGCTGAAACGGGTGTTGCATGTGCGCATGGGCTACCTTTGCACCACGGCGAGTTGCACGGTGACATCGGGGATGCCGGCGGGGAGGACGAGGGAAAGCCCCCTGCCGCGCAGAATTTTCTCCCACAGCGGATCGCCGGTATCAATGTTGTAGTAGAGCGTGTCCCCGCGCCTGGGCAGGCCCGCCGGTGCCTGTTCGGCCCGGACAAGGCGCACGCCGGGTAGCGCCTGCGCCACAATGGCGTGGAGTTCCTCCGTGGGCACAAGCCGGGCGAAGCGCGCCTGCCGGGCAAGGGCCTCGGGCGAGGGACTGCGCAGCAGCAGCCAGTAGGCATAGGAACCGCAGGCTTCCTGCGACAGGACTGTGGAATATGCCCCGTCGCGCTGTTCCAGCATGAAGGTATAGGCCGGGCCGACCACCAGTGTGTCCACCAGCCGGAGGATAATCTCCTGCACTGCCGTAAAACAGGCGGCAAGATTTTCATGATCATAGGGCGGAATGAGGCGTGTGCCGCGCACGTTCTCGCCCAGGGGAGAGAGGCCGGAGGAAAAGACGGAAAGCTCCCCGGCAATGCGGCAGAGCTGGAGATAGATGGTCCAGGGGTGCACCTGCGGGCATTCGAGATACTGGACAATCTGCGGCGCGTTGCGGCTGAGGACGCCCAGAATGCAGAACAGCGTGATACCCTGCAAGTCGGAAGCGCCGAAGAAGCTCCCAGCCTCGCCGGCGACAAGCTTGTAGTCCTCCAGCTGGCGGCAGCGGGACAGGAGAGAATCCCGCACGGTTCTGGTCAGCCGGAGGAGCAGATCGCTGGCATGCAGATTCAGGCAGGGGGGAGCAAAGGAGGCGTCCTGCACCACGCGCTCTCCGTTCAGGCGCAGTCGCGCGACGGGGATGAGCATGAGCCCTTCGGCCTGTTCCCCTTCAAAGACCAGACGCAGGTTGAAGCGCATGGTGCTGATGTCGGCGGCGGGGCCGTCGCCGTACATGTCCGGTACCCGGTCAGGCGAGAGGGGTGCCGTGTAGCGGCATTCCGCCGGGGCATTCCCGGGGGAGTCCGTCTTGCGGAGGTTGCCCCCCGCGCTTCGCATGGGGGCGAGGCCCAGGCTCACGGTCAGCGTCTGTTCCGGGTTGCTCCATGCGTCGCGAAAGGCGCGCGGCTCCAGTGTGGCATTGCCGGGGAAGCGGACGGAGGCGCCGTCAGGAAAGAGCGCCTCCAGTCTGCTGATTTCGAAGATGCCGCTTCCCAGCGCCGCCTCGTTGATGTCCAGCGTGCGTATGCCCCACAGCCACGGCGTGATAAGCGTGCAGAGCTGGTGCTGGAGCTGGCTGAGCTGGAGATGCTCCAGCTGGAAATGCTGGGGCTGGAGAAACAGCCCCTGTTCCCACAAAAGAGGATTACTGTTCACGGTTGACCCCTGTAATGGTGACCGCGCTTTCCGTGCAGTGGATGATGGCGTCAAGCGGCGCGGCGGAATAGACTGTTGTGCGGAAGATGACGCCCCGGCTTCCCCTGCTGACCGGGAAGGGCTGGATGGCGGAGCACATGTCCGCCTGCCTGTGGCTGTAGCCGGCCGCTACGGCCAGATAGCGGGCCTTTTCCGCCCTGTCCGCCGTCACCAGGCGCTCTTCTCCGGGCTGGAGGAAATGGCGCCGCGCTGTACGCGCGCCCGCAACTTCCGCCGAGCAGTCCAGAAGCCTGTCCACCCCTTCGGCGGAGCTGGCCATGTCCTGAAATTTTTCCAGATCGGCCAGCTGGTACACGCAGACGGTGAGACCCAGCGGGTGCCCGTCGTCAAGATTCAGATCGGGAGAAGCCGCCAGCCGGTAGCGCAGGCCGCCGGGTTCCAGATTCCACGTCACCTGCGCGGGGTCCTCGCTGGGGGAGGGCGGCGGAAAGGTCTGGCCTCCGCCGCAGGCGGCCAGCCCCGCACCGGCAAGCAAGGCGATTGGCAGCAGCCATGCGCGGGGCCTCATGCCGCATGCTCCTCGCGGGAAGGGATGCACACGGCCTGAAGCGCGCCTTCCGCAGGCAGGTAGGCGCAGATGCGGGCATTTTCTCCCAGCCTGCGGGGCGGGGCGGCTGCCTCCCCGGGATGCAGCACAATGTCGAAGGCAAGAGGCGCCATAAGATATTCGCGCACGGCGGCGCAGATACATCCGTGCACTTTGCCGCCCGCCATGCAGCCGCGCATGGTTTCGGAATCCAGCCCGTGCGCATGGATGCGTATCTTTCTGCCCACGTCCTCCACCTCCGTGCCGATGACGGCGTCTTCTCTCAGCGTGGCGCATTGCCGTCCCAGTCGGCAGTGCTGCTCCGGGCGGATATGCACACAGCTGGGGACACATTGTTCAATGCTGACGCGCGCCAGCCCGGTACGGAGTTCAATATACCGGGCCAGTCCCTCCGCCGTGCGCCTGTTGCCGGCCAGCAGACGCAGCGTGGCCATGTGCGCGGGCATGAGTTCGGGGATGTCCGCGCCGCCGGCCAGAGCGCGGATGACATCCCGGGCTGCGCTGTCGTGCTCCTCAAGGCAGCGCTGGGGCAGGCGCGCATGGCGGGCCGCGCCGGCATCAAGCTGGACGAGCCTGTCCGTAAGAATATCAAGAAAGTCGCGGGATACGGAGGCATCGCTCCGCGCCTCCTCCAGCAGTTCCTCAGTGTAGAAGGTGGGCAGGGGGCCGAGCGTGCTGTACAGGCCGCCTCTGGTGGCAGTCACGCGGCGGACGCCGTGCGCCACGTCCACAGCTTCCACCTCCGCGGAGGGGAAGGCGAGGGAGAGCCATGAACGCACGCGGACGGGCGGTGTGTCGGGGTTCCGCGCCTGTTCCAGCGCCGCCAGCCGGAGGATTTGCCCCAGGGAGAACATGGCCGGCCTTTCCTGCATCAGGCGCATCAGATCAACGGTTTGTCGCTCAGTCTTGGCGGCCATTGGCGTTTTTCTCCTGTGCCGCTCACGGTCAGCGTGAGGCGGCAGTATGTGTTGACAGGGGCGAAGCTGGCAAGAAAGCTGTTCAGCGTGTGGGCGAAGAGGTGCATGTCTCCGCGGGAGACAAAGCCGGCGGGGTTGAGCGTCAGTTCCGCATGAAACCCGCGCAGCGGGCGCCCGCGCCAGAGCATGTCCTCGGGGCTGCTCCTGAAGTCCACGATGGCGTTGCAGCGCCGGAGGTTGGCGGCGGCCATCTCCGGGGCTCCCGGGGCGGCCATGATGTGCAGTTCCAGCAGTGAGCGCAGCGCCCCGGCAGAGGCCATGGAAAGCAGGTTGCTGTTCATGTAGGACAGGAAGCGCCAGAGCCTGGCTTCTTCCCGCACGCGCGGCACATGCGGCGTGGGCGTGGTGAGGTTGCGCATTTCCGTCTGCGCGGGGGAGGTATCCGTGGGCATGCAGATGTCCCCGGCGCCCAGCCGGGAAGGCAGCGTGTGGTTGCAGCAGGTGAGCCGCACGGAGAGCGTGGCCCGCGCCATGTCTTCCGGCGCATCCTGCTTTTTGTACAGCGGCATGATCAGGAAGTCCGGGGCGATGCCGCTTTCCGTCATGCGTATGCGCGTGCTGTAGGCGCGTTCCGCCCCGCCCGCCCGGAAGGATTCATAGGGGGAGTATGGCTCAATGCTGCCGCCGACAAGAGCCGTGACCCTGTTGATGGCAAGGATTTCAATGAAATGCTCGCGGGCGTCCTGCGCGCGCACGGGATATTCCTCGCGGGTGTGATCAAGCTGGACGGGATCGGCCGGGCATTCAAAGATATTCATGGCCGGCACGGTGTTGAGCGCAAAGGCATCCTGTGTAAAGTCGGGAATGCCGCTGCCGCGCAGGGAGAAGGTGATGACAAGCCGGGTGGCGTCGCCGTCGCGGAACAGTCTGTCCAGTCCTTCCAGCCGGAGAAAGAGCTGCTGCTGGGGCAGATAGAAGTAGCGGAGCACCTGCATGCAGGCGCTGTTATGCGGCAGCGCATCGGCAATGCGCGGGTCGCTGTTCTCCGCGCTGGCCGTCAGCAGGACATGCGGCGGCAGGGAGATGCGCGCCGTTCCCAGCTCTGCCGTGATGCCGGTGCATTGCGAGGCAAGCGCCTGAAAGCGGTTGGCTGCCAGGGCATAGTCTCCGGCAAGATGCAGCACCAGCCCTTCGCTGGAAAGCAGGGGCAGGATGCCCGTGGTACTTTCCAGCGTGAGGCGGACCCGCGTTTCCTCGCCCTGCCTGTCTGTGAGGACGGAGGCAATGCGGATGGGCAGTGCCCGCATGCTTCGCATGGTGCTGTACAGGCACTGCACGCCGTCCACCGGGCGGGAGGCAACCTGTGTTCCGGCGGGGATGAAGATGCTTTCGATGAAGCCGGGCACAGGCGTGAACTGCATGAGCGTGAGGGAGGGCAGGGGGAGGAGCGCCTGCGGATAGACCAGTTGCAGCAGTGCCGTGATGAACTCGGGCGCCGTGGCGTCCAGCCGCTCCTGAATCTTGCCGCACAGGTAGGCCGTTCCTTCCAGAATGCGTTCGACATCCGGGTCATTGCCCTGTCCCAGCAGCATGGGGGCAAGCGCCGGATGCGCCAGCGCAAAGTCCTTCGCGCCTTCGCGCAGCAGTTCCAGCTGATGTCGATAATATCTGTCCATAGTCGGCCGTCCCGTGAAAAGTACGCTGGCGGCGTCAGCGGGGCGTGCGCAGGCCGGTGCGGGGCGTTAAAAGGCAGCGCCGCGTTGCGCCGCACGCTGCTGTTCCCGGTCTGCCAGCACATCCGCCATCTGCCTGCGCGCCTCCTCCAGCTTCCTGCGGCATTGCGCCTCCGCGGCGGGCGAATGCAGGACAAGTTCGGCCCTGCCGCCATGCACACGCAGGGAAAGGCGGACATCCTGCGCAAAGCTTTTGGCATACTGCCATTCCGCGCCCGCGCCGGGCAGGGGATGTTCGTCGGTACGCTCGCCGGGCCGAAGGGAGAATTTTTTCCTTGCCAGCGCCAGCGCTTCCTGCCCGTGGGAGCCGGAAAGCTCCATGCCCGTCACCGCGCCGCCTGCCGCGCAGGTGCGGAGCGTCACGCGCTCGAACACTGCGTCCGCGGCATGGTAGTGACGCAGAATGAACGGCGGAACAAAGACCATGCCGCTCGGAACATGGTCGGTATCCCGCAGGCGCATGTCTGCCGTGGTGCCGCGCATGCCGATGGAGATACTCAGCACGGCGGGCGCGGGCGGCAGGGACTCTCCGGTCATGCCCGCCGCGGCAAGGCATGCAGCCAGAGCTGCGGCGGCGATGCCTGTGAACATGCGCATCCACCCGGTTGACATATTAGAAAAATTCTAGAAAAATCAAACTGTTCACGATACAATGTTACTGTATGGGCCGGATGAAGTAAAGACTTTTGTGCGGCGGCGGCTGCCGCGCCCGCGTGCATTTCGCGATTGATTCTCGGAAGAGAATACGGTATCTTTAGAAGTAAGTGCGGAAATGTGAAGCAGCGGGCTGCCGCGCATGTTTCCTTTGTGAATAGGGAGGAATATGTGGGACTGGAAGGGTGCGGGACGGGACGCGATTCCGGGTGACTGTCCGGCCGGGCAGGATGCCCGGTATGAGCCGGAGTACGCGGCCATGCAGGATGAGCTGGGCAAGCTGACGGCCATTACGGGCGGGCTTCCCGACTGGGGCGTCGTGGCGGAGTCTGCCATGACGCTGCTGCGCCACAAGGCCAAGGATATTCCCGCAGCCGTCTATCTTTCCATCGCCCAGGGGCATCTTCACGGCTTTGAGGCGTGGGCCGATGGCGCCGGCGTGCTGGCCGATCTTCTTTCCTGCTGGTGGGAAGAGGCATTCCCCCCCCGGAAGCGGATGAAAGCCCGCATGAACAGCCTTGAATGGTGGCAGGAGCGCTCCCTGGCGCTGCTTGAGAGCTGGAAGGATGCGACCCCTCTGCCGGCGGACACCGTGCTGCGCGGTACGGAAATCGTGCGGCGTCTGGACAGGTGCATCGGGGAGCTGATGCCGGATTTCCCGCCTCTGCGGCAGGTGGAGGAGGCCGTGGCCTCCCTGCCTGTGCAGCCGCTCCCCGCGCCAGCGGAGGAGCAGCAACAGCCTCTTCCTGACGAGCCCAGCCCAGCCCCTCCGGCTGCCGCGCCGCCGCCCTCTGCCTCTCCCGAGCCCCTGCCCGCCGCGCCGCCGCCCCCCGCTCCTTCCGCGGCGCCCGCCGCCTGTCCCGCTCCCGTGCTGGAGGATGGGGCGGATACCGCCGCCGCGCTGGCGGCCCTGCATGCCTTTGCCGGCGATGTGGCCGCTCTTCTGGCCCGGGCGGAGCCCCTGCCGGCGGAGCCTGTCCTGTGGAGGACGGTATTCCTTTCCCTGCTGGGCCGCATTGTCCATCTGCCTCCTGCCCAAGATGGACAGACGGCCATTGCCGCGCCGGATACGGACGTGGCCGTCAATGCGGAACGTCTGCTGGGGGGCGGACAGCCCGCGCAGGCAGTCCGCGCTCTGCTGAATTTCATTCCTGCCAGTCCCCTGTGGCTCACATTGCCCTTCCTGCTGTCGCAGGCGCTGTCGGGCATGGGGGAAGCCTATGCCGGAGCGGCGGAGGCCGTGCGGCAGGAGTATGCCGCCTTTGCCGCGCGTCTGGAGGGCGTCAGCGGGCTTTCCTTTGACGGCGGCCTGCCCTTTGCCTCCCCCGAGGCCCGGGCATGGCTTGCTGCCGGAGCAGGCGGGAGACAGGATGCCGCCCTGCCGGAAGACCCGGTGGCGGCATGTCTGCGCGCCGCGGAGCGGGAAGCGCGGGAGGGACGCACGGCGGCGGCGCTGGCGGCGCTGGCCTGCCCCGCCGCGTCCTGCGGCGGCCGTGATGCGGTGCGCCTGCGGCTGGCGCAGGCGGACATCCTCTGCCGGCGGCAGCAATGGGTGCTGGCGGAAGGCATTGTGCGGGAGTTGCTGGAAGCCGTGGATCATTTCCATCTGGAGGAATGGGATACTCCTCTGGCCTTTGCCGTCTGGGCGGCGGAATACCGCCTTGCCAGGGGGCTGGAGGATGACCGGAGCGGTGCGCGCATGGCTGAGGCCCTGCGGCGGGCATCGCGTCTGGACCCGGCGGGAGCGCTGCGCCTGCTGCCATAGGCGCGGCTGTTTTTTATCTGTGGCTGAATCAACGCGCGGGGGCGTGCAACGGCACGTCATGCCGCGGAGGAGTTGCTCATGGCCGGCAAGGAAGGTTCCGTCGCCCCGAAGGAACGGGTGAATATTGTCTATCGTCCCGCCACGGGAAATGCGCAGGAGGATGTTGAGCTCCCCCTGAAGCTGATGGTGCTGGGCGATTTTACGAATCAGACAGACGAGCGCCCCGTGGAGGATCGCGAGCCTGTCTCCATTGACAAGGATAATTTCAACAGCGTTATGGCGGGGCAGGGAATCGGCCTGAAAATATCCGTGCCGAACCGCATCACCGAGGAACAGGACAGCTTCCTGACGGCGGATCTGAAATTTTCCGGCATGCGTGATTTTGAGCCGGACGCCATTGTGCGGCAGATTCCCGAGCTGATGCGGCTCATTGAGCTGCGCGACGCGCTGAAGGCTCTGAAAGGCCCCCTAGCCAATGTGCCGGACTTCCGGCGCAAGGTGCAGGACATGGTGACGGATGCGGACGCCCGCGCCAGACTGCTGAAGGAGCTGGGCATCGAGGAGGAAAAGCAATGAGCCAGGCAGACATGCAGGCGCAGACCGCCGCCCCCGCCGCCGCGACCACCCTGCTGGACGATATTGTGGAGGCCACCCGCCTGCGTCCGCAGGACGAGGGCTACGCGGCCACCCGCGCGGGCCTTCGGGAATTTCTGAAGCAGCTGGTTTCCGGCAGCGCGGAATGCAAGATTTCCGCCGGCCTTGTGGATACCATGATCGCGGACATTGATGCCAGACTGTCGGCGCAGGTCAATGCCGTACTGCACAATGAGGATTTCAGAAAGCTGGAAAGCGCGTGGCGTGGCCTGAAGTTTCTGGTGGATCGCACGGACTTCCGGCAGAATATCAAGCTGGAATTCATCAATGTCTCCAAGCAGGACCTGCTGGATGACTTCGAAGATGCTCCGGATGTCACCAAGTCCGGCCTGTACAAGCATCTGTACACGGCGGAATTCGGCCAGTTCGGCGGGCAGCCCGTGGGGGCCGTGGTGGCTAACTACGAATTCGGCTGCGGCCCGCAGGACATGCAGCTGCTGCGCTCTGTCGCCAGCGTGGGAGCCATGGCCCATGCGCCCTTCATTGCGGCAGCGGGCAAGGAGTTTTTCGGTCTGGACAGCTGGGACGATCTGCCCAATCTCAAGGATTTGAAGTCCATCTTTGACATGCCGCAGTATGCCAAGTGGCGCGGCTTCCGTGAAAGCGAGGATGCGCGCTACGTGGGGCTGACGCTGCCGCGCTTTCTGCTGCGCGTGCCCTACGGCCCCGAAACCGTTCCGGCCCGGAGCTTTTCCTTTACGGAAGAAGCCGCGCGGACGGAGGATTTCTGCTGGGGGAACACGGCCTTTGCCTTTGCCTCCCGCCTGACCGACAGCTTCGCGCAGTATCGCTGGTGCGCCAATATCATCGGCCCCCAGGGCGGCGGCTCGGTGGATAACCTGCCCGTCTATACCTACGAATCCATGGGCCAGGTGCAGACCAAGATTCCCACGCAGGTGCTCATTTCCGAGCGCCGCGAATACGAGCTGGCCGAGGAAGGCTTCATTGCGCTGACCATGCGCAAGGGTGCGGACAATGCGGCCTTCTTCTCCGCCAATTCCGCCCTGCGCCCCAAGGTGTTCGGCAATACGCCCGAAGGCAGGGAGGCGGAGCTGAATTATAAGCTCTCTCTCCAGCTGCCCTACATGATGATCATGAACCGCCTCGCCCACTACATCAAGGTGATTCAGCGCGAGAATATCGGCACGTGGAAGGAAAAGAACGATCTTGACCGCGAGCTGAACAACTGGATCAGCCAGTACGTCACGGAAATGGACGACCCCGATCCCGTGACCCGCAGCAAGCGCCCCCTGCGCATGGCACAGGTGGAGGTGAACGACGTGCCCGGCGAACCGGGATGGTATTCCGTAAGCCTGAAGGCGCGCCCCCACTTCAAATATATGGGCTCCAGCTTTACGCTCTCTCTGGTGGGAAAGCTGGACAAGAACTAGTGCGGCAGCGTCGATGGACGGCCTTGCCGGCACCGTACCCGCATCCTCGGAAAGGAGTGTTTCTCATGGCTCTTACCGCATATCTGAAGGTGGAAGGAAAGTCCCAGGGCGAAATGAAGGGCGACTGCCCGCAGGGAGGCGACAAGAAGGACAGAATACTCGTGTTCGCCACAGAGCATCTGGTGGAAATCCCCAAGGATACGCACACCGGCCTGCCCACGGGCCAGCGCATTCATCATCCGCTGACCATTGAAAAGCATCTGGATATGGCGTCTCCCAAGCTGTACAAGGCCTGCTGCACGGGCGAGCAGTGCACCGTGACGCTTGATCATTACCGCATCAAGCCGGATGGCACGGAAGAAAAATACTTCACTGTCAAGCTGGAGGAAGCCATCATCGTGTCCATTGCCAGGTTCACGCCGGAAACCTTCCTGCCGGACAACAAGCCGTACAGCGACATGGAGAAGGTCTCCTTCACCTACTCCAAGATCAGCTGGACGTACAATGACGGCAATATAGAATACGTGGACAGCTGGAAGAAATAGCATCTGGTACAGGCGGCGGCGGGGCATTCCTGCCGCCGTATCCGCGTTGGGGGAGCGTATGGTTGGCGTCGAAATGAAGGGTCTGATTGACAAATGCAACGGGTTCTGCGTCCAGATGCTGCACGCGGCCGCGGGCATGACAGTGAGCCGCGGGCACTATGAAGTGACGGTGGAGCACCTGCTGGCAGCCTGTCTTGAGGATGCCGCTTCAGATATCAGTCTCATGACGGCGGGACAGGCGGACACCGTGCGCCTGCGCCGGGAGCTGGACGCGGCGCTGGAAACGTTCCGTTCGGGCAATTCGGGGCGGCCGGTATTTTCTCCCCTGTTGCAGGAACTGCTGGAGGCGGCCTGGCTGGTGGCCTCGGTGGACCTTGGCCTGGGGCGCATCCGTTCAGGAGCCGTGCTGCTGGCATTTCTGCGGCGGCCCTCATTCTATGCGCAGGGGGGATACGGTGCGGAGCTGTCCAGAATCAACCGGGAGGACGCGCAGCGGCGCTTTGCCGAGCTGACGGCGGCCTCCGTCGAGGACAGCGGCCCGGCATCCGGCGGCACGGCAGGCGGCGCGGCAGGCGGGGAGCCTGCTCCGGGCGGGGAAGAGGGCTTCCTTGCCCGTTTCTGCGAAGATTTTACGGCCAGAGCCGCGGCAGGCAAGATGGATCCCGTTTTCGGCAGAGATATGGAAATTCGCCAGATGGTGGATATTCTGGCCCGCCGCCGAAAGAATAATCCCATTCTGGTGGGTGATCCCGGCGTGGGCAAGACGGCCGTCATGGAAGGGCTGGCTCTGCGCATCGCGGAAGGGGATGTGCCGGATGCGCTGAAAGGCGTCTCCCTGCTGGGGCTGGACATGGGGTTGCTGGAGGCGGGGGCATCCGTGAAGGGCGAGTTCGAGCGCCGCCTGAAGGGGGTGCTGCATGAGGTGTCCGCCTCGCCAAGGCCCGTCATTCTCTTTATTGACGAGGCGCATCTGCTTGTGGGGGCCGGCGGCAATGATGCGGCCAACCTAATGAAGCCCGCGCTGGCGCGTGGCGAACTGCGTACCTGCGCGGCCACTACATGGAAGGAATACAAGAAATATTTTGAAAAGGATCCTGCGCTGGCCCGACGTTTTCAGGTCGTCTCCCTGGCGGAGCCTTCGCCGGAAACAACGGCGCTCATTCTGCGCGGGCTGTGCCCCGGCTATGAAAAGGCGCATGGCGTGCTGGTGCGTGATGATGCCGTGGAGGCGGCCGCCCGCCTTGCCGCCCGCTATATCACGGGGCGGCATCTGCCGGATAAGGCCGTGGATCTGCTGGATACGGCCTGCGCCCGCGTCAAGGTGAGCCTTGCCTCCGTGCCGGCGCCGCTGGAGGACTGCCGCCGTCATGTGCAGGCCCTGCAACGGGAGCTGGCGGCGCTGGAGCGCGACGCGGCCAACGGGATTGAGGCTGACGCCGTGCGCATGGCCGGGCTCCGTGAAGCCATTGCCGGCGGGGAAGGCAGGGCCGCCGCGCTGGAAACGGCGTGGAAGACGGAGATGACAGCGGCCAGAGCCTTTATGGATGCCCGCACCGCCCTGCTGGATGCCTGGGCCGCCGGGAAGGAGACGGATGACCTGCGCGGCGCGCTGGCTGAGGCCCGCGCGTCTCTGGATGCCTGCCGCACGGACGGGGGGCTGCTTTCCGTGGAGGTATCGCCGGACACGGTGGCCAGGGTGGTGGCGGACTGGACGGGCATTCCCGTGGGCAGGATGGCCCGCGACGAGGCGGCGACCGTGGCGCGGCTGGAAGATATTCTGCGTCAGCGCATCATGGGGCAGGACATGGCGCTGGCCGCCATTGCCGAAGGGATTCAGGCCAGCAAGGCCGGCCTGCGCGCGCCGGAGCAGCCGCTGGGGGTCTTCCTGCTGGTGGGGCCTTCGGGCGTGGGCAAGACGGAGACGGGCCTGGCGCTGGCGGATGCGCTCTTTGGCAGTGAAAAGGGCGTCATCACCGTAAACATGAGCGAATTTCAGGAAAAGCACACCGTATCCCGTCTGGTGGGCTCGCCTCCCGGCTATGTGGGCTATGGGGAGGGCGGACTGCTTACCGAGGCCGTGCGCCGCGCCCCCTATTCCGTCGTGCTGCTGGACGAGGTGGAGAAGGCGCATCTGGACGTGATGCAGCTCTTCTATCAGGTCTTTGACAAGGGCGTTTTGAAGGATGGCGAAGGAACCGAGGTGAGCTTCAGAAATACCATTATCATGCTCACCTCCAATCTCGCTTCGGATATTATTCAGGCCATGACAGCCGAAGAGGAGGAAGCGGACTATGCTGCCGTGGCCGCCGCCGTGCGTCCCGTGCTGTCGCGTCATTTCCAGCCGGCCCTGCTGGCCCGCATGCAGGTGGTTCCCTATGTCAGTCTGAAGGATGAGGCGCTGGAGCGCATCGTGCTGCTGAAGCTGGAGAAGCTGCGCCGCCGCATGGCCGGCAGCGCGGGAATGCGCCTGTCGTGGACGGATGCCGTGCCCGCGCGGATAGCCGCCCGCTGTACGGAGGTGGAAACCGGCGCCCGCAACATTGACTATATTATCAACGGCGCCATTCTGCCGCGCCTGTCGCGTGCCATTCTTGCGCACATGAGCGACGGGGACATGCCGGCGGCAGTGGAGCTGTCTGTGGATGAGGCGGGCGGTTTTGCCCTGCGCTTCATGGAAAGGAGCGAGGCATGAAGGCAAAGCGCTGCGTTCTGACCCTGCTGGAACACAATGAGGGACTGGCCCGTCTGCTGGGCTCGGAGCTTCAGGGGATGGGGCTGGATGTGGCCGCCCATTTCTGGACTCCCGGCCCTGATGCGGCGGGAGCGCTGCTGGCGGAGCTCGCCCGTCCGGAGACGGACGGCTGGCTTGTGGCCGGTTCCTGCCGGGCGCTGTCGGAGCCTGCGGTCATGCGCGGGCTTTCTCTTGCGCTGCTGGGGGCGCAGGCCGTGCACGGGGCCGGCTTCCCCGTGGTTATTTCTCCGGATGGCGCTTCTCTTTCCGCCGCATTGCCGACGCCCTTTGCGCAGGCCGCAGTGGCACGGCATGCGCCTGCGGCCAGAATGGTGGCGCGGCTGCACATGCCGTCCGCCGGCGCGCCTGCAACGTACAGGCTCAATGTGCACTGCCTGCCGGGGCTGGGTATATGGCTGGAAGCCGGCCCGGCGGGGGAACGGTGGCGGGGGGCCTTCATGGGCGTGCTGGGATGTGACGAGTCCGGAGACGCTGTGCGTCCCCTTGCGCATGGCGTAGGGCCTGCGGGCGGCATTCCCGCGCGGTGCACGCTGGAGCGTCCTGTACAGGGCATGCGCATGGCCGCCTCCCGGGGGGAATTTGAAGCCTGGGGAGTGCACAATATGCTGGACGATGCCTGCTCCTACTATGTAAAACTGTCTGGCATGCCGGACGCGCTGGCCTTCGGGCCGTTCCCTGACGTGGACGATCCGGAAGTGCGCATGGTGACTCTTGCCGGGCCGCCCGCGCCTACATGCTGAAATCGACCTTGGTCTGTCTGGCCTGAAGGCACATGCCGATGGTGTTGCCGTTGTTATGCTTTGTCTGGGAGGACTGCATGACGGCCTTCTGACCTTCGATCATGACCTTCATGGAACCGCTGATAAATTCGCCCTGCCCCATGTTCCTGCCGCTGACGACGCCGCCATTGACGCCGGCCTCGTCGCCGGAGGAGCGTGGGGCTTTCGACTTGACGGTCAGCGCGCCCGCACCGGCAAGGAAGACTTTTCTGCTGGCCGTGGACGGCGTAACATCAGCGGCGTCAAACTGGTTGACGTAGGGGACGGGCACGGGGGAAGGCGTGGCCGGTGTCTGGCAGACATCCGGCGGCGTGCTGAGGCAGGTGCCGCCGTCAAGAGTGAGTGCGTACATGATGGCTATCCTATCTTGATATGCCCGGCATTGAGCAGCATGTGTTCCCTGGCCTGCACGTCGGCGCATTCCGTCCGCACGCGCCAGCTGGTTTCCGCAGTGATGCGCATCCTGCCGGCGGAGCTCTGCGCCAGCCCTCTGGTCTGTTCCCTGCGTTCGTCGCAGGTGGATTCCCGACGGCGGCAGTATTCCCACACGTTGCGGGCCGCGGTGCAGACATGCTGGAACTGATGCAGAAGCAGCCTGCCGCTGAAGGAGAGCACGCCGCCCTTGATGCTGAGATGCCCCGCCTCCATCGCCAGCGATTCCGCGGCGCAGGAGATGCGCTTGCCGTCCAGCGTCATACTGTCGGCGCGCAGGGTGCTGTGAGCGGGCAGGTCCAGCACGGCGCGTTCTCCATGCCGTACCAGCACGGCCAGCACCCATGCCGCGCCATTGTCCGGCACGGCAAGCAGTACGGAGTCATGCGTTTCCGGCTGGAGCAGGCAGCTTGCGGCGCGGCAAGCGCGCACCGTGCCGGAGGGGCACTGCACCAGCAGCCGGTTCCCTTCGCTGCGCAGGATTGTGCCGGCGAGCAGGCTGTGTTCACCAGAGGCAAAAGGCAGGACGCAGGACATGGCTACCTCCAGGGAGTATCCGGGGTTCACCGTGCGGCGGCGGTGAAGTTTTCCGCCCTGAGCAGGGCGGCGTCTGTAAAGCGGGCATTGTCCAGCACGGCGCCGGTGTGCGTGGCCGCATCCCAGTCCGTGGCGTGCAGGATGGCCTGCGTGAGGTCTGCCTGCCGGAAGTCAGCTCCGGCAAGCGTGGCGTGAGAGAAATCCGCCATGCGGCAGGATATGCCGCGCAGCACGGCGGCGGTCAGATCGGCGCGGCTGAAGTTGCTTCTGTCGCAGGGGGAATCCATCCATGCGGCGGCACAGAGACGGGCGCGATCAAAATGGGCCTGCGTGCACAGGCTGCTGAGAAAACGGCTCTGTGACAACTCCGCGCCGGAAAATGCGCCGCGCGGGAACTGGCAGCCGCTGAAGGATGCCTGCGCCAGCAGACTGTCTGCGGCAATGATCTGCGGGAGCCGGCAGTCCTGCCAGAAGCTGTGCGGCATGCGGCAGGAGAAGAACATGGCCAGCCTGCCGTGGCAGGCAGTAAAGCTGGCGCCGCTGAAGTCGCAGTCCTCGCAGATGATTTTTTCCAGCAGCGCGTTGCGCAGCGCCAGCCCCTGTGCTGAAACCCTTTCCCACAGGGAGCAGCGCAGGGAAGCCCCCTCCCATGTGCACTGCTCAAGCGTGGCTTCCAGCAGGCTGGCATTGCTGAAATCAGCATGATCGAAGGCGCAGGCGCGGCACACGGCTCTGGTCAGGCTGGCCCCGGCAAAGCCGGCCCTCTGGCAGGAGCTGGCAAGAAGAGTGCATCCGTCCAGAACAGCGTCGGCAAGGACGGCGTCGCGCAGGCTGCACTGTTCAAAGCGGGCGTCAGTGCAGTCCGCGCCGCTGAAATCCGCCCTGTCCAGTGTACAGCGGATGAAGCGAACGCCGCAGAGCGAGCGGTGGGAGAAATCCGCGCCGCTGAAGTCGGCATCGGCCAGGATGCCGCCCGGCGTCGGCGCAGGGTGCGCAGTGCTCATGCCCTGTTCCTCGCATCGATGATGGTACAGGTGAAGTCGGCGGATTCCGCATGGAGGCGCTGCCCGGTGGCGAAGCGGTGCAGGTCCGCGCCATACAGGCTGGCAAAGGAGCAGTCCGCCCCTTCGGCCCGCGCCTCCCGCAGGGATGCCTGAAAGAGGTTCATGCCGCGCATGTCCGCCCCATCCAGCCTGGAGCGGGCGAGGCTCGCCCCCCTGGCACTGGCGGCCGCCAGGCAGCATCCGCCCAGATCGCAGTCCTCCATGCGGGCGCCGTCCAGGCAGGCATGGGCAAAGCTGCCGCCTGTGCAGCGCACGCCGTCCCAGGAGCAGTCCGTCAGGCTGGCGCCGTTGCAGTTGGCATGGCACAGGCGGGATGCCTCATTCATGGACATGCCGTGGCAGACGGACTCGGCAAGATCGGCGCCGGTAAAGTCGGCGGCGTCGGCATCGGCCCGTTGCAGCATGGCGCCGCGCAGCATGATTCCCGTGCAGTCAGCACCAAAAAAGCATGCCTGTCCGCAGCGGCTGCGGGGGGCGCGCATGTCCCGCAGAACCGCTCTGGTGAAATCGGCGCCGGTAAAGTCGGCCTCCGCGGCGGAAGCGCCGGCAAGGCTGGCCTGCCGGAAGTCCGCGTCCGGCGCCAGCATGCCGTCCATGATGGCCCCGTCCAGCCGCGCATGCACCCACTGACTGTTGCCAGCCTGCGCCCGCACCAGAATGGCGCCGCGCAGATCGCATCCGCTGAAATTGGAAGCGCGTATGTCCGCGCCGGTCAAGTCCGCGCCATGCAGATCGCATCCGCCGAAGTCAACGTGATCAAGACGCATGCCAGCCAGGCTGGCTCCCGCCAGCGTCCCGCCGGCGGCAAGAATGCCGGCCAGCCGGAGGGCGTCGGCACGGGAGGCATCCTCTTCCGTCGGTGTGGGCGCGTCTTCGGCAGCGTGCGGCGTCCTGTCCGGACTGGCGGATGCTTCCGGCGCGGGTGCGGCAGACGGCGCTGTGCTGTTCCGTACCGGCGGCCTCTCCTCCGCGCGGGCCTGCATGGGCATGGGTGGAATGGATGCCGGATTGCTCATGGCCGGTTCCGGTTCCATAAGCCCCTGTTGTACAAGAAAATCGTGCATTTTTTGCAGATGGCCGGCAATGCTCCCCGCAGGCAGTCCCGCCTGCCGCTCCACCATATTGCCATAGGCCGTGAGGCCGGTGAAGCCCTGATCCGTGGGAACGGACTGTTCCAGCGCCTGCGCCAGTGCGGCGGCCTGCCCGGCAGGAAGGCCCTTTTCCGTGAGCAGGGAGGCAAGAGAGGGCGGCTGTGTATCCTCAAGAGGAGATACGCCGTTCATGGAGGAGGCCATCAGGGCAATGAGCTTTGCCGCGCGCTCCTCCACATCCGGGGCAGGATGGAGCAGCGCGCCCACCTGCGCCAGATGGGCCGTGGCGGCGGCCTGCCATGCGGCGCCGTCGGAAAAGTCGCCGGGATTGGGAATGGGCAGGGCAAGCGCGCTGTGCAGGGCGGCCTGTTGTTCCGGCGGCAGGCCGCGTTCCGTCAGAACGGCGTCCAGATCAGGATGCGGGGCATCCATTTGCGACAGCATTTCCGAGATTTGCCGGGAGCCGGCATCAATGCGCCGGGAGATGTCCGCCTGCTGTTCGGCGTTCAGGGGCGGAAAGCCCTGCTGGGCCAGCGCCTCGTTAATGGCATCCAGCTCGCTCCTGAACAGGGTGTGCATCTCCGTGGCCGCTGTGGCGGCTGCATCGGCGTCAGCCCGGGCTGTCTCAGACGCCGGCCGGACAGGTTCCTCCTGCTTCAGGGCGGCACTGTTCCGTGCTTCCGGGCCGGCATTCGCGGCAGTACCGGCTCCGGCGGCAGTCGCTGCCATGCCGGCAGCGGCGGCTCCGGCGCCTGCGGCGGCTGTAGCAGACGCGGCATGTTCCGGGGGCACATTGGGCGTCTGCTCTGGGATGCGCAGACGGGCGTGCAGAATATCCGTGGCGGCTTCATCCGCGCAGGGCGTTTCACCATGCCAGAGGAGCATGCCCGCAGTTTCGCCGGGAAAGAGCCAGAGCGTGTCCGCCACGACGGGAACAGTCTCCCACGCATCCCGTCCGGCGCGCAGCACTTCCAGCCGCGGTTCCGGCAGGGGAAGCGAGCCGGAGATGACAGGATGCTCCGGGTGCATGCCGGCAATGCGGTAGGGCTCACCGCCGCGCAGGGGAGAGGAAAAGCGTTGCCGCTCCTGCGCCAGATTGAAAAATTCCCAATTCATGTCATCGGGAAAGGCCGGCCAGCGCGTTTTCAGCCAGTGTGCGTCATAGGTGCCCAGAAGCCGCGTGCGGCAGGGCCAGGCCCCCAGTGAAACGGGGCAGGCTGGCGTTCCGTGCGCCTCTTCGCTGTCCGTTACCAGCGGCATGCGCACAGCTCCCGTGGCAGGGTCCGGCTTCAGGCCGCAGCCCAGCGGATTGCAGGGGTTGTCCGGCGCGCCCCAGGTGTTTTCCCAGATGAGGGGCAGCGTGCTGAACGGCGTTTTGCCATCCCCCGCCAGAAAGCGGCGCGCCGTGGCGCCCACGCATATATCGACAAGCTGGCGGGACAGCTGCGTGCCTGCCGGGGCGCAGGCGGCGCCGGCCGCGAGCCATTCCGGGCGCTTCTTGGGAACGCCGCTGTCCAGAATGGCCCCTTCGGGCAGGGCGCGCAGGGCAATTCCCATGATCTCGCTGGCGGCAATGGAACTGCCGTCCAGCAGGTGAAAGCCCGTGCCTGCGGTGAAGGCGCAGAAGATACGTCCCTGCCGCAACAGGGGCTGAAAGGTGAGGGAGAACTGTTCCGGCGTGGAAGTTTTCATGGGGCGTCCCCGGGGCTGCTAGCCGATCTGTATTTTGCCGGCCTTGATTGTTATATTGTTTTCCCCGCTGATTTCATTGTTCTTGATGGTGAAGTTGCAGATGGTCACAGATTTGCCATTGGCGGGAATGGCGCTGATGCACCCATCGTCAGCAATGGCCACCGTGCCCTTCCCGACAAGTTCCAGGCCGGAGTCCTTCACGGACAGATGACAGGTCTTGTCGCCATTCTTCGCCTCCAGCATGGCCGATGCCGGCTGGAGCTCGAGTCTGGAATTTTTCTGGGCAGATTCCTGGGTGGAGATGGTCGCCTTCTTTTTCTCAAGGCTGAATTCCGTCCTGGACTCGGCGCCCTTTTCAAAGATTTTCAGCAGAATGTTTCTGTTGTCATCGGCCGCCAGCCCGGAAATCATGGATATGGCAGCGTCCACAGGTTCCATGTTCGCATCAGGGCTGCCTGCCAGCGTCTTGTCATGCATGGCGATACGGCTGCTCTTTTCCGTTGTGTACAGTACGTGCCGGGCCGCCTTGACAATATTGTCCTGCGTCATTTCAGCATAGCCATGCTGTGCGGCACTGTAGTGCACGTCGGTGATATGCGCGATGTAGGTAGTATTGTGCGCCTGCTCATTGCCTTCTGCCGGGGCCACTGCTTCGACCTGAGGGGCCGCCCCCGCGGCGGCTTCCTGCTGTGTCCTCGCCGCGTCCTGTGGCGTAAGAAACGCATTGTTATTGCTCAGTTCCTGATCACCGACCAGGAAATTTCTGTTGGTGAAATTTTCCGGCAGCGTTGTTTCGGACAGTTTGGGCGCGCCAATGAAATTTCGTGTTCCCTTGTCTACCGGCGCGCCGCCGTAGGCCGTATAGAGATTTTCTGATGCCTTCTGCCGCTTGTAGCTGGCGTCTGTTGTCAGCGTATTGACAATGACGCCTGTCTCTGACTGCGCGCTGATGGGGTCACGGGAGACCATGTTGATATTGGCATCCGCGGCGGAGAGAATGATGCCGCCCAGCTTCTTGCTCTTGCCAAAGCACAGGTAGGAGAACACGATGCCGTTATATACGATTTCCGCTATCAGATCAGTGAAGCCGGAGGTGGCGTATGCGTAGAAGGTCTCGCCGGAGGACTGCTGCCTGTATTTTGACAGTTCGCAGTCCAGGCCCTTGTCGCAGTATGCCGCATACGCGGAGGTCAGACTGGCCTGGGCCGTGTCCAGCTTGGCCTTCTGCCCGCCGATCTGCGTTTTTGTGCTGTCGCTCGTACCTTCCTTTCCGTATTCCTCCGTGAATTTTTTAATCTGCGCACTGATTGCGGTATTCAGGGGGAGATAGTCAGCGCAGGCAGGCTCGTTCACCTCGGCGGGGAGGTCTCCGACAGACATATCCGACAGCGCTGCCCTGGCGTTCTTCAGAGCTTCCCGTGCGAGTTTCCAGGCGCTCTGATAGGTTTCCCTGCGCTGCTGTTCCTGCATCTGCGGGCTGGTGGCCGCCAGCCGGGTACCGAGCCTGGTCATGTCTCCTGCCACGATGGGGAGGATGGTGTTCAGCCAGAAAAACTTGGGGTCTGGCTGGACGCGCATGATGGTCTTGCTGGCATCCTTGCTGGCGGTCAGGATTGCCCCGTAGGGCAGAAGCCCCTGGTTGGACTTGATGCTTTTGGTCGCATTGTTCAGAAGGTCCAGCATGGAAACGAGCATCTTTGCCGTGCCGATGGAACCTTGCAGACCTTTTTTGGTGCTGTCGTCCGTGGCATTTTTGAGTACGGGGTCCGCCGTGGCGCTGAATGTGGCCAGAAGGGTCTTTACCAGCTGGGTAACCAGAAGAAAGCCTGTGGCCGGAACAGCGGCAAGCGTGGCCTGATAGCTGGAAAGATTGGACAGGCCGTAGGTGGCTATGGTGGCGGCCCCCTGCTCCACGGAGGTGAGCGCCGTGCCCGTGTTGGTCATCATGGCGGGGAGGGAGCCGGCGCCCATGGTGAAGCCGTGCCCATCAGGCGTGCGGAAGTCCATACTCTGATGCTTGTCCGCATCCCCGAAGCTGATCTGGTTCCCGCCGGCCGTGCGTATGCCGGAGAAATCCGGATTGCCGCTGGCCGTGAGCGAGCCCGTTTCCCCATTGGGCAGGGCGCCGGTGATGACGGGCAGATCGGGGTTGCCATCTATGAAGGTGACGAGGACTTCCACGCCGGGCCGCAGGGGCATACACATGCCGGAATGCCGCCCCACCTGCGGTTGCGCCATGCGCACCCAGCAGGAGGCCCTGCCCGCCGTTCTGCCGGAAATATCAAAGGGGAAGATGACCTTGTAGCGTCCGTAGCTGTCCAGTTCCGGACGCGCCCCCGAGCCGGCTCCGTCGATAAAGGCGTGGATGGCGCCTTCCACCGTGGCGCGCGGTGCCGTGCGCGCGGGGCGGTAGGGCCGCTCCGCCTCAATGCAGGAAAAGCTGTTGCGATAGAAGAGATGGTCGTCGCCATCCCGCAGAACTATGCCCAGCCCCATGTTCAGGAAGGTTTCCTGCGCGCCTTCGTGGGTAACTTCCGTCACCAGATAGCGCGTGTTGAACCGGGGCGAGGGATGATTGTCCAGAGTAAAGACAAAGCCGGGGCGCAGCGTGGGCGCGGCGCTGCTGCCGTGGAACATGCGCGCATGGCATTGCAGCTCCTCGGCCCGGATTTGTGCCAGCCGGGCGGCGTCGGCATCGGTAAAGACGGCTTCATGCGGCAGATAGACGTCTCCCAGACCGGTCTTGCTGACATCGGCAAAGCCGGTGATGATCCTGCTCGGCTCCTTCCAGTCATACGAGCGTATGGCCACGCGGCGGGGCAGAGGCGTCTGCGTCAGCCGGAAGTCCGTGATCACTTCGGGCACATGGGCGCCTTCCAGATTGGAAAGGGGCGCGTAGCGAAGCGGCGCTGTGTCCGGCACGTCGCCGTGAGACTGCGGGTGATCCGCAAAGACGATGGTATCGCCGTCAAAGTAGAAGTAGGCGCCCTGATCCTCCAGCCGCCAGCAGATGTAGTCATAGACGCTTTCATTATGCTGCATGGCAAATTCCGGCACGGGATAGTCGGCGCGCATGAACGTAAATCTGTGCGCGAAGGAAAAGTATTCCTGCTCCGTGAGCAGCTCCCTGAGCGTGGCCTGGAGGTTCTTGTCAAGAAAGATGCGGCTCTGCCGTATCTGCGTGCATTTCCAGAAGGTGGGGCGGAGCTCTACCGTATAATATGTATAGCCGTGGAATGTGCCGCCCTGTTCCACGCGGGCGGGATAGCCGCTGAAGGTTGCGGGCGGGGCATCCTCGCGGAGGATGGAAAATGTGGCGGGCGCTTCCAGCAGGGCCCCGGTGTCCACATCCGGCCTGGGAGAGACAAGCGAGATGGTGAAGGAAAAAAGTCTGTTCAGTCCTTCCGTTCCGGAAAAGCGGGCCACATGCAGGGGAATGCCGCGCAGAGCTTCAGCACCGGATGAGAAGAGATAGCGGACCGCGTCTGACGAGGGACTTGTGGACATGGCTGCCTCATGGGGTGAGGTTGGCGGGCAGGGGCTGGAACCTGATGCTCTATGACGGAAGCATAGTGCATCCACGCGCATTCTTCCAGAGAAAAGTGGGCGCCTGTTCCATGCCCGCGACGAAAGAGGCGCGCCTCCGCAGGAAGACGCGCCCCCACTGTTCCGTCCGCTGCCAGGCGCGGACCCGCTAGTGATAGATGCCCTTGTGGAAGTTTTCCGCGAACTGGGCAACCATGGCCTCTGTCGTCATGAGCATGTCCATCTGCCGGGTGACAATGAGCAGCTTGCCGAGCTGATCCAGACGGGAGAGCAGAATTTCCTTGGGATATTTCACAAAGCGTCCCTGCATGCTGTCCCCCACAATGCTGACATTGAAGCCCATCTGCTTGAGGATGAGGCCGATGCAGCGCACGCGGCGCTCCCGGCGCACGTCGTCCGCCGCACCGCCGGCGAAATGGAAGGTGATGTAGTTCTTGCTCATGGTTTCGCTGCACCAGCAGTCCATGACCGCGTAGTGATAGCCCACGCGGGAGCTGAAGTTGAAGTACTTGTCGGAGATGATGGCATAGCTGCGGTCGCCAAAGCGTTCGACGGCCGTATGGTTGGCTCCCACCATGCTGGAGCGCATGACGGCCATGAAGCCGCGCATGTTCACCGGACGCGGGCCGCGCACCTGCACTTCCGGCGAGAGCATGCCGTCCAGCAGGGTCTTGAAGGGCAGGGAAATCACCTCTTCGGGATAGACGACGGGCCGTTCCGGGTCTTTCAGCCCCCCGCCCAGATCGATGACGTGCAGATCAAGGGGTACGGAGCAGCGCAGCTCGCTGGCGGCCGTACTGGCTGAAGACGCGATGTCCGAGAGCAGGAACATCTCGTTGTAGCTCTTTTCATGGGCCAGCCGCATGACATCGTGCAGCGTGGTGCAGTGTTCCGGCGCAAACATTTCGGATTTGGGATCGACCAGCCGCAGGGGCAGGATGTGATCCGCCACGCGGCGCACGATGGGGGAAACGGAAGCCTTGCGCTGGGCTTTCTCCTTGGCCTGAAGGGCCAGCAGGCCGGGTACCTCGCCGGCATAGATGCGCCCGTGCATGGCGTCCACGGTGATGGTCTCGCCTTCCTTCAGCCTGTCCAGTACGCCGGGCAGGTTCATCAGCGTGGGCACATTAAATTCACGGCAGATGGATGCCATGTGCCCGGTAAGCGAGCCTGTCTGCGTGACGATGGCCGCCGCCCGCTCGATGGCGAGCATGATGTTGGTGGTGGGGTGGGGCAGGAGCATGACGCCGCCCGTGGGGAAGTCGCTCATGTCGTCGTCCGGCGCGGTGTGCACCACAGGGCCGCAGCCGATGCCGCGGGCGGCTACCTCGCCGCCTTCCATCAGCAGCTCGGCATCGTCTATCCTGCCAACGCTGAGGTGCATGTAGCGCCCGTCGCTGAGCAGGATGGGACGGGTCTGAAGCAGGATGATCTCGTTGTTCTCATCCAGCACCCATTCCAGGTCCTGCGGCCGGTGGTAGTGATCTTCCAGCGCCAGCGCCATGCGGGCAATCTTGCGCACCTGTTCCTGCGAGAGGCAGAATGCCTGCTGCTTTTCCGGCGGCAGGGCAACGCGCTCGGTGTACAGGCTGCCCTGCGCGGTCATCCCCAGACGGATTTCATGAGTCTTTGTGCCCAGGGTGGCTTCCGTGATGCGCATGGTGGCCCGGCGCACCAGCCAGGTGTCCGGCGTGACCATGCCGTCCACCACGCTTTCGCCAAGGCCCCACGAGGCGTTGATGACCACGGCATTGGAGTGCAGATCGACGGGATGGCGCGAAAAGGCCACGCCGGCGGCGACGGCATTGACCATCTTGATGCAGCACATGCCCATGCTGCTGGTGACAAGCACGAAGCCGTTGCGCATGCGATAGGCCAGGGCGCGGGCGGAATAGAGGCCCGTGAGCACTTCCTTGAATGCCGAAAGCAGCGTATCGCGGTGCACGCCGAGAATGGTAATGTACTGGCCGGCGAAGGATTGGTTGCCGTCCTCGTCCACAGCGGAAGAGCGCAGGGCGACGGCATCATCCGGGGAAAAGTGGGCGTCCCATGCGGCGAGCAGGGCGGAGGCCAGCTCTTCCGGCACCGGGGCCGTGCTGATGGCGGCCGTGATTTGCCTGGAGGCTTCCGCTATGCCGGCCGGCGCTTCCAGATCAAGCCCGCCCGTGGCGGAAACAATAAGCTCGTGCAGGCCGTTCTGCTCCAGAAAGGCGGCGCAGGCCAGCGTGGAGATGGCGAAGCCGGGCGGCACGGGCATGCCCACGTTGTTGCGAACCTCGCCCAGATTGGCGTTCTTCCCGCCCACGGAATGGGCCATGCGGGTGTCCACTTTGTCTAGCGGAAAGACAAGCTCCTTTACATCCGGGCTTTCCCTGTCCTCCAGCTCGCATTCAATGCGTTCGCTGATACTGGCAAGGGCCTGATCCAGCGCGCGGTAGCGGTTGCCGGAAATGTTGTTCAGGCAGAGCACCATGCGCTTGGCATTCATGAAGGCAAGCAGGGCCTCCACCTGAAGCTGGTTCATGTCCATCTGCCGGTCGCCCCGCAGGGCGGCCTCCAGCCGCCCCAGTGTGGCGGCCATGTCCGTATTGGCCTGCAAAAGCTGCTTGAAGGAACCGTAGCGCCGCTTGAAGGCCTTCATTACCTGTTCGCGGGACATCTTGGGACGGGGTTTGACAAGATGCTTCAAAAAATCTGCGACGCTGCCCATGATAGTTTTTCTCCTGCCTTGCTTCAGCGCTCCCTTTCCGGCGTGGCGGGAACATAGCGCATGGCCGGGCCGCGCCCCTCGCGGCGCAGCAGGCCACAGCCCACCATCTCCTGCAAATCGTACTGCGCGGTGCGCGTGGAAATCTTTTCCCCCGCCAGCTCCTGATATTCCTGACGGGTGACTCCCCCGCGCGCAAGCAGTGCCGGAAAGACAGCGCGTTGTCGTTTATTCAGGGGAAATTTTTGCAATATCTGTTCCAGATTTTCACCATCTGCCGCTTGCGCGACGGAACGCTCTTCTTCCTGTGGCAGCAGCGAGGCGGGCGGCACGTCCGCATGCGGCGCTCCGCCGCTGTCGCCCTGCTCATGGAAGAGGATGCTTTCCGCATAGATCATGCCATGCTCGCTGAAGGCAAGCGCGCGGGTGATGGTGTTCTTCAGCTGGCGCACATTTCCCGGCCAGTCATGGCTCAGAAGTTTTTCCAGTGCGCCCTTGGATATGGCGGCCGGCTCGCGGCCCATTTCCTGCGCGGCCTGATCCAGAAAATAGCTGGTAAGCAGGGGGATGTCCTCCTTGCGCCGGCGCAGGGGCGGCGTGCGGATGGTGATGACGGCCAGACGGTAGTAGAGGTCTTCGCGGAAGCTGCCGCTGCGGGCCTCCTCGCGCAGATCGACGTTGGTGGCAGCCACAATGCGGGCATTGAAGGCAATTTCCTGGTCGCTGCCCAGAGGACGGATGTGCCGGGTGGAGAGAGCGCGGAGCAGGGCCTGCTGCACCCGGGGCGCGGCATTGCCGATCTCGTCCAGCATCAGCGTGCCGCCCTCGGCGGCGAGGAAGGCCCCCTTGCGATCGGAGCGGGCCTCGGTAAACGCACCCTTCACATGGCCGAACAGGGTGTCCATGAGCAGATTTTCGTCCAGCGCGCCGCAGTTGATGGAAATGTAGGGCCTGTCCCTGTGCGGCCCGGCCTGATGGATGGCGGCGGAAACGGCTTCCTTGCCCGTTCCAGTCTCCCCGATGACCAGCACATCGGCAAAGACGGAGGCGGCCTTGCGTATCTGGCCGCGCAGCTCTTCCATGATGGCGCTGCCGCCCACGAGATTCATGTCCGGGTTGCGGGGCGGCGCCGGCATGTCCTGGGCGGGTTCCCGCCGCCAGCGGGCGTTGCGGGCGTGCTCGCGGCTGTCGTGCTCGCTGCGCACATGGCGCAGGCGGGAGAAGGTAATGTCTATTTCATGGGACAGGGTCTGGAGTTCCTGAGGCATGCTCCATTGGGGCAGGGCGTTTTCCGTATCCTGTGCATTCTGCTCCCGCACATGGGCGGTCAGCGCTTCCAGCTGCCCGCGCAGCCGCCTGCCCGCCATGTGCAGGCCGCTGCCGACAATGCAGATGCTCAGCACAAGGCACAGCGCCAGGGCGGCCCAGAGCAGGCTGGTGGCGCGCGCGGCGTTGTAGCTGGTATCCAGCGTGGCCACACCGCCCACCACCTTGGGCTGGGAGCCGGGATCGCCGCGGAAGGTGACGGGCGAATAGCTCAGAAATTCGGCGGGGCTCTGACCGCTGTTCCAGCCGGAGCGGCTGCTCAGGACGCTCTGGCCGCCCTTGCCGGCCTGCACCGTCGTCACCATGGCCCAGAATTCCTCGTGCACGGGACTGGGACGGAAGGCGATGGAAAAGCCCGGCCGGCCGAAGTCGCCGTTGAGTCCGCTCCGCACGGCATCAGTGGAAAGCGGCGGATTGACCGCTTCCGGCGCTTCCGACTGGAAGAGCATCCAGCCCTGCGTATCAAAGAAAACACTGCGCACATGCTGGAAGTCGCTCTGGGTGTCATGCAGGGGAGAGGAGGGGGAGGAAAACAGCGTCAGCGAGTCCCGGAGTGCAGAAATATCCAGTGAAAGCAGCAGGATGCCGATGAAGTCCCCGCCGTCGGCATAGATTGGCGTGGAGAAGCGGATGACGGTACAGGAGAGGGTCTTCACCGTGTCCCCCACGGGAACCATGGAGTAGGTGACCTGCATCGGCTCGGAAATGCTGACATAGCCCTGCTGACGCACGTCCAGCAGGCGTTCAAAAGGATTGTTCCGGGCGTTTTTGATGACGGATGAGGAGAGGGAGCAGATGGCCCCCTCGTTGTTGATCAGGACAAAGCGGTTCTCCGGGTCCCGGCCGATGAAGGCCAGCTCGCGGAAGTAGTTCTTCCTGTCCTTGATGCGATAGGTCATGCGGCGCGTCATGCGCTCTTGCGAGATATTGGGCTCCGCCGCGAGCATGAGCAGTTGGTTGCGCGTATTTTGTAGAGTACGCTCGATTTCATGGCAAAGCGCATTTACCTGCAACTGTGCATTTCGTGCGGCGGCCTGCTCAATATATATTTTTGCGTAATATGTGTAACATGTGAAAATAAATATTAAAATAAACGCAATCGCCGGAAGGAGCTGCGCAATTATCTGGTGCGTGATTGGGCTTGCGTGGGAATGCAAGCCGCTAAATGCCCGAGCTCGTGCGCGGAATAGCCGGGAAAAAGCCATGCGGACCTCCAAATCGTGAAACATCGTGCAAAAAACAGCCGCATATTGCGCAGGCGCCGTTTTGCGCGTTTGCCGGATGACGGCAAAACGTTACCAAGTTGTTTGATTTTTCACAAGCGGGAAAAAATTGGCACGCGCCTTGCTTAAAGAGCGGGCAGGAGATGGCGCCGCAAGGCGCATGTCACGAGGCAAAAGAGATATTCGTTAAACTCTTATCTGGAGGAACAGGGATGAAGATGTTACGCAAGCTGTGGACCTCCGCGATGGTATTCGCGATGGTTCTGCTCCCGCAACTGGTGTTCGCCGCCGGTGCTCCCAAGGGACAAAACGTGGTTATCGTGGCCGATACCCGTCGCCTGGATGGCATCATGCTGTGGTGGGCGCAGATGTACAATGACAATCATGCCTACTTCACCACGCTGACCATTATCATCATCCCCCTGACGGGTGTCATCTTCGGTATGCTGGCAGACCTGGTGATGAACCACATCGGCATCGACCTCAAGCACCGTGATCTCGCGGAACACTAAACCGGAAGGAGAACAGGTATGGATTGGCTCTATATTTTGATGCCTATTTCCGGCGTGACGATTTTCTGGCCCGGTTTGGTTATCCTGGGTATCGGCGTGGGCATTATCGGCGGCTTCTTCGGCATGGGCGGCGCATGGATGGTGACCCCCGGCCTGAACATCCTTGGCTTCCCCATGGCCTTCGCCATTGGCACGGACATTGCCCACATGGCAGGGAAATCCCTCATTTCCACCATGCGCCACGGCAAGTTCGGGAACGTTGACTACAAGCTCGGCCTGATCATGCTGGTCGGCACCGTGGTGGGCTTTGAAGCTGGCGCCCAGTGCGTCATGTATCTGGAACGCCTCGGCAACGTGGAAAAGGTTGTGCGCTGGGTGTATGTGGCCCTGCTGCTCTTCATCGCCTGGATGGTCTTCCATGATGTGGCCGTGCGTCGCCGCAAGGAACGCGAAGCCGCTGCCCGCGGTGAAGCCCTGGCCAAGGACGCTACCGGCATCGACTGGGCCAAGAGCCTGCATGCCATCAAGATTCCTCCCATGGTGCACTTCAAGGAAGCCGGCATCTACTGCTCCGCGTGGCTGCCCGTCTTCGTGAGCTTCCTGACTGGTGTGCTGGCTGGTATCCTCGGCATCGGTGGCGGTCTCATCCGCATGCCCGCCCTCATCTACATGATTGGCTGTCCCACGCACGTGGCCGTTGGTACTGACCTCTTTGAAGTGATGATTTCCGGCCTGTACGGCGCCGCCACCTATACCTTCAAGGGCCGCACCGAGCTGGTGGCCGCGCTCATCATGCTGGTTGGCGCTGCCTGCGGCGCCCAGATTGGGGCCGTTGCGACCAAGTACATCAAGGGATATGGCATCCGCATCGCCTTCGGCGCCTGCGTTATCGGCTGCATGGTTTCCATCATCCTGAAGCTCATCCAGCCCTTCGTTCCCTCCATGGCCGGCATCCTCAACAGCATGGCCACGGTGCTCGTGCTCGGCTTCGTCAGCTTCATCTCCATCTACATCGCCGTGAAGATGGTGCAGGGCGCCCGCGCTGAACTGGCTGCCAAGCGTCAGAACGCTGGCAACTAAGGAAAGGAGATCACACATGAACAGACGCTCTATTCTCATGATGCTGGTGGCCGCTCTCTCCTTCGGACTCGCCGCCTGTGACTTCGGAACCGTTGACCAGGGCCGCGTCATCGCCTTCGACGAAGGCAGCCGCAGTGTGACCATCGTGCAGGATATCAAACATGACCAGCGCAATCCCGAATACAGCGGCGCGGTGGTGACCTACAAGCTTCCCTCCGACCCCGCTGAAGTGGGTCCCCTGCCCGTGGCGGGCGGCCGCCTGAAGCTGGACGCGGACAAGAAGTGCGTCATCATCTACAACCCCAACAGCAAGGCCATTGAAACCGTGTCCGTGAACTTCACCGACATTCAGCGCGACATCAACAAGGATCATCCGCTGGTGAAGGGCAAGAAGTTCCCCGTCATCGACAAGGCGAAGAACACCGTGACGGAATACTCCCCCCGTCAGAAGATGCTGGCCACCTTCGTGGTGCCCGCCGACAAGATCGACCTGCCGGACAACGTGTGGGAAGCCGGACATGAAGTCCGCCTGTACTACAAGGAAAACGCCGCCCATCAGGCCCTGCGGTTCATGAACATCACCAAGACCAACATCTACAAGAAGTAAGACCATGCCGCCGCTCCGCCCTCCCCGCGGGGCGGCAGGCACGGGAATCGGCCGGAGGGCTGCGTCCCTCCGGCCAGACTGGCGGAACATCTGCGCAGCGATGCGGCGCAGGTTTGGGCGGCAGAGCCGGCGCGGGGAACGTCCCCGGCCGTCACAGCCCTTCCTCCACCATAGTATGGATGACATGCAAAGAAACAGAGGCTGAAGACGATGACTACGAACAATGCATACAAGCGCGGGCTGTACAGCTCCCTTATCCGTATCGCCGCCAACCTGATTATGCTGGGCGCAGTGTGCCTGGGCATGTATCAGGCGGGCCAGCACCCGGAAGCCTCCTTCCTCGTCTTCTGCCAGTGGTTCTTTGCCGTGACGATTCCCACCTGGACAGGGGCCTTCATGCTGCTGCGGCGCCTGCGGCGGCGTTTCCCCCTGGAGTGGGATCAGGCCACCTATGTGAAGCTTCCGCGCCTGGGAGCCAAGCGGGTGGTCTGGCAGGTAGCCGCTGAACGCCACGCCGCATAACGGCCTCCGTTTCCTTCCCGGACAGGCTGTGCGGCAGGGCGGTCTTCCCCTTCGCCGGTTCTCCGTTCCATGTGCCCTCTTGCATTGGATGACGCTCCTCCGTACCGCATATTTACGGAGGGGCGTCATCGCTTTTTTCATTGTCTAAACCTGGCTGACGCCGTATAGTCGCGCTATGAACACGTCTTCTTCTCCCGTACTGGCTGCACTGCATCCCCGCCGTCTTGTCCATCGCTGCACGGGCTGGCTGGTCATGATCACTCTTGCCGTTGCGCTGGGCCTGCTTGTGGACGGCCTCATGGCTGAAATGCGCATCGGCCCGGACAGGGTGGACGTGGTGGCAGGCGAGTCCATGCTGCTTTCTGGCAACATCCCCCTGAAGAATGCGGTGGAAAGCGACTTCACCGTGCTGAAGCATGCACCGGATTCGCCGGTAGAGCTGACGCTGGAGGGCTATTTCTCAAGCCACTGGTTTGGCAGCGGCATGTGGCGGGCCAGACTGGCCGTGCCCGCAGAGACCGCCCCCGGCCAGTATCCTCTGGTAGTGGCCTTCAAGGACGCCACGCCGCAGTCCGCGCGCCGTCTGCTTATTGTTGTCTGGGCCTCGGCGGAAGACATGCGCAGGCACGCCTTTTCCTGGACCTGGCGCACGCTGGGGCTGCGTCCCTTCCCGCTGGCGGCGGGAGTGGGGGCGGTTGGCCTGCTGCTGGTTGCGCTGAATTTCTGGCTGGGCTGGAGTTACGGCCGCCTGCTGGCCTCCCGTGGCATGAGCGAGGTGTTCATGCTGGCGCCGCTGGGCCGCGGCCGCGTGGAAGCCGTGTGCGGACTGCCCGCCGGCATGACGGTGGAGGTGGGGCAGACTGTGGACATCTACCGCCGGGACGGCACATGGCGCTGTCAGGGCTGCGTTTCCAAGGTGGAGGGCGGCCG
>JAQXJC010000050.1 GCA_029008115.1 Desulfovibrionaceae bacterium | reverse complement strand
CTCGGAAGGCTGCCAGAGTTAAGATCGGCACCACACTCCCTCCAGACTTGCTGGAGGAGCTGAAAGCGATCGTCGATACACGCGGGATGACGCTGACCGCGGCGATTGAGTTTGCCGTCAGGAAATACGTCAAAGAAGAAGAAGAAGAAGAAGAAGAAGAAGTGAGGCAGACGGCTGACCGGGGCTAGACGGTGAGCCAGCCTGTGCTATTATGGGTGGCATTCTCGTTTACCTCAAGGAGGAATGACATGGTAGGCGTATGGTTATACATTGCGGGAATTGCTGTAGCCGGATGGCTGGTGTACAAGTTTGTCCCGGAAAAAAACTAGTGTATGTGCCCCGTCAATCTGGCGGGGCTTTTTCTTCCGCAGACGGCTCCGTTGTGAGCCGTCTTTTTTTGTTTTCAGATATATTTTTGAAATAAAAACATGAAAACAAAAGATGAAAATAAAATATGAAATGAAGTGTTTTGTAGTTAAAAAATGTTGATATAAAGTTCAGAGCTGTGCTAGTGCATAAGGCATGACTGTGAGCATTTGGACAGAAGAAGAACTGCGAGAGCAGATTGCCGCCTGGAAGCAGGCGCTGCTTTCTGCGTCCACGGGGAAGTCATACACCATCGGCAGCCGCACACTGACGGCGCATGACCTGCCGCAAATCCGCCAGCAGCTGGAGTGGCTGCACGGCCAGCTGTCCATGCTGTCCGAAGGGCGCGGCGCAGGGCCGCGTTTTGTCCGTGCCATGCCGAGGAGGTAGCCATGCTTTTAGATGCCAGCGGAGCGCCCATCACTGCCATCACGGAGCATTCCGGCCCGTCGCTGGACGCCGGGGCGCATCGCGGCTCCATTGCCAACTGGCGCCCGCGCCGCGTCGCGACCACGGCCCATGCCGCCGCCGAGCGGCGCACGGCAACGCAGCGCGCGGAAGACCTCTACGCCAACAACTGGTCGGCCCGTTCCGGCGTCAGCGTCATTGCGGACAATGCCATCGGCACCGGCCTTCAGCCTCAGATTGCCCTGCCGTGGAAGCGGCTGGGCATTGACCGGGATGCCGCGCGGGCATTGCAGGAGGACATGGCATGGGAGTGGTACCTGTGGACGCGGGAGGCCCACGCTACGGGCATGGCCCAGTTTGAAGACCTGCAATATGCCGCCATGCGCAGCGTGCTGCGCAACGGCGAATGCCTGCATCTGCCCGTGATGCTGGAGGACGCTGGCCGCCGCTACGCGCTGGCCATTCAGGACATCCATCCCTCGCGGCTGTGCACACCTTCCGATCTCACTGCCGATACCTCCATCAGGGACGGGGTGCGCCTTTCGGGTTGCGGGGTTCCCGAAGGGTACTACATCGCCTGTCCGCAGCAGTGGCAGTCCGTGCCGGACGTGTCCGCCTTGTCATCCTCCGACTTTGCGTACCGTCCGGCGCGGCTGGCGCACCGCAGGAACGTCCTGCATCTCTTCCGCTACGAGGAAGAGGGGCAGGTGCGCGGCACGTCCTCGCTCGCCGCCGGCATCAAGCTGTTCCGCAATCTGACGGACTGCCTTGATTATGAGCTGTTCGCCCAGATTATCGCCGCCAGCTTCCCCGTGTTCTTTGCCATCGAGGGCGGAACGGCGCAGGGCCTGCCGCCGGAAGTGGCGCAAAGCTACGGTCTCGGCGGACAGGAACAGCCCCGCGACTATCAGGAAATTGAGCCGGGGATGAACATCTACGGCGCGCCCAACGAAAAGCCCTACGTGCTGGAGAGCAAGCGGCCCAGCGCCAACTTCACGAATTTTGTGGAAATCATCCTGCGTGCGCAGGCCGCCAGCATGGGCATCCCCTACGAAAGCCTGACCAAGGACTTCAGCAAGACCAACTACAGCTCGGCCCGCGCCGCGCTGAACGAGGCATGGAAGCTGTACAGCTTCTATCGCCGCTGGTTCGCGCGGCTGTACTGCCAGCCGATTTTTGAAATGGTCATGGAGGAAGCCTGGCTGCGCGGCCGCCTGCGCCTGCCGCGAAACGCGCCGGACTGGTACGAAAACCGCGTCCTCTACTGCAATGCGGAATGGGTGGGGCCGTCGCGCGGCTTTGTGGACCTGGTGAAGGAAGTGCAGGCAACCATCCTGCGCCTGCAAAACAACCTCATGACTTATGGCGAGGCATGGTCGGAGGCCGGCGGAGACTTTGCCGACGGCGTGGAGACCATACGCGAGGAGCGCGCCCTGCTGAACGGGCTGCCGCCGGCGCACAATACCGGCGGGCTGCAATGCGAGACGCTGGCCAGCAGGCAGGAGCGGCGGGGCCTGCCGAGGCAGTATCAGCTCACCTGCCCGCATGCCCTCTATGACGCGCACTGCGGCGTCTCCAGAGCCGCCTTTGCGCGTACTATGACGGTGCAGAGCATCGCCGGGTTCACGCTGACGCTGGCTGATGTCTTCCCCGCCGTCTATTACAATGTGGGGCAGGCCGTGAAGGCGGACGGAAGCAGACGGTTCATCACGACGAGCGGCACAAGCACGGTCACGCTGGAACGCGGCTTCGACGTGGCCGTCGGCGAGGTGCTGGCGCTGTATCCCGGCTGCGACAAGAGCCGGCAGACCTGCGCGACGAAGTTTGGGAACCAGCTGAACTTCGGCGGCTTCCCGTGGATACCGTCGCAGGATCCGTTCAGAACGCAGATTGGATAGGAGGCATCATGTCCTGGTTCACCACCTTTCTTGTCTCGCTGGCCATCTCCGTGGTCTTCAGCTTCATCTCGTATCTGCTGACGCCGCCACCGCAGACTATCTCCTCTCCCGTTCCCGAGCCAAGCGAGCTGGGCGCCCCCACGGCGGACGAGGGCATCCCCATCCCGCACATGCGCGGCACGCGCTTCATGGCCGTCGTATGCTCATTTGAGAACCCCTTATGGAAGAGTGGATTCAGACCATTCAAGCTTACAACGCTAGTTTATTTAATTGCTTACATGCTATATATGCTACTGGTTCATGTATGCAGATGGATACATGATATGGCGATATAGATATAAGATTATAATAAATGCGATTGTAATACTGTGGTATGTCCAAAATACCTCTACGCAACCTGAAAAAAGAAGGCATATTAAGACTACTTGAAATGAAATATCTTTTGATGCTTTTTTGAACAGCATAGATACTGTCAGCATCCATCCACTGAATAAAGTTAGTCCACCCGTGACAAGGATATGTATCACATCATTATGAAAATGTGTCAGCTGTAATGATTTCCCGAAATACTTACCTATGCTGGGTGATGCATAGAGAACCGACATGGGATCATGTCCCCAGCCAAAGAGAGGACGCTCAAAAAAGGCATGTATGCCGGCTATCCATGCGGAAAATCGTAGGCCCAGAGAACTGCTATCATTGCCGACCATATATTTCTGAATATCTGAAATTGCTTCGTTGCCTCTGCCAATATTCATTATATACCATATTCCGAATATCCACAGGGCAAGGAAAAGAAAACGATATTTTTTTTGCGTATGTTTTCGTAAGATAAATATAGCCAACAGACCAGAAAAACTTAAGAATGCACATCGGGCATGGCAAACCAGGATAACAATATATATGAGTGCAGCATTAATTGCATGCAGGCATTTCTCTTTTTTTGATATTGGCATAAATAGTATGTCGCAAAAAGACATACATGCTATCAGTGATAGCATGGGTGAAAAGATGTTTCGATTAATTCCAAATATACGGGAAGGGTGCTCATATACCGTTATATGATAAATAGTGCATATTGCAAAAAATATAGAGGCAGAAAGAAATAATTTTCTAAAGAGTTCCTCACTGAATGTATTGCGCAACGCGCAATAGGTAACGGATGTACAGGTTATAGGGATAATATACCTCCATATTTCCTTATCAATAATGAATATATTTATATAAATATTCCCGTTTATATATGTTGATATGCAGAGTGTTAGTATTAACGGTAGCCAAGGTGCTACAAAATAAAAGGTGTTTTTTTGTAAGATGTAATGCTGATTCTGGTTGATAAAGATTAGAATTGTTGAAAAAATAAATAATATTCCAATATAAAAAAATTTATTTATAAAAAATAATGGATAACATGCTATAAAAAATAAAAATATATACAAAAATATATGTGATATATTTCTTTGTATGTATCGCTGATGTTGCATTTTTATAATCCTGTTGTTCAGTGCTTATGATTATATATTAGTGTTACAGTGTAGCTGTTTATCTATACGCTTTATACAGTCTATGTATGGGGCGAAGTATATTCGTAAGCCAAGGAAATTGGAAGATAAATGTTTTTACGATGTCGTTATTTCCTGCCAGTAGGTTTTTTTGTGATAAAATTGATTGCAGGGTATGAAGGTGTGGTATGTACTTCTTTTCTTGAAAAGAAGTGTTGTTGTTTGAACCTACTAATGATTCTATACATGTATTATATTTCTTGCTTGAAACAAGGGTAAGTAAATTTTCCCACTTTGAATATATAGCTGGTTTCGTATAGTGTTGAATTTGTTTTAAGGCTTCATTACCCATATTATGTCGTAGATCTACATCAGAAAGTATTTTTCGCAAAGCGATGGATAGACTCTGAGGAGTCATTTCAGGCGCCAGTAATCCTGTTTTTCCATCAATAACCAGACTGTTGACCCCTGGACATTGAGCAAATCCAATAACAGGCAATCCTGCCGCCATACCTTCCAAAACTACTAGTGGACAACCTTCATGCCGCGAAGGATGGCAAACGGCTGATGCTCTAGCATAGCATTGCTCTGGGGTAGTCGTCATTCCACAAAGAAAAATACGATCCTTCATGCCAGAATCAGTTATCGCTCTTTGCAGCTTTGATTTTTGAGAACCATCCCCCCATATTTCTAACTTCCATGAGGGAAATTCTTTGGCGATCAGAATGAATGCTGCAATGAGCAGGTCATATTGCTTGTCCTTTTCAAGTCTTCCCAATGCCACAATGACATCTTCTTTTTTTATTGTAGAGGGATGAATTTGTCTATCGATTGCATTAGGAATTACATATGTTTTACTGCGAAATTCCAGAGGAATACTTTCCACGCTTGGTTCATTCAGGATATGTATCGCATCAGCGGCCGCCATAACGGCAAGTCGTTCTTCCCTGTTCCAGAAAATATTTTCCACAGCTTCAGGAGAACATTGTTCAGAAACAATCAGGGGAATACCTGTTCCTATCAGAGCTGCACACCACGGTACATGTCGTCTATCTCCTGCAAAAGAAACGCATACATGGGGATTACAGGACAAAATTTGTTGTCGGAATTGATTTATATGGCTTTGACGACCGTTATGTGTATAACAACGACGATTAATTTGAGGATGTAAATCGAATACAGGTCTGGTTTCAATGGAATCTTTTGTAAAGAGAAAAACATTGTGCCCGCGTTCAGCCATAGCTGAAGACAGATCACAAATTACACGTTCCATACCGCCTATGAATTGTAATGAGTGACCGTCAAAAATAATATTCATACATTCACCAATCTGGAGCATATTTTAAGGCTCTGCTTGTTTATATTTCTGGCTTTTTCTATATAAACTTAGAACATGATCCGCATCGCCTTGCATGACGATGCAGCCTTTTTCCATCCAAATCAACAGATCGCATTTTTCAACAGTGCTCAATTTGTGTGCAATAATGACGCAGGTTATTTCACCTGCCAAGTCTATGATTGTTTGTTGGATATTGTTCTCATTTGCTTGATCTAATGCGCTGGTAGCTTCATCAAAAATAAGTAGCTCTGGCTTTGCATACAGAGCACGTGCAATGGCAACCCGTTGCGCTTGCCCACCGGATAGTCCTGTGCCATCTTCGCCGACAGGCTGATTCAAGCCGAGCGGATGTGTGTCTACGAAGTCGATGGCAGCCTTGCGGCAGGCTTCACGCATACGAGTCTCATCCCACGGTTTCTTCCATTGGCTGAAAGCGATGTTTTCTGCCAGTGTACCGGCAAAAAGAAAGGGACTTTGCGGGACATACCCTATTAATCTGGCAAAGGCCGCAGCGCGGGAGGTATTCAGCGCTTCGCCATCCACCAGCAATTGCCCGGAACATGGCCGGAGCAAGCCGCTCAAAACGCCGATGAGCGTGCTTTTTCCTGCTCCGGAAGGACCGATGATGCCAACCATCTTTCCCGCAGGAATGGTGAAATTCAGATCATGCAGGCTGTCGCTTTCTGCAGAGGGATAGCGAAAGGAAACATCTTTCAGCGTGATGTCTCGCGCAAAGCTGAAGTCTGTTGCCGGCTGGGAGGGGGGCTCGCATGGCGCTGCCCGCAGAATATCCAGTAATTCCAGCACGGCTGATGTTGTAGGGCGCAATGTGCGGATGGCGACCTGGTGACTCACTACGCGGTTTGCATAAGGGAGGACTCGCCACGCTGTCAACATCAGCAACGCCAGAGCTTCCGTAATGCGGGGCGTATCCGCCTGTTCCACATACACAAGATATGCAATGGTTACAACAACAACCAGAAATCCTGTCGCTTCCAGCACCCACGATGGCATGGTGGGGGCAATAGCCTTGAATGTGCGCGGCCAGACGCCTTTTTGGGCCGCTTCGATAAAGGCGCGCAGGAAAACATCCTGTTGGCCATAAATGAGTACATCGCGAATTCCCTTGGTGGTGCACAATAATGCGCGAGTTTCTTCCTGCGCACTTTCGGCGGCAATTTGAGCCTGCCGTTCTACATTGCGTCGGATACTGTGATACAGGCAAATGCCCATAGTTCCCGTAATAGCTATGACAATGCTTGTCAGTACAGGTTCCTGTCCCGCAAGGCCGAGGAATAGCGCCAGAAGCGTCAGGATGGATGCGTACATGAGGAGCAGCGCTATAAGCATGTCTGCCAGATCCCCACGCCACATCATGCGCTGGAAAGTCATGGCACTCTCTGTTGTAAGGTGCCATGCATAATCCCGATACAGGAAGCGGGACATAATTTCACTGCCAATCGTGATGGAAAGCCGCTGACTGACCAGTGATGTTTCCCGAGAAGTGTAATAACTGATGATATTTTTCAATACTGATACAATTACAACAATAAGTCCTGCAAGAAGGACAAAATAGCGTGAGTCATGTGTCCATTCCTGTAATACAGGAAAACAGGTAAATATAAATTGAAAAATAAGCTTTTCTCGTAATCCATCAGGATCTGTTAGCGCTGTTCCCATATATGTCAGCGTCAAGATGAAAAAAAGCTCAAGACAGGTTTGTAAAACCATTAATCCAAACAGGAGTGCAGTCTTTATTTTATCGTGATATGGTAGAATATCAAAGATACGTATAAAGTCTGCAAAAATATTTTTTATGATATTAGTCATTGATTATCGCACTATCGATTTTGTAGTTATTCATATGCCTAAATTTTATAGCTAATGACCGTAAAAGAATCGACATTCTCTGTACGTTCACGTCAGCCCATCTGGAATTCATTCCCTTCCAAGGACCATAATTTATGTGCACAGGCACCAAGGTGTACGATACAGGGTGGGCCAGCTCTCCAGTCATGAAATCCATATTTCCAGACCAGCCGGTAGCAACAACATGCAGACCATGTAACATGGCCTCCTGTATTGTGAGGCCATATCCTTCAGAACGATGTGATGACAGGTAAATGTCATGCCGAAGATACAAGTCTTCCATCTCGCGTCTGCTCAATATCTGATCAATAATATGAACATCTGAAATGTTGGAGCAGGCATTTCGTAATATGGAAAATGTATCTTCATGCTCACGCGCACCGCTGACTTTCAGTGTCAATTCAGCTTCCCCTGGTTTGAATGCCATGGAAAAAGCCTGTAAGGCCGCCAAGGGATTCTTGCGTTCAAACGAGGATCCCAAATCAAAACAATACAGACAGCGCACGATGCCGTCTTCCGCGTATCTTTCTTTGCAACGTGTCAGTGCAGGCACCACATGCGGTATCACGGATACCGGCTTGCTTGTATGTCTTTTGACTGCATCCCGTACAAAGGTACTGGGGACTTCCAGTGCGTCTACATAGTCCAGTGCCTGCTTCCAGATGGAAGGGAGCCCCTCCAGCTCCCATGCCCAATATCCAACAACACGCTTGTTTGCCAAAAATTTTCTGCCAAGTCTACACAATACCAGCTGAAATTGAGGTGGATTGGCATGAATGACAACCGTCCCCTCCTCTGACAGGGCAAGCGCCTGCTCCAGCGGCAGCACGTTCTCCGGCAGCGGAAAATCAAGCTGTTGCATCATAGTTCTGGTTATATCCACGCGGATAACAGGTGCATGCCCTTCCGCCTGTCTGGCATCGGCATAGAGCCGCGCCCCCTGCCCCAGTCCGCTGGAAGAACGAAATGCTCCCAGAATGAACAGCCGTGCAGCCCTAGTCTCAGATGAACGACGTTTTCGCGCGCAAACAGTGCAGAGCATCCTTACTATAAAAAGACGCGCCGGTTGCGGGGCATTTTGCCAGCATTGTTTTACGAGTGATTTTACAGTATATGGCATACTATCATTGTGGTATATGCATATTCGGATTGGGAGTGTCGGAGCGTCACAGCCAGCTGGAAGGCATCTACGCGCATGTATGTGCGGTGGAGCCGATTTTCCACAAAGGGACATGGTAGTAGAGAGCCTGGAGGCGGGCAGACTGCAACCCAGTGCAGAGTATGCCTTATCGAGGAAAAATTGTCGAGAGCCATGCAGGGAGAAAAAGAGGGCTTCGTCACTCCATGCCGTGGCAAATGGCATGCGGTCCAGCGGCAGCCCCCTTACTGCCTGCCGTGCCGCTGCATGCGGTCGCGCAGCAGGATGGCCAGCAGGTTCATGCCCACGACGAGGAAGATAAGCATGAGCGCGGTGCCGTACTGAAGGGGAAGCGTCTTGTCCATGTCTGTTCCGGATGTGGCAAGGACATACATGTGATAGGGCAGGGACATGACAGGGCTGAAGACGGACTCGGGCAGGTGCGGCGTAAAGTAGACCGCTGCCGTGAACATGATGGCGCCGGTTTCTCCGGCGGCGCGGGCAAGCCCGAGAATGCAGCCGGTGAGCATGCCGGGAAAGGCCGCGGGAATGACGATGCGCACTATGGTCTGCCACTTGCTCGCCCCCAGCGCAAGCGATGCCTCGCGCCAGGACTGGGGAATGCGCCGCAGGGATTCTTCGGCCGTATTGATGATGACGGGCAGGGTGAGTATGGCAAGCGTCAGCATGCCGGACATGAGGCTGACGCCGAGCCCGAGAAAGGTGACAAAGAAGGAAAGCCCGAACAGGCCGAAGATGATGGAGGGGACGCCGGCAAGATTGCTGATGCCGAAGCGGATGCAGCGGGTGATGCGGGAGCTGCCGCTGTATTCGTGCAGATAGACGGCCGTGGCCACGCCTGCGGGAAAGACAAGGAGCATGGAGCCGCAGGAGAGCAGAAATGTTCCCACGATGCAGGGCATGACGCCGCCTTCCGTCATCATGGCTCTGGGATATGCGGTCAGGAATTCCCAGGAGAGCGCGGAGCTTCCCCTGACGGCAAGAAAGAGGCAGATGCCGGAGAGCGCGGCCATGTTGACGGCCGCCGCGGCATGCAGAAGGCCGAGCATGATGTGCTGGATGCGCAGGCGAAGGCGGTTGTGCGTTGCGGTAGTCATGATGTTCTTCCGGGTTCTGCTGGATGGTGGCAGGGCGCGGCGGCTAGCAGTCCGCGCCGCTCCTGTTCTTTTCCGCCATGCGGAAGGCCGCGGCATTGAAGACAAGCGTGAAGAGGATAAGCACGATGCCCGTGGCAAACAGCGCGTAATAGTGCTCGCTGTGGAAGGGGGCTTCCGCCATTTCCGCCGCGATGGACGCGGGGATGGGGCGCACGGAGTCAAATACCGAGGAGGGCACCACGGCGGCGCCGCCGGCCACCATGAGCACCACCATGGTTTCGCCTATGGAGCGGGACATGCCGAGCATGACGGCTGTGCCGATGCCGGAGCCCGCCGCCGGGAGCACGACGTGCCATATGGTCTCCCATTGCGTGGCGCCCAGGGAGAGCGAGGCTTCGCGCAGGGCGCCGGGAACGGCATGTATGGCGTCCTCGGCCACGGAACAGATGATGGGAATGCTCATGAAGGCGAGCATGCACCCGGCATTGAGAAGATTGAGCCCTGTAGACGCCCCGAGATATTCCTGAAGGAAGGGGGCCACCACGACCATGCCGAAAAAGCCGATGACCACGGAGGGCAGCGCCGCCAGCAGTTCCACAAAGGGCTTGACAATCCGCCGCACGCCCGGCCCTGCCACCTCGGAAAGATAGACGGCCGTAGCCACCCCCACGGGAACGGCCATGAGCGTGGCCAGCGCCGTGACGGCCAGCGATCCCGCCATGAGCGGCAGAATGCCGAATTCCATGGGCTCGTCGGTGGGATACCAGTGCAGCCCCAGCAGAAATTCGGCGGGCGAATGGTCGCGGAAGAAGGGCAGGCCGTCCAGCAGAAGAAAGAGGACGATGCCGGCCATGGAAAGTATGGAAAGGGTGGATATGCCGGCAAGCAGCCATGCCGTGCATTGTTCTGCGCGTGTTTTCATGTCATGTCCGTTCATGTCCGCGTCGCGGGCGAGGAAAGGCGCCGCGGGGCGGCCCCCGGAAGTGCGCCGGGCATGCTTCCGGGGGAGGAGGGGGAGTGCGGAAGGGGCCTTCGCCGTCCTCCGCACGGGGGAGGGGCCTATTTCGCGATGGGCACGTAGCCCGCCTTCAGCACGTCCTGCTGGCCCAGTCTGGGATCAAGCATGAAGTCCATAAACTTTGCGGTGCCGCCGGCCGGAGTGCCGCTGGTGAAGAGGTAGAGCTCGCGGGAAAGGGGCCACTGCCGGGCAAGCGCGCTGGCCGCCGTGGCCCGGACGCCGCCGATGGACAGGCTCTTGACCGTGGCGTTCAGATAGCCCATGCCGATGTAGCCGATGGCATTGGGATTGGTGGCCACGTTCTGTACCACGCCTCCGTTGCTGGCCTGAGTGAGCGCTCCGGGCATGACCCTGGCATCCTTCATGACAAGCTCCTTCCAGCATTCGTAGGTGCCGGAGGAATTGTCGCGGTTGACGACGACGATGGCGCCGTCATTGCCGCCGACGTCCTTCCAGTTGGTGATTCTGCCGGCAAAGATGTCCCGCAGCTGTTCGAGGGAAAGGTCCGTGACGGGATTCTTCGGGCTGACCACGGGGACCAGGGCGTCCACGGCGATGGTGGTGCGGACCAGCCGCATGTTCTTGCCGGCGGCAAGGCGCTGCTCGCTGGGCTTGAGGTCGCGGGAGGACATGGCCACGTCCGTGATGCCGTCCAGCAGGGACTTCAGGCCCGTGCCGGAACCGCCTCCGGAGAGGATGACGGAGATGTCGGGATAGCTCGCCATGAAGTGCTCGGCGGATTTCTGGACGATGGGAAGCACCGTGGTGGAGCCGTTGATGGTGATGGAGGAGGCTGCGGCTGCCGGGGAGGCGGCACAGAGCGCCATGAGCGCGCCCAGAATGAAGCTCTTGATGGTCATGCGGAATGCTCCTGTGTTTCTGCCGGCGGCTGATTCCGTCCGGACGGCATGAAACCTAGGGGAGAATTGTTGCGGCAGTATCTCCCGCGTATGAATTTTTGTTGCGGGCGGCGCAGGACGCGGTTCATCAGATATTTGCCGAAATGTAATACTGGCGTCATACAGGGCGGCTATACCTGCCCGTAAACCGGAAGGGGATGAATGTGGACAGCAGAAAGGTGATTCTGGTGGTGGAGGATGACGACGACATCCGGGAGCTGGTGGCCTTTTCCCTTGAGGAGGAGGGCTACCGCGTGGAGCAGGCCGCTGACGGGCTCCGAGGACAGGAGCTGGCGGAAGCGCTCAGGCCCGATCTCATCATTCTTGATCTGATGCTGCCCGGCAGGGACGGCCTTGCCGTCTGCCGGGAGCTGCACAGGCATGCCGCGGAGGGCCTGCCCTGTCCCGTACTCATGCTGACGGCGCGGGGCGAGGAGATGGATCGCATTGTCGGCTTCGAGTACGGCGCCGACGACTACGTGGTCAAGCCCTTCAATATCCGCGAGCTCATGCTGCGCGTGCGTGCCATTCTGCGTCGCCGCGCCGCGGATGCGGGCGGAAAGGTTCTTGTCCGGCATGGCGTCAGCCTTGACCAGCAGGGCCGCCGCGTCTCCGTGCAGGGCCGCGCACTGGAGCTGACCGCCCTCGAATACCGCATCTTCGAGGATTTCTTCCTCAATGCCGGGAGGGTGCGCACGCGCGAGGAGCTGCTGTCGTCCGTATGGGGATACCAGTTCGACGGCTATGAGCGCACGGTGGACGTGCATATCGCACGGCTGCGCCGGAAGCTGGGCGAAGCCGCCCAGTATCTGGAGACGGTGCGCGGCATGGGATACCGCTACAGGGAATAGCCATGAAGAACGCCAGCTTTTCCATCAAGATATTCCTCTGCTTCTGCGTGGTCATCAGCTTTTCCGTATTCGCGCCCTGCCTGTATTTTCTGCACAGCATGGAGCAGGAGAGCGTTGACATGACGCGCCGCGAAGCCTTCCGTGAAGTGGCCTTTCTGCAAGCCTGCCTCATGGAGGCCGCGACGGACGGCGGCAGCCCGCATCAGGCGCCGTTCCCGGCATGGCTGAAGGACTTCTATGCCTCCGGGACGCACCGCGTGACGCTGATCGGCGCTGACGGGGCCGTGCTGTACGACTCCGCCGCTGACATCGCCGCTCTGGAAAACCACCGCTACCATGAGGAGGTGGCGCTGGCCTTCAGCCAGGGCGAGAGCACGAGCATACGCTACAGCGCCAGCCTGGGGGCGTCCTTTGTCTATGTGGCAAGGCATGTCGCCATTCCCCGTTCTCCCGTGAGCATCATCCGCGTTGCCGCGCCGCTGGAGCGGGTGGAGCGCCATGCCGCGGACAGGAGCCGCGCCCTGCTGGCCGGCGCCGCCGCAGCCCTGGCGGCGGCTGTCTGCTTCGCGGCCTTCATGTCCATGCGCTTCCGGCGGTCGCTCCGGAGCATGATCGCTTCTGTGGAGCATCTGGCGAGCCAGGGCCCGCGCAGCGGACGCATGAGCCGGCATGCGCTCCCCGGGGACGAGTTCACGCCGCTGGCGGAGGCGGTCAATTCCATGGCCCGGCGCATGGATGCCCAGCTCAGCCATATTCTTGCCCAGAAGGCCCAGCTCGACGCCGTGCTCGACAGCATAGCCGAAGGCGTGCTGGTGGTGGATCGCGCGGGCTGCATCCGCAGCGTGAATGCGACGCTGATCCGTCTGTTTCCCCAGGCCGCCCATGCGGTGGGGAGGCAGCCCGTGGAGGTGGTGCCGTGCGCCGCGCTGCAGAAGGGCATGGAGGCCCTGCGAAACGGAACGCCTGAAAGACCGGCGCCCTTTTCCATGGATACGCCGTCCGGCCGGAAACTTCAGGTGCTGATCTGCCCCATCGCGGAGGAAAGCAATCTGCTCATGGCCGTGGCCGTATTCCACGATATTACGGAGCTGTCCGCGCTCATGGACATGCGGCGGGACTTCGTGGCCAATGTCTCGCATGAGCTGCGCACGCCGCTGACCGCCATCATGGGCTATGCCGAGAGCCTGCGGCGCTATGTGGCAGAGCCGCGGGGACTGCATTTTCTGGATGTCATTGACCGAAACTCGCAGTACATGGCCACCATGGTCAGGGACCTGCTCCAGCTGTCCAGCATAGAGAACGGCGCCGCGCCCATGACGGTCGCGCCCATTCCGGCCTCCATGATCGTGCGGGGCGGCATGGATCTGTGCAGGACGTCCGCCGAGGAGAGGCGGCTGGAGTTCAGCGAGGAGCTGGCGGGCGGCGAGGTCTCCGTCAGGGGCAATGCCGAATACCTTACCCGGGTCATGCGCAATCTGCTGGAAAATGCGTGCCGCTACGCGCCGGAAGGATCGCGGATTGCAGTTTCCGTCACGCCTGACGCGGCGGCCGGCATGGCCGTGTTCCGCGTGGCGGACAGCGGCCCCGGCATTCCTCCGGAACTGCGGCAGCGGGTCTTCGAGCGCTTCTTCCGCGTGGAAAAGCACAGAGGCGGCCAGATTTCCACAGGGCTGGGGCTGGCCATCTGCAAGCATATTGTGGAACGGCACGGGGGCGCCATAGCCATCGAGGACGGGCCCGGCTGCGCAGTGCGCTTCACCGTCCCCCTTGCCTGAACCTTGAGCCGGCCCTGCCGGGGAGCATCGCCATGCGGAACATCAAGATGGAAACCGTTGATCTGAACTTCTTCTACGGGGCGAAGCAGGCGCTGAACCATATCAGCCTCCGCTTTCCTGAACGGAGGGTGACCGCGCTCATAGGCCCTTCCGGCTGCGGCAAGAGCACCTATCTGCGCTGCCTCAACCGCATGAACGATCTTGTGCCCGGCAGCCGTGCGGAAGGCGGCATTCTGCTGGACGGGCAGGACATCAACGCGCGCGGCTGCGACGTGGTTTCCCTGCGGCGCAGGGTGGGCATGGTCTTCCAGCGCCCGACCTCCTTTCCCAAGAGCATCTATGAGAATGTTGCCTACGGGCTGCGGGTCAACGGGGAGCGGGCGGAATCTGTTATCGCCGCCAGGGTGGAGGAGAGCCTGAAGCGCGCCGCGCTCTGGCCCGAGGTGCGGGACAGGCTGTCCGATTCCGCGCTGGCGCTTTCCGGCGGACAGCAGCAGCGCCTGTGCATTGCCCGGGCGCTGGCCGTGGAGCCGGAAATCCTGCTCATGGACGAGCCTACGTCGGCCCTCGATCCCATTGCCACCCAGCAGATAGAAGAGAGCATAGGCCAGCTTCGGGAGCAGCTCACCGTGATCATCGTGACGCACAACATGCAGCAGGCGGCCCGCGTTTCCGACTACACGGCCTTCTTCTACATGGGCGATCTTATCGAGAGCGATGCCACAGATGTCATCTTTACCCGTCCGCGGCTGAAGCAGACGGAGGACTACATCACGGGGCGGTTCGGCTGAGCCTGTCCGGGCAGTCTGTTTCGGGGCAGGGGCCGCTGGGGACGGCATGGCATCAGTTGCATGGAGGCTGATTGTGAACGACGTACTGCATGGAGCTTCGGGGATATATGCACTGCGCACGGACGTGCTCACCATGAGCGCCCTTGTGCGGCAGGCCTGCGGCAAGGTGCATGCCGCCGTGCGCCTGCGCGATGAACGCATGGCGGAAGAGGTGGTGCGCGGCGATGACGCCATTGACGAGATGGAACTTGACCTGGATGCAACGTGCACCAGCCTCATTGCCAGAACGCAGCCGGTGGCGCGGGATTTGCGCTTCATCCTGACCGCCGTACGCATGGTGCTTGATCTGGAGCGCATCGCCGACGAGGCCGTGACCATAGCACGCCAGATACATCTTCTGCCGCAGCGGCTGCCCGGGACACTTGAGCAGGAGCTGGACGCCAGCATGCGGCTGGCGCTGGAGATGCTGGACATTGCCTGTAGTGCCTTCCGCGCCGAGGATGTCAGCGCCGGCATGGCCGTATTTCGCCGCACGGACGCAAGCGTGCGGCTGATGATGTCCCTGTATGGCACGCTCATGGAAGCCGTCGGCCGGAATGCGCTTGCCGGCCCTGCGGCGGTTCCCCTCATCCTCATGGTGCGATCCATTGACCGCATCTGCCGCCGTTCGGAAAATATTGTCGAGCATCTGTGCTTTCTGTGCGAGGGCGTTACCGTGAAGCACAGGGCCAGACTTTCCGGCGGCGCCCGGCGACAGGCAGAGGACATGCGGGGGACGCGGTAGGGCGGCGGCCCTTCCGGGCAGTCAGCAGGCCCCGCGCAGGGGAAGGTCCGATGCCGCCGGGCAGGTGCCGCAGGAGGTGGCGGAGGTGGCCGCCGTGACAATGGCTCTGGCCATGACATGGGCGGCCAGCGTGCCCACGGCATCCAGGTTTGCCCGCAGCGTTCCCGAGGAGAGGGCATAGACCGTATCCCCGTCGGCCGTGGTGTGCACGGGGCGGATGGTGCGGGCAAGGCCGTTCTGGGCCATGGCGGCAATCTTGGACAGCTGGGCCTTGCTGAAGGCCGCATTGGTCATGATGGCGCCGATGGTGGTATTGCCCGTGAAGAGATTGTCCGCGCGCGTTTCGCAGGTGCGGAACAGCGCTTCCTCGCTGTCCGCAAAGGCGGTGCGGTCGGCGGTCAGCATGCCCGCGACCTTCCTGCCCGTATCCGCATCAAAAACGTCCCCCAGCGCGTTGACCGCGACAAGGGCGCCCACATGCAGCTCCCCTATGCGGACGGCATGGCAGCCAAGGCCGGTCTTCATCATGCAGGCAGTGCCGTTGAGCTTGCCCACGGTGCAGCCCGTGCCGGCCCCTATGCAGCCGCTGTCCGCCCGCGCATGGCCGGCATCCCGGCATGCCGCGTAGGCCATGTCCGGCGTGGGGCGCGCCTGTGCGCTGCCTATTTCCAGATCATAGAGGCAGGAGGCGCAGACAAGCGGCACCCTGGCAAAGCCCGTGTCAAAGCCGCGCCCCGCCTCCTCCAGAAAGCGCATGACGCCGTCCGCCGCGCGCAGTCCGAAGGCGCTGCCGCCGCCCAGCAGCACGGCATGGATGCGTTCGCAGCTGGCCAGCGGCGAAAGGAGCGTGGTCTCCCGCGAGGCCGGCCCGCCGCCCCGCACGTCGACGCCGGCGGCCATGTCGTCTTCCGCCAGAATGACCGTGCAGCCCGTAACGCCCTCATGATCCTGCGCGTGGCCGATGTGGAATCCTGCAATCATGGACAGGGGAATTTCATGCAGCATAGGGAGCTCCTGTAAGGATGTCTGTGCGAGCTGTGCCTCACTGCGGCACTGGCGTGTCTGCCAGCTGCGAGAGCGGGAGGAAGCCTGCGCCGGCAGGCAGCGGCTGTCCAGCTAGTTTGGCTTGTCAACGTATTTATCAAGAAAGGTTCCCTTGTAGTTGCCATTATAATTATTGTATCGCCACACAAGCCATTTCTCTTTCAGATCAAGATACGCTGCGTATGCCTTCTTTGCGGCATCTGGATCATTCTCTCTGTAGAACATCAGTTCGTCCCAGTTTTTATAGTTTTTCTCCATTAGAGATACGTCGCTTCCTTCTGTAAAATTATTTTTCACATACGCAACTTTTATATCTGTTTTGACATCTGTTTGTGTATAGGGGTATATGTCATCTGGTATGCCATTGTATTCATTAATGAGGATGCGTCTGCCATTGGGGGGAAGCCTTTTATCCATACCTGCTGGGCGTGGTTTTTCTGCCGGATTAATGAAACTGGCGAGGCAGACGTAGTATTTCATTTTTGTTAACCCGGTCTCAGTAAGCTCCTGTCGCATCCATATGATAGGCATTGTAGTTATCCATTTTCCGTTATTTCTATTTATATCCACATATTCTGTCGATTTTACTCCATCTACTTCAGTATAGTCTTCAGCAGTCTCACCTGGACTGCAATCGGTTTTTATCTCATTTTCCATGTTATAGTAATTATTATCTATATCATTCCAGTTGAAGTCAGACCAGTAGAGATTGATATTGTAGTCAGCAGTGACAAGGCGCCAGGAAGGGGGAAGGTAGCCGCCCAGGAGTATTCTGACATTCTCTTGTGCGGCATAATATTCTTCAAAAGTAATGTCTTTACCATGTTCATTGTCAGTGTAGGAAGCGATGATTTTTTGAATGGAATGCGAAGTGCCGAGTCTGACGGTGGTACCTCCATCATTATCGGTCCAGTGCCATATAAGAGCCTTGTAGTTCTTACCATCTACCACTTTCTCCGCCGTCTGTGAGACCCTATTAGATTGCAGATTGAAGTCTATATCCTTAGCCTTTTCCGGATCGAACTGCTTTGGGGATTCCCGCGTGGCCGTCCAGAAGGTCCGAGCATAGGACGGCACGGTAACATTGTTCTCTGGCATTGCCATGGAGAGCAGCGCATCCCGGTGATGGCGAGTGCATTGCAGCTGAAATGTATTCCCTTCATGCGGATCAAGTTTATAGTGAGGGGTCGGTTCCGCAAAATGCTCTCCGGAGGGATCAAAGGCTGCCTTCAGTTTTGCGGTGAGTTTATCCTTATCGAGCCATCGGCCGGTTTTCTCATGCTCCATGAACAGGATGCTGTCCATCTTGTCGCGCATCATCTCCATGCGGAAGCCGCATTCCCTGATCTCCATCTGATTTCTTGAGTCGAAGAATCTGGGCGCGGCAACGGCGCTGAGAATGCCGAGGACGACAAGCACGAACACGACCTCAAGAGCTGTGAATCCCCGCATGGCAATATGGTCTGTATGTTTCATGGGCACAATGCTCCTGCTAGTCGGTAATTGCGGCATAGCCGCTGGTATCTATGGTTATTTTTCTGTTGGTGCCGTTCACAGTAATGGTTGCGGTATTTGATGAGTCTAACTTGCCGTTCAAAAACGTGATGGTGGTGGGCTCGCTGCTGATGGTGAAGGCGGAGGAATTTTCTTTCTTGAACTCCGTAAGATCTATGTCAATCTTCTCGCCCGGCTGCATGATGGACAGGCTTCTGGCATGGGCGATGCGGGCAAGCATGCTCCGCAGGGTAGCCTCCGCCTCCGCCTTCGCGCCATCGGGCATGGACAGCGATGAAAAGGCGGCGCTGGCCAGAATTGCCAGCAGAACAAGGCATATGATGATTTCAATCAGGGTGAATCCGGCGCTGGCGGCATGCTCCGGACGTCCGGAAGCCGCAAGGCTGGGTGAGGATGCGTGTATCATTGGCGTATTGCTCGTCATGGCTGGGCCTCTCCGGCGGTCTGATCAGTTGGCAGGAACGGAGGGCAGTTCTTCGTAGGGCATGCTCTCTGCTGTCCACCAGACTCGCCACGTAGTCGATGTCTCATTGGGCGTAGTATCCGTCAGGATAAGGCGATTCACGCAAACGGTATCGTCCCTGGGGAATTGATCAAGGTCGGGCGGCAGATAGGCAGACCTGTATTCCCACTTCCCCGCATCATTTTTTGTGATGCTCCAGTACATATCCTGTTCATCACTGGATTCGTTTTTTTGGGCAAGATACTTCCAGTCATCGTCAAAGCAGGAAATCTCGTCGTGGGGCTCCCCGAACTCATTAAGAATCTTTTGGAACTGCTCAGAGGCTGTTTTCTGCGCAAACGCACTGCGCTTGTCGAATGTATCCTCGTCCTCAAGAAGATAGTCCTTTTTTATGGAGAGGACTCTGTCCGCCCGGATTTCGCTAAATTCTCCCCTGGCGTCTGTAGAGGGAAGAGCTATGGAAAGCGTCAGCTTGATATTGTCATCATTATCCTGAACAAAGTTGGGGGATATTCCTTTGTTTTTGCTGTTAATGAGCGTGCCGGTCACCACGCAGTCCTGCCCGTTCATGGGCATGATGACAGGGCGGTCATGAAAATAGGCGATGACAGCTTCCTTGCCGCCTGCGTGACGGATTTTCTGCCGCAGCATGGCAAGGTAGGAGTCTGCCAGATTGTCCGCCGTTGCCACAAGGGCGGCATCGCTGACGGATATCTGCACGGGGCTCAGGTATCTGGTGAGCAGGGTGCCGGCAAGGCCGGCAACAAGCAGGCAGATGATGGCCGTGGCGGCGGCGTTGCCGCGCATGCCGGCGTGCTTGCGGGCATGACGGCCGGTGCCGCCCGTTGATCTGGTATTCATGCGGCAGTCCTTACTGGTTTGTGGCGGAGGGGGCCCCTTCTGGCTCCTTAGCGTAACGATTCGTAGCTTTGTCCACAAAGAATTCGGTCGTTTCTCCGCCGACCGTTATCGAGCATGTAAGAAGGTCGGGGGTTCTCTCATCATACCGTTTGCATGTATAGCCAGGGATGTTGCCAGCCGCCTCTCTGCTGAGAAGGGTATCGCTATGGTAGCGCAGGTTGTGGCGTATAGCGCTGATTTCCGAATCGATCATGGGTATGCTTTCCATGAAGGCGCTTTTGCTGGCCTTGAGCACGAGCAGCTGGCACGCTCCCTGCGTGAAGCCGGCGCCTATCACCCCCAGCAGCACGAGGCAGAGGATACATTCCAGAAGGGTAAAGCCTTTGTTCATGGCACTACTTCCCAAAAAGACGTGTGAGCGCTGGCGCGCCGCTGTCGGGCGTGACCGTGACGTGGATCAGCCTTCCGGCAGCGGACTCCTTGTCGGTGACGGGGGTGCCAGAGGTGATGCGGAAGGAGTCTGACTCTTCCTTTTGACTGGCTTTCGTTCTGGAGATGGTGCAGCCGGAGCAGATATCTTTGTCAAAGAAAGCCCCGTAGTCATCCTTTTCAAATTCCACGGCAAGCCTTTCCATGCAGTTGACGGCCTTGTGAAAGCCGTCGCGGTAGCTCCGCATTTCGGCATACGAGCGGCCCGCGCTCCACAGGCTTTCCGCCACAAATGCGGCAACCACGCCGAGGATAAGAATGGCAAGGACCATGTCGAGAAGCGCAAAGCCGTCGCGGCCATCCATGAGGCGGCCGGGGCGGCGCTGATCTCCGGAAGCGGGGGAGCGATCATGGAAAGGCGGGTGTCCGAAGCATTCTGACGACGCATGCGTCCTGCCGGAAGCATGTGCTGTGTATGCGTGTGCGCGGTGCGGTATCATGAAAAGAGCCTCTCCGATTTGAATCTGGCGTCATGTATGAAGGCTGTCCCGTCATGATGGATGCCGGGAGTATCCCGTCCGGGCGCCGGAGCTGTTGCGGAAGCGGCATGCCGGCCTGCGGCGGGATGAAGACGGATGCCCCGCTGAACGGCCTGCGTCGCGGCATGCAATGCCTGTGACATGCCGCCCATACGCTCTTTGCCGGAAAGAGCGGGGGCGCCAGCCATAGCATCACGATACGTCGCAGACAGATTGCAGCCCTCCTCATAAGGATATGCTTTCTGAAGCATCCCGCAATGCTCTGAACGGCGCATGCCGGAAGCTTCATGGAAAAAACGACTGAATAAGGCTCATATACGTTAGCCAAACGCCGTAGTCAAGCGCATCCTGAGGGGCAACACAGGGATATTATTGATTATTTTTTCATTTCCGCCTTGCACACGTGAGGGAGGATTACGGAAAGGAAAGCCGGGGCGCCCTGTTCCAGCCATGCGCCTTCGGGGGCTGTCATCATGATGACGCATCCCTGCCGGCCTGCATGGCGCTCCCCCGCGTGCATCTTCGGGGCGGATTCCGTCAGCCGGGGCGCAGGCATGGCAAAGGCCCGCACGATCGTGCCGTGCGGGCCTTGTGTTCCTTGCGGAGCGTCCTCCGGCTATTTCGCCGCGCTCCGGACAGGGACGGTAAGGGTCTGCGTCCTGTCGGGGAGCTCAATGGTCACCTTGAGATGCGCAGGGCTCTCCGCAAACGAAAGCGCCCTGATAAAGGCATTGTCAGGCAGATCAAGGCTGGCGAGCAGGCTGCCGTCATAGGCATAGATGTCTGTGCCGGAGGAATAGACGGCGGTATTCAGATCAGCATCACGCCAGATGAGATTGGCGCCGCAGAACTCCTTTTCAAATTTTTTCGTCTCAGTATCAAAGATGAGATATGCGCCGCCCATAGGGCCCACATGACCATTCACCACAATATGCCTGCCCGCTGCGGAACAGGTCATGATGCTGTTGGCGATTGGCACAGCCTCCCTGATGTCATAGTCGCTTCCGTCATAGGTAAGCACTATGCCCTCGCAGGAATAGGATTTTCCTGATGCCGTCATCCGCACGCTGTCTCCCTCCCGGGGAGGCGTGGCGCCGGCATGTGCGCTCCAGCTCATGCCGCTCAGAAGCAGCAGGCCGCTCAGAAGTAGTTCCTTGTTCATGGCTGACTCCCTGTGCTGTTTGATGCGGTGTCTGTTTCCTGCGGCTGTGCCGCGCCACTGTCGCGGGCAAGCAGGGCGTCCAGATACCGGAAGAGGGCTTTCGTGCGCGTTCCATAGGCCTCGGGCCAGGCATTCGAGCCGGACGCCGCTATGATTCTGCCATCCGCAAAGCGTATGCGCAGGCCGAACTGCGCGCCGTCCAGCACGTCTTTGGCATTGCCCCGGAAGCCGTTCCAGGCGGACAGGTTCAGCTCCTGAATGCAGCTCTCCAGACCGTTCAGGGCGGACTTGTCCAGAATGACTTCCTTCGCGTCTCCATGTATGCCGCGCTGGCGGCGCAGAACCATGCGCGGGCCAGCGGCATCCCGTCGGCGATAGAGTTCATAGGAAATATACGAATCCGCCGACATGCCGCCTGTGGAAAAGGAAAATTCCCGCAGGCTGCCCGGCGCTTCGCCGTCAGGCCTTCCCGCGGCATCTCCCCCGAGGGCGCCGTCCAGCAGCGTGCGCAGGGCGGCATCCACCTCGGCAAACCGTGGCGGCGTCCCCCCGGGCCTATCCGTCCTGCCGCTGGCCCTGATTTCCTGCTGCGTATCAAACTGCAATTGCAGATCGAAGGCGGATGCGGCGCGCACGTCCCCTCCGGCCCCTGTGAACCCATGCCAACTGTCCAGATTATGGCTTCGGATCAGCGAGTCAAGGCGGGAGAGGATGGACGTATGGACATATTCCGATACCTGCTCGCCCTGTCGCGTGCGTGTCAGCCTGACCTTGCCGTCCTCGGCATGAAGCCCGTACCGCACCCGCTGTTCTCCCGACCCGGCGAGGTATTCCAGATGCTCCACCCGGCGCGGCGCGGCGGCCTGTGCCAGCTGGCATTGCGCGGCAAAGAAGCGCGCCAGCGCCGCTTCGCCCCGCAGTCGCTGCGGGCTGCGGCCGTCATCCATGCCGGACAGCCTGATCCGTGCCGGAGCATTGCCCTGCGCATCTTCCATGAATACAAGGGTCAGCGACCAGACGCAGTGTGTTTCGCCATGCTCGCGGAGCAGGTCAAAGGCATCCCGGGACGAGCCTTCAGGAAGGGCGCCCTCCCAGTCCCGCAGAGGCATGCCGGCGAGCAGTGCGGAAAGCTCCCGCAGCACGGATGCCCCGACGGGCCCGCAGAATCTGGAGCCCGGGGCAGGGCCGAAGACGTTCATTCTGCCGGGCGAGAGCTCAAAGGAGAGCTCCCTGTAGTCTCCCGGGCGGGCGGCCCTGTCGCCATACTTCGCCCAGTACTGAAAATAGCGCAGCGCGGGCGCCGCGGAGGGGGCATGAGCCTGCGCCGCCCGGGCCGGAGCGGGGGAGGAGAGGAGCAGCAGCGGGAGGATGAGGAACGCGGCCATCCACAGCTCCAGCTCATGGGCATCAGACATCAGACTGTACATGCGGCAATCTCCCTCTCTCCGGCGTGGTGAAGACGTGTAGGCACGCTGTGGCATGGGCAGGAGGGCAGGGCGCAGGAGTGCGCCGCTGCCGTGCCGGCCATGCCCTATCTGCGGGGGGCAGTCCAGTAGCTTCTGTCATTCACCATGTCCCAGAAGCGCTTCTGATTGACGTCCGTCACGATTCGGGCCTTCCGGCAGCCTGCCGGAGCCACTTTGGGATAGGCCAGGGATTGCCCGTAGGACGGGCCGTACTGGGTATTCACGTCAATGGCGCAGGTGCGTTCTTCCGTGATGATGGAAGGATCGATGATGGCCGCGGCAACCAGCACATCCCAGACAAAATGCGTAAACGCGGCATCCTTTTCAAAGCTCTGCCCGACAAAGGTGCCACGGAGCATGGCTGCCATGCCGCCGTCGCCTATGCTCCGCAGCAGACGGTCATAGTGCTCCCTGCGGAAGACGACCTTCTCGCAGACATCAAGGCCGAAGACCACCTGCTCTCTGAAGGGGGCCTGCACCATGATCCGGGCGGCTTCGGGGTCTATCCACCAGTTGAACTCCGCGGCGGGCGTCACATTGCCCTGCTGGAAGAACGCTCCCCCCATGTAGATGACGCGCTTGATGAGCGGCACGATGTCCGGCGCCATGCGGATGGCCGCTGCCAGATTGGTGCATGGGCCGATGGCGGCAATGGTGATTTCGCCGGGGTTGGCCCTGACCGTCTCAATGATGAAGTTGACCGCGTGCCGCACTGCGGGCTTCAGCACAGGGTCGCGCTGGTACTGCTGCCGGTAGAAGGCATCCCAGGAGGGAGGCTCCCGCATGTCAAGCGAGCCCAGCCAGGAATCATGCCCCATGCCGAACTGCTGGCGCTCCTGGGAAAAGAGCGCATGCCGGTTGGGCCGCAGGGGGTAGCGCATCCCCTCATGCACAGGAATATCCTTCAGGCCGGCCAGCTCCAGCTGGCGGAGGGCATAGGCCCAGCTGTTGCCGGTAACGCAGGTCACGCCCAGCAGCTCCACCTTGGGGGACCTTGCTAGCATGAGCAGGGCGACGCCATCGTCGAACATTTCCACCATGTCGGTATCAAGGATGACCTTTTCCTTCTGCGCGGCGGCGCAGACAGGGGCTGGAAGCAGAAACATGATGCCCGCCAGCCAGAGAAGCAGCCTTGCCTTCGCCCAATACCCGGCCATTGGTAATCCTCCTTGCGTGTTGCAGATGGTTGCAGATGCGTGTGCCAGAAGCACATCGCGCTATCCCATAGCCTCTTCCTCCAGAGTGAACGCTGTGAGCACCCATGCCGTACCTGTGCGGTGGAAGGTGGCGCGGAACGCGGCGGCCTTCCAGAGGATTTCCTGCCCGTCAATGTTCTTGAAGCGCCGCAGCCTGCCGGCAATGACGCAAGTGCGGTCATCCTCCATGCTCAGGCCCCGTATTTCGGCAAAGCCGGGCAGGATGCCGTCTTCCTTTTGTTCGGAGAGATAGTCCGTCTTTTCAAAGAGCGCCTGAAAATCGATGTAGTAGCCGCGATGACCAAGCATGGTTCCCACCGGAGCGACATGCTGGCGCAGCTTCTGGTTGAATACGCTCTCCGCCGCATGCTCCACGGCTTCTCTGGGAATATAGGCGCGGTATTCCTCCGGAACTCCCTGAAAGTATTCCGGCTGAAGCCCGCGTTCCGCGCCGCATTCGGCCCCCGGCCCCGCCAGCGCGAAATACAGCGCCGCACGGCTCAGCTCCTCCTGGCTCATGGCATGGCTCTCGGTCATGCCAAGGCTCCACAGGGTCATCAGCGTGTCCCCCATGAGGAGTCGGGCCTGGCGATCGGGGCCACCGGCGGCCTGCGCGGAGGGCGGGCACAGGGCATGCAGAGCCACAAGGCCGCAGACAAGCAGAGAAGCAAGCAGTTCCTTCATATCTATCCCCCTATGGAAGATTCAGCCGCATCATTGCCAAACAGCAGCTCCACAATGCGCAGCCGCCCGCCGTTCCTGCTCACGCGCACGCGGAAAGGTTGCACGTCGGCAATATATTCAATGCCGTCGTCGCGCATGCCCATGCGCCGGACTTCGCCTTCCATGATCCACTGCCCATGCTTCGCATAATAGCGGACGGGAGTGGCGAAGGCTTCGCCGAGAAAGGCCATCTGCAATGGCGCATAGGGCTCATACAGCGCTTCTCTGTTGACATAGATGCCCTTCTCGCCGCGCAGCATGGTTCCGTCCGCGGGAGCAAAGGTAGTCAGGGGCCATCCGAGCCATTCCTGAGAGAGTCTGTCCAGCAGGCTGAAGGGGAGATAGACGCTGTACTCCTCCGGAATACCGTCAAAGAAGCGCTCTCCGCCCGGGGAATAGCGCTCCCGCTTCGGCGGGTAGCGGTACTGCGTCCCCGGAACATCCTGAAAATGTACGGCCAGCTGCACGCTCACCGTCAGCGCAAACGAGGGGTCAAGCCTGCCGTGCCGAATGCGTCCGAACAGCCCCTGGCTCCCGTCCCTCTCGCTGATGCCGCACACATTCAGATTCCACAGGGTGCTGACGGTATCCAGCAGAAGCAGTCGCTCCCGCAGCAGAAGCGGCTGCTGCTCCGTCACCTCCGTGCCGCCTTCCGTGGCGGAGGCGCTGGCTGATGCAAGGGCCAGCCCCAGAACGGCCAGCAAACAGAGAACACCCCAGTGTCGAGCATGCCATTGTTTCGCCATGACTATCCCCTTTTGCGTATGTATGCCGGTGTATGCCCGTTCATAGCCGAGCCTGCCTGCCGTTGGCATCATCTTCGGGATGATTTTCGGAAAATTCATCACCGGAATGATGCCGCGGCGGTGCGCCTGTGCTACGAAAACCATGCCTGCATGCGCCTTCGGGCCCCTTTCCCGCAGTGCCTCCGCGCATCGAAGGCGGCGGCATGGCCAGCCGCAAACATGAACCCGACCCCGGGAGGATGAACGTATGAAAAGGAATCTCCTCGCCCGCGCCGCCCTGCTGTGCATGCTGCTGCTCGCCGCTTGCGTGTCCGCGAACCCCCGCATTCCTTCCCAGACCTCCCAGCTGTACAGCCTGGGGCAGGAGCTCTGGAACAGCGCGAACAGCGCCGGCGCTGACGTTCCCGCCACAACCGGCCTTCCCGCAACCTACGCCGAATTCAAGTCGCGCTGCCAGTCCGCCGCCACAAGCCCGGAAGGAGCGGTCAGCATGTATTTTGATGCGGTATTCTGCTATCTTGAGCCACGGCGTCGGGCGGAAGCCGCAAAGATGCTGCGCTACATCATGCATGCCGATGCCGGCTGGGAGCGCAGCCAGCGATACGCCACCTTTGTACGGCGTCTGCGTGATCCTTCCCGCCACTACATCTTCAAAAGCTTTGCCGCGGGCACAAGCCCTGAGAACGGATACGCCATGTCGCCGCAGAGCTACAGGCTGGTCTTCTCCGGACGCTCCCGCGAATCCGACTATACCCGTATCTTTCTGCGCTCGTCCGGAGCGGACAGCCGCCGCATAGTCTGGGTCAGACAGTATCAGGACGGACTCTGGTACGTCATCAATAACGCGGATACCTATCTGGATGTTCGCGCGCCGCGCACCGCGGGCAGTGAGCACAGCCATGATGCCGATTATGACGGCACGTATTGACAGCCTGTCAGGAATGAAGCACCTGAACAGAAGAAAGGGAGGAAACAGCTGTATGTGCCTGAGATATTTCCGCGCAGTCCTTGCCGCCGCGCTGGGCGTCCTCCTCTGCCTGCTCATGCGGGGGACGGCCACGGCAATCCCGAAGGAAGATGCCGTGCGGGCGACATCGGAGGAGGGCTGCATCGTCCAGGAGGTTCCGGGGCTGCGCGTCCGTGTTCAGGGGAGAGACGGCAGCTCTCCCGCGGGACGCGAGGTCTTTGCGGATACCTATCTCCATCTGTTCAGGCAGGGGCAGCCCCTTGCCGAGGTACGCATCTATGGCGATCAATGCCGCATCAGCACCAGACGCATAGGCGACGCCGACTGGTACAGCGTGGAATCCTGCCTGAACGTGCCCGGCATGGAAAGAAGCGCCATGTCGCTTGTCTCCCCGGATGGCCTTGTGGTGAACCTCTTTGACGATGATCGGGTGGGCGCCGTCAGTACCTCCCCGCAGGGCGGTGGCCTCTCCCTGCGCTGGAAGTCGGAATACGAGGAGGAGCCGGGCAGGCGCAGCGTATATTCGCATGATGCCCTGGTGGGGAAAAATGCCATACGTATCCGGAGCGCCGCCGGACTGGAAAGCACATTTGACTGGACCGATCTGCGCGTTGTGACGGCAAGGTTTGTACGCGGGGCCGTCGTGGACGGCACGACCTGCCAGCTGTTCTTTGAGACGCGGGACGGGGGACAACTGAATATGCTCACGCTGGGCAGAGGCTGGCTCGACTGGCTGGACAGCAACAGGGGCAGGAGACTGACCGTAACCTATGGCACATGCCGCTATGACAGGGAGATGGATTCAGGAAGCGGCCTTTTTCTCTACAATGCCATCCCCGCGCATGAAGAGATGACGAAATAGCCACCGGCCTGTTTGAGTGCACAGGCCATAGCTGCCCCGCGCATGAAGCGATGACAGCGCCGTGGGGAGGCCAACGGCGGCCGGAGCATCCTGTCCGCACATATCTGAGGAGGAAGCGCATGAATTCTTGCCTGTACCGTCTTCTGCCGGCCACGGCTCTGCTGGCAGCCCTTCACCTGAGCGCGGCTCCGGCAGCGGCTGCGGACGCGGAAAACGTCTTTGCCCGCTACGCGGACTATCAGCACTGCTGGCAGGCTGCGGAAAAAGGCGACGCGGCGGCCTATGAGGGCATAGGCGACTTCTATTTCCATCAGCAGGCATTCGACGGGAAAAAAATCGCGCAGGTCTGGTACCGCAGGGCCGCCGAGCATGGTCGCGCCAGCGCCCGGAACAAGCTCCATAGGATGGGGATCACGGCGGGGCCGGAGCAGAAGTCCCCCCTGCCCATGTGCCCCAGAAAACGAGTGGGGGAGGGAAGCTTCGAGGGCATGGTCCTTGAACAGACAAAGGAGCATGAGGACGTGTTCCTGCTTGAAGACGCCGCCGGGCATCGCCTGGAGGTCGTCATGGAGAATGCGTCCCTGCATGAGCTTGCCCCGCTCCGTCAGGATATTGACCTCCTGTCATTGCGGTATGTGACCGAGCAGAGGCTGGATGCGCACACCGCGGCATGCGGCCCTGCTCATTACTACGTTGATGGCTCAGGGGAAATACGCGAGCCGCGGCCCGGCAGCGTGCTGCCCTTCCCCCGTGTTCTGGCGGAGGATGCGGCTTCCGGCGGCGTTCTGGATGAAGCCGCGCTGCGCACGGCGCTCAGCGCCTGGGCGCGGACGCTCAATGCCTGGCTTGCCTCCATGAGCGCCTTGACGCCGGAGCAGGTCGACGCCGCCCTCTCTGGCAGTACGCCGCTGGCATCGCTGTACGCCGCTCCCGTGCTTGCCGAGCTGTATGAAATTCTGCTGCCGCTGCGCCTTCAGCTGGTGGAGGAGGGCGGCGTGCATGAGGCGCAGGCCGGCATTCTCAGACTGCTGGCGCGCTATGCCCTGGAGCTGGATCACGGCGAAGGCTACGTTGACCTGCGCGTGGTGGACAGCCGCCTCTATTCCCGCATACAGCGCCTGAGCCCGGCGCTGCGGACGTGGTTTGACGACGTGGGCTACACCGTTCCGGACATCTTCACCGCCTCGGACGGGCTGTGCCGTTTCGGCCTTGGGACGCTGGGGGACTTTGCCAGACGCTGCGTCTTCTTTCTGCACAATGCGCCCGCCAGCCCCTATGCCCGGAAGGTGGGCGCGCAGTATCGCTCCCTGATGGAGGTCATCCTGTTCGGAGAGCCGCCGTTTTCGGCCTTCATGCCGGAGAATGATTTCCTTATGGACGAAGATCGGCTGGCCTTGCTGAAGAGCCTGGGCGGCATGTATCCGCCGGCGCCGCACATGTCCTCCCTGTTGAAGGAATTCTGCGATGCCGTGGAGGCCAACGGCCGGAAGCGGCTTTCGCCCGATCGTGAACAATATTTCCGCAAGCGCATTCAGGGAGAGGCGGCATCCCGGTAGGCACATGCCGTCCGCGTACCGCACCCTTGCGCCATACCCTTGCACAGGAAGTCAGCATGAACATGAGAACAGCCCTGTCCGTCATGGCGGCAGCGATAGTGGCAGCCCTGTCTGTCGCGCTCACGGTCGCCGCAAATACCGTGGATGATCCTTCAGCGACGCAGCACAAGGCACCAATAAGAGATATGCATGGAACATATGTGCGGACATATGCTGATGTCCTGGATCAGCTCCGCATCCGCATTGACGCCTGCGCCAGTCAGGATGATGTGATTGGGGAGCCATTGGAGGGCTTCCTCGGCGTGCTGGAAAGATGCAGGGGGAAGAATCCGGCGGAGGTGCTTGCCCGTCTTGGCTATGCCGTGCGGGATATCAATGCGGACGGCGCACCTGAGCTCCTCATCGGAGAAATCGAGGAACGAAAGGGGACATCATGCCGTGGCAGTCTGATATACGCCGCCTATGCGCAGACCGGGGGCATGATCTACTGCCTTCTGGAAGGTACAGCCAGAAACAGCTTCCAGTTGCTTGATGACGGCAGCTTTTTCAATCAGGGGTCTGCGGGAGCCATGTATTCCATTTTCGGACGATATGTCCTTCCTCCCCATGCAACGGCCGCCGCATGCCGGGACTACTACTTTACCTGTGAAAAGGACGAAACGTTCCGGGAAGTCATATATTGCCACAACCATTCCGGACAGTTTGACAAGGCTGTTTCCCGGCGGATTGCAAAGGCGGAGTACGATGCCGCCCGCAGCACGTATGCCGCGCGCATCAGCGCAATCCAGCTTGTGCCCCTTGCCGCCCACGCGGCGCCCGTCCGCACAGATGCCTCCTCCGTTGTCGCGCAATGGGCCGAGGCTCTGCCGGAAGGCACGCCCCATGAGGAATTCATAGCCGACAGCACGGAACAGCAGGTCAGAATCGCCTTCTCCTCCCCGGCCGGCGTGAAGGATTTCAAGGTGCTGGCCCTGAGTATCACGCATGTGGATGAGCATGGGCGGGCCGCATTTTCGACGAAGGAACTCTACGCGCTTCCCGGCCTCAGGCCGGAACGTCCTCTGGTGCTGGGGATGACGTTTTTTGGCAGTACGCCGCAGTATGGCATTTCCTTTGTGGATGCACAGGGCGAGACCAGAAGGTTTTTCATAGCGCAGAGCGGCGAGGACGGCTCCGTCCTGTTGCAGCCCTTCTGATGCCGCCCAAAGGGTGTAGCATAGTAAAAGGCGCATGCTCACATGTATCGTGGGTATGCGCCTTTTGTGCCTGTCCGCGCTGATGCTCCGA
>JAQXJC010000049.1 GCA_029008115.1 Desulfovibrionaceae bacterium | reverse complement strand
CATGAATATGGCGGTTGCCAGTCTGGCGGTCAGCATGTTTGAAGGCGTCTGGTACGGAGTGCCGGTTGCCTTGCTTTCCTACCTGCTGGGGATGACCATCAGTTCAAAAATAGTGAGGCAGTCATGAATGTCTGGATTGGATTTTTCCTCTTTGTCTGCATGGTTGGTGGGCTTCTGGCTTCTCGGGAAGCAAGAAATGACCAAGCAGCATTAGCCGCTAACAGGGCGACTCCACACGGAGCCGCCCTTTGCATACACATAGCGGCTGAACGGCCTTCCTACTCACGGAGGAACTTCCAGAATACGCAGGCTCCTCCTGCCGTATTCCCGCCGGGGCATGACGCGGGGGAATGCGTTTGACGCCGGGAACGGAAGTGGTTAGCGTATGAATACGGAGCAGGTATGAACAAGGCATTCTTGAAACGGACAGCAGACATTCTCGAAAAAAGTGCTATTGCAAGCGCGGCAGTCGGGGTGTTTCAAGGGCAGGATATTGGCCTGTGGATTGCCATATAAGCATTATCCTTTGCTATATCTTTACCTATATGGAGGCACAGGGATGACAAGCTCATGGTTCCTCTTCATCTGCATGATTGTTGGCGTCTCGACTGTAGGTTTCTTGTCTGGCAGAAAGTCCAAGCAGAACTAGGCAAGAGAAGCCGAAACACCACAGGGCGACTCCACACGGAGCCGCCCTTTCTTTTTCCTGCAACCGCTTCTTACTCTGAAAAAATACGTTGTTTCCCGATCTGCATGGAGTAGCGTGCCGTGCTGGCGCCTTGTTGCATGGATGTTGTGAATTTATATATTATAAAAAATGAAGTGCTTACACATCGCCTTTGCTCTTGCCAGAAAGTACCTGTCAATTCAGTAAAACTCCCAATAGACAATTCTATACACATAAATTATCTTACATCGTTACTAGAATATACTATCTATATGCACACAGTCAAATAAGGAGAACCTGCATGAAGATACGGAATAACTTATTTTTTGCAGTACTACTTATATTTTTTTACAGCAGCAACATATCCGCATCCAGCATAGATGATTTGTGTACAGACATAGAAAATAACAATACTGCCAAAGTCATACAAACAATAAACAGCGGAATTGATATTAACAAGAAATGCAGCCATAAGGAAACGCTTCTCATGGCGGCATCATATACAGGCAATGAAGCTATAGCAAAAGTTCTTTTAGAGAAGCATGCCGACATCAATGCCAGAGATGAAGCTGGCACGACAGCGCCCATGATTGCAGCGTACAGAGGATATCTGAATATCGTCAGGCTCTTTTTAGAAAGTGGTGTCGACATCAACATGAGTGACAACAATGGCAATACCATGCTCATCTATGCTGCACATGAAGGACATGCCAGCATAGTTGATCTCCTGCTGAAAAAAAGCGTTGCAGTCGATTTCAAAAACAATGATGGCAAAACAGCACTTATGATTGCCAAAGAAAGATCTTTTACCGACATCAGTCGCATGCTGCGTGAACACATGGAATATAAATAATTCTATCCTGGTAGCATGACGTATATACCAATAGTAATAATCACAACATTGGAAATTATGCGTATGGCATCGCCGCAATCAAGATAGCGCGTCTGCGCGTCATCCTTGTGAATAACGACATAAGTTTCTGGAAACAATTCCATAATTCATGAATGTGATATGTGCGGACTGCACATGGACATTCATCGTATAGGCTCCTGCCCCACCACAGTGGGACGTCAGGTAAAACCTGAGCACGTGAGACGCACGGAAAGCGCAACGGCGGAAACACTGGGCCGGAACGGCGGCCGTGATATATGTTGCGATTCTGTGGTACATAGGAAAACCCCCCTCACGATCGGCAGGATTCATGAAGGGGGAATTTCGTCCTGAAGGGGTATGGCGTGTCAGCCCAGAATGCGGGACAGCGTTTTCATCAGATCGGCAACATCAATGGGCTTGGTAACATAGTCATTCATGCCGACGGCAAAAGCCTTCTGCCTGTCCTCGTCAAAGGCATTGGCAGTCATGGCGATGATGGGCGTCCGGGCCACAGCGGCGTCAGGCAGGCGGCGGATGCGCTCCGTAGCCTCATAGCCGTCCATGCGGGGCATCTGCATGTCCATCAGAATCACATCATAGAAATGCGGCACGGCCTGCCGCATGATTTCCACCGCGGCGTCGCCATCGCTGGCCACGTCCACGGCAAAGCCCGCCTCCGTGAGCATGGCGCAGGCAATCTCCTGATTCAGCAGATTATCTTCCACAAGCAGAATGCGCCTGCCGGCGAATGCCGGATTTCCGGAGGCATCCAGCGTCTCTTCCTTCTCGGCGGGGCGGGCCAGAACTTCCCGCAGGTCTGACAGGAAGATGGGCTTGGAAACAAAGGCCGTGACCCCTGCGTTTCTGGCTTCCTCCTCCACATCCGTCCAGTCATAGGCCGTCAGAATAATAATGGGCGTGCCGTCCCCTATGGTCGCTCTGATCTGTCTGGCAGTCTCGATGCCGTTCATGTCCGGCATCTTCCAGTCAATGATGAAGACGCCGTAGCAGTCTCCCATATCTCTGGAAACCTGGGTTCGGAGCACGGCCTCCTTGCCGGACAGCGTCCAGTCCGGCCGCATGCCAATCTTGGAAAGCATCTTGCTGACACTGACGGCCGTGTTGGCATCATCATCAGCCACCAAGGCGCGCATGCCCTCCAGATGCGGAATGCCAGCCTGGCGCAGATTGCTGCTGCATGTTTCAAAGGAGAAGGATACGATAAACTCCGTACCGCGCCCCTCCTGGCTGGTGACGGAAATGGTGCCGCCCATCATGTCCACAATGTTCTTGGTGATGGCCATGCCCAGTCCGGTGCCCTGAATGCCGCTGACGGTGGAGTTCTCCTCGCGGGTGAATGCCTCGAAGACATGCTTCTGGAACTCCTCGCTCATGCCGATGCCATTATCCTTGACGCGGAATTCGAAGCTGGCATAGCCGGCCCGCCGGGACGGCTTTTCCAGCACGCGCAGGCTGATGGCGCCGCCGGCTCTGGTAAACTTGGCCGCATTGCTGAGCAGATTGAGCAGAATCTGGTTCAGGCGCAGCCTGTCGCAGACAATGTCCTCATTGACGATGTCCACGGTATCGATGAAGAAGTCAATGTTCTTCGCCGTGATGGACGCGACAATAATCGTGCGCAGATCGTGCAGGATGTCGGGCAGATGTATCTGCTGCTGTTCCAGTTTGAATTTGCCGCTCTCGATGCGGCTCATGTCCAGCACGTCGTTGATCAGAGCCAGCAGATGCTGGCTGGAGGTCGCGATCTTGGCGAGATACCCGCTCACCTGCTCCCTGTTGTCCAGATGGGAGGCCGCCAGCGCCGTGAAGCCGATGATGGCGTTCATAGGCGTGCGGATGTCATGGCTCATATTGTTGAGGAAGAGCGTCTTGGCATTGTTGGCATACTGGGCAACGGCCACCGCATCCTGCAAGGCCTTCTTCTGCGCCGCAATCTGCTCCTCCATCCGCACCTGCGTGTCAATGTCGCTGCAGATGCCGTAGTACGTGACCGGGGAGCCGTCAGGCCGGCGCGACAGGCGCCCGGCTGCCCTGAACCACTTCCAGCCCTTGTCCCTGGTGTTCACCCGGTAGCGCACGTCATAGGTCGTTTCGCCCGTATAGTCATCCACGGCGCCGCGAAAGGCCCTGCGCACCTTCTCCTGATCGTCGGGATGCACCAGCCTGAACCATGCTTCGAACTCGTTCGGAAAATCCTCCGTGGAGGAATAGCCGTGCAGCCGCCTGAATTCATCGCTCCAGTGCACGGCGGTAATATGGCCCCCGCTGTTGAAGTCCATGGTCCACTTGGCAGAGCCGATGACCTCATAGAGAATGTTCATGCCTTCCGCGGACCTGGCGGCCTCGGCAAGCGCCTTCTGCCGCTCCTGCGTCAGCGCGTCCTTTTCGGCGGAAATATCCTGAAGGACATAGAGCACCTTGACGGCATCCCCGTCCTCGCCGCGCTCCGAGGCAATCATGATGGCCCGCGTCCAGCTTCCGTTTTCACTGACGAATTCTTCGGAAATGCTGCTCTTGCTGCCGAGGCGCCCGGCAATGGTGGCCATGTCGTGAAAATTCCGCAGGGCAGGCCGATATTCCGGCGTCGCAAATTCCTCAATGGAACGCCGCAGCCTTTCGCGGGCATCCCCCTGCCGCCCCAGCCGTTCATGTATACTCCCCTGGGTGACAATCTCCTGTATGGTGCCGCTCTGGAGGTCAAGCTGATACATGGCGAAGAAGAGGCTGCTGATGGAGCCCACCAGCTCCGTATTCCGCTTCTCCCTGTCCAGCAGGGCGCTGAGCGAGCTGTTGGTCTCCCGCAGCAGGGCTGTGGCCCGCTTCTCATCCCCGATGATGGCGTCAATGTTGCGCAGGCCAAGGATGATATTGCTGGAATGCGGGAATCTGGCGCATTTCACCTGCATGTACTGCGTGACGCCGCCGGAGACGGTGCGGCAGGTGAAGGCATAGTCATCCGCGCCGGCAAGCCGGTGCGCGATGGTATCGGCATGCAGGGACAGCAGCACCGTGGGGGCATCCTCGGGATGAATTTCCCCGGCCACATAGGATGCGCAGAAGTCACTGTAGGACCCCTGCCCCGCAAGGCTGGCATCCACGATGCGTCCGTCCTTTTTCTGGGCGCGGATGGTGTCCTGCTGCAGATCGACAATGTACACGTTCTGGAAATCGCGGCTGAGCGCCTCGATGATTTCCAGGTGCATCTTCTGGCGCTCCTCCATCTCGATGACCTTGCGCTGCTCCAGGTCAATGTCCTGCACGGCCACCAGCACATGCGTGACGTTCCCCGCCTCGTCCCGCTCCGCCACGATGAGGTTGTTTCGTGTCCAGCCGCTGCTGACGCCGCGAAACTTGGCATGCACCACGGCGCAGTCCCGAAGCCGCTCCCGCCATGTGCCCATGTCATAAAAGTGGCCGGCCGCATCCCTGTCTTCAGGCACGAAGAGCGACTGGGAAAGCAGCTGGAAGCACTGCTGCGCGCTCGCATAGCGGGAGGAAATGGCGGAAATGGCGTCGCAGGTATACACCTCGGTAAAGGTGTCGTGAACAATGTCCACGTCATACAGAATGTAATAGATGCTGCTGGCTGCCCGAAGAATGGCATTCCTGCTGTCCCTGTCGCGCAGCATGGTCGCCATGTGCCTGTTAATATCCTGTCCGGAGCATTTCAGGCTCTGCTTCTCCCTTGCCTCGGCTTCTGAAATCAGGCTCTGGCCACGGTCTGAAACAGGCCGGCAGGTGACGGCATACTGTCCTTCGCCAATATCGCTGAAGATGGCTTCAACCCACGTCTTGTAAAAGGGATCGTAGTAGACAGGGCTGCTGTTATCCGTATGCCCTGCAATGGGACAGTGCAGGCACGGCGTATCTCGGTTCATGGTGGCCTTGTAGCAGTAATCGCCAACCTTGATGCCCCGATACGTCCTGGCAACAGAGTCGTTGAAGCGTACCAGCCTGAAGTCTTTGGAAATCACATAGAAATCGTTGGGAAAGACAGCATTGTCTGCCATGATGTCAACCTCATTCATCACCGGCATGCCGGCCTCTGCTACGGCATGCCTCCGGCATGGCACGCAACGGACGCGCCCTGAACCGGCATCCTCCGCGCAATCCGCACGGAGAATGCAAAATTTCTTCACAAGGAACCGTGGAAAATCTCCCCTTCAGGGCGTCCATGCGCCCGCATTCCCGCGGTGAGTCCATCCTAGCAACAAATACGCTGCTCGCCAAGCATGCAGGAAGATTTTTCTTCCGGGCATGCGTGCCTGCGGCGCCCCCGAAACAAAAGGCCTGCGCCGGAAGCAGGCGCAGGCACAGCAGATACAGATGCGGAAAAAAACTCAATGCGTATATTCAAGAAAGACAACACTGTCATCCAGGGCCTTGGCAATGCTGTTCCTGATGGCGTCGCGGTTCGGACAGGGAAAATCCATGGGACTCCCCTTGGTGATGCAGGTGGCAAGCGCCACAGCTTCCGCCCCACGGGCTACCAGCGTCTGCGCCCTGGAAGCAGCCCTCTTTCCCGGACAGCCGCCACAGGAAACAAAGCCCACCACTTCGCACGGCCCCAGCTCCGCAAAGGCGCCCTTCCCGGCAGCCGCGCATTTGAGATCCGTCGTCCCCGGGCAAATGTCTTCTGTCTGCTGGCAGCGGATGATCCCGACTTTCATGGCATTTCCCTCCGTATTGCAGTGAACGGGATTGTTTCCCGCATACATCAGGAAGGCTGCTGCGTCAAGATGCCCCGGAACACAGCATGACCACTGCCGCCTGCGGCAGACAGGACGCAACGGCAGCGGCGGCAGGAATTTCCCGCCGGCCGCTGTTTCATGCCAATGCCGGCCCGCTAGCGGGCGGGCTGCGCCGCCGGCGTTGCGCGCAGGCAGGACAGCAGCGCGCTGTAGCTGCCTATGCCGTTCAGCCCGGTGGACATGCCCACGCAGGAACGCAGGACCTGCATGGATGCGGCTTCCGCATCCGCACACTGCTGCCGCAGAGCGGCATCCCCCTGTGCGAACTGCGTGCAGTAGCCGTCCGTGTCGTATCCCAGCAGATTGCCTGCCGCGGCGGCCACCTGCTGCACGGCCGCGGCAGAGACGCTGCCGGTCTGTCCGGCCGCTGCCTGTGCAGGCTGGGCATCACCGGCCTGCGGCACGGAGGCTGATGCCGCGGCTTCCGTACCGGAAAGCGCATTGCCCAGCAGATAGCCGCCCGCAAGGCCGGCGCCGGCCCCCAGCAGCACCTGTCCCATGCCTCCCCCTGTGGCGGGCGCGGCCTGCGGCATGGCGGCCGTACCCGCATTCGCCCCGGCCTGCGGCATGGCCGTGGCAGTGGAAGACGGCGCAGCGGCAGATGTCCCCGCCTGCACCGGCGAGGAGGACTGAAGCGCTGTTCCCGTTCCCGTCTGCGCCGCGGGTGCGGCCGTCGTTGTCTTTGTTGCCGTGGAAGGCTGTGCGGTTGTTCCCGCTGTTGTTCCCGCTGCGGTAGTTCCAGCCGGTGCCGCAGTGGTCGGCGAAACCGTTGTTTTTGCAGGTGTCCTGACCGGACTGGACGTTACGGTGCGGGGACGCACCACAGGACGCCGCGCGGCTTCCGCCATGTCCGCCACCAGAAGCGCACCGGCAAGGAAGGCGACCAGAAGAATGCTGCCTGTCTTATTCATGTTTGCTCCCTGTATGCTCTTTTTTAAACAGGAACTATGCTCCTGTATATCAGACTTTCCCATTTTTTCGCTGATGTCAAGCCGGATTGCCCGCCGGCGGCAGGCATCACAGCCCAACGAACGCCTCAGTCCGGATTTTTTCCATGAGTGCCCTGGCCTGCGGGCTGAGGTGCTTGCACTTGCGCACAAGAATGCCATAGCGCGTTGTCGGCAGGAAGCTGTCCAGCGGATAGGTGGCAAGCTCCTTCCAGTTGCGCCCGAAGGAGGTACTGGCCTTCACACACATCTCATCCATGATGGCCGCCCCGACGCCCTGAAGCACGTAGAGCAGCATGAGATGGTAATTGTTGACGTTCAGCACGGAATGCTTGGTATAGGGCAGGCTGCGGGCATTGAGCCCGAAGTAGGGATCGGCCTCGTCTTCCATCCCCTCGGATAAAAAGGAAATGAACGGCAGATTCTTCAGGTCTTCGGGGCCGGGCCGGCGTGGCAGCCTGTAGGGATTGTCCCGACGCAGCACCAGCAGGGGGCGGGAGCGGAACAATTCCTCCAGCATGCTGTTGCTCGGGTCTGCCGTGATGCCGGCAATGCCGAAGTCCACACGCGAACTTTCCACGTCCTCCACCACTTCATAGGTGAGGGCGCGCCGAATCTTCAGGTGAACATCAGGAAATTTCCTATGAAAACTGGCAAGAGTCTCCACCATCCTGGTTGCCGGCGGCAACGTTGTGGAAATTGTCACAAAGCCATGCAGACACCCGTCTGCCGCGCCCACTTCGGCGCGCAGGCCCTGAAGGGTCTCAAACATGGAAATAGTCCATTCTAAAAGCTTTTTTCCCTCCGGCGTAATGCTCAGCGTTCTCTGCCGCCGATCAAAAAGCACGGCGTTGAGCTCCTGCTCCAGCGAGTGAAGCTGATAGCTCAGGGTGGAAGGGTTTCTGTTCATCAGCTGGGCGGCCTTGCGGATGCTTCCAGTATGCGCGATATAGTAAAACCCGCGTAACCATTGGAGAAAATCTCCATTCAGCTCTCCTATCATGGCAACTCCGATGTTGTATTTTTTCAAACAATCTCAAAATTTTTTGAACTTTACAATACAGGACTTTTTCATAATTTCTTTTTTCACAACGTGGGGGGTCCCACATGTTTCCCTGTGCCGGCTACGGGCCGCACCTTGAAATTCACACCACAGGACAGAACATGAATACAAGCAAATCTTCGCTCGGCACCGTCATCGAAACTGACGTGCTGGTCATCGGCTCCGGCGCATCCGGCTGCGGCGCCGCCCTGGGCGCGCGCAGTCAGGGGCAGCGGGTGCTGATCATGGACAAGGGCAAGCTGGAAAGCTCCGGCGCCATCGGCGGCGGCAACGACCACTACATGGCCATTCTCGAAGAGGACAGCGAGCACGACAGCCCGGATGACCTTGTGAAATTTTATGCCAAGCCGCTGAACGGATGGACGCCCACCATGCTGCTCAACGGCTGGTTCCAGCACATGAAGCATATCCTGCTCATGCTGGAAAAGGCCGGCGTGCAGTTCGGCAAGGATGCCCAGAACCGCTTCGTCCGTACCCAGGGCTTCGGCCAGCCGGGCAAATGGTGGTGTCACATTTCCAACGGCATGATGATCAAGCGCGTCATCGGGCGCGTGGTGCGCGAGCAGGGCGTGGACGTGCTGGATCACGTGCTGGCCGTGCGCATCCTCAAAGATGAAGCCGGCAATGCCTGCGGCGCGCTGGGCTGGAACGTGCTCACCGGTGAATTCTGCACCGTGCGGGCCAAGACCGTGGTCTCGGCGCAGGGCCGCTCCGCCACGCGCGGCGCCGACAACTCCACGCACAATCCCTTCAACGTCTGGCAGTATCCCTACAATACCAGCGCCGGCGTGGTGCTGGGCTACGAAGCCGGCGCCGCTGTGACGGAGCTGGACACCTACCAGCGCGCCACCATGCTGCCCAAGGGCTACGGCTGCCCCGGCATGAACGGCATCAACAGCTCCGGCGCCTACGAACTGAACGCCATGGGCGAACGCTTCATGGGCAAGTATGACCCCATGATGGAAAACGGCGTGCGCAACAACCAGATTCAGGGCACCTTCACCGAGCAGATGGAAGGCTCCGGCCCGCCGTTCTACATGGACATGCGCCACGTGCCCGAAGATGTCGTCAAGGAATTGCAGTACGTCCTCATGCCCGGGGACAAGGCCACCTTCGGCGACTGGGCGGAATGCACCGGCACGGACTTCCAGCACAAGATGCTGGAAGTGGAAATCGGCGAGCTCATCTATGGCGGCACCATGGCCGTCAAGGACAACTTCGAAACCACCATCCCCAACCTGTTCTGCGGCAGCATCTTCCTCTACTGCTCCGGCGCTCTCTGCGGCGGCTACGAGGCCGGCCGCCAGGCCGCCATGCGCGCCTCCGGCATCACCGCGCTGGGCAAGGTGGACGAGGCCGAAGTGGCTGCCGCCCGCACCGAAGCCTTTGCCCCGCTGCACAACAGCGAAGGCGACGTGACCTGGCAGGAGCTGGAAGGCGCCGCCCGCAACGTAATGAACTACTACATGGGCCTGCGCCGCTCCGTGGCAGGCATGGAACGCGCGCTGGAAAAGATGCGGTTCCTCGCCGCGCAGACCAGCCGGCTCCGCGCCAGCGACCTGCGCGAGCTCATGCGCTGCCGCGAAGCCATGGACGTGGTGGAAATCTGCGAGCTTGCCATCCGCGCCACCCTGCAGCGCAAGGAGTCCGGCCGCTGCGTGTACCGCGTGAAGGACTACCCCACGCTCAATCCCGACATGGCCAAGCCCCTGCTGCTGCGCAAGGGCGCCGACGGCCCGGAATACTTCTGGGGCAAGGACGCCCTGCTGTAATTGCTTTCCCGCATGAAGGAGTAAACTCATGCCGCCTAAATATAGCCGAGAAATTACCCAGCCCATTGTCATGGGCGACAGCCTGAAGGAACAGTTCCGCACCTCCCCGTGCGAGATCGCCTGCCCTGCCGGCAACCCCGTGCAGAAACTGGCCGCCCTTGTGGAGAAGGGGGACTTTGCGGAAGCCCTGCGCTACCTGTATGCGAAAAATCCTTTCCCGGGCATGACCGGACGCACCTGTCCGCACTTCTGCCAGTCTTCCTGCAACCGTAACAAGAAGGACGGCTGCGTGCGTACCCGCGAGCTGGAACGCGCTGCCGTGGACTTCGGCGGCAACGTGCCCATCTTTACCCGGCGTCCCGCCACGGGCAAGCGTGTCAGCGTCATCGGCGGCGGCCCCGCCGGCCTGACCTCCGCCTATTTCCTCTCCCTCCTGGGCCACGACGTTACCGTGTACGAAGCGGCCCCCCTGCTGGGCGGCATGCCGCGCCACGCCGTACCCGCCTTCCGTCTGCCGCGCGACGTGGTGGATCGTGAAGTGGGCCGCGTGCTGGCCTGCGGCGTGCATGCCCGCGTGAATACCGCCGTGGGCCGTGACATTTCCTTTGCCGCCATCCGCGCCGCTTCTGACGCCGTGATTGTGGCCACGGGCGCGCCCGTGGAAAAGGTCATGGAAATCCCCGGCGCCGAATATGCCCTGAAGGGCGTTGACCTGCTGCACCGGACGGCGCTGGGCCAGCGTCCCGCCCTGGGCAACCGCGTCGTGGTCATCGGCGGCGGCGGCACGGCCTGCGACTGCGCCTCCACCGCCCGCCGCCTGGGTGCCGAACAGGTGGAAATCTTCTACCGCCGCGCCGAGCAGGACATGCCCGCGCCGCTGGAAGACATCGCCCAGGCCCGTGCCGAGGGCGTGGCCATCCGCACCTGCCGCGTGGTCAAGGAAATCCGTGCCGAAAACGGCGTGGTGACCGGTGTCGTCTGCCACGATGTGCGTGACTGCCAGAAGGATGCCGAAGGCCGCATGACCTGCGCCATCGTGCCCGGCAGCGAACAGTTCCATGCCTGTGACAGCGTGATCTTTGCCGTGGGCATGGCCACCGACCTAGCCTTCCTCGATGGTGAGGATGTGCAGCGCACCAGCCGCGGCTGGATCGTGACCTCCGCCGGACAGGCCGCCAGCATGGAAGGCGTCTTTGCCGCCGGCGACGTGGCTTCCGGCCCCGCCTCCATTGCGCAGGCCATCGGCCAGGGACGCAAGGCCGCCTTCGGCGTGCATGCCTACCTTACGGGCGAGCAGTCCCGCGTGTATGCCATCAATGCGGACAATGCCATCGAAGCCTGTGACGAGCTGGGCGCCGATCGTCCGCCGCATGTGGTGGAATTTGAAGAAATCTACGGCGTCGCCCAGTATGCTGACTGCGCCCCGGTGGAACAGGGTCCCCTCCGTCCGCTGTCGCTGGAAGAATGTCATCCCGGCTATACCCGCGAGCAGGCCATGGCTGAAGCGGCCCGCTGCTTCCACTGCGGCCACTGCAAGCAGTGCGGTACCTGCGTGGCGGACTGCCCCGGCTACGTGCTGGGCATGCGTGAAAACAATGGTGAAGAGCGTCCCGAAGTCCTTCACGGCGACGAATGCTGGCACTGCGCCAACTGCCGCACCAGCTGCCCCTGCGGCGCCATCGCCTTTACCTTCCCCCTCTTCATGCAGGTTTAAGGAATAACGACATGAGTACAGCTGCCCCCGCTGCGACCACCGCGTCCCCGCAGTTTGACTGGAAGTACTATCTGCACACGGCCATCTGCCTGACCATCATGTTCGGTTTCGGCCAGCTGCCGCCCTTTGCGCCGCTGACACCGCTGGGCATGAACCTGGCAGGTATCTTCCTTGGCCTGCTTTACGGGTGGGTCTTCATCGACATCGTGTGGCCGAGTATGGCCGGTCTGCTGGCCCTCATGCTCATTGGCGGCATGAAGCCCGTGGCACTGCTGAACAAGAGCTTCGGCGACCCCATCGTCCTGATGATGTTCTTCATCTTCGTGTTCTGTGCCGCCATCAACTACTACGGCCTGTCCAAGTTCATTTCCCTGTGGTTCATCACCCGGAAGTTCGTGGCGGGCAGGCCGTGGGTATTCACCTATACCTTCCTGGGTTCGATCTTCATCCTCGGGGGGCTGACCAGCGCCTCGCCGGCAGCCCTCATCGGATGGAGCATCCTCTACGGTATCTGTGATGTCTGCGGCTACAAGAAGGGCGAGGGCTACCCGACCATGATGATCTTCGGGGTCGTCTTTGCCGCGCAGGTGGGCATGTCGCTCATTCCCTTCAAGCAGGCCGCCCTCACCGTCTTCAGCGCCTATGAAACCATGTCCGGCTTCAGCATTGACTACGCCAAGTACATGCTGGTGGCTACCGTCTGCTGTGCGCTCTGCTCCCTGCTCTTCATCCTCGTGGGCAAGTACGTGTTCAAGCCGGACATGAGCAAGCTGGCCTCCCTGGATGCGAGCAAGCTGGATACTGATGGCGCACTGCGCCTCACCAAGGTGCAGAAAATCGTCCTCGGCTTTCTGTTCGCTCTGGTGGCGCTGCTGCTCCTGCCCAACTTCCTGCCCGCGCAGCTCTTCATCACCCGCTTCCTGAAGTCCATCGGCAATACGGGCATCTGCATCCTGCTCGTGACCATCATGTGCTGCCTCAAGGTGGACGGGAAGCCCCTGATGCGCTTCAAGACCATGGTCGATTCCGGCGTGGCGTGGGGCATTGTCCTGCTGCTGGCTGCCGTGCAGCCGCTGTCCAAGGCCATGGCCAATCCGGAAAGCGGCATCACCAACTTCCTGATGATGATGGTCGACCCCATCTTCGGCGGCGGCTCCCCCCTGTTCTTTGCCGTGGTCATCGGCCTTGTGGCCACCCTGCTCACGCAGATTATGAACAACGGCGCCGTGGGCGTGGCCCTCATGCCTCTCATCTTCAGCTACTGCAAGTCCGCGGGCATGTCTCCGGAACTGCCGCTGATCATGGTCGTCATGGGCGTGCATCTGGCCTTCCTGACCCCGGCTGCCAGCGCCAGCGCCGCGCTGCTGCACGGCAACGAATGGTCTGACGCCAAGAGCATCTGGAAGAACGTGCCCTGCGTGCTGCTGCTCTCGCAGCTGGTCATCACCATCGTGGTCACGCTGGGTGGGGCGCTCTTCTAGAACCCCGCACGGCAGGGGGGCCTACCTCCTCCCCCCTGCCGCCCTCCGGCATGACGCCCGGACGGGACTATTTCTGATTCACACTGTTTCCAGCCTCCGGGCTGATACGCCAGAAGGAATATCACATGCGCAATCTTCATACACTGCTGCTGGCCGCAGCCCTGCTGTTCAGCGCCGCCGCTCCGGCACATGCCATAGACTTCAAGGCCAAGGGCCAGGTCGTCCTCAGCTTTGACGCGGGCCAGCATGGCGACTTCAGGGAAGACTCCTATGGCTACAACGGCAAGATGGACGACGTCAACGTCCGCCAGCGTACCCGCCTGCAACTTGATGCCATTGCTTCCGAATCCCTGTCCGGCACGGTCTATTTTGAAATCAACAACCAGTGGGGCAAGGCCGGCAACGAAAACTGGGGCGGCGGTGCCCTGGGTGCGGACGGCTCCAACGTGCTGGTGAAAAACGCCTACATTGACTGGATTGTCCCCAATACCGATCTGAAGCTGCGCATGGGTCTCCAGAGCGTGGCGCTGCCCTCCGTCATCGGCTCGCAGATTCAGGATGACGATGCCGCGGCCATCACCGCCAGCTACCGCTTCAACGAAAACGTGGCCCTCAGCGGTTTCTGGGCACGCATCTCCAACGACAATTTCGCCGATGCTGATCATGCCAGCAAGAATAACGCCAACTATCTCGACAATGTGGATCTCTTCGCCCTCACCATGCCGCTGACCTTTGACGGCGTGCGCGTCACGCCCTGGCTGGCCTACGGCATGGTCGGCAAGAATGCCGCCGGCAATACCACCTACATGAATCGCAAGTATTTCACCACGGTCAACCGCCACGGCTCCAAGAACAACGACTATGCCAGCCTCTACATGGGCGGCGTCACGGGCATGCTTTCCCTGTGGGACCCCTTCCGCCTGTCCGCGGAATTCTTCGTCACCGGTCTGGACACCGGCTATGACCGCGACAACGTGTGCGGCTGGTTCGGCACTCTGCTGGCTGAATACAAGCTGGACTGGGCCACTCCCGGCCTGTACGCATGGTACGCTTCCGGTGAGGACGGCGACAGCTCCAATGGTTCCGAACGCTTCATCACGCTGGCGGAAAGCGCCCGCCACCAGTACAGCCAGTTTGCCCTGAACGGCAGCAACAGCAACGTTGCCCGTGATGGCGTCATGGGACAGTCCCTGGCCGGCACGTGGGGCCTGGGCGTCCGCCTGAAGGACATCAGCTTTGTGGACGGCCTGAAGCACAGCCTGCGCGTGAACTACTTCGGCGGCACCAACGACGAAACCGCCGTGCGCAACAACCAGACCAACGGCTTTGCCCTCACCAGCCTTGGCAACAACCTCGCCACGCAGGAATCCGCCCTCGAAGTGGGCCTGGGCACGCAGTACCAGATTTATGACAACCTGAAGCTGGTCTCTGACATCGCCTACGTCACGCTGTTCACGGATGAAGACATCAAGCGCGGCTTTGACAAGGCCGACGCCTGGAACGTCAACGTGTCCTTCATCTACAGCTTCTAACCGTCCGCCACAGGACGGCACAGATCACAGCACAGAAAAAAACCATCCTTTTGTGCGCGCCCGGTACAGGTTGCTTCACTGCCTGACTTCCTGTACCGGGCCTTCCTGTACTTTCAGCATCGGAAAAAGACGCTTCCTTTTTCCATCGGCGCAACGCCTATCCTTTGCCCGCCGCACATCCGGCAGGTATCCCGCCCGCCAGACATGGCCTCCTCCACCGCGTCTGCAATGCAGTCATCTTCCGGCAGTCATGCGTAGGCCATCCTGCTACCGGCAGCCGCATACCACCCTACCGCATCACAGATTTCAGGACGCACAGGCCTGCTTCCGCACGTGGGAACACTGTATTACCAGTGTATACCGACAGGCAGGAACATCTCTTCAATATATTTCCAAAGGAGCATAGTCTGCATTTGCCTGAAGATTAAACCAGATGGAAGAGAAAAAATAGAGCTATACCGTGATTCCATCTGGCAGAAGATGGCCGCATGGCGCGGAATTCTGTGCTACGCAATGCCCTGAAGGGCATCATTCGCCGGAAATCTGCGCAATTTCTGAACAGGGCATACCAAACGGTATTCTATCGCAGACATCTTCTTCGCCAGGGCGAAGAAGAAGAAGAAGAAGAAGAAGAAGAAGAGACTACCAGTAGCCATCCTTCCAGAAGGCATAGCCCAGACGCAGGCCGGCGATGAGCACACAGGATATGAGCACCGCCGCCCACAGGGGAAGCTGTCCCCACTGCCACAGGCCCCATTGCACGGCCAGACCCGGCAGCACGGCCGCCGCGTGGCATTGCTGCTGCACGGCCAGCGCCGTATCGCCCAGCGCAAGATCGCGCGCAAGGCCGCCCACCGTGCCCGCGGCCATGCCCACCAGCAGACATGCGGCAGGCCCATAGCCGCACAGCATGGCTTCTCCACAGCCCAGCGCCGCCGCCAGCGCCATGCTCCAGGCATCTGTCCAGCGAAAGAGCGGCCACGATCGGATATTCCAGCGGAATGCGGCAAGTCCGCACAAGGCACCGCACAGCGACGCGGGAAGCGCGGCCCCGTCCAGCGTTTCCCGGAGCGGCAGCTCCAGCAAGGCATCCCGCGCCACAGGGCTGGCGACTCCTGCCAGACAGCCCAGCAGCAGTGCGCCATCCAGTGCGTGACCGTACTGCCGGGCCCTGTAAACAGCGCAGGCGGCCAGCATCACGCTGGCCGCCGCATCACAAAAGGCAGAAAAGGTGTTCGTCATTATTTGGCAAAGCCGACCGCGCGGCGCTCGCGCACCACGGTCACACGTATCTGCCCCGGATAGGTCAGATTGTCCTCAATCTTCTTGGCAATATCCTTGCAGAGCATATAGGTGGCATCGTCATCCACGCTTTCGGGATTGACCATCACGCGGATTTCCCGACCAGCCTGAATGGCGTAGGCCTTGGAGACGCCATCAAAGCTGGTGGCAATGGCCTCCAGCTCTTCCAGCCGCTTCACATAGTTCTCCAGCAGTTCCTTGCGGGCGCCGGGGCGCGCGCCGGAAATGGAGTCCGCCGCCTGCACCAGCACGGCCAGCGCCGTGGAAGGACGCTGATCCTCATGATGCGCGGCAATGGCGTGGACAATATCCTTGCCTTCGTTGAACTTTTTCGCAATGTCCGCGCCAATGAGCGCGTGCGGCCCTTCCACTTCATGGTCCACGGCCTTGCCTATGTCATGCAGCAGGCCGGCGCGCTTGGCCTTCTTCACGTCCATGCCCAGCTCCGCGGCCATCATGCCGCACAGGGCGGAAACCTCCAGCGAATGCTGAAGCACGTTCTGCGTGAAGGAGGTACGGTAGCGCAGCTGCCCCAGCAGGCGCACGATTTCAGGATGGATGCCGTGCACGCCGGCGTCGAAGGTAGCCTGCTCGCCCACTTCTCGCACCTGCACGTCCAGCTCCTGCTCGCACTTCTGCACAATGTCCTCGATGCGGGCCGGATGGATGCGCCCGTCCTGAATCAGGCGTTCCAGCGCCATTTTGGCAACCTGACGGCGCAGGGGGCTGTATGCGGAAAGGATGACAGTTTCCGGCGTATCGTCGATAATCAGGTCAACACCGGTGGCGGCTTCTATGGCGCGGATGTTGCGGCCTTCCCGCCCGATGATGCGGCCCTTCATATCCTCGCTGGGCAGGGACACGGCGGTCACCGTCTGCTCGCCCACGTAATCGCCCGCATAGCGCTGGATGACGTTGCACAGAATATCCTTGGCCTTGCGATCGCCTGTCTCCTTAGCTTCCGTCTCAATCTGCCGGATCATGCGTGCGGCTTCGTGCCGGGTCTTTGCCTCCACCTCCGCAAGCAGGCGCTCCCGGGCTTCTTCCGTGGTCAGCCCCGCAATCTCTTCCAGCTTCTTCTCTTCCTCGCTGATGCGCGCATTCAGGAACTCTTCCGATTCGGCCAGCTGGCGCTCCTTGCGGGTGAGCTCCTTTTCCACGGCCAGAACTTCATGCTCTTTCTGCGAAACTTTCTCCAGCCGTTCTTCCAGGCGGTCGCCACTCTCGGAGAGCTTGCGCTCCCGGGCCTTCATTTCGCGCTCGCGCTCCTTGTATTCATTCTCAAGCTCCCGCTTCTGGCTGTACAAATCGTTCTGTCCCTGAAGCAGGATTTCCTTCTTCTGCGCCTGGGCTTCCTTGCGGGCTTCCTCGACAATGCGCCGGGCCAGCCCTTCCGCGTCCCCGATGCGCTTGACCGATACATGGCGGTAGAATGCCCCTCCCGCGCATGCGCCCAGCACCACGGCCACGGCGATATACATGATGTGCAGCAAATCCATGAACAGGATTCTCCTTATACGAAAACGGAGATGACTCCGGTAGGCATCGATGCGGGACAGGCGACAAAACAGGCGCCGGACTGCCGGCGCGGCAGAGCGTCGCCGCATCGCAGCGTTCATTTGCCGGAGGACAACCAGAAAAGCCGCACGGACGGAACAGGACGTTCCAGCGGGAGATCGGAGCAGAGGCGAAGAAAAGCCCCAGGGAGGGACTTTTCCTATGGCTCAGCAAAAAGCCTGAAAAATACCGTATTGCGGCCCCAAGACGCCGTGTGAAACAAGGGGTGCAGAACCTGGTTACCCAGGGGGGCGCCCATATACCCTGTCAGGCTTCCCGCAGGGGGCATGCACACGAAGGCAGTGACCGGCGTCCGTTTTTATGTTTGTAAGGTCAGCACCCGTGGTTCAAGCTCAAACGTCCCAGGGCTGCAATACGGTAAAATTAAAGAACTTTTTCCAATTTATCATTGATGACGTCAATGCGCTCGCACGCACCGGTCAGCTGTTTGCGCAACTGCAGCAAATCATCCGCGAGTCCGAGGGCCATAAAGGTGAGCAGAATTTCCTTGCTCTGCCCTCCGTGGGACCTCTGTTTTTGCGCTGCGAACCGCTCTTCGAGCAGGTTTTTGACAGCCTCGATGCGGGCACGATCCGTGCCGGCACGAAAGGGAATGTCTATTCCCAGAACGGTCAGCGAAAAGCTACCCTGACTCATCAATCATTAATTCGGAGCGTCAATACTGTCCAGCTGAGACAGCATCCTGTCGATACGCTGGGAGACAGTTTCCTTGACTTCCTTTTCCTGCGTCAGCGTTTCTTTCAGCGCACGGTTTTCCTCTTCCAGTGCAGTACGGGCCGCGCTGACCGAATCCAGCTCCGCCAGCGTGTTCCTGTGCGTTTCACGCAGCGTATTCAGTTCGGTGATAAGCGTCGCAATCCTGTCTTCCAAAAGATCGAGGAGTTCCATGTCCATAATATAGCACCGCCTTCTTTTAATAGCAAGAAATCTGCCAGTCTAAATTTGAAAAAGCGTCCGCCGCCCGGCAATGCGGCGCGGCACCCCGCGGGGGGACAGCACAATCATCACCGGACGCGGCGCGGCAACACGGTCTGGCGGGCGCGGGCGATGCCCATCTGCCCTTCCGGCACGTCGCGGGTGATGACCGATCCCGCGCCGATGAGCGCGTCATCGCCCACGGCAACGGGAGCCACCAGCGCGGTATTGCTGCCAATGAAGGCGCGCTCCCCGATGATGGTGGCAAACTTGTTCTTCCCGTCATAATTGCAGGTGATGGTGCCGGCGCCAATGTTCGTGCCGGCGCCAATCTGCGCATCGCCAAGATAGGTCAGGTGATTGGCCTTGGCGCCGCGCCCCAGACGGGTCTTTTTCAGCTCCACGAAATTGCCCACATGGCTGTCTTCTTCCAGCACAGCCCCCGGGCGCAGCCGCGCATACGGCCCGACCAGGGCGCCCGCGGCCACCTCCGCCTGTTCCAGATGGCTGAAGGAGCGGATTTCAGCGCCGCCGGCAACGCGGGCATTGCGCAGCACGCAGTGCGACTGCACCAGGGCCCCGCGCTCCACGCGGCTTTCTCCGTATATTTCGCACGGGCCGCACAGCTCCGCGCCGGGCTCAACCACGGCACGGGGGCCGACGACCACGCCGGCCGGATGATGAATCATGACGCCGGAGCGCAGCAGGTCGCGCACTATATCCGCGCGCAGACGCTCTTCCGATGCGGCCAGCTCCAGCGGAGAGTTGATGCCGAACAGGCTGGCATCCCGGCCGCAGTCCACGCCCAGCACGTTCAGCCCCTCGGCAACGGCGAGGGCCACCACGTCGGTGAGGTAATATTCCCCGCTTCTGTTCTGGCAGCCCAGCTGCGGCAGAAGACGTTCCAGCACGTCCAGCTTCAGCAGATAGATGCCGGCATTGACCTCTCCCGTGGGCGTGCCGTGCAGAGCGGCATCATAGTCCTTGGCCTCCACGATGGCCCGCACAAGGCCGCCAGCACGCACCACCCGGCCATAGGCGCCGGGGTCGTCCAGATGAATGGTGGCAAAGGCCACATCCGCATCTCCAGCGGCCTCAAGGAAGCTGCGCAGCGTCTCCGTGCGGACCAGCGGCGTATCGCCATTGACCACCAGCACGCGATGACATCCCCCCTCCCGCACGGCGGGCAGGGCCTGCATCACGGCATGCCCGGTTCCGAGCTGTTCGGCCTGATGCACGCAACGCGCGGCCGGGAAGGCCGCCGTGACCATGTGCGCACCGTGCCCGACCACAGTCCATACCGAATCGCCGCACAGCGGCTCCACAGCGCGCAGCACATAGGAAAGCATGGACTCGCCCAGCAGGGTTTGCAGAACCTTGGGCCTGTCGGAGTGCATGCGGGTTCCCTTCCCCGCCGCGAGAATGACTGCGCCGGTATGCGCCATAGGAGACTCCTTGAATTTCGCTGGAGACAATCTAGCCGCCAATGCGGCAACTGTCCAGACAAAATGCAACTTTTCTCCGTACCCCGTCACGCTCGAACACGAAAGGGGGGAAGAGCCGCAGCCCTTCCCCCCAACCTTGGAGGACGGGTGCGCATCGCCACGCACCCGCATCCGCGGCATCAGGCCTGCGCCCTTGCCGCGGCACTGAACGTCAGCTCTCCATTGCAGGCATCAACGACCACATGCGCGCCATCGCGTACCTTGCCGGAGAGGATTTCCCTGGCCAGCCGCGTTTCCACGTTGTGCTGGATGTAGCGCTTCAGCGGACGCGCCCCGAATACGGGATCGTAGGCATTGTCCGCAATGAAGCTGCGCGCGGCTTCAGTGAGCTCCACGCTGATCTTGCGTTCGTCCAGCCGGCTCTGAAGACGCTTCAGCTGCAAATCCACAATACGGCCCACCTGCTCCCGGGCCAGCGGCAGGAACAGCACGGTCTCGTCCACACGGTTCAGGAATTCAGGACGGAAGCAGCGGTGCAGCTCTTCCAGCACGCTGTCGCGCACACCGGCGCGCAGCACGCCATCCGCGCCTATGCCTTCCAGCATCAGCGGCGAACCGATATTGCTGGTCATGATCACTATGCAGTTGCGGAAGTCCACCGTGCGGCCCTGGCTGTCGGTCAGGCGACCGTCATCCAGCAGCTGGAGCAGCGTGTTGAACACGTCGGGATGCGCCTTCTCGATCTCGTCAAAGAGGATCACGGAATAGGGCTTGCGGCGCACGGCTTCAGTCAGCTGTCCGCCCTCATCGTAGCCCACATATCCCGGAGGCGCGCCGATGAGGCGGGACACGGAGTGCTTTTCCATATACTCGCTCATGTCCAGACGCACCATGTTGTCCTCGGTATCGAACAGAGCCTGGGCCAAGGCCTTGCACAGCTCCGTCTTGCCCACGCCCGTGGGGCCGAGGAAGATGAAGGAGCCCGTGGGGCGCGCGGGATCGGACAGGCCGGCTCTGGCACGCATGACGGCGTCGGCCACAGCCTGCACGGCCTCATCCTGCCCCACCACGCGCTCATGCAGCTGATCCGCAAGATGCAGAAGCTTTTCCCGTTCCGACTCCATAAGCCGTTTCACCGGGATACCCGTCCACTTGCCCACGATTTCCGCCACATCCTCGGGACGCACTTCCTCCTTGAGCAGGCGGGGCGCGCTGCCCGCATTGGCACTGGCGGCCTCCAGCTCCTTCTGGAGGTTCATCAGCGTGGAATACTTCAGCTCCGCCGCACGGTTCAGATCATAGGCGCGCTCGGCCTTTTCAATATCCAGCTTGGTCTGCTCAATCCTGGCCTTCAGGCCGCGCACGGCGTCAATGGCCTTCTTTTCCTGTTCCCACTGCTGCTTCATGGCCGCCTGCTGCGTCCGCAGCTCCGCCAGCTCGTTCTCCAGCCGGCCCAGACGTTCCCGCGATGCGTCGTCCGCCTCGCGGCGCAGGGCCTCGCGCTCAATTTCCAGCTGCATGGCCTTGCGGTTCACCTCGTCCAGCTCCGTGGGCAGGGAGTCAATTTCCGTGCGGATAAGGGCCGCCGCCTCGTCAATGAGGTCAATGGCCTTGTCCGGAAGCTGACGGTCGGCAATGTAGCGGTGCGAGAGCATGACGGCATCCACCAGCGCGGAGTCGCTGATGCGCACACCGTGGTGCACCTCAAAGCGCTCCTTCAGACCGCGCAGAATGGAAATGGCATCCTCCACGCTGGGCTCGTCCACCATGACGGGCTGGAAGCGGCGCTCCAGCGCCGGGTCCTTCTCGATGTACTTGCGGTACTCGTCCACTGTGGTGGCGCCGATGCAGTGCAGCTCGCCGCGCGCCAGCATGGGTTTCAGCAGGTTGCCGGCATCCATGGCGCCGTCCGTCTTGCCCGCGCCCACGATGGTATGCAGCTCGTCAATAAACAGCAGGATGCGTCCTTCCGACTTTTCCACCTCGGTGAGTACGGCCTTCAGGCGCTCCTCAAATTCACCGCGATACTTTGCCCCGGCGATAAGGGCCCCCATGTCCAGGGCAAAGAGCTGCTTGCCCTTCAGGCTTTCCGGCACGTCGCCCTTGACGATACGGAAGGCCAGCCCTTCCACGATGGCCGTCTTACCCACGCCGGCTTCGCCTATGAGCACGGGATTATTCTTTGTGCGCCGGGAAAGGATGCGCACCACGCGGCGAATCTCGCCATCGCGCCCGATGACGGGGTCCATCTTCCCCTGCCGCGCGGCTTCCACCAGATCGCGGCCATACTTGGTCAGGGCTTCAAAGGTATCTTCGGGATTGGCGCTGGTCACGCGCGCCCCGCCCCGCAGGCCCTCCATCGCCGCCACAAAGGTAGCCTTGGAAATGCCGTATTCCTTGCAGACCTCGCCCAAGGCCGTGCCCGGGGCCGCTTCCGTCAGCGCGGCAAATATGTGATCCACGCTGACGTATTCGTCCTTCATGCGCCTGGCTTCCTGCTCCGCGCCTGCCAGAGCCTGCGCCGCACGCTGCGTGACGGCAATCTGGCCGGGGTCCATGCCGCCGCCCGAAACGGAGGGACGCTTGCGCAGCTTTTCCTCCAGAGCAACCTGCATGGCCTTCACCTGCACGCCCATCTGCTCAAGAATACGTGGCACAATGCCCTGTTCCTGCCGGATCAGAGCCAGCGCGATGTGCTCGGCATCAATGGCCTGATGTCCCATGCCCGCGGCAATGCTCTGCGCCTCGGTAACGGACTCTCTGGCCTTGTCTGTAAATCTACTGATATCCATATACTGTGCCTCCACAATGAAAGCCTGTTTCTTTCTCTCAACACATATCAGAATAACTGCTGTTTTATCTGCGTCAAGATATTCCACACAGCATTTTTATCTTTCAGGATACATGTGAAAGTGCTCCGTCTGCTGGCATACTGCAATGAAAAAGGGGAGCATACGCTCCCCATTCCAGTCTGTAGCGCTCATGCAGCGCGGCGTGCGCGCTATCGCCCGCACATCTGGCGCAGATGCTCCACGCGCTGCTCAAGGCTGGCAATGCGATCCAGCAAATCCACGATGATGGCGCCGCCCACTGCCGGCAGCTCAAAATCACAGCAGATGCGTTCCAGCTTGCGAACACGGTAGACGTCGCTGTTGCAGAACAGGCAGACGTTCTGCTCTGTCCGCCGGGGGCGCACCCAGTCCATTTCCAGCAGCTCGTCCAGCCGCGCAGGCTGAATACCCGTCAGTTCCACAAATTCCGTATCCGCCAGGTATCTGGAATGTCGCGGCAGATTATCATTCTTTTGCACAATATTCATGGAACCCTCCGCTCTTTCCCTGTCCGCGGGGAACTATTCCCCAGCTTTGAACGACGAACTCGCCGCAAGCCTGCGCCACAACGCTTCCTCTTCCTCGCTCACGGAGGAAGGCACCCTGATCATCACGCGGGCCAGCAGATCGCCGCGTGCGGAAGGTGCGCCCAGGCCTTTCCCCCGCAGGCGGATGCGCCGCCCGGAAGAGCTGCCCGCCGGAAGTTTCAGTTCAACCGGCCCTTCCAGCGTGGGAACACGCACCGTGCCGCCCAGAACCGCCTCCCACGGAGCCACCGACACATCGCACTGGAGGTTGTCTCCGTCCACCTGAAACACAGGATGCGGCATGTATTTAATCCGCAGGAAGAGGTCGCCGGGGGTCCCCCCGGGCATGGCTCCGCCCTTTCCGGCCAGACGGAGTCTGACCCCCTCGCGGATGCCGGCCGGGACATTCACGTCCAGCGTCTTCCCCTGTACGGAGACGCTGTGCCTGCCGCCGCGCATGACATCTTCCAATGCCAGCGCCAGCTCGGACTCGTAATCCCGTCCCTTGCGCGGCGGAGCGGAAAATCCGCCAAAGCCGCCCCGTCCTCCGGGCTGCTGCCCGAACAGCGTCTCGAAGAAGTCCGAAAAGCCGGAGCCGCCGAAGTTCTGCCCGTTGAAGGTGAAGTGCATGTTCTCAAAGCCCGGTCCGCCGAACTGCTGGCCATTCTGCCAGTCGGGACCAAGCTGATCGTACATGCGCCGCTTTTCCGGGTCCTTCAGCACTTCATAGGCCTCGTTGATTTCCTTGAACTTCTCTTCCGCGCTCTTGTCGTTGGGATTGAGGTCAGGATGGTACTGGCGCGCCAGCTTCTTGTACGCCTTGGAAATGGCGTCCGCGGAAGCTCCGCGCTCCACGCCCAGCACCTTGTAGTAATCTTTGTAGGAAACTGCCATCTTCTGTTTCTCCCTCGTAATCCGGCGAGGATCAGATAAGGCTGAAAAACATGCCGTCAACTCTCCGGATCAAAAGAAGCGGCGGACGCCCTCGGACGCCCGCCGCCATGAAGGCTGGGAAATGAAGCCGGCTAGACGATGCCGTGCTCGCCGGGACGCTCATACTCCTCCTTCTCCTGCGCGCGCACATACAGGGCCGTATCGCCCAGGGCCAGCAGAATGGCGGAGGACACGTAGATGGAGGACAGCGTCCCCACCACCACGCCGATCATCATGGTCAGCGCAAAATCGTGAATCACCCCGCCGCCCAGCACGAACAGTGCCAGCGTGGCAAAGAACGTGGTGAACGAGGTGAGGATGGTGCGGCTCAGCGTCTGGTTGACCGCCGCATTGATGATGCTGATCAGCGGCAGGTCAGGCGTCGCCCGCAGATTCTCGCGCAGGCGGTCATATACAATGATGGTGTCATTCAGTGAATAGCCGATGAGCGTCAGCAGGGCCGCAACCACGTTGAGGTCCACGTCCACGCCCAGAATGGCCAGCAGCCCGATGGTGATGCCCACGTCATGCAGCAGGCCGGCAATGGCGCCCAGGGCGTAGTTCAGCCGCAGCTTCCAGCAGACCGCCAGCGTCACGGCCAGCGCGGCGCACACCAGCAGGCCCATGCCCGCGCCGGTAAAGGACAGCAGGTACATGCCGCCCCACAGCGCGGCAGCCATGGCCGCCCCGGCCATCCAGCGCTGCTCGAACCGGCCGGAGATATACACCGCAATGAGCAAAATGGCATAGTACAGGGCCTCCAGCGCCTTGTTGGCAAGGTCGCCGCCCACCTTGGGGCCGACCATCTCCAGACGCTCAATGGTGCTCCTGTTGTCCGGGAAGGCCTTCTGCAACGCTTCGGCCACGCTGGTGCGCAGAGCGGAGGCATTGGTCGATGCGTCGGCAGTGAAGCGCAGCAGGTAGTCCCGGCCGCCTTCCCCGAAGCGCTGGGTGGAAATGCCCGGCAGCTCCGGCACATCCATGCTCTTCTTGAGCGCATTGTCTTCCACGGGCTGGGCGAACTGCACCTGCACGATGGCGCCGCCGGCGAAGTCAATCCCCATCTTCAGCCCGCTGCCGAAGATGATGGCGCACAGGCCGGCCAGCAGCAGCGCGGCGGACAGGGCGTAGCTGTAATGACGCACGCCCATGAAGTTATAGTTGGTATTGTGCCTGATGAATGCAAAACCCATGATGTCCTCCTGTCCTGCTGGCGGGACTAGATGCTGATGCCCCTGGCCCCGGCCCTGCGCGCCCAGTATTCAAAAATGCAGCGCGAGACGAAGATGGCGGTAAACATGGAGGCAAGTATGCCAAGGGACAGCGTGACCGCAAAGCCGCGAATCGGCCCTGTGCCGAACTGGTACAGAATGACTGTGGCAATGATGGTCGTGAGGTTGGAGTCCGTGATGGAAATGGTGGCCCGTTCAAAGCCCGCCCGCACTGCCGCCAGCGCCGTCAGCCCGTTATGCAGCTCCTCCCGGATGCGCTCGTAAATCAGCACGTTGGCGTCCACAGCCATGCCGATGGTCAGCACCACGCCGGCAATGCCGGGCAGGGTCAGCGTTGCGCCAAAGGCGGCCATGCCGGCCAGTATCAGCAGCAGAGTGAAGCAGAGCATGAGGTCGGCAATGATGCCGCTCATGCCATAGTAGACGGCCATGAACAGCACCACGGCCGCCGCTCCCACAAAGGCGGCATGAATGCCGCTGTCGATGGATTCCTGCCCCAGAGAGGGGCCCACGGTGCGCTCTTCCAGCACGGTAACCGGCGCAGGCAGGGAACCGGCCCGCAGCACGATGGCAAGGTCCTGCGCTTCCGCCGTGGTGAAGGAGCCCGAGATGCTGGCACGCCCGCCGGAGATGCGCTCCCGGATGACGGGCGCGGAGTAAATCTTGCCATCCAGCACAATGGCCATGCGGCGGCCCACGTTCTCGCTGGTCAGGCGATCAAAAAGCGACGCCCCGCGGCTGTTGAAGTCCAGCAGGACATAGGGCTGGTTCAGCTGGTCGAAGGAGGGACGCGCATCGCTCACATCCTCGCCGGTGAGCATGGCATCCTTTTCCACCACCAGCCTGGCCCCGGCGCCTTCCCCGGTCTTGTCCAGATACCGCAGGGAAATCAGCCCGGCAGGCAGTACCGGCCTGGCCGGGTCAATATCGTCGCGCACAAGGTGAAATTCCAGATGGGCCGTCTGGCCGATGAGCTGGACGGCGCGGCGCGGATCGGAAATACCGGGGAGCTGCACCTGCACGCGGTGCCCTTCCTGCTTGCGGATATCCGGCTCGGCCACGCCGAACTGGTCGATGCGGTTGCGGATGGTGCGCAGCGCCTGATCCTGCGCCATGTCTTCCAGCCGCCGCACCTCTTCCGGCGTGAAGCGCAGCACATAGCGCAGCTGTCCGCCTTCCGCGGCCTGCGGCGCGTCATAGGCAAGCTGGGGGAACTGCCTGCGCAGCAGCTCTTCCAGCGCATCGCGCTGTTCCGCCCTGGGCAGCACAAATTCCAGCGCGCTCTCGCCCAGCACCCGGGGGCGCGTCACCACCACCTTTTCATCCAGCGCGCGACGGCGCACATCCTGGCCCGTCATGGCCAGCGAGTTGCTGACGGCCTTCTGCACCTCCACGCCCAGCGTGAGGTGGATGCCGCCCTGAAGGTCAAGCCCGAGGCTGACGCGCTTGTCCGGCAGCAGTCCGCCCAGGGTACTGCCGCCCAGCAGGCTCGGCAGCGAATAGGCCACACACGCGGCCAGAACAACGAATATCACGGCCATACGCCAGCGCAGACCATTCATGCAACACCTTCCAGAAAATATTCGCTACGTGAGGATGGAAGCCGGCCGCAGGGCTGTCATCCCTGCGGCCGCCAGAGGGAACAGACTACTTTCCGTCGTTCTTTGCTTCAGGAGCGGGCGCGGCGGAGAGGGGCTTGCCGCTCTTGTCCACCATGCCGGCGATGGCGCCGCGCGTCATGCGCAGCCTGGATTCGGCGCACTCGATGACGACCGTGTCCTCGTCGATTTCCATGATGCGGCCCAGCAGGCCGCTGCCGGTCACCACGTAGTCGCCGCGCTTCAGGGCGGCCAGCATGGCCTTGTGTTCCTTCGCGCGCTTCTGCTGCGGACGGATCAGCAGGAAATAGAAAATCGCGAACATCAGGATGAGCGGAATGAACTGCACCAGCATGTCGGCGGGGCCGCCGGCGCCGCCGCCGGCCTGGGGAGCGCCCATGGCAAAAGCGAGAGACTCGAACAAGGTGTACCTCCAAAAAGAGAATCCATTCGGGAAAAAACATGCCGAGGCATGTCAGACACAGGACGATTCCATCCGGAAAGGACAGAATCGGAGTACCCTACCCTTTCATCACAAAATATGCAACCGCCGCGCCTCCCGTCAGAAGCCGGCAAAAATTTCCAGCCATATCCGGCAGTTATCCGCATGCACCGGTCAGGCGCACGGCAAAGTCCCGCACGGAGGTGGCCACAGGCTCCCGCGTCTCCACATGCGTGGGCAGCAGATGATGCCCGGCCTGACGGTTCCGTATATCCACCAGCCGCAGGGTCACGTCTGCCGAGCCAAGCCGCCGCGCAATGTGGAAGGCGTTCCACGCACGGCAGGTCATGTCCCCGCGCGCCTGCCAGATGAGCGCCGGCGCGGTGATGCGCCCCAGTCCGGCGCGCACCCTGCGCATGGCCGCCAGCATGTCCGCCACGTGCCGCGTCACCGTGATGCCGTCATAGCCGCGCCACGGAGCGACAGCCTGCTGCTCCTCGCTGCGCGCGGGATAGTGCACAACCGGCATCAGACGCCGCACCAGCCCCGCAAAGGGAAGTCGCCAGTCCACCATGAAGAAGGGATGCCAGCTGAACAGACGCACGGGCGCGGCCAGCAGAGCCATGCCCGCCAGAGGACAATGTTCCGCCACCTGCTCCGCCAGATCGAGCGTAAGCAGGCCGCCCAGAGAGAAGCCCACGGACAGCACAGGCCCGCGCGCCGCCAGCCGTGCATGTTCCGCAAGGACATGCTCCCGCCAGTCGGCGTAGGAAACGCGCAGATAGTCCGTCACCCGCGCGTCATGGCCCGGCAGGGTCAGGCTGTGCGTCTCCAGGCCGGCAGCCTCCAGCGCCGCCGCAATGTACCGCATTTCCAGCGGCGTTCCCCCCAGGCCATGTATCAGCATACATTGCAACACGCTCTTCCTCCTGCTATCTTCTCTGTCCGGGCTGTCCGCCGCACGTGCGCCCCCCGTGCGCAGACGCAACAGTAGCCCACGCGCGGCGCACGGACAAGCCGTCCGCTCCCCCGGATGGGCGCCGCTGTTCATGTTCCGGCAGGTTGCCGCTTCCCGCCCTGCCGCCAGCAAAGGAGTTCCGCATCATGCACACCTGCGATCTGCTGCTTGCCGCCGACTATGTCCTGACACAGGATCATGAGCGGCACATTCTGGAAGATGCCGCCGTGGCGGTCAAGGACGGTCTTGTTGCCGCCGTGGGCAAAGCCGACGAGGTGCGCGCGGCCTGGGCTCCGGCCCGCACGCTGGACATGGGCGGCGGCATGATTGTTCCCGGCCTGATCAACAGCCACAGCCATGTCTCCATGACCTTCCTGCGCGGCCGCGCGGACGATCTGCCCCTCATGCAATGGCTTACGGAGCATATCTTCCCGGTGGAAGCCCGGCTCACTCCGGAAGTGGCCCGGATGGGCGCGCTGCTCGGTTTTGCGGAAATGCTGCGTACCGGCACCACGGCCTGCCTGGACATGTACCTCTTCGAGGAACAGGTGCTGGATGCCGCCCGTACCGCCGGCATCCGCTGCATGGGCGGCGAGGTCACATTCATGTTCCCCTCCGCCTGCTGTGCCGGGCCGGAGGAGGCCCTCCAGCGCACCCGCGCAATGGCGGAACGCTATGCCGGACATGATCGGCTGTCCGTCTGCGTCAGCCCTCATGCGGTCTATACCACGACGCCGGACATTCTCTCCCGCTGCCGCGATCTGGCCGAAGAGCTGAATCTGCCCCTGCACATCCATCTGGCGGAGACGGCCTCGGAAACGGAGCAGTGCCTTTCCCTGTTTGGCAAGCGACCCATTCCCTACTGCGCCGATCTGGGTCTGCTCTCGCCGCGCGCCACGCTGGCTCACGTGGTGGATGTCACGGACGAAGAACTGGAACTGCTGGCACAGAGCGGCGCCGTCGTGGCGCACAATCCCTCTTCCAACATGAAGCTGGCCTCCGGCGCGGCTCGCATCCCGGCCATGCTGCAACGCGGCATCCCCGTGGCCCTGGGCACCGACGGCCCGGCCAGCAACAACCGTATGAACATGTTCACGGAGATGGGCCGCGCGGCCCTCATGCACAAGCTCTCCGGCGGTGATCCCACAGTGTTTTCCGCGCAGGAGGCCCTGGATGCGGCCACCCTCGGCGGCGCGGCGGCCCTGCATGCCCCCGGCCTCGGCCAACTTGTGCCCGGCGCTCCCGCAGACCTGGCCGTCCTCTCCCTGCGCGAACCGCACATGCTCCCCATGTATAATGCCGTTTCGCAAACAGTCTATGCCGCCACGGGCATGGAAACCCGCCTGACCATGGTCGCGGGCGAGATTCTCTATATGGATGGAGCATTCACGCGCTTCAGCTATGATGATCTGCTGCGCGAGGCGGACAGCCTGCGCCGCTGGACCCTGGGCAGGGCCTAAGCGGGACGGCATGAGCCGCCATCCAGATTTTGACTTGACAAGCGCCCGCTTTCGGCTATTCTGACTGCTCCGAAAAGCAATCATTCGCGCCAAGGCGCGCTATTGGAGGATAATTATGGCTCTTCTGGAAAATGCCACCAAGACCGCCGAAGGTGTGGTCGTCAACGGTATGGTGATCGCGCCCGTCGTGGACAAGTGCGAAGGCTGCGATCGCATTCGCGAATTTGAAGGCGAAAAATTCTGCGGCAGCTATCCCCTGCCCGCCCGCAAGTGGGCTGCCGGCCGCTGCAACTTTGCCACCCACGTGAAGGTGGAAGTGGCCAAGGCCGCCAAGGTCAACCCGCTGAAGGCGTCCAAGCGCGCCGCCAAGGGCAAGTAGGCCGCATCTTCCGCAGACATGCCGCACAGGAAGGATGCTTCCCTGCCGCATCGCATTTTCGAGGCTGCTCCGGCAGCCTCTTTTCATAGGTCTGCCATGAAAACATCCTGTCTCCAGCACATAGCTTCCCAGCGCGGGCGCGTCATTGAGATCCAGACGGCCCTGACGGCCTTCCGCGCCCTGGGCCCGGAAAATGGCGGCGATGGCGAGCATGCCAAGGCCGCCTACATTGAGGAGCAGCTCCGCGCCTGCGGCGTTACGGACATCACGCATGTGGATTCCCCGGACGCGCGCGTCACTTCCGGCCTGCGCCCCAATATCGTCGCCCGCATCCCCGGCGCCAGCCCCCGCACCCTCTGGATTTTCGGACACATGGACGTGGTACCCCCCGGCGATGCCGCATCCTGGCACGGCGATCCCTGGCAGGTGCGCGTGGACGGCGACAGCCTCGTGGGACGGGGCGTGGAAGACAATCAGCAGGCCATTGTCTCCGCCCTGCTGGTGGCGGAAGCGCTGCATGCCCTGCGGATCACGCCGCCCCTCACGCTGGGCATGGTCTTCATGGCGGACGAGGAATGCGGCAACGATCACGGACTGGCGCACGTGCTGCGCACCCGCCCCGACCTTTTTCATGCCGATGATCTGCTTGTCGTGCCTGATTCCGGTTCGCCGGATGGATCGGCCATTGAGGTGGCGGAAAAGGCCGTGCTCTGGCTCAGGATTACGGTACGCGGCCTTCAGGCGCATGGCTCCGCCCCGCACAAGGGCAGGAACGCCTTCCTTGCCGCCGCCGATCTGGCGCTGGAGCTGGAAGGGCTGGCGCATGAATTTCCTGCGGAGGACGCGCTGTTCTCGCCGCCCTGCTCCACCTTCACGCCCACGCGCCATGACGCCAACGTGCCCAATGTGAACACTGTGCCCGCTGAAGATGTCTTCTATATGGACTGCCGCCTGCTGCCCGGGCTGGACAGGGAGACGGTGCTGGCCGCCGTGCGGCGCCGCTGCGACGCCGTGGCCGCCCGGCGCGGCGTATCCGTACTGGTGGAAACGCATCACTGGCTGCCTTCCACCGCCCCCACGCCGCCGGACAGTCCCGTGGTGCTGGCTCTGGCGCAGGCCGTGCGGGAAGTCTATGCCGTGGAGCCGCGCGCCGTGGGCGTAGGCGGCAGTACAGTGGCCTGCCTGCTGCGTGCCCGCGGCCTGCCGGCCGCCGTGTGGTCGCGCGTTCTGGACAACTGCCATGCGCCCGACGAAACGGCGCTCATTTCTTCCGCGCTTGGCGACGCGCAGGTGTTCGCCAGCATGCTTTTCAGCCATGAGTAACCAAATATTCGACTGCATCGTTGTCGGCGGCGGCCATGCGGGCTGTGAAGCGGCCATGGCCCTTGCCCGGCTGGGACACGAGACGCTCCTCATCTCCGGCAATGTGGACAGGCTGGGCTATCTTTCCTGCAATCCAGCCATCGGCGGACTGGCCAAGGGACACATGGTGCGGGAAATCGACGCACTGGGCGGCATGATGGGCCTGTGGGCCGATGCCGCCGGCATCCAGTTCCGCACTCTGAACACCAGCAAGGGCCCTGCCGTGCGGGCCACCCGCGCCCAAATCGACCGCGACGCCTACCAGCGCGCCGTCAAGGGGAGCCTGTTCCGCCAGCCGCATCTGCGCATCTGGCAGGACAGCGTGAACGGCCTGCTGGCAGAGGGCGGCCGCGTCCGCGGCGTGCGAACCGCGCAGGGCATGGAATTTTCCGCCCGGGCCGTGCTGCTGACCACGGGGACATTTCTGGAAGGGCTGATTCACATCGGGCTCACCAGCATGCCCGGCGGCCGCCTGGGCGACGCTCCGGCCCGCAGGCTGTCCGCCTCCCTGCGGGAGCTGGGCCTGCGGCTGGGCCGGCTGAAAACAGGCACCACGCCGCGCCTGCTGAAATCTTCCATCAACTTTGCCGTACTGGAAGAGCAGCCCGGGGACACGCCCCCTCCCGGCTTCAGCTTCCACGGTCCGGGACCTGTGCTGCCGCAGGTGGCCTGCCATGTCACCTGGACAACGGCGCGTACCCATGAAATCATCCGCTCCGGCTTCGACCGCTCCCCCATGTTCACGGGCGTCATCAAGGGCACAGGGGCGCGCTACTGCCCCTCCATCGAGGACAAGGTAGCCCGCTTTCCCCAGCGCGACAGGCATCAGATATTCATCGAGCCCGAGGGACTGGACAGCGCGGAATGCTATGCCAACGGCATCCCCACCAGCCTCCCGCTGGACATCCAGCTGGCCATGATCGCCAGCATTCCGGGACTGGAGCGGGCCGTCATGGTACGTCCCGGCTATGCCATCGAATATGACTACGTGGACCCGGTGCAGCTGCGCCCCACGCTGGAAGCCAGGGACATCCCCGGCCTCTGGCTGGCGGGACAGATCAACGGCACGTCCGGCTATGAGGAAGCCGCCGCCCAGGGTCTGTGGGCCGCGCTGAACATCTCCGGCGCGCTGCGGGAGGCCGCCCCCTTCCTGCCCGGGCGCGATCAGGCCTACATGGCCGTGCTGGTGGATGATCTGGTCACGCTGGGCACGCAGGAACCGTACCGCATGTTTACCTCACGTGCGGAGCACCGCCTGCTGCTGCGCGAGGATAATGCGGACGCCCGCCTCACGCCGCTGGGCCGCGAGGCCGGACTGGTGGATGACAGGCACTGGGAAGACTTTCAGCGGCGTCAGGACGGCATCAGCAGTCTGGAATCCCTGCTGGAAACAACGCGCATTTCGGCGGACATGCTCGCTGCCGCGCCGGCGGCCCTGACGGAGGGAGCCGCGCCGCTGGGAAAAACGCTGGCGGAAATTTTGCGCCGTCCGGATATTGCGCTTGAGGCACTCGCCGGGATATGCTCCGCTGTGAACGAATACACTGCCGATGTGCGCGATACGGCCCAGACCAACGTCAAGTATGCCGGCTATCTGGAACGCCAGCGGCAGATGGTGGCGCGCGGTGCGCGGCTGGAAGGCACGCCCCTGCCCGATGACATGGACTACAGCCAAATTCCGGGGCTTTCCCGCGAGGTGCAGGAAAAGCTCTCCCGGGTTCGCCCCGTCAGCCTGGGGCAGGCCGGACGTATTTCCGGCGTGACCCCGGCCGCCGTGGCCTGTCTGGAAATCCACCTGCGCAGGCTCGGCCTGCTGTAGCAGGACTGCCCTCCCGCCGGACGGGGGCAGGCGCATCACCTCCACCAGGGAACAGACAGACCTCCTGCGCCGGCGGCGGGAGGCGCCATTCCATAAGGAGAGGATTTTGGACAGCGGCTCCGAGAGTCACAGTAGCCTGTGGTCCCGCATCGCCAGGTTTTTCACGCGGCGCGACGACGACGAATTTCTGGAAAAGGCCATCAGCGAAGCCCGCGCGGAAGGAGCCGTGGAAGCTGAAGAGGAATCCATGCTGCTCAGCATTCTGCGCTTCAACGATCTCCAGGTGCAGGATGCCATGACGCCCCGCACGGACATAGACTGCGTCTCTGTGGACAGCGATCTGCCCGACGTGGCCCGCTGCATTGCGGAATCCGGCCATTCCCGTATTCCTGTCTATCAGGAGACCCGCGACAATATCGTGGGCATCGTGCACGCGCGCGATCTGCTCCGCTTCCTGCTTGAGCCGGATCAGCAGAACGCTCCCGTGGCAAGCATCATGCGCGAACCCTTCTTCGTGCCTGAAACCAAGGGTATTCGCGAGCTGCTTCAGGAGTTTCGCAGCCGCAAGCTGCATATTGCCATCGCACTGGATGAATACGGCGGCACCTCCGGCCTGATTACCATTGAGGACGTGCTGGAGGAAATCGTCGGCGATATCGAGGACGAGCACGACGCCCCCCGCGTGGAGGATATCCGCACCGTGGGAGAAAATCACTTCGAGCTGACCGGCCGCGCCATGCTGGAAGACCTTGAAGACCTGGGCATCGTGCTGGAATCCGATGAGGTGGATACCATCGGCGGCTATCTGTGCATGCTTTCCGGCCATGTGCCCGTACAGGGAGAGACCTTTACCCTGGACGGCTGGCTCTTCACTGTGGAAGAGGCGGACGCCAAGACCATCCGCCGCATTCAGGTGACCCCCGCGCCGCAGGACGGCGCGCGCGGCTGATCCTGTTCCAGCGCCGCCATGAACGCGCGCATCGCCTTCCTCTGGGGACTGGCCGGCATGCTTGGCCTGTGGGCCGGCTTTCCCAACGGGCTCGCCCAGCTGCCTCCGCTGGCGCTGCTCTTTCCCCTTGCCCTCTTCCGCCTTGGCGCGGCCTCTCCCGGCGCGGGCGCGGCCTTCCGGCGCGGCTGGCTGTGCGGCATGGCCTCCGCCCTGGCCGTCATGTACTGGGTGGCGCGGCCTGTCCATGTGGTGGGGGGGCTGCCGTGGCCGCTGGCCGGCGCCTGCGCGCTCCTCGTGTCTGCCGGCCTCGGATTGGCGGGAGGCGTCTTTGCCTGGGCGGCGTACCGCCTGCGCGGCCGTCCGCCCGTGCGCCGTGCCTGCCTGCTGGGCATTGCCTGGTATCTGCTGGAACATGTCTGCGCGCTGGTCTTTTCCTTCCCGTGGTTCCCGCTGGCCGCCGCACTGGCCGCCTGGCCGGTGTGCATACAGCCCGCCGCCGTGCTGGGCGCCTATGCCGTGAGCGGTCTGTACGCCATGCTGATCCTGCTGCTGGCGGACTGCCGCGGCAGCCGGGCCGCCCGTGGCGCCGCCATGCTGCTGGCTGCCGTGCTGCTTCTGCCCGCCGCATGGCGGCTGCATGCCCATCCCGCGGAAGCCCTGCCGCAGGGGCCGGATACGGCCGCCGTGCTGTTCGTGGAAGGCAACATCGACCAGAACCGGAAATGGGACCCGGCCTTCCAGCTCCAGACCGTGGATACCTACCTTGCGCTGACGCGGCAGGGACTGGCCGCCATGCCCGGTGAACGTCCGCTGGTCATCTGGCCGGAAACAGCCATGCCCTTCCATTTCCAGTCCCATCCCCTGCATACGCCGCGCATACTGGAGTTTGCGGCACAGCAGCAGACGCCCATGCTCATTGGCGCGCCCGGCTATGCGCGCCGGCCCGGCCAGCCGCGCGCGGACATTTTCAACCGCGCCTTTCTCATCAGTCCGCAGGGCCAGATAACCGGATTCTATGACAAGCAGTATCTCGTCCCCTTCGGGGAATATCTGCCGGCATGGCTGGATATTGACGTGCTCAGGCCTCTCCTGCAGGGCGTGGGCATATACTCCCGCGGTACGGACAGCAGCCCCCTGCATGCCGGCGAACTTGCGCTGGGCATGCTCATCTGCTATGAAGCCATATTCCCGGAGCTTGCGGCAGAGGCCGTCACGGCCGGAGCCAACGTCCTGGCCGATATCAGCAATGACGGCTGGTTCGGCGCCACTGCCGCCCCCGTCCAGCACCTGTATCTTGCGGCTCTGCGCGCCGTGGAGCAGGGCCGCTGGCTTCTGCGCGGTACCAATACCGGCATTTCCGCCGTCTGCGACGCCTACGGGCGCATCGTGACCAAAGGCAGGCGCGATACTGCCGAAGCCGTGCCCGCGCGCGTGCGCATGCTGTCGGACACAACGGTCTTCCACGCTCTGGGTCCCTGGATGCCGCTGCTGGCCATCTGCCTGTTCCTCCTGCTTGCGGCCCTGCCCGCGGGCAGAGAGCGCCCCACACTCTAACCCCGTACAACTATGCTACAGATTTCCGAACTCCGCGCCCGCTGCCAGTCGCTTGACCAACGCTTCGCAACTCTCTGGGGGCGTCTTTGACGGCGAAGCCACCGGCAGGCGTCTGCGCGAAATTGAGGAAAGCCTCTCCCGCCCCGGCGCATGGGATCAGCCGGACAGGCTGACGCCGCTGCTTCAGGAAAAGAGCCGGCTGGAAAATGACCGTGCCCGGCTGGACGCCCTGAAGGCCAGCCATGACGACATGCTTGTGTGGCTGGAGCTGGCTGAGGCCGATCCCGCGGACAACGAGGCTCTGGAGTCCCTGAATGCCGCTTCGGACGCACTTCAGCACAGCATTGAGGAGACGGAGCTTGTCATGCTGCTCTCCGGCGAGGAGGACGACTGCCATGCCATCCTGGAAATCCATCCCGGCGCGGGCGGCACGGAATCGCAGGACTGGGCGGAAATGCTGCTGCGCATGTATGTCCGCTGGGGCGCGGCGCATGGCTTTGCCGTGCGCGAGCTGGACTATCTGCCCGGTGACGAAGCCGGCCTGAAGAGCGTGACCCTGCGCTTCGAAGGGCCCTATGCCTTCGGGCTGCTCAAGAGTGAAAAGGGCATCCACCGCCTCATCCGCATCTCCCCCTTCGACGCCTCGGGACGGCGGCACACCTCCTTTGCTTCCGTGGATGTCATTCCCGAAGTCCGTGACGACATCGTGGTGGACATCAAGGAAGGAGACCTGCATATCGATGTCTACCGTGCCAGCGGGGCAGGTGGACAGCACGTGAACAGGACGGAATCCGCCGTGCGCATCACGCACATTCCCACAGGCATCGTGGTGCAGTGCCAGGACGACCGCTCCCAGCACAGCAACAGGGAAAGCGCCATGCGCGTGCTGCGCGCCCGTCTCTACAATCTGGAGCGCGAACGCCGCGACGCGGAAAAGCAGGCCGAATACGCCGGCAAGGATGCCATTGCCTTCGGCAGCCAGATACGTACCTACACGCTGCATCCCTACCGGCTGGCCAAGGATCACCGCACCGGTACGGAAGTGAGCGACGTGGATGCCGTGCTGGACGGCGGCATCGACATCTTTCAGCACGACTATCTCATCCATCTGCACGAACGGCGGAGCTAATCGGAACGGGAACCTCCTGCCGGCGTGGAACGTATTCATTTTTCAGATATTTTTCCAGAATATCCGCCCAGGGCTATTTACCTCGGCTTCCAATTACGCTACTCATATCAGGAAGCCGCCCCTTGTCCCGGGGCGCTGTGCCGCATCCCATCACCCCCAAGGAGCCACGTATGAACAAAAGCGAACTGATCAAAACGCTGGCCGAGGAGACGAGCATCCCTCTGGAGGATGCCTCGCTGGTGGTCAACACCTTTGTGGACCGCATGAAGGAAGCGCTGGTCCAGGGAGACCGCGTGGAAATTCGCGGATTCGGCAGCTTCAAGATGAAGGAATATTCCAGCTATGCCGGGCGCAACCCCAAGACAGGCGAAAGTGTCACCGTCGTTCCCAAACGCCTGCCCTTCTTCCGCGCCGGCAAGGAATTGAAGGATTTTCTCAATCAGTAACCATGCGCGCGGTCTGCGCGCCGCCCTCCGGCCGCGCCACACCGCCAAGAGCCTGACAGGAGGTTCCGTATGCTGTTTTCCGGAGCTTTGACCGCCCTTGTCACGCCGTTCCGCAACGGCGCCGTGGATGAGGAGGCCTACCGCAACTTCATCGAATGGCAGATCGAACAGGGGATTCACGGGCTGGTTCCCTGCGGCACCACCGGCGAATCCGCCACGCTGTCGCATGAAGAGCATGAGCGCGTCATCGAAATCTGCATCGATCAGGTCAAAGGCCGCGTGCCGGTGCTGGCCGGGGCCGGCTCCAACAACACGGACGAGGCCATCCGCCTGACCAGCTTCGCCAAGAAGGCTGGGGCGGACGGCGCGCTGCTCATCACCCCCTACTACAACAAGCCCACGCAGGAGGGCCTGTATCAGCATTTCAAGGCCATTGCCCGCGCTGTGGACTTCCCCCTCGTGCCGTACAACGTGCCCGGCCGCACCGGCTGCAACATGCTGCCCGCCACCGTGGCCCGGCTGGCCAACGAGCTGCCCACCATCGTCGGCATCAAGGAAGCCACGGGCAATCTTGCCCAGGTCTCCGATGTGCTGGAACAGTGCCCCGAGAGCTTTGCCGTGCTTTCCGGCGACGACTTTACCGCCCTGCCTTCCATGATGATGGGCGGCGCCGGCGTCATTTCCGTGACATCCAATATCGCCCCGGCCAAGATGGCCGCCATGTGCGAAGCGCAGCGCAAGGGTGACTATGCGGCCGCCCGCAGGCTCCACTTTGAACTCTGCCCCCTGCATCGCGCCATGTTTGTGGAAACCAATCCCATTCCCGTGAAGACTGCCGCCGCCCTCATGGGCCTCATGCCGGAGCTGGAGTTCCGCCTGCCCCTCTGCCCCATGCAGGAGGCGAACCTCGCCAGACTGAAGGGCGTCATGAAGGATTCCGGGCTGCTCTAATCCGCCGCGCCCCGCATTGCCGGCTGTCATGCCCGGCGCGCATGGCGGCATGGCATGCAGCGGGCAGGTTCCCGAAAGCCCCTGACACCGGGCCGGCGTCCATGCGCGGCATTCCCGGGTCTGTCCCTCTGTCATGTCTTCGCAGTGAAGCTCTTCAGGCTTATTGACAAAAGGCGATCTCCTGTACGATGTACGAGGTCGCCTTTTTTCTCGCATTTCCCCAGGCTGCGGCCTGCCTGGCGGCACCCCGCGTTCCCGTCGGGACAGCCCAAAAGGACTCATCCAGCCTCGCAGGCCATCCTGCCGCAAAGGCTTCAGGAAGGAGCGCGGCGGCGCCACGCTCTCCGCATGTCCGCATCATCCCTGTGACAGGAATGCTCCGGGACACGATGTCATATTTCAGGTTCCCGTGCCATTTTCCGTCCGCCGCACCAGATTTCAGCACTGCCGGCACAGCAGGAGGATGCCGGCGCCGCCGGCCACGGTAAGGCGCGTCCGCGCCGCCAGCCTGCATGCCAGAAGCACGGCCTCCACGCCGCCGGCCTCCAGAAACGCGGCGCAGGCCCGGGTCTGCCTCCCCCCGAGCGGCAGCATGGCCAGCCGCAGCGCCAGCGCCGCCGGATATTCAAGATTGCGCTCCGGCATCTTGACCTCCCCCAGCAGAAAATCTCCCGCGGGGAAGGCCAGCGGTACGGCCGCCCCACGGCTCAGGGCCAGCGGCGGCATTCCCCACGGCACGCCCGGAAATGCCTGCGCCGCCTGCCGCAACCGCCTGTCCAGCCAGTGCAGCGGACTATAGTACATGCCGCCCCCGTCAGCCGGATACCTGCCCGCGGGCGGGCTGTCCGGAAGCGCCGTCGGCCTCAATCTTTTCCAGCAGGGCATGCCGTGCGCGGCGCAGGGGCGGCAGATCGGGCAGGCCGTCCAGAATGCGGCGGATGTATCCTTCCTCCGCCATCATGCGGCGGCTGGATGCAAAGGAGAGATCATGTATCCATGTGCCCAGCAGTATGCGGAAGTCGTTCACATAGCGCAGCTGCCCATAGGAGGCCAGCCTGCCTGTCAGCGCCGCCTCCACCACCTCCGGCGAAAATCTGTCAGGCTCGTCGGCCACGTGCAGCACCACCGTCGCATCCCGCTCCGTTCCGGAAAGATGCTGTTCCATGACCCGCAGAATGTCGAGCTTGTCCGCGTCGCGCACTATGCCCGTCACCAGCCGCGCCTCGTCCGGCAGGGAGGGCGGCAGCGCATACCGATTATGCAGGGCCACCGCCGCGCGCACCAGCACGCGCGTGTTTTTTTCCTCCCCTTCCAGGCGGCGCAGCCTCTTCAGCAGCTGCGCACCAAGCAGGCCGTGATTGACCGAGACGGAATCCCTGAACGTATGCCAGCGCAGATACTGCTCGAAGCGGGCCACGTCGTGATACAGCGCCGCCAGTTCCGCCGCGCGCAGCAGATGCTCCGGCAGGTCTTCCGCCGACGCGATCCGGCGGGCCCGGGCCAGCACGGCAAAGGTGTGCTCCAGCTTCAGCGTCATGGGGCCGGGAGCGTCGTGCGCCTGCGCCCGCAGGCGCAGCGCATAGGCGCGGAACCATGCCTCATGCTCTTCCATCGTCAGAAATGCGGATGCGGTATTCATGAAATGAGTGTACGTCCGCCGGCTCCCCGTGGCAAGCCTGCCTCCGCACTTGAGGGCGGCGCGGCCTTCTGCTATGCTTCTTCTTTCGGCAACCACTTTCCGCAAACCAGCATGGCCGGCACCGGCCACCTCGCCGCATATACATGGAGCCTGCATGTCCGACTTCGTTCATCTGCACTGTCATACGGAATACAGCCTGCTTGACGGGGCCATACGCCTGAAGGATCTGTGCGCCCGCGCCAGGGAATACGGCATGCCTGCGGCCGCCATCACCGATCACGGCAACATGTATGGCGCGGCCTATTTCTTCACCCACTGCAAAGCGGCGGAAATCAAGCCCATCTTTGGCTGCGAGGTCTACGTCTGCAAGGATCATCTGGACAAGACCTCCGAATTTGCCCGCCGGCGCAACCATCTTGTGCTGCTGGCCCAGAACCAGACCGGCTACCACAATCTCGTCAAGCTGGTGACCAAGGGCTACATGGAGGGCTTTCACTACAAGCCCCGCGTGGACAAGAAGCTGCTGGCCCAGTACAGCGAAGGGATTATTGCGCTGTCCGCCTGCATCGCCGGCGAGATTCCCAAGGCGCTTCTGCATCAGTCCATGGACGAGGCGCTGGCCGTCACCCGTGAATACATGGACATCTTTCCCGACCGCCTCTATCTGGAACTCCAGTCCAACGGCCTGAAGGAGCAGGAAATTCTCAACGCCAGGCTGCTGGAACTGGCGGACGCCACCGGGCTGCCGCTGGTGGCCACCAATGACTGCCACTACCTCAATGCCGATGACGCGGACGCCCATGAAGTGCTGCTCTGCATCCAGACGCAGACCACCATGGACGACCCGAAGCACATGCGCTTTGAAACGCGCGAGCTGTACTACAAGTCCCCGGAGGAGATGGAAAAGGCCTTTGCCCATGTGCCTGAGGCCATTGCCAATACGGCAAAGATTGCCGACATGTGCAATGTCACGCTTGATTTCGGGCACCACTACTTTCCGCGATACAAGCTGCCCGAAGGCATGACCATTGAGACGGAATTTGTGAAGCTGGCCCGCGAAGGTCTGGAAAAGCGGCTGGAAAAGCACCCCGACCGGGAACATCTTGATCCCGCCCGCTACCGTGAGCGACTGGAATATGAGCTGAAGGTCATTCTGGAAATGGGCTTTCCCGGCTACTTCCTCATTGTGCAGGACTTCATCAACTGGGCCAAGAACCACGGCATCCCCGTGGGGCCGGGGCGCGGCTCCGCCGCAGGCTCGCTGGTGGCGTGGGCGCTGCGCATCACCAACCTCGACCCCCTGCCCTACAATCTGCTCTTCGAGCGCTTCCTGAACATTGAACGCGTCTCCCTGCCCGATATTGATGTGGACTTCTGCGAGCGCCGCCGCGCCCGCGTCATCCAGTACATGGTGGATACCTACGGCGCGGACTCCGTGGCGCAGATTACCACCTTCGGCACCATGAAGGCCAAGGGCGTGGTGCGCGACGTGGGACGCGCGCTGGGCTTTTCCTTTGCGGAAACGGATCGCATCGCCAAGCTCATCCCCGATGATCTCAAGATGACCATCAGCAAGGCCATGGACATGGAGCCGCAGCTGGCGGACATGTACAAGAACGATCCGCAAATCCGGCATCTTATCGACACGTCCCTGCGGCTGGAAGGGCTCACGCGCCATGCCTCCATCCATGCCGCCGGTCTTGTCGTCTCCCCCGAGGCCATGGACAACTTCCTGCCCCTGTATCGCGGGAAGAACGGCGAAATCGTGACCCAGTTCGACGGGCCCATGACCGAAAAAACCGGCCTGGTGAAGTTCGACTTCCTCGGCCTGAAAACCATGACCCTGATTCAGGATACGCTGGACAACATCTCGCTTCAGGGCCAGACCCCGCCGGATCTGGACAACCTGCCGCTCACCGACATGGCGACCTACGAGCTCTTCGGGCGCGGCGATACGGACGGGGTCTTCCAGGTGGAAAGCTCAGGCATGCGCGACTATCTGCGCAAGCTGCGGCCCTCCTGCTTCGAGGACATCATCGCCATGCTGGCCCTGTATCGTCCCGGCCCGCTGGGTTCGGGCATGGTGGATGAATTCATCAAGCGCAAGCACGGCCTGCTGCCCGTGAGCTATCCTGTGCCCACGCTGGAAAACTGCCTGAAGGATACCTACGGGGTTATTGTCTATCAGGAACAGGTCATGCAGATCGCCCAGATTGTGGCCAACTACACGCTGGGGGGAGCCGACCTGCTGCGCCGGGCTATGGGCAAGAAAAAGGCCGAGGCCATGGCCGCCGAGCGCGTCAAGTTCGTGGCGGGCGCGGCGGAAAACGGCATTTCCGAAAGCAAGGCCAATGAAATCTTCGACCTGATGGAACAGTTCGCGGCCTACGGCTTCAACAAGTCACACTCCGCCGCCTATGCGCTGGTGTCCTATTTCACTGCCTATTTCAAGGTTCACCACAAGGTTGAGTTCATGGCCGCCCTGCTTACCTCTGAAATGGGCAATCAGGACAAGGTGCTGAAATATATTTCCTGTTGCAGGGACATGGACATCGACGTGGTGCAGCCCTCGGTCAACGAGAGCCTGCGATCCTTCACCGCCCGGGAGGGGCGCGTGGTCTTCGGCCTTGGCGGCATCAAGAACGTGGGCGGCGAAGCCATCAATGAAATCACCGAGGCCCGCAGGGACGGCCCCTACACCTCTCTGCTTGATCTGGCCTGCCGCGTGAACCTGCGCAAGGTGACAAAACGGGTTCTGGAAAATCTGATCAAGGGTGGCGCCTGCGACTGCCTCGGCGCGCCTCGCGCCGCCATGCTGGATGCCATCGATACTGTGGTGGCCCGTGCGCAGAAGAAGGCCAGAGACAAGGCCTCGAACCAGATTTCCCTGCTTTCCATGACGCCGCAGACCGAGGCTCCGACCATGCCCGGCATCGGGATGGACTGCCCGCAGAACGATCTTCCGGAAATGCCCGATGACGAGAAGCTCCGGGGCGAAAAGGAGGCGCTGGGCTTTTTCCTCACCTCCCATCCCCTGCAACCCTTCCGCCGCGAAATCCCGCGCCTGGGCCTGACCACGCTGGAAGATGCGCGGGACATGTTCCCCGGCGCGGAAATCAAATGCGCCCTGCTCGTAACCGGCATCAAGGAGATCACCACCAAGAAAGGGGAGCGCATGGCCTTTGTCAGCGTGGAAGACCTCACAGGGCATGCGGAAATGACGGTTTTTCCGCGCACCTATGCCGAGCATCGCGAGCTCTTTGCCTCGGAGCAGCCTCTCTATGTGGAGGCCCGGCTGGATGCCGCCGAAGAGCGCAGCGACAGCGAGGACGGGGATGTGGTGCGCGAAGTGAAAATGCTGGGCGGCAAGGTGCAGCTGCTGGCGGATGTCTGCCAGCGCAGCGATGCTCCCATCAATATCACTATTCCGGACACGCACTGCACCCGGCAGCGCCTGCTGGAACTGCGCAGCATCCTTGAAGCGCATCCCGGCGCCAACGAGGCCAGAGCCATCGTGCTGCTGGACGGGCACCGCTGCGTGCTGCGCGTGGGGCCGCGCCTCGGCGTGGCTCCCGGCCCGAACCTGGACAAGGAGCTCAGCGCATGGGCGCAGGCTCGCTGACGGCCTTCCCCGCCGCAATCCCGCAACGTCAGGCCGCAGATGCGGCCATATCACAGAGGTAGCTATGTCCCGCAAATTCTGGCGTCTCACCGTCCGTTCCGAATTTTCCGCCGCGCATGCCCTGCGCCATTACGAGGGCAGATGCGAACACCTGCACGGCCACAACTTCGGTGTGGAGCTGACCGTACAGGGGGAAAAGCTCGCTGAAGGCACCGAGCTTCTTCTGGATTTCAAAATTCTCAAGCAGGAGCTCAAACGTGTGCTTGATGCCCTGGATCATCAGGTGCTGAACGAGACTCCCCCCTTCGATCTGCTCAATCCCTCCTCGGAAAACCTTGCCCGCCATATCTGGAGGGGCATGGAAGAGGCCCTGCGGGGGCAGGCCGTGCGCCTGTACAGCGTGACCGTCTCGGAAAAAGGCGCCCAGTCCGCCACCTACATGGAAACGGAGGAATAGCCCCGCGCACACGGAGGAGGACATCATGGCTCAGGCCACCACCCCGCGCGGCGGGGAACAGACCAGCTGGGGCAAACGCACGCTTACCGTGAGCTTCCGCCCCGCGTTCGTGATTTCCGGATTCATCGTCCTGCTGATCTGCTGGACGGGCATCTTCATTCTGGGCGTCATGGCCGGACGCAGCAGCGCGGAAAAACAGACCGCCCTTCCGCCGGTAGCCTCCCGTCAGGGGGAAGCGGCCTCCGATGCACAGGAAAGCGGGACCGCGGCGGCCATCATCAATCCCACGGACCTGCGCTACCAGCGCACCCTGAAGCGAAAGGGACTGACCGACCCGGCCCCGGACAAGGCGGCGCCGTTCAAGCCTGCCGTGGCTCCCGCGCAGGCAGCCGCGCCCAAGGCGGAAGGAGGAACGGCGCCGCAGGCCGCAGATCGGCAGCAGCTGCTGCAAGGCACCTCCGCGCCAGAGAATCAGCGCTACGACTACGTCTATCAGCTGGCTACCTTTCAGGCCAGCGAGGAACGCAAGATCGACTCCCTGCGGGAAAGTCTGGAAGGCGAAGGCTTCCGTACCCGCGTGAAGCGCACCGGCTCCAAGCGGGCCGTGCAGCTGGTGGTGCGCGGCACCTCCAGCGTGGAAGAGGATGTGGCCCGCGTGGCCAGGCGCCTGAACCTGGGCGAACCGTGGCTGCGCCAGAAAACTCCGCTGCAATAGCGCGCCGCCCTTGCCTTTCTCCCGGGAGGCCCTACATGAAGTGCATGAGACAGCTCTTCGCATCTGCCGATCCGCGCGCCCGTGTGCGCCATGTCCTGCGCTGCCAGCACCGCCTGCTGTGCCGCATGCTGGCGGCATGGCCCCGGCGCGGCCGGCGTCTGCTGCATCTGCGCTGCGGCGATGGCGCCATGCTGGAACACCTGTGGGAATGCGGCTTTGATGTCAGCGCCTATGAACCGGACCCGGAGCTGCGCCTGCGGGCGGCACAGCGGCGGCCCCTGCGGGCGGAGGTGGGCGGCGGCGCGGCCGACAGCCTGCCCTATGATGACGATGCCTTCGACTACACCGTCCTTTCCCTGCGGGGAGAGGACGACGAGGCTGCGCTGCGCGAAGCATGGCGCGTGACGGCGCGCAGCATTCTTCTGCTGGGCTGGAACTCCCTTTCCCCCTCCCGCCTGCTCCCCGGCTGGCTTCCGCAGGAATCCCGGCCCGCCCCGAACTGGTGGCGGGCATGGCGCACGCTGAAAACGCTCCAGCCGGAAAGCCGCTGTCTTCTGCGCAGCACGCTGACCCTGCCGGGCTTCTGCCAGCGTCTTCCCCTGCTGGCGAACCTTGACGCCGTCTCCATACCGCTGCCTCTGGGTATGTTCATGGCAGTGCGGGCAGACTTCGGCAGTCAGGCCGTGCGCCCCTCGCTGCCCCTGTCCCTGCTGGATCGCCTGCGCCCGCGGGACGCCTCCGCGCTCATGGAGGGCGGAGGATGCGGGCGCTGCGCCACGAAAATTTCAGGAAAACAATGATTGCCGCTTCCCTTGCCCGGCGCTCTATGGCAAGGTAGCCCCTGCCAGATGCAGTTCCACTAAAGGAGAGACTCATCATGCCCGGTAGCCGTTCTATTCATCTGTCCGTCCATATTCACAAGAATCCCGCGGCCATGGCGGAGCGCGCCGCGCACATCATGGCCAGCTGCTGCGAGGAAGCCATCGCCGAGCGCGGCGTATTCAACATCGCCCTTTCCGGCGGGGCCACGCCCGTTCCCTTCTACCGCCTGCTGGCGGGCGCGGACTGGGCCGAACGCTTGCCCTGGGAAAAAATCAACATCTACTTTGTTGACGAGCGCAGCGTGGAACCCGAATCGCCCGAGAGCAACTTCGGCATGATCCGCCGCGAGCTGCTGTCCCACATTCCGGCCACGCACTATTTCCGCATCAAGGCGGAGAACGATCCCGTGGAAGCCGCCCGGCAGTATGAAAAGCTGCTGCGCGCCGACTTTCACCTGAAAGAGGGCGAGCTGCCCCGCTTTGACTTTGTCCTGCTCGGCATGGGGCAGAACGGCCATACCGGCTCCCTTTCCGTGGGCTCTCCGGCCATCATGGAAAAGAAGCGCCTCGTCATTGACCAGTATCTGTCCGAGCGCAAGTACGACCGTGTGACGCTGACGCTGCCCGTGCTGAACAACGCCCGCTGCTGCATGTTCCTTGTCACCGGCAGGGAAAAGCACGAGGTGCTGACCAGGGCCCTGAACCTGCTGGAAACGCCTTCTCTGCCTGCCCAGATGGTGCGCCCCACCTTCGGCGATCTGATCTGGATTGTGGACGAGGCCGCCGCCACGGGGCGGGTTCCCGAATAGGCGCTTCGTCACCCCGGCAGTACGCAGAAAACGGCAGACCAGCTCTGCCGTTTCCCGTCCCCGGCCTGTCGCGCATTCCGCCCCGCCTGCCGCAGGCGGTCTTCACCGTCATGTATCCGGAGGATGCACCGCATGAAACCCTGGAAATTTGTCATCCTCACCTTCGGCTGCAAGGTCAACCAGTACGAAAGCCAGTCCGTGCGCGAATGCTGGCAGTCTCACGGGGGCGAGGAAACCGACAGCCCCGCGGAGGCGGACTTCGCGCTGATCAACTCATGCGCCATCACCGCCCGCGCCGAACGCGACGCCCGCGCCGCTCTCTACAGGCTGGAACGCGAGGCGCCGCACTGCCGCCGCCTCCTCACCGGCTGCTCCGCCTCCCTGCTGGCCGCCGATCCAGGACTGCGCGGCCTGTGCCACGGCATCTTCCCCGTTGTGGAAAAGGCGCGGCTACTCGCCGATCCCCGCCATCTGCCGGCAGCACGGGCTAAAGAGGAGCCGCCCCGGCAGGAAGGCGCCTATCCGCCCTTTCAGATACGCGCCTTCCGCCGCGCACGTCCCGTGCTCAAGGTGCAGGAAGGCTGCACGCACCGCTGCACCTACTGCATCGTCCCCAGCATGCGTCCGGTGGCCTCCAGCCGTCCCGTGGATGAAGCCGTGGCCGAGGCCCGCCGCCTGCTGGAGGCCGGGCACAGGGAAATCATGATCTCCGGCATCAACCTGCTCCTGTACGGCCGGGACTTCAGCACGCCGACGGACTTCTGGACCCTGATCGCCGCGCTGGAACGGGAGCTGGCTCCGGAATGGGCCGGACGGGCGCGCTTCCGCATCAGCTCTCTGGAACCGAAGCAGTTGCAGGGACGCGGCCTGGAACTGCTGGCCGAAAGCCGCATGCTCTGCCCGCATCTGCATGTCTCCCTGCAAAGCGGCAGCCCCGCCGTGCTGCGGCGCATGGGACGCGGACACTACCGCCCCGAACTGCTGGCGGATGCGCTGGCGGCCATCGTGCGCGCACGGCCCCGCTTTGGCCTTGGCGCAGACATCCTGATGGGCTTTCCCGGCGAAAAGGAAGAGCATGTGCGGGAAACGCTGGCGCTGGTGGATGCCCTGCCCTTCACCTATGCCCATGTCTTCCCCTATTCCCGCCGCCCCGGCACTGCCGCCGACAGCTTTCCGGATCATGTTCCCCAGCCGGAAAAGGCCGCGCGGGCCGCACGGGTACGCGAACGCATCCGCAGCAGGCAGCTCGCCTTCTGGCAACAGGCCGTGCAGACACAGGCCATGCTGGAAATCGCAACGGACAGTCCGGATGAACACCGGCCCGGCAGCCCCTGCAAGGGTGTTGACCAGTGCTACATACCCTGCCTGCTGGACACGGCCCCGGCGGCGGGCGGACATGGCCTGATTCGGGCCCGCGCGGCAGAAGTGACCCCCGGTGGCGTGCGCGTCGCGCTTTTGTGAGTCGGCGTCCCGCCCTTGCCTTCCCGCAGGCCGGGCCTATATGTTACAGCATCGCGGGCGGCCCCGCCGGCCTCACCGCGCCTGTCCACCTTTCAGCAGCGCGGCCGGCTCCGCGCTTTACAGCAGGAACATTCCCATGCCCATGTTTGATTTTGTCTGCCCCAAATGCGGCGCACGGTTTGAAGAACTCGTCTTCGGCGATGACAATCCGGCCTGTCCCCAGTGCGGACATGCCCCCACGGAACGCCAGATGTCCATACCCAGCCCCCTGAAAACCGGCGCCTTCCCCTATCCGCCCAAGCCCGGCGCGGTGCATCCGCTGGCCGCGAAGATGATGGGCGGCGGCCAGCCCTCCCCCGGGTGCGGCGGCCAGTGCGCCACCTGCCCCAGCGCTGGCGGCGGAAACTGACAGCCAAAGGCGCGCCGTGCGAAAAATCCTGCCGCACGGCGCGCTTGCATTTGTGCAGGCATTGCCCTAGATTGGAAAAAATATTGCCTGCCCCCGCGCAGTTGTGCGGGAAGATTGCGGAGGTGCCTATGCTTCGCAGCATGACCGGATTCGGGCGTTGCCTGACAGAAACGCCGCACTTTACCCAGCAGTGGGAAATCAAAAGCGTCAACAGCCGTCATCTTGCTCTGAAATGGCGCCTGCCAGCAGCTGTGCGCGGCCTGGAGGCCCGCCTGGAAAAGGTCGTGCGCGCCCATGCCTCGCGCGGCCGTGTGGACATCAGCCTCATGCTCCAGCATACTGCCGGCTCGGTGCCCGAACCCTGCTTCGACAGCATGCAGGCTTCAGCCATGCTTGACGCGCTCCGGCAGCTGGCCGCGGCACGCGGGGACACCTTCTCCCCGGACTACAGCGCGCTGCTGTCCCTGCCCTTCCTGTGGGGAGACGCCGCGGACGAAATGGATGAGGAGGCAGTGCGCCAGCTGGAGGCGGGGCTGGCCTCCGCGCTGGAAGACTGGAACGAATCCCGCTCTGCCGAGGGCCGGGCGCTGGCACAGGACATGAACGCCCGCATCCTGCGCATGGAAGAATGGCTGGATGTCATCACGCTGCGCGCTCCGGCCATCCGGGAGGAACGCATGGCGCAGCTGCGCGACCGGCTCTCCGAAGCGCTGGCCGGCACGGATGCGGAGCTGGAAGAAGGACGCTTTCTGCAGGAAGTGGCCATCCTTACCGACAGGCTGGACGTGAGCGAGGAGCTCACCCGGCTGCGCACGCATCTGGATCGGCTGCGGGAGCTGCTCTCCGCGGGCAGGGACGCAGGGCGCCGCCTGGACTTCACCCTTCAGGAATGCTTCCGCGAAATCAACACCTGCGGCAACAAGACCCCGGACGTGCAGCTCTCCCGCCTGGTGGTAGATTTCAAGAACGAGCTGGAAAAATGCCGCGAGCAGGTGCAGAACCTGGAATAGCGGCCGCCGAGGAGAAGCAAGCGTGAACATGCAGCGCAAGGGGATCGTGCTGGTCATCAGCGCCGCGTCCGGCACGGGCAAAACAACTCTGGTCAAAAGACTGCTCGCGGAATTTCCGCGGTTCGGCTACTCCATTTCCTGCACCACACGCCCGCCGCGCGCCGGTGAAGTGGATGGCCGGGACTATCACTTCCTTTCCCGGGAGGAATTTCTCCGCCGTCGCGACGCCGGCTATTTTGCGGAATGGGCCGAAGTCTACGGCAACTATTACGGCTCTCCGCTCCAGCCCACCCTGGACATGCTGGCCCGAGGGCAGGATGTCCTGTTTGAAATTGATGTGCAGGGCGCGGCGCAGCTGCGTCTGAACATCCCGCAGGCGCAGTGCATCTTCATTCTGCCTCCCTCGCTGCCCGTGCTGGAGCAGCGTCTGCGCGGGCGCGGCACGGATGACGAGGAGGTCATACGCCGCCGTCTGGACAGTGCCGCCAGGGAAATTGCCGAAGCGCACTGGTTCAGCACCTGGATTGTCAACGATGATCTTGACACGGCCTATGCAGAACTGCGTGCCGCCTATCTCGCCGCCACGCTGGCCCCGACCCTGCGCCCCGGCCTGCTGCGCACCATTCTTGCCCCCGCGGGCTGATCGCAAAGGAGACGTTTCATGGCAGAACTGATTGTCGCTCTCGACATGCCCGAGGTTGATGCCGGCATCCGCCTTGCCCGGAGCCTGCGGGGCACGGTTCGCTGGGTCAAGATCGGGCTGGAAATGTTCGTTCTTGGCGGGCCGCAGTGCGTGGCCACCTACAAGGACATGGGCTTTCAGGTCTTTCTGGACCTGAAGATGTATGACATCCCCAATACCGTGGCCTCCGCCGTCTCGGCTGCCGCCCGCATGGGGGTGGACATGCTCACCCTGCACACGCAGGGCGGGGAGGCCATGTGCCGTGCCGCCCGCGCCGCACTGGAAGCATGCGCCGGCCCCCGGCCCCTGCTGTTCGGCGTGACTGTGCTTACCAGCATGGGCCCGGGCGATCTGCCCGCCTTTAGTGGAGACATGGGCGCGCTGGCCGTGCGCCTGGCACAGGGCGCGCAGGAATGGGGACTGGACGGCGTGGTCTGTTCCGGGCATGAAGTCCGTACCATTAAAGAAGCCTGCTCCGGCCTGCGCTGCCTGACGCCTGGCATCCGCCCGGCATCCGCCGCGGCCAACGATCAGAAGCGCGTCATGACGCCCGCCGCAGCCGTACAGGCCGGATCGGACTTCCTCGTGGTGGGCCGTCCCATCACCCGTGCGGAGAATCCGGTTCGCGCCGCTGAAGACATCCTGCGGGACATGGGCAGCTAGCCCTCCGGGGCCAGCCGCCCCGCCGGACAAGGAAATACAGGGACATTTGTGAAAATCTGGAAATTCCGCGACGCACCTGCCGAAGCACCCGATCCGCGCTGGGCGGAACAGCTGCACATCTCCCCGCTGCTGCTCTCCCTGCTGTGGGCCCGCGGGCTGGACAGCAGGGAGGCCATTGATGCCTTCCTGTCAGCCAGTCTTTCCCGGCTGGTGCATCCCGGCCAGTGGCCCGGCATTCCCCAGGCGGCTGAGCTGCTGGCCCGGCGCCTGCTGGACGGCGGCAAGCTGGCGGTCTGGGGCGATTACGATGTGGACGGCATCACAGCCACCACGCTGGTGCTGGACGTGCTGGAAGCCCATGGCATCGAGGCCGTGCCCTATCTGCCGGACCGCCGCTGCGAGGGCTACGGCCTGAACATCCCCGCGCTGGAGAAACTGGCGGCTGCCGGCATCGACACCCTGCTCACCGTGGACTGCGGCATTTCCGACACGCTTCCCATCCAGCGTGCCCGCGAGCTGGGCATGACAGTCATCCTCTCCGACCACCACCTGCCGCCGGAAAGCCTGCCCGCCGCCTCGGCCATCTGCAATCCGCGCATCGCAGACCGCGGGACATGCCCCTGCCCCCATCTGGCCGGTGTGGGCGTCGCCTTCTTCCTCATGGCCGCGGTGGACGCCTTGCTGCACAAGGCCAGGGGCAGCAAATGCAAGATGGACACCGTGCTTGATCTGGTGGCGCTGGGTACGCTGGCAGATGTGATGCGTCTTTCCGGGCAGAACCGCATTCTCGTCAAGGGCGGTCTCCGCCAGATACACGAAGCACGCCGCCCCGGCATGGCCGCACTCAAGAAAGTGAGCAATTTCGAGGCATCTGCTCCTGTCAGCAGCGGACAGACCGTATTCCGCCTAGCGCCGCGCATCAATGCCGCCGGCCGTATGGGCCATGCCGATCTGGCCCTGCGCCTCCTGCGCGCCAGGGATGCCGCCACAGCCCTCCGGCTGGCCACAGAACTGGATCAGCTCAATACGGAGCGCCGCATGGAAGAGGATCGCATCGGCAGGGAGGCGCGGGAGGAAGCGCTGCGGCAGGTGGCGGCGGGCCGGGCCGGGCTGGTGCTGTACGGCGGCAACTGGCATGCCGGCGTCATCGGCATTGTGGCCTCGCGCATTGTGGATGAATTCTATCGCCCCACCATCATCCTCTGCGATGATCAGGACGCCATCAAGGGATCGGGCCGTTCCGTGCGGGAATTTGATCTGCATGCCGGCCTCAGCCGCATGGCCCATCTCATGCTTGGCTTTGGCGGGCACAGGCAGGCCGCCGGGGTACGCCTTGCTCCCGGCAATCTCCCTGCCTTCAGTGACGCCTTTGACGCGGTAGTGCGTGCGGAACTGGGCAGCGCCCCCCTCTTCCCTTCCCTCACGCTGGAATGCGAGCTGGACTTCAGGCAGGCCAGCTCTCTGGTATTCCTCCGGGAACTGGAAATGCTCCAGCCCTTCGGCCCCGGCAACAGCGAGCCTGTCTTTGCCTCTCCTCCGCTGAAGGTTGTGGCCCGCATGCCGCTGGGGCGCACGGGGGAGCATGTGCTGCTGCGCCTGCTGGACGAGAGTACCGGGCACACCCTTCAGGCCAAGGCCTGGCGGCAGGCCGCGCTGCTGCCTGAATCTCTCTGCGGCACGCGTATCCGCGTGGCCTACACCCCGCGTATCGACACCTACAACGGCGTTACCTCGGTGGACGTCAATATCAAAGACTGGAAGCCGGCGGACTGACGGTTCGACCGCCCCAAGGAGAATCCATGCGTTGCCCCATCTGCGGCAGTGAATATAACGGCCCCCATTGTCCCAACTGCGTCACCCACCTGCCCGCCGCGCGGGAGGAATCACGGCGCCACGCGCAGGACGCCGTGGATGCTGAAGTCATCCATGATGACGACGACCAGTCCGGTTTCCGCTCCGGGCAATGGAGCTCCGGCTCCACGCAAGGCTTCAGCTGGACTTCCTGGCGCTCGGAAGGGAGCGGGGGGCGAGCCTTCTCCGGAGGGTTCCAGAGCCTGGGCGGCAGTGCCGGCATGGCGTTCTGGATCACCTTCGGCCTGATGCTGGCCTGCGGCTTCCGCTTCGGCGTCCTGGCGGCCATCGGCTTCATGGTCTTTTACGGCATTGCCGCCGCTCTCGGCATGCTCTTCACCGTCAACCGCCTGATGAGTGGCTTTGCCGTCAATCCGTGGTTCGTCCGCATCTGCAACTGGACAGTCTGCTGGCTGCTCACCGCATGGCTGGCGGGATAATGACCGCCCGCGCGGAAGACTGGCAGGTCTACCTGCTGGAATGCGCGGACGGAACCTATTATTGCGGCTGCACCTGCCACATGGAGCGTCGTCTGGCCCAGCACAACGGCAGTCTTCCCGGCGGCGCAAAATATACCCGCACCCGGCGTCCTGTGCGCCTGCTTGCCACCCGGCGCTGTGCCGGGCGTGCGGAAGCCCAGCGGCAGGAAGCCCTTGTAAAACGACTGCCCCGCGCCAGAAAACCGGCATTCTTTGCCGCCGCTGACGCCGCGCCCGGGAATAGGGACGTCCCCCGCCGCGACCTTGCGGCGCCGGCGCAGGCTCATTCCCCGGTTGCAACTTAGCTGCCAGCATCCGGGCACCCATAAGGGAATATCATGCTTTCTCCTGACACCGCACTCCAGTTCTTCATCGCCGCCATCATCCTGGGGCTGGCGCCCGGCCCCGACATTATCTTTGTGCTGACCCAGTCCGCCGTGCACGGTGCGCGGGCGGGCCTTGCCACCACGCTGGGGCTGATCAGCGGCCTGTTCTTCCATACCGCGCTCGTGGCTCTGGGCGTGGCCGTCATCTTCCAGACCTCTGCGCTGGCCTTTACCCTGCTCAAGGTGGCAGGCGCGGCCTACCTGCTCTATCTTGCCTGGCTTTCCTTCCGTGCGGGCAGCGTGCGGGCTCCCGGGCAGGCCGCCGCCTTTACCGGCTGCATGGCCCTGTATCGGCGCGGGGTGATCATGAACATCACCAATCCCAAGGTTTCGCTGTTCTTTCTCGCCTTCCTGCCGCAGTTTGCCAGTCCGGCCCACGGCAGCGTCACCGCCCAGATACTCCAGCTGGGCCTGCTCTTCATGCTGGCCACCCTGCTGGTTTTTGGCAGCACGGCCCTGCTGGCCGGCAGGCTGGCCTCGCGCTTCAATCAGTCGCCGCGCGCGCAGATATTCCTGAACCGGCTTGCCGCTTGCGTTTTCTGCGCGCTCGCGGTAATGCTCCTCTTTACAGGCCACGCCTGAAAACACAGCTTGACAGCATCTGGCTTGACAGGTAAAAGGCACAGTCCGCAGGGGTATCCGAGCTATGCAACGCATTTCCATCAACAACCTCCCGCCGCAGGGGCAGGAATTTGTCATTGACGACCCGGCCGTCTGGGCGGCGCCCATGGCGGAATTCCACATGGATTGCCGCGTTCTGGAGGCTATTTCAGCCACAGTAACGGTCATTCCTGTGGAAAATGGCTGCCTGGTGCGCGGCAGGCTGTCCGGCAGAATTGCCCTGCCCTGCAACCGCTGCGCGGAAGATGCCATCGTTGCCCTTGACGATGCGTTTGAAACTTTCGAATGCCTGCCCGGCACCGATACGGACGGGGAGGAAGGCGACGCCCCCTTCGGCGAGGAAAGCCACATCCTGCTGGAAGAAGGCGCGCCCATGCTGGATATTGCCGCTGTCTGCTGGGAAGAATTCTCCCTCGCACTGCCGGTCAATCCGCTCTGCAAGCCCGACTGCAAGGGCCTGTGCTCCTCCTGCGGAGCCAATCTGAATGCAGGTTCCTGCACCTGCGTGCGCGACGAGGGCGACCCCAGACTGGCCGTCCTGCGCAATATCACGATAACAAATTCAGGCAGCTAGCCTGAAGCAAAGGAGACTCTCATGGCTGTTCAGCAGAACAAGAAATCCCGCTCTCGCAAGGGCATGCGCCGCTCTCACGACCGCGTGGCCACCCCCACCGTCGTCATCTGCTCCTGCGGCGAACCCACCATTCCCCATTCTGTCTGCCCCAGCTGCGGCGCCTACAAGGGCCGCCAGGTAGTGGCGAAGACCGAAGCCGAATAATGGAAGGCAAGCGCCCCATCATTGCCGTGGACGCCATGGGGGGGGACTTTGGCCCCTCCGTGGTGGTTCCGGGCGCCATCACGGCGTCCCGTGAGAACGATCTGCACGTCCTTCTCGTGGGGGATACTCCCCGCGTGGAGGCCGAGCTGGAGAAGCTGTCCCTGGACGGCGCATCCTATGAGATTGTCCACGCCTCTGACGTGGTGCACATGAACGAAAAGCCCTCGGACATTCTGCGCCGCAAGAAGGACGCCTCCATTCAGGTGGCCTGCCGGCTGGTGCGGGACGGCGGGGCCGACGGTGTGGTCAGCGCCGGGCATTCCGGCGCAGCCGTCGCCTGCGGCATGTTCATCATGGGCCGCCTGCCCGGGGTGGAGCGTCCCGCTCTGGCAACCCTGCTGCCCACGGAAAAAAAGCCCGTCGTCGTGCTGGACGTGGGCGCCAATGTGGACTGCCGTCCATACCATCTCTTCCAGTTCGGCCTCATGGGCGATGCCTTTGCCCGCGATCTGCTGGGCTATGAAGCGCCCCGCGTCAGCCTCCTCAGCATCGGCGAGGAGGAAGGCAAGGGCAACTCGCAGGTCAAGGAAGCCTACGAACTGCTCAAGATGGCGCAGAATCTCAACTTCATCGGCAATGCGGAAGGACGCGACATTTTCACCGGCGATGTGGACGTGGTCGTCTGCGACGGCTTCGTGGGGAACGTGGTGGTGAAGATGAGCGAAGGGCTGGCCTCCTCCCTCACGCGCATGCTGCGGAAGCTCCTCACCTCCGGTCTTCTGCCCACTCTGGGCGCGCTGCTGGCCAAGAGCGCCTTCAAGAAATTCGCACGCAAGGTAGACTATTCCGAGTACGGCGGCGCCCCGCTGCTCGGCCTTCAGGGGCTGGCCATTGTCGGGCACGGCCGTTCCAATGCCAAGGCCATTACCGCTGCCATCAAAATGGGCGGCACCTTCGTGCGCAAGGGCACCAACGCCCGTCTTGCGGAAACAATTCTCGCCAACGAGGAACTGACCCGTTTCAGCAAGGCCCTGTAAATGTCTTTCTTCCTGTGGACGGGGAGGCTATGAACCATCGCTGCTGTCTGACGGCCCTGGGCGTGTATACGCCTGAGCATATACTCTCCAACAACGATCTCTGCGCCCTGGTGGATACCAGCGACGAATGGATTACCTCGCGCACCGGCATCAGATTCCGGCGCAAGATGGCCGACACGGAAACGACCTCGGACATGGCTGTTGCCGCCGCACGGCAGGCTCTGGAGCGGGCCTCCCTCCAGGTTTCCGACATCACCCACATTATTGTTGGCACCTGCACGCCTGAAAAACTCTGCCCTTCCGTGGCCAGCCTCACCGCCGGGAAGCTGGGGGCCGGGCACTGCATGGCCTTTGACTTCAACGCCGCCTGTTCCGGCTATCTGTACGGCCTGTCCATCTGCCGCGGCCTGCTGCTGGCCGAACCGCAGGCCCGCATCCTTCTCATCTGTGCCGAAGCCATGAGCCGCCGCATGAACTGGAGCGACCGCAGCACCTGCGTGCTCTTCGGCGACGGTGCAGCCGCCTGCGTGCTCTCCGCGGATGCCAATGCCCCTCTGGCCGTGCTGCGTGACGTGCTCTGCGCCGGCGATGGCTCCCTGGGCAGGCTCATCACCTTTGGCGGCGGCACGGAGCATGTGCGGAACGTGGGCGATCCCATTGGCGAAGACTATTTCCTGCAAATGCAGGGACGCGAAGTTTTCAAGCATGCTGTGCGGCGCATGGCGGACATCTGCCAGGAAGCGCTCTCCCGCAACGGACTTTCCATTGATGACGTGGATGTGCTCGTGCCGCATCAGGCCAATATGCGCATCATCGAGGCCGTGGGCGACCGGCTGCACATTGCGCCGGAAAAGGTTTTTACCAACGTGGCCGACTATGGCAATACCTCCGCCGCCTCGGTGCCTCTGGCACTGGATGATGCCCTGGGAAAGGGGGCTATCCTCCCCGGCCAGCGCGTGCTGTGCACCAGCTTCGGCGCCGGGCTGACCTGGAGCGCCGCGCTGATGGAATTTTAGTCTGTCCTGTGGTTGCTTTTTCCTGATAAATAGAGTAGCACTCGCACACTTCATATTGCCGCTTCGCGGCTTTCGAGATACGGCAAAGAATCATACGAGGTATTCACATGACGACGTTGACTCCCACCGCGCTGGTCACTGGCGGATCGCGCGGCATCGGCAGGGCCGTGGCGCTGACGCTGGCCCGCGAAGGCTATCAGGTATTTCTGACCTATGTGAGCAAGCCTCAGGAAGCGGAAGCCGTCGCTGCGGAAATCGCCGCCGCCGGCGGCAGGGCCGCCGCCTTCCAGCTGAATGTGGGAGATGCCGCCGCCGTGGCTTCCTTCTTCGCGGAACAGATCAAGGACAAGGTGGACCTGGCCGTGCTGGTCAACAATGCCGGCATCACCAGAGATGGCTTTCTGGTGCGCATGAAGGAGGCGGACTTCGATGCCGTGCTGGGCGTCAATCTGCGCGGCGCCTTTGTCTGTCTGCGCGAGGCAGCGAAGATCATGAGCCGCCAGCGGCACGGGCGCATCATCAGCATATCTTCCGTCGTGGGGCAGATGGGCAACGCCTGCCAGGCCAACTATGCCGCCGCCAAGGCAGGCCTGCTGGGCCTCACCAAATCCGCCGCCAAGGAGCTTGCCGCGCGAAACATCACGGTGAATGCCGTGGCCCCCGGATTCATTGAAACCGACATGACTGCCGTCCTGCCGGAAGAGGTCAAAAAAAGCTATGCGGACGCCATCCCGCTCAAGCGGCTGGGCACCGCGCAGAATGTGGCCGACGCCGTGGCCTTCCTGGCCTCGGACAGGGCCGAGTACATCACCGGACAGGTGCTCGCCGTGAATGGCGGGATGTACTGCTAGAGAACTAATCCGCGCCGCTGCCGGGCCTGTGCCGGCGGCACGCCGCTGATTGCCGCGGAACCAACCGCGCCTATATCATTGCCAATCATTGGAGGCTATTATGTCTGACATCGCTGCCAAAGTGACTGAAATTATCGTGGATCAGCTGGGTGTTTCCGCCGAGCAGGTGAAGCCCGAAGCATCCTTCGTGGAAGACCTGGGCGCCGACTCCCTGGACCTGACTGAGCTGATCATGGCCATGGAAGAAGAATTCGACATCGAAATCGCTGATGACGACGCCACCAAGCTGCTGAAGGTGAAGGACGCCATCGCCTACATCGAAAGCAAGAAGGGCTAATCCTCCTTCCCTGCATCCCACGGCCGCCATGCGCGGCCGCTTTCACTTTCCACGGGGGGAGCGCGCCCGCCTCCCCCCGCCGTATTCAAGGAGTTCTCATGGATCGCAGACGTGTCGTTGTGACCGGCCTTGCCGCCCTCACTCCGCTGGGCCTCAATGTGCAGACCAGCTGGGAAAACCTGCTCGCCGGCGTTTCCGGCATCGCCCCTATCACCCAGTTTGACGCCTCCGCTTTCGACTCCCGCATTGCCGGAGAAGTCAAGGGCTTTCAGGCTGAAGACCACATCAATGCCAAGCAGGCGCGGCGCATGGATCGCTTCACCCAGTTTGGCGTGGCCACGGCCAAAATGCTCATGGAAGACAGCGGCTATTCCGTCGGCGAAGGCAATGCCGACAGGCTGGGCATCATTGTGGGGGTAGGTATCGGCGGCCTGCGAACCATCGAAATCTTTCACGAAAAGCTCATGAAGGCCGGTCCTTCCAAGGTATCCCCCTTCATGATTCCCATGCTCATTTCCAATATGGCCCCCGGCCAGATGGCCATTGCCATTGGCGCCAAAGGAACCAATCAGGTCTGCACCTCCGCCTGTGCCAGCGGCACGCATGCCGTGGGCAGCGCGTGGACGGAAATTGTCATGGGCCGCTGTGACGCAATAGTCACCGGCGGCGTGGAAGCCACCATCACGGAGATGGGGGTTTCCGGCTTCACCGCGCTGAAGGCCCTGTGCAGCGACCACAACGATGACCCCCAGCACGCTTCCCGTCCCTTTGACAAAAACCGGAGCGGCTTTGTCATCGGCGAGGGCGCGGGCCTGCTCCTGCTGGAGTCGCTGGAATCCGCCACCGCGCGCGGCGCCAGAATCTACGCGGAAATCGTCGGCTTCGGCGCCTCCTGCGACGCGCACCACATGACCGCCCCGCTGGAAAGCGGCGAAGGCATGGCCGCCTGCATGCGCAATGCCCTCAGGGACGCCGGCATCTCCCCCGAGGATATTGGCCACATCAATGCGCACGGCACCTCCACCCACATGAACGATGCCGCCGAAAGCAAGGCCATCCGCATGGTCTTCGGCAGTCATGCCGACAAGATCAAGGTATCCGCCACCAAGTCCATGACCGGGCATCTGCTCGGCGCGGCCGGCGGTGTGGAGGCCGTTTTCACGGTAAAGGCCCTGCAGGAAGGCATGGCGCCGGGCACCATCAACATGGAAACGCCTGATCCCGAATGCGATCTGGACTACGTGACGCATGGTTCCGAAAAAATGGACTGCATGTACGCCATGTCCAATTCCTTCGGCTTTGGCGGCACCAACGCCAGCCTCATCTTCAAGCGCTGGGACGGCGCCTAACAGTATTTCACAGCGAGGGAGGGGGAAAAGGCCCCCTCCTGCCCCGTTCTTTCAGAAAGGAAAACCCCACCATGGATCAGCTGCTGCTGCAAGACCCCGAACTGGCCAATGCCATTATTCTGGAATCCAACCGCCAGATGAGCAAGCTTGAGCTCATCGCTTCCGAGAACTTTGTGTCCGCCGCCGTGCGCGAGGCACAGGGCTCCATCATGACGCACAAATATGCCGAAGGCTATCCGGGCAAGCGCTACTACGGCGGCTGCGAATATGTGGACATCGCGGAGAATCTGGCCATAGAACGTGCCAAACAGCTCTTTGGCTGCGGGTATGCCAACGTGCAGCCCCATTCCGGCTCTCAGGCCAACATGGCCGCCTATATGGCCCTCATCCAGCCCGGCGATACCATCATGGGCATGGACCTTTCCCACGGCGGTCATCTTACCCACGGCAGCCCTGTCAACTTCTCCGGCCGCCTGTACAAGATTGTCTCTTACGGCGTGAACAGGGAAACCGGCCGCATCGACTATGATCAGGTGGCCGGGCTGGCCCGCGAGCACAGGCCCAACGTGATCATGGCCGGTGCCAGCGCCTATCCCCGCGCCATAGACTTCGCCCGTTTCCGCGCCATCGCCGACGAGGTGGGCGCCAGGCTCGTGGTGGACATGGCCCACATCGCCGGCCTTGTGGCCGCCGGCCTGCACGCCTCTCCCGTGCCCCACGCCCACATCACCACGACCACCACGCACAAGACCCTGCGCGGCCCCCGTGGCGGCATGATCCTCTCCAGCGAGGACTTGGGCAAGAAGATCAACAGCCAGATTTTCCCCGGCATTCAGGGCGGCCCGCTGATGCACGTTATCGCCGCCAAGGCGGTAGCCTTCGGCGAAGCCCTGCGCCCCTCCTTCCGCAGCTATCAGGAGCAGGTGATCAGGAATGCCGCCGCACTGGCCAGAACCCTGACCGACGCCGGCTTCCAGCTGGTCTCCGGCGGTACGGACAACCACCTCATGCTGGTGGACCTGACCAACAAGGACATCACCGGCAAGGATGCCGAACATGCCCTGGACGCGGCCGGCATTACGGTGAACAAGAATACCGTGCCCTTTGAAACACGCTCTCCCTTCGTGACCTCTGGCGTCCGTCTCGGCTCCGCGGCCCTGACCACGCGCGGCATGAAGGAAGCCGACATGGAAAAGGTGGGCGGCTGGATTGTGGACGTTCTGGCCAACATGAGCAATGAAAGCCGTCTGGCGGAAATCCGCGCCGATGTGGAAAAATTCGCCAAGGAATTCCCCCTGTTTGCCTGGTAGGCCGCGAACAGGTATTTTCATCTTCCGAAAAAGGAGGCCGTGCCGCCTCCTTTTTCTTTTTCCGCCACCGCACTTGGCTTTTGCGCCCACGCGGTGTAGACTTTCCCTCCCCGGAACAGTAAGGTAGCCGGCGGAGGGTATATGCAGCGCACGTCGTGGCTCAACTATTTTCTGAACATCACCTTTCTGGTAGCGCAGCGCTCCACCTGCCGGCGGCGGCAGGTGGGAGCCATCGCCGTCAAGGACAAGCGGATACTGGCCACAGGGTATAACGGCGCTCCTTCAGGCGTGCCGCACTGCCTTGATGTCGGCTGCATGCGCGAGGAGCTGGGCATTCCTTCCGGGCAGCGGCACGAGATATGCCGCGCGCTGCATGCCGAACAGAATGTCATCATACAGGCGGCCATCAACGGCATTGATATTTCCGGCGCCGACCTGTACTGCACGACGCATCCCTGTGCGCTCTGCGCAAAAATGCTGATCAACTGCCGGATCAGAAAAATTTTTTATGTTCAGGACTATCCTGACGAGCTGGCGGCGCAACTGCTGCGGGAAGCCGACATCGCTCTGGAAAAAGCACGCTTCACACCTATAACCATCGACTGGAAGCCAGAGGACGCCACATAGTCTCGGCCCGCGTGCGGCCTGCCAGGCAGCCGCGTTCACACTGCCGGTCACAGGAACATTCAGCCAGTGGAAGTTATTGCATACGAACCGTTCATGCGCCACGCCATCGCCCTCGCCGAGCGGGGACGCTGGACAGCCTGCCCCAATCCCACGGTGGGGGCGGTGCTCGTGCGCGGAGGACATATTGTGGCGGAAGGCTGGCATCACGCCGCCGGCGGGCCGCATGCCGAAGTGGAATGCCTGCGTGATGCCGCAGCCAGGGGCGTCGATCCTGCGGAATGCACCCTGCTGGTCACGCTTGAGCCCTGCAACCATTATGGCAAGACTCCCCCCTGCTCCGATGCCGTCATTGCGGCGGGCATCAGGCATGTCATCATCGGCATGCGCGATCCCAATCCTGCCGCGGCAGGCGGCCTGGAAAAGCTCCGTGCAGCCGGCATCCGCGTGGACAGCGGCCTGTGCGAGCAGGAATGCCGCGATCTGGTGGCGGACTTCCTCTGCTGGCAGGAGGGCAGGCCATACCTCATCCTGAAGATGGCCGCCACGCTGGATGGGCGCATCGCCACCCGGACCGGACATTCCCAGTGGATCAGCAGCGAGGCCAGCCGCTCGCAGGTGCACGCGCTGCGCGCCAGCGTGGGGCGCTGCGGCGGCATGGTGCTCATTGGCGGCGGCACCTTCCGCGCCGACAACCCTGCGCTCACCGCCCGTCTGGAAGGCTACGCCGGGCCGCAGCCGCTGGCCTGCGTGGTCACCAGCCGGCTGCCTGCCGCAGACGCCGACTGCAAACTGCTGCGCGAACGCCCCGAAGAAACCTTCTTCCTGTCCTCGCCCGCGGCGGCGGCTTCTCCGGCGGCGGCGGCCCTGCGCAAAAACGGCGTGCGCGTTCTCACGGTGGAGCAGCCCAACCGTGTCCCGGACTTCGGCTCTCTGTTCCGGCAGTTCTATGCGGAGCACCAGTGCCGCTACATTCTGTGCGAGGGCGGCGGCAAGCTGGGCCTGACGCTGCTGCACGCCGGCCTTGTCGATGAATTTCATATCCATATCGCCCCGCGTATCCTTGGCGACAATGAAGCCCGGCCGCTGTTCGACGGCCTCTCGCCCCTGCGGCTGGAGGAGGGCATCGGCCTGCGGATTATCCACTCCGAAATCTGCGGCGGCGATATGCATCTGACGCTGCGCCCGCGCGGCTGAGGCAAAAGGAGCCCGCATGTTCACAGGACTCATTCAGGGACAGGGCGAAATACTCGCCATGCACCGCCGGGGCGGCGAATGCCGCCTGACCATCCGCGCCCTCTTTGCGCTGGATCACATTGTGGATGGCGAATCCATAGCCGTGAACGGCGCATGCCTTTCCGTGGAGCATCACGCGGAGCGGGAGTTCAGCGTCTATGCCTCGGCGGAGACCATGAGCCGCACCAGCCTGCGCCTGCTTTCCCCCGGCGCAACGGTAAATCTTGAGCGCGCCCTGGCCGTGGGTGATCGCCTGGGCGGACATATTGTCAGCGGACATGTGGACTGCCTCGCCACGGTGGACGCCGTGGAGCCGGCTGGCGAATCCTGCCGTATCACGCTGCGCTTTCCGCCGGAGCGGGGTGCGGAAGTCATCGCCAAGGGTTCCGTGACGCTGGACGGCGTAAGCCTGACCGTCAACGAATGCGGCCCGGACTTTCTGACCGTGAACGTCATCCCGGACACACAGCGCCGCACCACCATCGGCGGCTGGAAGCCCGGCGTCCTCGTGAACATGGAAACGGACGTCATCGGCAAATATGTGCGCGGCATGCTCCAGCCCTGGCAGCGGGAAGCCCGGCCCGCCGCCTCCCGCGTCACGGAGCAGTTCCTTGCGGAACACGGATTTTTCTAGCGGGCGGGACGCCGCCCCACGGACGCGCGGAGGTTCACCGGCCTTGCCGCGCCCACGACACACCAGCATTCAACAGGGAGATCTCCATGTCTGAAATCAAGACTATCGAAGGGCAGATGTCTGCCGCCGGCCTGAAGTTCGCCATCGTAGCCACCCGCTTCAACGACATCATCGTGGATCGCCTCGTGGGCGGCGCGGTAGACTACCTGACCCGCCACGGCGCCAAGAAGTCCGACATCACCATCGTCCGCATTCCCGGCGCCTTTGAACTGCCGCTGGTCTGCCAGAAGGCCGCCTCCTCCAAAAAATATGACGGCGTGCTGGCGCTGGGCGCCGTCATCCGCGGCGGAACACCGCATTTCGACTATGTGTGCGCTGAAGCCGCAAAGGGCATAGGGCAGGTGACGCTGTCCAGCGGCGTGCCCGTAGGCTTCGGCCTGCTGACCACGGACAATCTGGAACAGGCCATTGAGCGCGCCGGCTCCAAGGGCGGCAACAAGGGCGTGGAGGCCGCCGCCGCCATGCTGGAAACCATCCGCGTTCTGGAGCAGATGTAAATGTCCGCGGGAAAAGGAAAAACATCCACCCGCCGCGGCGAGCGCGCGCTGGCCTTCCAGGTACTGTACGGCATCTCCTTCAGCCCCGCCACCACCATCGGCGATCTGCGCGAAGCCTACTGGCAGACGCCGGACAATGCCGCGCAGCTTGAGGCGGCGCTGGACATGCAGGCCAAGGAGGGCCGCAGCGGCGAGACGCTGTATCCCTCCGGCTTCGCCTGGGAGCTGGTGGAAGGCGTGTGGCGGCACTGCGCGGAACTGGATGTCATCATCGGCAGGCACTCCCGCAAGTGGCGCGTTGACCGCATGGGACGCATTGAGGCGGCCCTGCTCCGCCTGGCGGTCTTTGAAATGCTGTACCGCAGCGATGTCCCCGCCAAGGTTGCCATCAACGAGGCACTGGAACTGGGCAAGCAGTTCGGCGACCAGAACGCCTGCGGCTTCATCAACGGCATTCTGGATTCCGTGGTGCACGAGCTGGAGTCCAGCGGTAACGCCACCCACCGATAACAACCCTCAGGCAAAAGACGAGCCATGATTCAAGAACGCTATTCTCCTGAAGCGATTGAAAAGAAATGGCAGCAGCGCTGGACGGAGTCCGGCGTGTATCGCTGCTCCCATGAATCGGACAAGCCCAAGTATTACGTGCTGGAAATGTTTCCCTATCCCTCCGGGAACCTGCACATGGGGCACGTCCGCAACTATTCCATCGGCGACGTAGTGGCCCGGTTCCGCCGCATGCAGGGCTTCAATGTCCTGCATCCCATCGGCTGGGACTCCTTCGGCCTGCCGGCGGAGAATGCGGCCATCAAGCACAATACGCATCCCGCCAGGTGGACCTACTCCAATATTGACAATATGCGCTCCCAGCTCAAGCGTCTGGGCTATTCGTATGACTGGCAGCGCGAAATCGCCACCTGCCGCCCCGAATACTACAAATGGGAGCAGATGTTCTTCCTCCGTCTGCTGGAAAAGGGTCTGGTGTACCGCAAGAAGGCGCCGCAGAACTGGTGTCCTTCCTGCCATACCGTACTGGCCAACGAACAGGTCATTGACGGCCTGTGCTGGCGCTGCGACTCCAAGGTTGAACAGAAGGACCTGACGCAGTGGTTCCTGCGCATCACGGCCTATGCGGACGAGCTGCTTCAGGACCTCTCCCGCCTGGAAGCAGGCTGGCCCGATCGCGTGCTGGCCATGCAGAAAAACTGGATTGGCCGCTCCACAGGCGCGCAGATTACCTTCGGCCTGGAAAAGCCCTGCGGCGGCGCGGATTCCATCGACGTGTTCACCACCAGGCCGGACACGCTGTACGGCGTCACCTTCATGACGCTGGCGCCGGAGCATCCGCTGGTAGAGCACCTCATCGAGGGATATGAAAACGCGGATGCCGTGCGGGCCTTTGTGCAGCGCATCCATAACATGGATCGTCTGGAACGCCAGTCCGACACGCTGGAAAAAGAGGGCATCTTCACCGGCGCCTATGCCGTGCATCCGCTCACGGGCGAAAAGGTGCCGCTGTGGCTGGGCAACTTCGTGCTCGCCGAATACGGTACGGGCGCCGTCATGGGCGTGCCTTCCGGCGACCAGCGCGACTTTGAATTTGCCAGAAAATACGGCCTCGACATCAGGGTCGTGGTCCAGCCCAGGGACGAGGAGCTGGACAGCGCGAGCATGACGGCGGCCTATCACGATCCCGGCGTGCTGGTGAATTCCGGCCCCTTCACCGGCATGGACAGCGAGGACGCCAAGCAGGCCATCGTTGCCCGGCTGGAGCAGGAAGGCAAGGGCAGGGGCACAGTGCAGTACCGTCTGCGCGACTGGAACATTTCCCGCCAGCGCTACTGGGGCGCGCCCATTCCGGTCATGTACTGCGAAACGTGCGGCGTCGTGCCGGAACAGGAGGAACATCTGCCCGTCACCCTGCCCATGGACGTGAAGACCCGCGAAGACGGCCGCTCCCCTCTGCCGGAGCATGCCCCCTTTGTGGAATGCACCTGCCCCCGCTGCGGCGGCAAGGCCCGCCGCGAAACTGACACCATGGATACCTTCGTGGAATCCTCGTGGTACTTCGCGCGCTACACCTCCGCCCGCAATACGGACGCGCCCTTTGACATGGACGCCCTGAAATACTGGCTGCCTGTGGACCAGTACATCGGCGGCGTGGAGCATGCCATCCTGCATCTGCTCTATTCCCGCTTCTTCACCAAGGCCCTGCGCGACTGCGGCTTTATGCCCGCGGACACGCACGAGCCCTTCACCCGCCTGCTTACGCAGGGCATGGTGCTGAAGAACGGTTCCAAGATGTCCAAGTCCAAGGGGAACATCGTCGATCCTACCCAGATGATAGCCAAATACGGCGCGGACACCGTGCGTCTGTTCTGCCTCTTTGCCGCGCCGCCGGAACGCGACTTCGACTGGTCCGACAGCGGCATTGAAGGCGCCTCCCGCTTCCTGTCCCGCGTATGGCGGCTGTTTGTTGACGCCCGCGCCAGCCTTTCCGCCGTGCAGCCCTGCTCCAGCACCGCCGCCGATGCCGGCACCCCCGCCGCCCGCGATCTGCGCCGCAAGGAGCATCTCACGGCAAAGAAGGCCGGCGAGGACATGGGCGATCGCTTCCAGTTCAATACGGCCATCGCCGCCATTATGGAGCTGGTCAACGCCATGTACGCCTGCCGCGGCGAGCTGTGCGCCAGCGAAGGCGGGGCAAGGGTCTTCTCCTCCGCCATGGCGACGGTCATTGCCCTGCTCTCTCCCGTCACGCCGCACTTCTGCGAGGAACTGTGGGAGGAACTGGGCCACAGGGAGGGGCTTACCTTCCAGCCCTGGCCGCAGTGGCAGGAAGAGGCCACCAGGCAGGACATGCTCACCATCGCCCTTCAGGTGAACGGCAAGCTGCGCGGCACGCTGGAGGCCCCCGCCGGCTCCGACAAAACGGCCCTGGAGGCGCTGGCCCGCGCTGATGAAAGCGTGCTCCGGCACACCGCCGGACTGACCATACGCAAGGTCATCGTCGTGCCCGGCAAGCTGGTGAATATCGTCGCCAGCTAAGTTCAGAACCACGGGCAGGGGGGCACGTTCTCCCCTGCCCGTGCACACACCCTTCTTCCGCAGGTCCCATGACAGCACGCCCCGGATTCACCTTCTGCATCTGCCCCGACGGGCAGCTCATCCGCGAGCATATCGCCGCCCTGCTGGACGCCAGTCAGCCAGCTGACGGCAAGGCGTGGGAGCGCCATGTCTTCTGGGGAGATGAGGAGCCTGGCCCGCAATTCTGGGAGCAGCTCACGCTTCAGGGCCTGTTCGGCACGCCGCGCGCCGTCATCATCCGCAATGCCCAGAACATGCCGGCCGCCACATGGAAGCGGATTTCCGCCGCGCTGGGCACACCCAATCCCCAGTGCTGGCCCTTTCTCTGCCTGGAAGTGCCCTGGGAAAAGGGACAGCCCAAGGTTCCCGCCGCCATCGGCAAGCTGCGCTGCCTCTCCTTTGCGGACAGCCGGGGCTGGGTCTGGCGTTCCGCCGGGCTGGATGAGCATGCCGTGCGTGCCTACGTCCGCCGCCGGGCGCAGGAGCTGGGCATCGTCTTTGCCCGGGGCGCTCTGGAACAGCTCTGCGCCGCGCTGCCCTGCGATGCCGCCGCCATTGAGCAGGAACTGGCCAAGCTTGCGCTCTTTCATGGCGAGCCCGTCACGGCGGAAATGGCAGCCTCTGCCGGCCATGCGCCGGAGTTCAACATCTTTCATTTCATGCGCCTGCTCCAGTCCGGCAATGCCGCCGGCGCCTGGGAGCAGGTGACCTGCGGCCAGCGCCATGACGACGGCCTGCTTTTCCCCTTCCTCGGCCTGCTCGCCCGTGAGGCGCGCATTCTCTGGCAGCTGCTGGCCGGAGAGCGCGTGCGCCTGCATCCCGCGGATGCCGCACAAAAGCAGGCTCTGGCCCGCAGGCTGGGCACGCACGGCCTTTCCCGCCTGTTTGAGCTGATCATGCTCGCCGAATGGCAGGTAAAATCCGGTGAGCGCTCTCCCGCGCAGGCCCTGGACGCGCTGGTGGGGGAACTGACCATCCTCTTCAGCTAGGGCTTGCCTTTCATTGGAGACTGCTTACTTATGACTGACGCACATGCCGTCTCCCCTCATGCCGGGCACAAGGCCCGCCTGCGCGAACGCTTCGCCAGAGCGCCGCAGGCTCTTCCCGACTATGAACTTCTGGAAATGCTGCTGAGCTGCGCCGTTGTCCGCAAAGATACGAAACCGCTGGCAAAGGCGCTGCTTGCCCGTTTCGGGAGTCTGCGCGGCGTACTGGATGCGCATCCCGAGGAGCTGCGGCAGATGCCCGGCTTCGGCGCGGGGCTGGACAATCTTTTCCGGCTATTGCATGAAGTCATGGCCCGCTATGTCAGTTCGCCGCCACGGCAGCGCATCCGCATGACCAGCCCGGCCACGGTGGCGCGCATCGCCCGCGTGCAGCTCGCCTCCTGCCCGCATGAGGAATGCTGGGCCGCCCTGCTGGACAGCCAGAACGGCCTGCTCGGCTGGGAACGCATAGGAAGGGGCAATGCGGCGCATGTGCCCATGACGCCGCGCGATGCGCTGGAGGTGGTGCTGCGTTCCAAGGCGACGGGCTTCATCCTGGCCCACAACCACCCCGGCGGCAATGCCGCCCCTTCCGCGCCCGACCTGGAGCTCACGCAGCTGCTGCACAAACTCTGCGCCGGCGTGGGCATACGTTTTTTAGATCATGTCATCGTCACGCCGTCCGCCTGCTACAGCCTTGCGGCCGGCGGTCTCATCGACGATACGGGAGAACTGTAATATGGCAGACAAGGACGAAACGCTGGATGCGCTCGCCGGGCGCGAAACCGACGACGGACAGGAGTCGCTCTCCGACGCGCCCGTCCCCGCCGACGATGCCGGTACCGCGCAACGGGACAATGCACTGGATGAAGACGGGGATGATATCTCCGACGTGCTGCCCGTGCTCAGCGTCCGCGACGTGGTAGTCTTCAACTCTATGATTCTGCCGCTGTTCATCGGCAGGGAAAAATCCGTCAGAGCCGTGGAAGCCGCGCTGGAACGCGGACGTCACCTCATGATCTGCACCCAGCGGCAAGAGGATACGGAAAATCCCGGCCCGGACGATCTGTATACTGTGGGCACGGTGGTCAACATCATGCGCATGCTGAAAATGCCCGACGGCCGGGTGAAGGTGCTGGCCCAGGGCGTGAGCCGCGCGCGCATTGAGGAATTTGTCCGCCAGGAGCCCTTTCTCGAAGCCCGCGTGGACATGCTCGACGAAGCAACCCCGGAAGACAGCCCTCTGCTGGAGGCCCTGCTCCGCACAGTTCGCGAACAGAGCGAAAAGGTGCTGGCCCTGCGCGGCCTGCCCGCCGGCGATATCAGCTCCATCCTGCAAAGCGTGCGGGAACCGGGGCGGCTGGCGGACCTGGTGGCCGCCAATATCCGCATGGCCATCCCCGCCGCGCAGGAAATACTGGAGGCCTCCGATGCCGTGGAACGACTCCAGCTGGTAAACAGGCTCCTCCAGCGCGAAGTGGAAGTGGCCGCCGTTCAGGCCCGCATCCAGCACAGTGCCAAGGAAGGCATGGACAAGGCGCAGAAGGAGTTCTTCCTGCGCGAGCAGATGAAGGCCATCCGCCAGGAGCTGGGAGAAGGCGGCGCGGACGGTCCGGATGATCTGGAGACGCTGGCGGCCGCGCTACAGCAGGCCGGACTGCCCGATGACGTGCGCAGGGAAGCGGACAAACAGCTGCGTCGCCTGCGCGGCATGCACGGCGATTCTTCGGAAGCCAACATCGTGCGCTCCTATCTGGAATGCCTGGCGGAACTGCCCTGGAAGAATGCCTCGCGCGACAGACTGGATATTCCGCATGCGGCGAACATTCTTGACGAGGATCACCTCGGTCTGGACAAGGCCAAGGAGCGCATCCTTGAATTTCTCAGCGTGCGCAAGCTGAATCCCGGCGCCAAGGGCGCCATCCTCTGCTTTGCCGGCCCTCCCGGAGTCGGCAAGACCTCGCTGGGCAAATCCATTGCGCGGGCGCTGGGCCGCCGGTTCCAGCGGCTCTCGCTGGGCGGCCTGCGCGATGAAGCGGAAATTCGCGGACACCGCCGTACCTATGTGGGGGCCATGCCCGGCCGCATCATTCAGGCTGTCAAGCAGGCTGGTACCCGCAATCCCGTCATCGTGCTGGACGAGGTGGACAAGCTGGGTACAGACTTCAGGGGCGATCCCTCATCCGCACTGCTGGAGGTGCTGGATCCGGAACAGAACAATTCCTTCAGCGATCATTATCTGAACGTGCCCTTCGATCTTTCCAGGGTCATGTTCATCTGCACGGCAAACCGCGTGGACACCATCCCCGGCCCGCTGCGCGACCGCATGGAACTCATTGAGATTTCCGGCTACACGGCGCAGGAAAAGGCGGCCATCGCCCGCGCGCACCTGCTGCCGCGCGCGCTGAAGAATGCCGGTCTGAAGCCTGCGGAAGCGCTGGTGGAGGATGACGCCATCGAGCGCATCATCCGCGAGTACACCCGAGAGGCCGGCCTGCGGAATCTGGAGCGGGAAATTTCTTCCGTATGCCGCAAGCTGGCCCGAAAAAAGGCCGAAGGACAGCACGGTCCCTTCCGTGTGGACGCTGCCGGCGTGGAGGCCCTGCTGGGCGCGCCCCGGTATCTGGAAGACGACGATCTGCGCATTCTTCGGCCCGGCATGGCCCTGGGGCTGGCCTGGACGCCCGCCGGCGGCGAAGTGCTGGCCGTGGAGGCCGCGCCCATGCCCGGCAAGGGCGGTCTGCTGCTCACGGGGCAGCTGGGCGATGTCATGAAGGAAAGCGCGCAGCTGGCGCAGAGCTACATCCGCAGCCGTGGAGAGGCGCTGCATGTGGAGCCCCACTTCTTTGAAACGCACGATCTGCATGTCCATGTGCCGGCAGGCGCCACGCCCAAGGACGGGCCTTCTGCCGGCGTTGCCCTGACCACCGCGCTGATTTCGGCCATCACCGGGCGCAAGGTGCGCGGCGACACCTGCATGACAGGGGAAATCACGCTTCAGGGGCGCGTTCTGCCCGTGGGCGGCATCAAGGAGAAAATCCTTGCCGGCGTGGCACGCGGACTCAGGCATGCTCTGCTCCCCCGGCAGAATCTTAAGGACCTGGAAGAAATTCCGGCGGATTTGCTGGAAAAGATTACCGTGCATCCCGTCGGACACTACGACGAGGTCTTCCCTCTGGTATTCGAAGACGAGTGATGCCGCGTGGAGGGGGGGCATACGCCTCCCTCCACCTGCTGGAGCCGACATGCCCACCATTGCAGCAATGCTTCGACAGGCCACCCGCCAGCTGGATGACGCCGGCGTCGATGCCCCGCGCCGCTCCGCCGAGCTGCTGGCCGCCCACTGCTTCGACCGGGATCGCGTGTGGCTCATCGCCCATGCCGACGATGCCGTTCCACCGGCACGGGAAGCGGCCTTTCATGCGCTCACCGCCCGCCGCGCGCAGGGAGAACCCGTGGCCTATCTGCTCGGCGGCAAAGAATTTTACGGCAGAGCCTTCCACGTCACTCCCGCCACGCTCATTCCCCGCCCGGAGACTGAACTGCTGGTGGAACGGGCGCTGGAGGCGTTTCCCCCTTCTGCCCTGCGCTTTGCGGACATGGGCACGGGCTCAGGCTGCATAGCTCTGACGCTGGCGGCGGAACGCCCCCTGTGGCGCGGCCTCATGCTGGACATCAGCCCGCAGGCGCTGGATGTGGCCTGCCATAATGCGCGCCAGCTGCATGTGGCGGAGCGCGTTCCAGCCATATGCGGCGACATGACATCCCCGCCAGTGGCGGACAGCTCGCTGGACTGCTGCATCAGCAATCCTCCCTATATCGCCGAGGCGGAACGGCCCGGAATCAGCCGTGAAGTGCTGGATTTTGAGCCGGCTGGCGCGCTGTTCTCTCCCGCGGAGGGGCTGGGACATCTTGCCGCTCTGGCCGGACAGGCCGCACGCATGCTGCGCCCCGGCGGCCTGCTGCTTATGGAACACGGCGCTGGGCAGGGGGCGGCCGTCCACGCCATGCTCATGGCATCTCCATTCTGGCGCGATATAAAAATCCACAAGGATTTCGCCGGACTGGACAGATTCTGCGAAGCGTGGAAAAAGGTCTGAAAAAAAATTTGGGGAAAACGCGCATTTTTTACTTGCAATACGGATTGGGCCTGTGTATAAGCCCATCTGTCGCTGGCGTAGCTCAACTGGCAGAGCAGCTGATTTGTAATCAGCAGGTTGCGGGTTCGAGTCCCATCGCCAGCTCCAGCAAATCGTCAAAGTTTTTTTGCCGATACCCTGTGGTGGGGTTCCCGAGTGGCCAAAGGGAACAGACTGTAAATCTGTCGTCGTAAGACTTCGATGGTTCAAATCCATCCCCCACCACCATACGCTGCATGTTTGCGCGAGCGGCTGGATAGAAAAACTGCCTTGGCTGTAGGAGACTTTTGTCGGAGTACTACGGTTTGCGCGGGAATAGCTCAACGGCTAGAGCATCAGCCTTCCAAGCTGAGGGTTGCGGGTTCGAATCCCGTTTCCCGCTCCATTTCCTGGCCTTCCCCCCTGACTCCTCATTCAAAGCAAGCCAATGCACTTTCCCTGGCGAACAGGGAGTGAACGCGGGCAGTGAAGATATGCAAATTATACTCTCTAACCGCAAATAACTAAAATTTCCAGGGAGAATTACTATGGGCAAGGAAAAATACACCCGCACTAAGCCCCACGTTAACATCGGCACCGTCGGCCACATCGACCACGGCAAGACCACCCTGACCGCCGCCATCACCAAGGTGTGCGGCATGATGGGCAAGGGCTCCTTCGTGGACTACAACTCCATCGACAAGGCTCCCGAAGAAAAGGAACGCGGCATCACCATTTCCACCGCTCACGTGGAATACGAAACCGACAAGCGTCACTATGCCCACGTGGACTGCCCCGGCCACGCTGACTACATCAAGAACATGATCACCGGCGCTGCCCAGATGGACGGCGGCATCATCGTGGTGGCCGCTACCGACGGCCCCATGCCCCAGACCCGTGAGCACATCCTGCTCGCCCGTCAGGTGGGCGTGCCCCAGCTGGTGGTGTTCCTGAACAAGTGCGACCTGGTTGACGACCCCGAACTGCTGGAACTGGTCGAAATGGAAGTGCGCGAACTGCTCACCCAGTACGACTTCCCCGGCGACGACGTTCCGGTCATCCGCGGCTCCGCTCTGAAGGCTCTGGAAGCTGACAACGTCGACGACCCCGCGTGCGAATGCATCAAGGAACTCCTGCAGGCCTGCGACGACTTCATCCCCGATCCTGAGCGTGAAATCGACAAGCCCTTCCTGATGCCCATCGAAGACGTGTTCTCCATCTCCGGCCGCGGCACCGTGGTGACCGGTCGTGTGGAACGCGGCATCATCAAAGTTGGCGACAGCGTGGAAATCGTGGGTATCCGCGACACCCAGACCACGACCTGCACCGGCGTTGAAATGTTCCGCAAGCTGCTCGACCAGGGCGAAGCTGGCGACAACATCGGCGTGCTGCTGCGCGGCACCAAGCGTGACGAAGTGGAACGCGGCCAGGTGCTCGCTGCTCCCAAGTCCATCACGCCCCACAAGAAGTTCAAGGCTGAAGTGTACGTCCTGTCCAAGGAAGAAGGCGGCCGCCACACCCCCTTCTTCAGCGGCTATCGTCCTCAGTTCTACTTCCGCACCACCGACATCACCGGCATCATCAACCTGCCCGAAGGTGTCGAAATGGTCATGCCCGGCGACAACTCCCAGTTCCTGGTGGAACTGATTCACCCCATCGCCATGGAAAATGGCCTCCGCTTCGCTATCCGTGAAGGCGGCCGCACCGTGGGTTCCGGCGTGGTGACCGAAATCATCGAGTAGTATCATGCGTGTGAACATCATTCTCGCCTGCACCGAGTGCAAGCGTCGCAACTACAGCACCCGGAAGAACAAGAAGAATACGACCGGGCGCCTTGAAATCAAAAAATATTGCCCCTGGGACAAGAAGCATACCTTGCATCGCGAAACCAGGTAAGATATAATAACTCATTCTCCGGGGGAGCCCCGCTCCCCCGGTGCGCAGGGCAGTAGCTCTAACGGTAGAGCGGCGGTCTCCAAAACCGCATGTTGGGGGTTCGAATCCCTCCTGCCCTGCCAATTCTATTTTATAGCCCAGGTAGAAAAATGGCAAAGAAACAGCCCACCGCTTCAGAGATGGATGACGAAAAAGCTCCCGGCCCCATCGCCCGCTTCACGGCGTATGTGGAAGCGTCCCGTGCGGAACTCCGCAAGGTGACGTGGCCCACGCTGAAGGAGACCAAGGGTGCTACACTGATGGTGCTGGGCTTCGTAGCGGTCATGGCCGTTATTTTGGGTCTGGTCGATCTCTGCCTTTCCTCGTTGATCAAGACAATCCTCTCCTGATTTCGCTATGAACGAACAAATCATCCCTGCCGATTCCGAGCTGAGCAAAAAGTCTCGGTGGTACATTCTGCACACCTACTCCGGCTTTGAGCAGCGCGTACAGAAGACCATCAACGAGATGATCCGCACCGGGCAAGACGAGGGGCTTATTCAGGAGGTCGTCGTTCCCACGGAGAAAGTTCTTGAGCTTTCCAAAAGCGGGGAACGGCGCACGACGACCCGGAAGTTCTATCCCGGCTACGTCATGGTGCGCATGATCATGACGGATTTCTCCTGGCATGCGGTGCAGTCCATCCCCAAGGTCACCGGCTTTGTCGGCGGCAAGAACCGGCCCACCCCCATGAGCGACAAGGAAGCTGAACGCATCCTCTCCCTGATGGAGACCCGGCAGGAAAGCCCCCGCCCCAAGTTCAATTTCGAAAAGGGCGAGACGATCCGCGTTATCGACGGACCTTTCGGGGGTTTCAACGGCGTGGTGGACGAGGTCAATTACTACAAAGGCAAACTTCGGGTATCGGTGTCCATTTTCGGCCGCCAAACCCCGGTGGAACTGGACTTCGTTCAGGTTTCCAAGGGTTAGCAAACTGCCCTTTTTGAGGAATAAGAGTCATGGCCAAGAAAGAAGTAGCCAAGGTTAAATTGCAGATTCCCGCTGGCGCTGCCAATCCCTCCCCGCCGGTGGGCCCCGCGCTGGGTCAGCATGGTCTGAACATCATGGGCTTCTGCAAGGAGTTCAATGCGCGCACCCAGGATCAGAAAGGCATGATTATCCCCGTGGTCATCACGGTGTATGCCGACCGTTCCTTCACGTTCATCACCAAGACCCCTCCGGCCGCCGTCCTCATCAAGAAGGCCGCCAAGCTGGAAAAGGGGTCCGGCGAGCCCAACCGTAACAAGGTGGGCGTGCTGACGCACGAACAGGTCGAGGAAATCGCCAAGCTGAAGATGCCCGACCTGAACGCCGCCAGCCTGGAAGCCGCCGTCAAGTCCATCATTGGCACGGCGCACAGTATGGGCATTGATATCAAGTAGCACATACTCGTTGAAATCAATTGTACTGCCGGGGGCATCGCACCGCGGCAGGAGATGCAAAACGACAAGGAATTAGAATCATGCCCAAGCACGGCAAGAATTTCCGCAAAGCCCTTGAGGGTGTGAACCTTCAGGAGCGCCTCAGCATCGAAGACGCTGTCGCCAAGTCCCTTGGCGCCTCCTTCGCCAAGTTTGACGAAACCGTGGACGTGGCCATCCGTCTCGGCGTTGACCCCAAGTACTCCGACCAGATGGTGCGCGGCGCCGTCACCCTGCCCCACGGCCTCGGCAAGACCGTCCGCGTGGCTGTCTTCTGCAAAGGCGAGAAGCAGGCTGAAGCCAAGGCCGCCGGCGCCGATTTCGTGGGCGCCGAAGACCTCGTTGCCCAGGTGAAGGGCGGCTGGCTGGACTTTGACGCCGCCGTCGCCACGCCCGACGTCATGGCTCTGGTCGGCCAGATTGGCCGCCTGCTCGGCCCCCGCGGCCTGATGCCCAACGCCAAGACCGGCTCCGTTACCTTTGACGTCACCAAGGCCGTCACCGAACTGAAGGCCGGTCGCGTGGACTTTAAGGTTGACAAGGCTGGCGTGCTGCACGCTCCTCTGGGCAAGGTTTCCTTCGGCCCCGAAAAGATTCTGGGCAACCTGAAGGCCCTGCTGGACACGGTCAACCGCCTGAAGCCCACCGGCGCCAAGGGGCAGTACATGCTTTCCATGGCGGTTTCCACCACCATGGGCCCCGGCTTCAAGGTCGACATGACCCAGGTAAAGAAATTTCTGGAAGCGTAAGCTCTCCAGTTTGGGGAGGATGATTTTTTTCATCCTCCCCAGTGGTTGCAAAAGCAGCCATTGCGGTGTATGACACCGCACGGAAGAGGATTTAGGAATACGAGTCGAAGACGGCGGGAGTCCCTTGTGGACGTAATATTCTCCCGCTCAGACGAAGAATCTTTGGCTCGGCATTCCACCTGGCAACCCTGAACGTGAGGAGAATCACGTGACTAGGTCTGAAAAAGCCGTCATCATCGAAGCTATCAAAGCGAAAGCTGAAGCTTCATGCATCGCGGTCGTCACTGACTTCAAGGGTATGACGGTGGAAGAGCTGACAAACCTCAGAGTGGCCCTGCGCAATGCCGGCGGCGAACTGCACGTCGTTAAGAACACTCTGGCCCGCATAGCTCTCACCGGCGGCATGCACGATTCCATAAAGGACACCTTTAAGGAAAACTGCGCCATTGCCCTTGGTACTGACGATCCCGTGGCGGTGGCCAAGGCTGTTCAAGATTTTGCCAAGACCAGCAAAATCTTCAAGGTGCGCTGTGCGAGCCTCGAAGGCAAGGTCATGTCCGCCGAACAGGTGGAAGCCCTCGCCAAGATGCCCAACAAGCAGCAGCTGCTCGGCCAGCTGCTCGGCACCCTGAACGCGGTACCCACCAATTTTGTTTCGCTCTTCGCCAACATCCAGCGCGGTCTTCTGTACGCCCTCAAGGCTATCGAAGAAAAGAAGGCCGCCTAAGGCGTCTGCGCTTACCCAAACTGACTACCAAGCCAAAGATTTTAGGAGCTAACCATGTCTGAAGTGACCAAAGAACAGGTTGTTGAGTTCATCTCCAACATGACCGTGCTGGAACTCTCCGAATTCATCAAGGAACTCGAAGAAAAGTTCGGCGTGTCCGCCGCTGCCCCCGCCGCCATGATGATGGCTCCCGCCGCTGCTGGCGACGCCGCTCCGGCCGCTGAAGAAAAGACTGAATTCGACGTCGTGCTGAAGGCCGCCGGCGCCAACAAGATCGCCGTCATCAAGGTTGTGCGCGCTCTGACCAGCCTGGGCCTCAAGGAAGCCAAGGAAAAGGTCGACGGCGCTCCCGCCACCCTGAAGGAAGGCGTTTCCAAGGAAGAAGCCGAAGAAGCCAAGAAGCAGCTGGTGGAAGCCGGCGCCGAAGTCGAAATCAAGTAATTTCACTTCTCCTGAAGCTTGCAGGGCGGATCGCATGGCGGTCCGCCTTTTTTTTGCATGTGCGCCGCCACAGTTCCGGCACTTTTTTTGCTTGCAAAAATCATGCGTAACGGATACAGTGACCGAATCTTTTTTGAATACAAAGGCGGAGCATCCTGAACTTTTTTGTAACATGCTATAAATGCTGAAAGAATCATACAAGTGACGGCACCCATGATTTCCTGCCTGCGGACAGGAGACATGGGGTTTTGCCGCCATATATGTATCGCCGCGGATGCCGCCGCGCAAGCGCCAGTTTTTGCCCGCTCCCGCGGGAAAACTATTACCTACCTTGAGGTACAGAATGGGTCAGATCACCAAACAGTTTGGCAAGATCAAGGTTTCACTTCCCATCCCGCATCTGTTGAATCTCCAGATTGACTCCTACAGGAAGTTTCTCCAGGAAGGTGCCGAGACGCTTAACCCCGAGGAGGGGCTTGAAGGCGTCTTCCGCACCGTATTCCCCATTGAGGACTTCAACCGCACGGCCAGCCTGGAGTTCGTCAGCTACGAGATCAGCGAACCCAAATACGATCAGGCCGAATGCATATCCAAGGGCTTGACCTACGAGGCCCCCGTGCGCATCAAGGTGCGCCTGGTGGTGTACGACGTGGACGAAGCTTCCGGCAGTCGCACCATCCGCGACATCAAGGAGCAGGATATCTACTTTGGCACGCTGCCGCTGATGACGGAAAAGGGTACGTTCATCATCAATGGCACAGAGCGCGTCATCGTAAACCAGCTCCAGCGCTCGCCCGGCATCATCTTCGAGCATGACGGCGGCAAGACGCATACCAGCCGCAAGGTGCTCTACTCCTGTCGCGTCATCCCCATGCGCGGTTCGTGGCTCGACTTCGACTTCGACCACAAGGATATTCTGTACGTGCGCATCGACCGCCGTCGCAAGATGCCTGCCACCATCCTGTTCAAGGCCATGGGCATGAGCAAGATGGACATTCTGCACTACTTCTATACCACGGATCATTACATCCTTGAAGGCAGCCGCGTGCTTTGGGAAGTGCCTGCGGGCATGAGCAAGGAACAGCGCGACAGGCTGTACCGCAAGGATCACGCCTATGCGGACATTGTCGCTCCCGACGGTACGGTAATCGTCAAGGCCGGCAAGCCCGTGACCAAGCGTGCCTGGCGCCAGATATGCGAAAGCGGCATCCCCGCCATTGAGGTGCAGCCCGACATTCTGGACGGTCTCTTCCTCGCTGAGGACATTGTTGATCCCACGACGGGCGAAATCATGGCTGAGGCCTCCGATGAGATCACGGCGGGCCTCCAGGAACGCCTGCTTGAGGCCGGTCTGACGCGCATCCCCGTGCTGCACACCAAGGGGGCGGAAACTTCCTCCTCCATCCGTGACACCCTGGCCCTGGATCGCATGATGGATCAGGAAAAGGCGCAGGAGGAAATCTATCGCCGTCTGCGTCCCTCTTCCCCACCGACCGCGGAAATTGCGGCCAGCTTCTTTGACAATCTGTTCCGTAACGGGGACTACTATGATCTGTCGCCCGTAGGCCGCTACAAGCTGAACCAGCGCCTGGGCCTTGAGGGCAGCGTGCCCACCGACGGCCTGACTGCCTATGACAGGGATTTGATTGAGCGCGAAGGCATGCAGGCATTCATGGAACGCCGCACCCTGACCGACAATGACATCCTCACCGCCATCAAGGTACTGGTGCAGCTGAAGGACAGCCACGGCCCGGCCGATGACATCGACCATCTCGGCAACCGCCGCGTGCGCCTGGTGGGTGAGCTGGTGGAAAACCAGTACCGCATCGGTCTGGTGCGCATGGAGCGTGCCATCAAGGAGCGCATGAGCCTTCAGGAAGTGTCCACGCTCATGCCGCATGATCTGATCAATCCGAAGCCCGTGGCCGCCGTGCTGAAGGAATTTTTCGGCACTTCGCAGCTGTCGCAGTTCATGGATCAGACCAACTCCCTGTCGGAAGTGACGCACAAGCGCCGCCTTTCCGCACTGGGCCCCGGCGGCCTCACGCGCGAACGCGCTGGCTTCGAGGTGCGCGACGTCCATGTCTCCCACTACGGCCGTATCTGCCCCATTGAAACGCCTGAAGGGCCGAACATTGGCCTTATCGTCTCGCTGACCACCTTTGCCAAGGTCAACGACTTCGGCTTCATCGAAACGCCCTATCGCGTTATCCGCGATGGACGGGTGACGGATGAAATCGTGCATCTGGACGCCACCCGTGAAAACGGGCAGGTGGTGGCGCAGGCCAACGCAAGCGTCACTCCCGACGGCATGCTGGCTGACGAATTCGTCACGGTGCGCGTGAAGGGCGAAGTGGAAGTGGCCCCCCGCGAAGATGTCACGCTTATGGACATTTCTCCCAGCCAGATGGTGTCCATCTCGGCGGCGCTGATTCCCTTCCTTGAGCATGACGACGCCAACCGCGCGCTCATGGGTTCCAACATGCAGCGTCAGGCTGTGCCGCTGCTGAAGTCCGAAAAGCCTCTGGTCGGTACGGGCATGGAAGTGGACGTGGCCCGCGACTCCGGCGCCTGCATCGTGGCCCCTGCCGATGGCAAGGTGGAATATGTGGATGCCCAGCGCCTTGTCGTTTCCTATGAAGGCGGCGTCTTCCCCGAAACGGGCGGCGTCAAGGCCTATGACCTGCTGAAGTTCCACAAGTCCAACCAGAACTCCTGCTTCGGTCAGAAGCCTACCTGCCATCCCGGCCAGATTGTCCATAAGGGCGACATTCTGGCCGACGGTCCCGGCATTGACGAAGGCACGCTGGCGCTCGGCAAGAACATGGTCGTGGCCTTCATGCCCTGGTGCGGCTACAACTACGAAGACTCCGTGCTCATCTCCGAGCGCGCGGTGAAGGATGACGTGTATACGTCCATCCACATCGAGGAATTCGAAGTGGTGGCCCGCGACACCAAGCTGGGACCTGAAGAAATCACGCGCGACATCCCCAATGTGGGCGAGGAAATGCTGCGCAACCTCGATGAAAGCGGCATCATCCGCATTGGCGCCGCCGTGAAGCCGGATGACATCCTGGTGGGCAAGATCACCCCCAAGGGCGAAACGCAGCTCACCCCTGAGGAAAAGCTGCTCAGGGCCATCTTTGGCGAAAAGGCCCGCGACGTGAAGAACACTTCCCTCAAGGTTCCGCCGGGAGTGGAAGGCACGGTCATCGACGTGAAGGTCTTCAACCGCCGTTCCGGCGAGAAGGACGAGCGCACGCTGGCCATCGAGGCCTTTGACACGGCCAATCTGGATCAGAAGGAGAAGGATCACGCCCGCGCGCTCTCCGAACGCACCAAGGTGCTGCTGACGCCGCATGTGCTGGGCAAGCAGATTGCCCTCACCCTGCCCGGCGTCCGCAAGGGCGAAGTGCTGCTGGAAGAAGGGGCCTCCCTCACCGCCGAGGTTCTGAACGAACTGCCCGTGAAGCGTCTGGCCGGCCTGTTCAGGAGCCGCGAGGTCAACGACATCGTGGCAGAACATCTGGAGCAGTATGAGCGCCAGCTGGAATATCTGAAGGCCATCTACGACAACAAGCGCGAAAAGGTGGTGGAAGGCGACGACCTGCCCCCCGGCGTCATCAAGATGGTCAAGGTGCATATCGCCATCAAGCGCAAGCTCTCCGTGGGCGACAAGATGGCCGGGCGTCACGGGAACAAGGGTGTCGTGTCCTGCATCCTGCCGGAAGAGGACATGCCCTTCTTTGCCGATGGCCGCTCCGTGGACATTGTGCTCAACCCGCTGGGCGTGCCCTCCCGCATGAATATCGGGCAGATCATGGAGACCCACCTTGGCTGGGCCGCCAAGGAGCTGGGCCGTCAGCTGGCCGAAATGCTGGACGAGCACCGCGGTCTGGATGAAATCCGCACCGAGGTGAAGGACGTGTTCCAGTCGGAGGAAGTCAATCAGCTGGTGGACGGCATGGACGATGAAGAGTTCATCGCCTCCGTGCAGAAGCTCCGCAAGGGCATTGTCACCCGCACCCCGGTCTTTGACGGCGCCACGGAAGAGGAAATCTGGAACTGGATGGTTCGCGCGGGCAAGGATGACGACGGCAAGACGCTCCTCTATGACGGGCGCACCGGCGTCCCCTTCAAGAACCGCGTCACCACCGGCGTGATGTACTACCTGAAGCTGCATCATCTCGTGGACGAGAAGATTCACGCGCGCTCCACCGGCCCCTACTCGCTGGTGACGCAGCAGCCTCTGGGCGGCAAGGCCCAGTTCGGCGGCCAGCGCCTCGGCGAAATGGAAGTCTGGGCTCTGGAAGCCTATGGCGCAGCCTACCTCCTGCAGGAATTCCTCACCGTCAAGTCCGACGATGTGACCGGCCGCGTCAAGATGTACGAGAAGATCGTCAAGGGAGACAACTTCCTTGAGGCCGGCCTGCCCGAATCCTTCAACGTTCTGGTCAAGGAGCTCATGTCTCTGGGCCTCAACGTCACGCTGCATCAGGAAGAAGGCAAGAAAAAGCCCAAGCGCATCGGCTACATGCGGGAACAGGAAGAACCTGCTGAAGAATAGCGGCGGCAGCCGGCCGCGCCCCCGCGGCGCGGCCGGTCCGTCTGGCAGGCCAGCGCAGCGCGCTTTTGTAGACAATGAACTGCTTTCCAAGCAAGGTAACTATATATGAGCCTGGACGATCTCTTCACAATCCGCGGTGCGTCCACCAGTGTGACGAACATCCGCAATCTGAAAGCCATCCAGATTTCCATCGCCTCGCCTGAAGCCATCCGGGAATGGTCCTACGGGGAAGTGAAAAAGCCCGAGACCATCAACTACCGCACCTTCAAGCCGGAGCGTGACGGCCTTTTCTGCGCCAAGATTTTCGGCCCCGTGAAGGACTACGAGTGCAACTGCGGCAAGTACAAGCGCATGAAGCACCGCGGCATCGTGTGCGAAAAATGCGGCGTGGAGGTCATTGCCTCCAAGGTGCGCCGCGAGCGCATGGGGCACATTGAACTGGCCGCGCCCGTGGCCCACATCTGGTTCCTGAAAACCCTGCCTTCCAAGATCGGCACCCTGCTCGACATGACCATGGCCGATCTGGAAAAGGTGCTGTATTTTGATTCCTACATCGTTCTGGACCCCGGGCAGACCGATCTGAAAAAACTTCAGGTCATCTCCGAGGATCAGTACCTCCAGATTATCGATCACTACGGCACGGACGATGTCCTGACCGTGAGCATGGGTGCGGAAGCCATCCGCAGCCTGCTGGAAGAGCTTGATCTTGAGGCCCTGCGCGCCGAGCTGCGCGAGGAATCCCAGACGACCAAGAGCCAGACCAAGAAGAAAAAGCTCACCAAGCGTCTGAAGATTGTCGAGGCCTTCCTCGAAAGCGGCAACAAGCCCGAATGGATGATCATGGAAGTCATTCCCGTCATTCCGCCGGAGCTGCGCCCCCTCGTGCCTCTGGACGGCGGCCGCTTCGCGACCTCTGACCTCAACGATCTGTATCGCCGCGTCATCAACCGCAACAACCGCCTGAAGCGGCTCATGGAGCTTGGTGCGCCGGAGATCATCATCCGCAATGAAAAGCGCATGCTGCAGGAAGCTGTGGACGCGCTCTTCGACAACGGCCGCCGCGGCCGCGCCATCGCCGGCACCAACGGACGTCCCCTGAAGTCCCTGTCCGACATGATCAAGGGCAAGCAGGGCCGCTTCCGCCAGAACCTGCTGGGCAAGCGCGTGGACTACTCCGGCCGTTCCGTCATCACCGTGGGCCCCTACCTGAAGCTGCATCAGTGCGGTCTTCCCAAGAAAATGGCCCTGGAGCTCTTCAAGCCCTTCATCTATTCCGAGCTGGAAAAGCGGGGCCATGCCTCCACCATCAAAAGCGCAAAGAAGATGGTGGAACGCGAAGAGCTGGTGGTGTGGGATATTCTTTCGGAAGTGGTGCGCGAGTATCCCATTCTGCTGAACCGCGCCCCCACGCTGCACCGCCTCGGCATTCAGGCATTCGAACCTCTGCTGGTGGAAGGCAAGGCCATCCGTCTCCATCCCCTCGTCTGCTCGGCCTACAACGCAGACTTTGACGGTGACCAGATGGCCGTGCACATTCCCCTTTCCGTGGAGGCGCAGATCGAATGCCGCGTGCTCATGATGAGCACCAACAACATTCTGTCGCCCGCCAACGGCGGCCCGGTCATCGTGCCCTCGCAGGACATCGTGCTCGGTCTGTACTACATGACCTGCGTCCGCCCCTTTGAAAAGGGCGAAGGCATGACCTTCTGCGCCCCCTGGGAAGTGGAAGCCGCCTATGATGCCGATCAGGTGTCCATCCACGCGCGCATCAAGGTGCGCATGCCCGACGGCAAGCTGTATGACACCACCCCCGGGCGCGTGCTTGTCAGCGATATTCTGCCGCCCAGCCTCTCGTTCAGCAATGTCAACACCGTGCTGACCAAGAAGGCTATTGCCAAGCTGGTGGGCACTACCTACCGTGAAGCCGGCATCAAGGCCACGGTAGTGCTCTGCGACAAGCTGAAGAACCTCGGCTACGAGTTCGCCACCCGCGCCGGGGTGTCCATTGGCGTGAAGGACATGACCATCCCCGCCGCCAAGAAGCACATCCTCGACACGGCCCAGGCCGAAGTGGACGATATTGAACGCCAGTACCGCGACGGTATCATCACCCGTACGGAAAAGTACAACAAGGTCGTCGACGTGTGGACCAAGGCCACCCAGAGCGTCTCCGCGGAAATGACCAAGGCCATTTCCTTCGATACGCTGACCGACCCGAAGACGGGACAGACGGAGCAGTGCCAGAGCTTCAACCCCATCTTCATGATGTCCAATTCCGGTGCCCGAGGCAACCAGGATCAGATGCGCCAGCTTGCCGGCATGCGCGGCCTGATGGCCAAGCCTTCCGGTGAAATCATCGAAACGCCCATCACGGCCTCGTTCCGTGAGGGGCTGTCCGTGCTCCAGTACTTCACGTCCACGCACGGCGCCCGCAAGGGCCTGGCTGACACCGCTCTGAAGACGGCCAACTCCGGCTACCTGACGCGCCGCCTTGTGGACGTGGTCCAGGATGTGATTGTTTCCGAGCACGACTGCCGCACGGTGGACGGCATTGAGCTGACGCCCATCCGCGACGGCGGCGAAGTCAAGACGCCCCTCAGCGAACGCGCCGTGGGCCGCGTGCTGCTGTACAGCGTGCTGGACCCCGAAACGCAGGAAGTGCTGCTGCCGGAAAATACGCTGCTCTCCGAGCGGGAAGCCAAGCTGCTGGACGAGCGGGGAGTTTCCTCCGTCACCGTGCGCTCGCCGCTCACCTGCCAGTCCGAACGCGGCATCTGCGCGCTCTGCTACGGCCGCGACCTCGCGCGCGGACATCTGGTGAATATTGGCGAAACTGTGGGCATCATTGCCGCCCAGTCCATCGGCGAACCCGGCACCCAGCTCACCATGCGCACGTTCCACATCGGCGGTACGGCGTCCGGCACGGTGGAAAAGAACAAGTTCGAGGCGCAGAACCCCGGCCGGGTCATTCTGCACCGCGTCAAGTCCGTGACCAACCGCGACGGGCAGGAACTGGTGCTCGGCAAGAGCGGCCAGCTGACCATCGTGGACGCGCAGGGCCGCGAGCGTGAAAAGTACATGCTTCCCAACGGCGCACGCCTCAATGTGACGGACGGGCAGGAAGTCTCCAAGGGCGTCACGCTGGCTGAATGGGACCCCTTCAACGAACCGCTGATCTCCGAATCCGCCGGTATCGTGAAGTTTACGGACATCATCGAAGGCAAGACCGTGCAGGAAAAGCAGGATGAAGTGACCCATCAGGCCACCCTCACCCTCATGGAATACCGCACGACCAACTTCCGCCCCACGGTGTCCATCTGCGACGAGAACGGCGAACCCGTGACCCGCGGCACCACCATCATCAATGGCGAGGAGCACGCCATTCCGGCGGTACACACGCTGCCGGTGGGCTCCATCATCATGGTGCGCGACGGCGAGGCCATCCAGGCCGGCGACATCATCGCCCGCAAGCCCCGCGAAACATCCAAGACCAAGGACATCGTGGGTGGTCTTCCGCGCGTGGCTGAGCTGTTCGAAGTGCGCAAGCCCAAGGACATGTCCGTCGTCTCGGAAATCTCCGGCACAGTCACCTATGCCGGGGAATCCAAGGGCAAGCGCAAGCTGGTTGTCACGCCGGAAATCGGGGACTCCAAGGAATACCTCATCCCCAAGGGCAAGCACATCATCGCCACCGACGGGGATTTTGTGGAAGCCGGCAGCAGCCTCACCGAAGGCTATCCCGAGCTGCACGACATTCTGCATACCCGCGGCGAAAAGTTCCTGGCCCGCTATCTGGTGGACGAAATTCAGGAAGTCTACCGCTTCCAGGGCGTGGGCATTGACGACAAGCACATTGAAGTCATTGTGCGCCAGATGCTGAAGAAGGTTACCGTGCTGGATTCCGGCGGCACCTCCTTCCTCGTGGGCGAACAGGTTGACAAGGCCGAGTTCAAGAACGAAAACCAGAAGGCCGTCGCCGAAGGGCGCGCCCCCGCCACGGCCGAACCTCTGGTGCTGGGCATTACCCAGGCTTCGCTGACCACGTCCTCCTTCATCTCCGCGGCTTCCTTCCAGGAAACCACCAAGGTGCTGACCGAGGCCTCCCTCAAGGGCAAGACCGACCAGCTGCGCGGCCTGAAGGAAAACGTCATCGTCGGCCGGCTTATCCCCGCCGGCACCGGATATCGCGAGTATGTGCACGGCGACATTGACGTGCCGGATCAGAAGGAACGCCCGGACAAGTTCCTGGAAGACCTGCGGGATGATCCCATCCTCGCCAATCTGGACAACTAAGTCCCCGGCTGCAAGGGCCCGCCTCCGGCGGGCCTTTTTCATGTCTTCGGCACGTTCGTCTTCTCCTGTTCTCTTTTTCGAGAAATAATTGCCTGAAAACATTCCCGTTCTGCAAGCCCGCACGGCTTTTCCCCGCTAAAGCGCTTTGCATTTCCATTTTTTTCTGATAAGGTGTTCTGACGTGTGAACAGGCTAAATTCTTCAAGAAAAACGAAGATATTGATTGTTCGCACAGGAAGCGCCGGCCCGGCATATTCCGCAAAAAACACGGAACCGCGCAGGTGGTTCTGCCCTGTATTGGAAAGACGGCGGCAAACAAGGGTAAGCTGCTGTCGCAAAACCCTAGGTGGTTAAGCATCTTGACTCATGGGAGAGTAGTATGACGACCCTGTTCTATCTTCTTGCCTACGCGGCGCTCATCGGCTTCATCTTCTTCGCCGTAACCAAAGTGCGCGGCTACCTCACCTCCAGCCCGCTTCATGTGCGCTGGGAACTGTACCCCGTACCGCATGAAGGCAAAAAGGCCGCATACGGCGGCAGCTTCATGGACGAAAAGGAATGGTGGACCAAGGGCCGCCACGTGTCCCACATGGGCGACCTCATCGCCCTGCTGAAGGAAGTGCTCTTCCTGGAAGCGACCTATCACCATAACAAGCCCCTGTGGATTCGCACCTATCCCTTCCATCTGGGCATGTATATGATGATGGGCGGCATCATGGTGGTCATGTTCGCCGTGTTCCTGAAGTTCTGCGGCGTGTCCGATGCCAACGGCTTCATGATCTTCATCGCCAACGTGATCAATGCCATCTCCCTGCTGGGCCTGCTCGGCACCGTTGGCGGCGGCATCAGCCTCATCTACCGTCGCGTCAGCGACCCCGGCCTGAGCAAGTACTCCTCCGGTGAGCAGTACTTCAACCTGGCCGCCTTTGTCGTGTTCGCCATCTTTGGCCTGGCTGCCTGGGCCACCCAGCCCTCCTTCTTCGCCATGGGCCGCGACTTCATGTACAACATGGTCACGTTCAACTTCCAGCCCCTGGTCAGCAGCCCCTTTGCCATCCACCTGTTCCTGGGCTTCTTCCTCATGATCTGGGTGCCCCTGACCAACATGCAGCACCTCATCTACAAGTACTTCACCTACCATGACATCCGCTGGGGTGACATGCCCACCAACTACAGCGAAGCCAACCAGAAGAAGATTCAGGAAGCGCTCCAGCTGAAGCCCACCTGGTCTGCCGACCACATCGCCGGCGACGGCGTGAAGACCTGGGTTGACATTGCCACCACCAATCCCGCGGCCCCCAAGAAGTAAGCTCGGACGACGGAGAATACAGTATGAACAAGGATCTGAAGATTACCGACGTATCCAATGTCGAAGGCCAGCTGGTCAGCATCGACATCAACGATCTGCCCAAGCTCCCCATTGACGAGGTTCCCTTCCCCTGGAAGCCCGTCACGGAAGAGCAGAAGCAGAAGACCTGCTGCATTCTGGACGAAGTGAACGTCCTGAACATTCCTCGCCCCCAGACGCCGCAGGAAGAAGAGGAAATGGTCAACAAGTTCCTCACCGGCCTGCGCAAGCTCTTCACCACGGAAAACAACTGGACCTGCCTGCCCATGCTCCAGACCAGCATGGACTGCTGCGTGCAGTGCAACTCCTGTTCCGAAGCCTGCCACCTGTATGAATGCTCGGGCCAGAACGAAATGTACCGCCCGAACTACCGCTCCGAAATCTTCCGCCGCATCTACAAGCAGTATGTGAAGAAGGAGCCCTTCGCCAAGTGGCGCTATGGCGACATGAACCTGAACTGGAAGACCGTCGCCCGTCTGGCCGAGCTGTCCTACCGCTGCAACCTGTGCCGCCGCTGCGCGCAGGTCTGCCCCATCGGCGTGGACAACGGCCTCATCGCCCGCGAACTTCGCAAGCTCTTCAGCCAGGAGCTGGGCTGGTATCCGCCGGAACTGCACCAGAAGGGCACCATGAACCAGCTGAAGGTCGGCTCCTCTACCGGCATGACGCCTTCCGTCGTGCAGGACAACGTGTCCTTCATTGACGAGGACTACACCGAAATCACCGGCGTGGGCATTGAAACGCCCTTTGACAAGAAGGATGCGGACATTCTGCTCATCCACAATGCCGGCGAAATCATGGCCTGGCCTGACAACGTTGCCGCCTTCTCGCTGATCTTCAACAAGGCCGGCCTGTCCTGGACGCTCTCCAGCGAAGCCTGCGCCTATGACGGCGTGAACTACGGCGTATTCTATGATGATGCCCAGCTCGCCCGTCTGGCCCTGCTCCACATGCAGGCCGCCAAGAAGCTGGGCGTCAAGAAGATTGTCATCGGCGAATGCGGCCACGCCCACAAGGCCATGACCGTTATCGCCGACCGCGTCATCCCCTATGAAATGCAGGTTCCGCGCGAAAGCTGCTACGTGACCCTGCGTGACATCGTGATGTCCGGCAAGCTGGAGCTCGATCCTTCCCGCAACAACTTCCCCGTGACCCTGCACGACCCCTGCAACATCGTGCGCCTCATGGGCATTGTGGAACCCCAGCGTGAAATCCTGCGGAAGATCGCGCCCCAGTTCCGTGAAATGCCCTGCCACGGCGTTGACAACTACTGCTGCGGCGGCGGTTCCGGCTTCGCCATCATGACGCGCAACAACGTGGAACCCTGGCGCAACAACATCTCCGGCCGTAAGAAGATGCAGCAGATCTGCGCCGCGTTCGCCGACTGCCTTGGCCCCGAAACCAAGAAGTACATCTGCGCTCCCTGCTCCAACTGCAAGGGCCAGATTCGCGAAATTCTGGAACACCACGATCTGTACACCAAGAACAGCTTCGCCTACGCCGGCCTTGTGGAACTGATCTGCAACGCCATGCCTGACGTGGCTCCCGGCTCCTTCATCCACTGGGAAGGCGCTGAAGACGAATAGGCCGTAGCAGCCGCTTTTGAGCTGACGGGAGGGGAGCTTCGGCTCCCCTCTCTTGTACTATCCGGCCGCATTGTGCTTCTGGCCGGAGGATGCGCACTCCTCGCAGGCCTCCGCGCTGGAAGGGCTCCCGCTACTTCCGCCCTTCTCTTGCTCCTTCCCATGCGCAACGGCTCCTCCCGCGGATTTTCCCGGAAGGATACGGCAGGCAGGCCCATGCCTGCTACAGCCAGCATGAAACCATACCCGTCAAAGAAAGTCCGTCCCCATCGCCAGACAATGGCAATATATAAAAAAATTAGTATATTCAATATATTATAACATTCCTGCATACAGCTGTGATACACGCGCATGAAAAAATTTTCAAAATTTGAAAAAAACGCTTGCCATGCAAGGCTGTTTTCTGTAGTTACTTCCCTGTGCCGAAGTGGTGGAATTGGTAGACACGCTAGGTTCAGGGTCTAGTCCTGGCAACGGGGTGGGAGTTCGACTCTCCCCTTCGGCACCATCAGAAAGAACTGAAAGGTCAGCAGAACATGCTGACCTTTTTTCGTTCAGACCCGGGGGCTCATCCCTCCTGCCGCAAAGGGCGCATGCCGGGGCCCCGCTTCCCCGCCCTCCTCCCATCCGCGGCAGTCCCGCGGTCTGTTCAGGAGGCGCCATGTCCACACAGCCGTCCATCTTCAGCCGGGGATTTCTGCTGCTCTGTCTCGTCAATCTGCTGGCTTTCACCGCCTTCTTCATGCTCATACCGGTACTGCCGGTCTATCTGCTCCATGATCTGCACGCAGGCAGAACGGCCACCGGCATTCTGCTGGCCCTCTATGTCCTTGCCGCCCTGCTGGTGCGCCCCCTTTCCGGGTTCATTGTGGATAGTTTTCCACGCAAGCCCGTCTTTCTCGCCTGCACTGCCCTGTTCGCCTGCGTCTTTCCCGGCTATCTGTGCATCACCCAGCTGGTGCTGCTCGGCGCACTGCGCACGCTGCATGGCATGGCCTTCGGCCTGTACAACACATCTTCGTCCACGCTGGTGGTCGATATCGTGCCAGCCGAACGCCTTGGCACAGGCATAGGCATCTTCAGCCTGACCACAGCCGTTTCCATGGCTCTTGGCCCCATGCTGGGGCTGCTGCTCTATGAAAACACTTCGCCGGACGCCGTATTCCAGACGGCCCTGGGCCTGGCCGCAGCCTGCGCCCTGCTGGGACTGTTCGTCCCCGCCACCCATGCTCCCCGCATCCATACTGCCGACGCGCGGAAGGGCCCTGCCGCGCGCTTCTTCCTGCCCCGCGCTGGACGAGCCGCATTCAGCGTGGCCTGCGCCAGCTTCTGCTACGGTCTGGTTCTCAACTACATCTCCGTCTTTGTCCGGGAGCAGGGACTGGACATCAATGCCGGCTGGTATTTCTGCGTCATGGCGGTCGGCATGGTCATCACCCGCATGTGTACCGGCCGCCTCATCGACGGTGGCAAGCTGCTGCATGTCATGACAGCAGGCATGACGTTCATCATGCTGTCGTCAACGATTATCCCCCTCTGGAACGGCATTGCCGGATTCTTTGTCTCCGCCACGCTCATGGGCCTGGGCATAGGTGTGATCATGCCCGCGGCACAGACCATGTTTGTTCACCTTGCCCGTCCGGATCAGCGCGGCGTTGCCAATTCCAGCTTCTTCATCTCGTGGGATGCCGGCATTGCCGCCGCGCTGTTTGCCGGCGGCTTCGCGGCGGAGCTTCTCAGCTTTGGCACCGTATTTCTCTGCGGCTCCGGCGTGCTGCTCTGGGCCATCGCCTTCTTCGTCCGCATTGTCGGCCCCGCATACCGGAAAGATGCGCAGCACGGCCCCGGGAATATCTGATCCGCCTCGGGCGCCGTCCGCGGGCCTCGCGCCTCTCCGCAGAGACGCGGGGGGCTCCTCCTTGCCATCCGCCCGCCCTTGGCCTACAACGGCAGGCACGCCGCATGCCGCGGCACACAAACCGCATCGCAGCCATGTCGCATTCCCGCATCTTTGGCCACTGCCTTGCCCTCCTGACCATCATCATGTGGGGGACAACATTTGTGGCGACCAAGGTTCTTCTCAACGATTTTTCCCCCGTGGAAATTCTTGCCTACCGCTTTTTCCTTGGCTTCTGCACCCTGCTGGCCGTGATGCCCCGTCTTTTCCCCTGGCAGGGATGGCGGCAGGAAATCTGCTACATGGGTGCGGGGCTGTGCGGCGTTCTGCTGTACTTCCTGCTGGAAAATACCGCGCTTGCCCACACCTACGCCTCCAACGTGGGTATCATCGTGTCCATTTCCCCCTTTCTGACGGCGCTGCTGGCCCATGCCTTTCTGCGTGGCGAGCGCTTTACCCTGCGCTTTTTCTGCGGCTTTGCCATTGCGGCTTCCGGCATCTGCCTTATCTTCTATAACGGCAGCATGGTCCTGCGCCTGAACCCGCTGGGCGATCTGATGGCCGCCGGCGCGGCGCTGGCGTGGGCCTGCTACTCCGTGCTGATGTGCCGCATCGGAACGTTCCGCCAGAACACCATCCTCTGCACGCGCCGCGTCTTTCTCTACGGCCTGCTGCTCACTGCGCCCCTGCTTCCCGCTCTGGGCGCGGGCCTGGACTGGGAACGCATGGCCAGGCCGCAGAACGCCGCCAATCTGCTTTTTCTGGGCATGGGGGCCTCGGCGCTGGGCTACGTGTCGTGGAACTGGTGCGTGCGCGTGCTGGGGGCCATCCGCACCAGTGTCTATATTTATCTCATTCCCGTCGTCACCGTTATCGCGGCGGTGATCATCCTGAATGAGCGCATCACGGGCGTGGCGCTGGCCGGCATTCTCATGACGCTGGCCGGACTCGCGCTTTCCGAACAGCGGTCTTCCTCCCGCCCGGCAGGAAAACCGCATCCCGCCAAGGAGTAATCCCATGAACGTACTGTTGATCAACGGCAGCCCGCATAAGAACGGCTGCACCTTCACCGCGCTTTCCGAAGTGGCCGCAAGCCTTCAGGCCGGCGGCGTGCAGACCACCTTCTTCCATCTGGGCGCCGGGCCTGTAGCCGGCTGCATGGCCTGCGGCAAATGCCGCGAACTGGGACGCTGCGTCCTCAATGATGCTCCCATGACCTCCTGTGTGGAACTGCTCGCGCAGGCCGATGGCGTGGTCATTGGTTCTCCGGTGTATTACGCCGGGCCCGCAGGCTCCCTCTGCGCCTTCCTCGACCGCCTGTTCTACGCCGCCGGGAGCCTCCTTGCCGGCAAGCCGGGGGCCGCTGTGGTCAACTGCCGCCGGGGCGGCGCAAGCGCAGCCTTCGATCGTCTGAACAAATACTTCACCATCAATCAGATGCCCGTGGTCTCCTCCCGCTACTGGAATTCCACCCACGGGCTGACGCCGGACGAAGTGCGCAAGGATCTGGAAGGCATGCAGACCATGCGCGCCCTCGGCGCCAACATGGCCTGGATGCTGAAGAGCATGGCTGCCGCTGCGATTCCCGCCCCTGCCGACGAACCCAAAATCAAGACGAACTTCATCAGCTAGTCCGCTCCGCACGGCGACGGGAGATACAACCCGCCGCCGTGCGCCTTTCCCATGCCGATTGCGCTTGCCAGCCGCCGCGCTTTAGCGCAGAATGGGGACATGTTGCACTTCCATCTCGTCTCGCTCTTTCCCGAATTCTATAATTCCCCCCTGTCCACGGCCCTCATGGCCAAGGCGCAGGAAGCCGGCCTCATCGCCTTCAGCAGACACGACCCACGCGATCACGCCTGCGACCGGCACCGCACCACGGACGATCGTCCCTATGGCGGCGGGCCGGGCATGGTCATGCTGGCCGAAACACTGGCCGCCAGCCTGCGGGAAATCCCCCGGCCGGGGCGCATGCTGGTCATGGCGCCCAGCGGACGGCCCTTCACGCAGACCCTGGCCCGGGAGCTGGCTCAGGAAGAGAACGTCACCATCATCTGCGGCCGCTATGAAGGTCTGGACGGCAGGCTCTTCGACGCCTTTCCGCTGGAACCAGTCAGCGTGGGCGATGTGGTGCTCAATGGCGGCGAAACGGCTTCGCTGGCAGTCATAGAGGCCGTTTCCCGGCTGGTGCCCGGCTTCATGGGCAAGGAAGCCTCCGGCGAGGACGAGAGCTTTTCGCACGGGCTGCTGGAATATCCGCAGTACACCCGCCCGGAAGTGTGGGAGGGCCGTCCCGTGCCGGACGTGCTGCGCGGCGGCAATCACGCCGCCATCGCCGCCTGGCGCAGGCAGGAATCCCTGCGCATGACACTGGAACACCGTCCCGATCTGCTGGAGGAGGCTCCCCTCAGCGCCGAGGACGCCGCCTGGCTGGAAAGCCGGCCCTGGCTGCGGCCCGGACACAACCTTTTTGCCTGCCTTGTGCACTATCCCGTGCTGCTCGGCGGAAAAAATCCCGGCGCTTCCTCTTTGACAAATCTTGATATTCACGATATAGCCCGCACTTCACGCACCTATGGCCTTGGCGGCTTCTACGTCGCCACGCCGCTGGAGGATCAGGCCCGCGTGCTGTCCGACATTCTGCGGCACTGGACGGCAGGCCCCGCCGCCGCGCACCTCCCGGACAGAGCCGAAGCGCTCCGCCTTGTGCGCCATGTGCGTGTGATTGAGGAGGCCATCGAGGATGTGGCCGCCCGCACGGGTATGCGTCCGCGCGTGCTGGCGACCTCCGCCCAATGGCCCCGCAAGCAGGAAGCGCCCTCCATCCCGCCAGTGCAGGTGCGGGAATGGCTGCGTTCCGAACCTGTGCTCCTCTGCTTCGGCACAGGCCGCGGACTCGCGCCGGAGGCGCTTGCGCAGTGCGACGGCCGGCTGCGCCCGCTGCGATTTTCAGGCGGCTACAACCATCTTTCAGTACGCGCCGCCGCAGCCATAACTTTGGACAGAATTCTTGGGGACTTCGCTTGACCCCGACAGCGGAAACTAGTACAACCGCTGACCAGCCCAGCGTCTCATGCCGCTGCGAAAAGGAGTAACAAATGGACATCATTAAAAAGATTGAACTTGAAAATATGCGTATGGACATCCCCGCGTTCCGCTCCGGCGACAACGTCAAGGTGCATGTCCGCATTGTTGAAGGCGAAAAGGAACGCATCCAGGTCTTCCAGGGCAATGTGATCCGCATCCAGCGCGGCACCACCGGCAGCAGCTTCACCGTCCGCAAGGTGTCTGACGGCGTGGGCGTGGAACGCATCTTCCCCATGCACTCCCCCTTCATTGATCACGTGGAAGTCGTCACCGCCGGCCGCGTGCGTCGCAGCCGTCTGTACTACCTCCGCAACCTGCGCGGCAAGGCCGCCCGCATCAAGCCCCGCGGCATGCGCTAGCAGACGCGCCGGGATGCCGGCCGCGTGAGACGCGAGCAGCATTGATTTTTCAGGGAGGGTGGCATTTGCCGTCCTCCCTTTCCGCCATTCTTACCCGCCGCACAGCGCCGGCAAAGGAAGCCCCATGCCCCCGCGCCGTTCCCCCCGCGCTCCTGTCGCACTGCTGGACATAGCCGGCTTTGCACCGCGTGCCGCTCGTCTGGTGGCTGGCGTGGACGAGGCCGGACGCGGCTGCCTCGCCGGGCCGGTGGTGGCCGGCGCCGTCATCCTGCCGTGGAAGTATGATCTCCCCGGCCTGGGCGACTCCAAGGCCCTGACCGAAGCCCGCCGCAACGAGCTTGCGCCCAAAATCCGCGCCTGTGCCATTGCCTGGGGGCTGGGCGTTATCTGGCCGCCGGAAATAGACCGGCGCAACATCCTCCAGGCCACCTTTCATGCCATGAGCCGCGCCGTCTGCGCGCTGCGTACCGCGCCGGAACTGCTTGTCATTGACGGCAACAAAACCGTGCCGCCGGCCGTGCTGGATGCGCACTGGCGCAGGGGACATGCAGGGGAGCTTCCCCGGCAGGAATGCCTCGTGAAGGGAGACGCGCTCATGCCCGCCATCTCCGCGGCATCCATCCTGGCCAAGACATATCGGGATCAGCTCATGCGCGCTCTGGATCGGCGCTGGCCAGGCTATGGCTTTTCCGCCCACAAGGGATACGGCACAAGGGAGCACCTGCGCCGCATTCAGGAACTGGGCCCCTGTCCGCAGCACCGCATGACCTTCGCCGGTGTGAAGCCTGCGGCCGCGCCGGTGCAGGGCCTGCTGTGCTGAGCAAGGCCGTCCGCCGCGCTGATGCGAGCCGGCAGCTGGGCATGGCGGGCGAGGAGGCCGCCGCCGGGCATCTCCGGGCCGCCGGCTTCCGCATTCTGGCCCGGAACTGGCGCCGGGGGCGGCTGGAACTGGACATGGTCTGCCGTGACGGCGACACACTGGTCTTTGTCGAGGTCAAGACCCGGAGCACGGGCAGTCTGGCCTCCCCCGCCGAAGCTGTGACCCCGGCCAAGCGCCGCGCCCTCTTTCAGGCCGCGCGGCTCTGGCTGGATGAGCACGAGGCATGGCATGAAAACTGCCGTTTTGACGTGGTATGCGTTATCCGCCACGCCGACACCCTTACCGTGGAGCATATAGCCGATGCCGTTGACGTCTCCCCGTTTGTGGATGGTAGCCACGCCGCTTGGCAACCCTGGTGATCTTTCTCCCCGCGCCAGAGCGGTTCTGGAAGCTGCCGACTTTGTACTGGCGGAGGACACGCGCCGGGCCGGCCTGCTGTGCCAGCGCTGCGGGGTATCCGTCACGCGCTTTGTGTCCTGCCATGATCACAATGAGGCCGACAAGGCCGCCGGCATCATCCGCGAGCTGCTGGCGGGCAGGACGGCGGCCTATATTTCCGATGCGGGGACGCCGCTCATGGCCGATCCGGGATACAGGCTGGTGCGCGCCTGCCGCGAGGCCGGCATCCGCGTCTCCATGGTTCCCGGTCCCTGCGCTCCGGTGGCGGCGCTCTCGGCAGCGGGCATAGCCCCGCAGCCCTTCACCTTCTTCGGCTTCCTGCCCCGGGACAGGGCCGAACAGGAAAAAACCCTGGCCCCCTTCGCGCAGGCGCCCTGCACGCTGGTCTTCTTCGAGCGCAAGGACAGGCTCAAGGCCACTCTGGCCGCCGCGCACGCCCTGCTGGGCCCCCGCGAGCTCGCCATTTGCCGGGAATTGACCAAAGAGCATGAAGAATTTATACTTGGGCGGCTGGAAAAACATGCGGACGTGCCTGACGGCCTGCTGGGCGAGATTACCGTGATCATCGGGCCGCCGGAAGGAACCGGCCGCACCCCGCGCGATGACGTTCTGCGCCTGCTGGCGGAGGAAAGCGCGCGCGGTGGCAAACCCCGCGACATTGCCCGCCGCGCGCAGCAGCACGTGGCCGGCTGGACCGGCAAAGAACTGTACCTGCTCATGACCGAGCTGGAACACTAGGGAGCCATCATGCTCAGCACCCGCGCAACATGCAGCTGCCTGCTGCGCACATGGTTCGTGAACGCCGCCAACAGCACGCGCGGCATGCAGGAGATCGGGCTGCTGTTCGTGCTGGAACCCGGACTGCGCGAACTCTATCCCGAAGAGGAGCGTCTTGCCGCCGCGCTGGGCCGGTATGCCGAGCATGCCAATACGCATCCCTTTCTGCTGCCGCTCTTTGCCGGCATGCTGCTGAGTCTGGAAGAGCAGGCTGCCGCCGGACTGCTGCCGGAATCCCTGCTGAAAACATTCAAGAATGCCACTGCTCCCACGCTTTCCGCACTGGGCGACGCATTCTTCAGCGGCACGCTCCTGCCCATGTGGGCCATCGGCACCACGCTGCTGATTCTTCAGGGCTGGACAACTGCGGCGCTGGCCCTGGCCGCGCTGGCGGTATGCGCGCTCACGGCATTCCGTGCGGCCATCTTCTTTCTGGGGCTTCGCCAGAACATGCGCGCCCTGCAGTGGCTGCGGCGGCTGGATCTTGTCAACTGGGCCGGCAGGCTGAAATCCGTCAATGCCGTGCTGCTGGCCGTCCTGTTCTGGCGGCTGCTCCCGCCCGGGCTGGAGACAGCCTGGCCGCTTCTGCTCACCGGCGCCGCCCTGCTGGCCGGAGCGGCATGGGGCGTAGGCCGCCTTCAGCTCTCGCGTCTGGCGCTCTTTACGGCAGCGCTGCTGACGCTCATGCTGACCGGCAGATTTTTGTGACGCGCGTCCTGCGCCTTTCCCCGCTGACACGCGGCAACAGATCGAACCACGGCGCCAGACGCCAGAAGGCTGAATCATGGTTGGAGACATAGCGACAACGCCGGAGGGACTTGCCCTCACCGTGCGTGTGCAATCACCGCTGGGCATACATGCGCGGCCGGCCGCCCGCCTTGCCCAGGAAGCGCAGAACTTCAGCGCGGACATCCGCCTGCGCACGGGAACGGCGGAAGCTGATGCCAGGAGCATGCTGGACATCCTTTCCCTTGCCGCCGCGGGGGATGCGGAGATTACCCTGTGCGCCAGCGGCGATGACGCCCGCGAGGCACTCATCCGTCTGGGCAATCTCATCGCCGGCATTGAGGACTGAGTATGGCCAGAGCCGTTTTGTCCGGCACCTCCGTTTCCCCGGGCATTGCCCTGGGCAAGGTGCAGAAGCTGCTGCCTTCCGGCATGGTGGAAGAACGCCGCATCCTTCCCGGGGAATGCGCCGCGGAATGCGCCGCTCTGCGCCAGGCGGCCGCCCGTGCGCGGGACGAGCTGAAGCTGGCCAGCGAGCAGGTGCCCGCCGATCTGGCGGAGCAGGGCGACATCATCCGCGCCCACATGCAGCTCTGCCAGGACCCCAAGCTGCTGGGCACGGCGGAACGCCGCATCCACGAGCAGCATCTGTGCGCCTCCTGGGCGCTGTCCTGCACTGTGGAGGAGCTGTGCGCCCTGTTCCACGGCATGGACGATCCCTATCTGCGCGAGCGTGCGCAGGACATCAAAGCCGTGGGACGCCGCATCCAGACCTGCCTTCTGGGCTGCGAGGCCGCACGGGGCAGAACCATGCCGCACGTGCTCATTGCGGAAGACATCTCCCCGGCTGATGCCCTGCGCCTGAATCTGCGCGGCATGCTGGGCCTGGTGACCATGGAAGGCGGCCCCACCTCGCACACGGCCATTCTCTCACGCAGCCTGCATCTGCCCGCCGTGGTGGGGGTCACCAGCCTGATGGACATGGTGGAGGACGGCGACTTCATTATTGTGGACGCCGTGCGCGGCTGTGTGCATGTTGCCCCGGATGAAGATGAGGTGGCGCAGTTTTCCGCGCGGCAGGAAGAATATCTGGCCTGGGAGCACAGTACCCGGCACAACGCCCCCCTGCCCGCGGAAACGCTGGACGGCGTGCGCGTGACCGTACAGGCCAATATGGAAAGTCCGGACGAATGCGCTGCCGCGCTCGGCGCCGGTGCGGAAGGCGCCGGGCTCTATCGCACGGAATTTGCCTATCTGCGCGCTTCCCGCTTCCCCACGGAGGAGCAGCTCTTTCAGGAATACCGCGATGTGGCACGGCGCATGGCGCCGGCGCGCGTGGTCTTTCGCACGCTGGACGCCGGCGCGGACAAAATGCTGCGCTCGCAGGAAGCACTGAAGGAGCCCAATCCCAATCTGGGCCTGCGGGCCATCAGATTCTGCCTGCGTCATCGGGAGGTGTTCCACACTCAGCTGCGCGCCCTGCTGCGAGCCGGCCTGTATGGAAATACGGCCATCATGATCCCCATGATCTCCAGTCTTCAGGAAGTGCAGGAGGTGCGCCGCCTGATCACGGAAGTAAGCCAGGGACTCAGCGCCGCCGGCATTCCGCACAGAGATGACATGCCCCTGGGCGTCATGATCGAAACGCCCGCCGCCGTGATGGTGGCGGACTCGCTGGCGCGCGAGTGCGACTTCTTCAGCATCGGCACCAACGACCTGCTCTGCTACCTCATGGCCATTGACCGCAACAACAAGCATGTCTCCTACCTGCACGATCCCCTGCATCCGGCCATGGTGCTGTCGCTGAAGCGCGTCATCGACTGTGCGCACCGCGAGGGCATCGGCGTTTCCGTCTGCGGCGAACTGTCCACAGACCCCCACGGGCTGGCCCTGCTGCTGGGCATGGGCGTGGATTCCGTATCCGCCGCCTGTACCTCGGTGCCGGCCATCAAGCACATGATCCGCCACCTTGATGCGGAAATCTGTTCCGAACTGGCTCATTCCGTGCTGGCAAGCACGGATGCGGCCGCCTCCAGCCGTATGGTGCGCGAGACGCTGGCCCAGTGCCTCGGCGAGGAACTCGTCTTCCATAATACCATGCTCCAGACCAACGGGTAGATGAACAACCATGAGCGCAAAAACGCAGCCCTCCACCATAGCCGTGAACAAGAAGGCGCGGCATCTGTATGAACTCAGCGACTTTCTGGAAGCGGGCATTTCCCTCACCGGCCCTGAAGTGAAGAGCATCCGTGCCGGAAAGGTCAACTTTCTCGACAGCTATGTGGACTTCAGCGATGGCGAAGCCCAGCTCCTCTCCCTGCATATCGCCCCCTACAGCAATGCCGGCTACGTCGTACAGACGCCCGACCGTCCCCGCAAGCTGCTCCTGCACCGCCGGGAGATTGCCCGCATGGCCGCCGCCGTAGCCCAGAAGGGGCTAACCGTGGTGCCCACGCGCCTGTATTTCAAGCATGGCCGCGTCAAGCTGGAAATAGCACTGGGACGCGGCAAGAAGCTGCATGACCACAGGCAGAGCCTCAAGGCCCGCGCCGAAGCCCGGGACGCCGCCCGCGAACTGGCATAGCGCGCGGAGTTCCGGGCCATGCGGCAGCAGGAGGCGGAACCGGCCGTCATGAACGCCCGCCGCGGCACCGCGCAGGACCGCGCGTCTGCCCCGCTGGCGGCCCTGCTCTTCCGGCATACGCTGGCACTGGCCTGGATAGCCGGCATCTTTGCCAACCGCTGGCCGGCCCCCGCAGGCGTCCTGTGTCTGCTTCTGCTCTGGGTGGACGGACGATGCCGCCATGCCGCCACGATACTGGCCGTGTGCGCCGCCTTCGCGCTCGGACTCTGCGCCGCCCATACCTCCATCGCCACGCCCCATCTTCCTGCGTGGGCCTTCAGCAAGGAGCGTCTCCGCCTCAGCGGCATGGTGGACTCCGTACAGGGCATGCCGGGCAGCCGCCTGCGCATCATCCTGCATGACGTCCGGCCCATCGGCGGCCCGGCCGCCGGCACAGAGGACCATGCTTCCGGCATCCGTCTCGTCTGGACGTGGGACAAGGCGCTCTGCCGCCCCCTGCCTGGGCAGCGGGCGGAAATTACCGCACGGCTGCGCAGCACGGCAGGCTTTGCCAATCTTTCCCTGCCGGACTATGGAGGCACGTGGGCTGCACGCGGCATATTCAGACGCATCTGGAGCGAAGGTGCGCGAGGTGATCCCCTCATGGAGGGCGAGCCTTCCGTGTCCGCCGCCCTGCGGGAGCATCTGCGGCGCGCTGTCGTCACCATGCTGGCAGGGACGACTCCCCCCGCCGGCTCCTGCGATGCACAAGGCGTAACGTCTCCCGCTTCCGGCATAAGCGGCAATCTGCAGGCACAGCATGCCGCCTTTATTCCCGCGCTGCTCTTTGGCGATCGCTCGGGATTCAGCCAGCACAGCATCAGCATGCTGTCCGCGGCCTCGCTTCTGCACAGCATAGCCCTGTCCGGACAGCATCTGGCCTTCATGGCCCTGCTTGGCCTGGGACTGGCACACATGGCGGGATGGCTCCATCCGGCGAGCTACCTGCGCGTGCCTCGCCCCCGGCTGGCGCTCTGGTGCTCTCTGCCACCGGCGCTGGCCTATCTCTGGCTTGGCGACGCGCCCCCCTCGCTGACGCGCGCGGCCTGCATGCTGCTCCTGCTGGCGCTGTGGCGCTGGCGCGGCGGCGTGCATACCGCGCTGGACATCCTGCTGGATGCCGTGACGCTCATTACCATCTGCCGGCCCGCCGCGGCCTATGAAGTTGGCTTGCAGCTTTCGGCTCTGGCCGTGGGCGGACTGGCCTGCGCCGCCCCCTGGCTGGGCGCAATGCGCGCCGGCATCCGCCGCCGGCTGCATGGCATGCCCCGCTCCGCCGCCCGCTGCTGCGGCGCCCTGCTGGATGTGGCGCTCTGTTCCGCTGCCGTTTCGCTGGCTATCCTGCCTCTCGCCGTCCACTATTTTCAGAATACGGGCTGGTGGTTCCCGCTGAATGCCCTCTGGCTGCCCGTGCTGGGGATGTGGGTGCTGCCGCTGTCCTTCATCGGTCTGGGACTGGCCGTCTGCGGGCTGACAGGAGCGGGCACATGGAGCTTGCAGCTGGCTTCCCTGCCCTGCGGCTGGCTGATGGATGCCCTGGACTGGCTGGACGGGCAGGGCCTTCTGGCCACGCCCGCCCTGCCGCATCCCCACTGGCTGTTCTGGCTGGCCTGGCTCTGCCTGCTGGCGGGCCTGTGCCTGCGTACCCGCCGTCCGGCCATGCCTCCGGCAGGAAAACGGTATCTTCTGGCGTCCGGAGCATTTCTCTGTGCCGGTATCTGCCTTCTCCCCTGCTGGCGGCAGGAAATCCGTCTTTCCCTGCTCGACGTGGGACATGGACAGGCGGCTCTGCTGGAGACGCCTTCGGGCTGGCGTCTGCTGGCGGACGGCGGCAATGCCGGGCCGCATTTTGATTGCGGCGCGGCACTGGTGCTCCCCCGCCTGTGCTACAATCATCTGCCCACACTGGATGCCGTGCTGGCCTCGCATCCGGACAGAGATCACACAGGCGGCCTTGGCGCCGTGCTGAACGGACTTCACGTGCGGGAAATATTTCATAACGGAGAGGTACCCGCCGGCAATGGCGCCGCCTTCTGGAAAGACCAGCTGGCTTCCCACAGCCAGCGCCAGCTGTACGCCGGAGACAGCCTCAATCTGGGTGACGGCCTGCGGCTGGAGGTTGTGCATCCGCCGCGGGACTGGACGCACACGGGAAACAATGCGTCCCTTGTCCTTCGCCTGACGCGGCATGGGCAGGGCCTGCTCCTGCTCACGGGGGACGCGGAACGTCCGGCTCTTGCATCCATGCTTCACAGGGGTGCCGATCTGCGGGTGCGCGTGGTCATCGCCCCGCATCATGGCGCCGACTCCTCCTTCTTCGCCGCGCTGTATGCAGCTGCAAGGCCGGACCTTGTCCTTGCCTCCTGCGCCCGGGACAGCCGCTGGAACTTCCCCGGCAAACGCCTGCGCGCCTTTCTGGAACAAGGCGGCATTCCCCTGCTGACCACGGCGGCGCTGGGAGAGATAGACCTTGTCTGGCCAAAGGAGGGAGGATGGCGGCTGGAACACGCCAGAAAGACGCCTCCGGAAGGCATCAGCCCGGATCGCATGGATGTATGGCTGGAAGAATGATCCGCAAGGACGCCTACTGCTGGCAGTGCCGGCAGAACACCGTGGCGCGTCCGGCCACTCTGGCTCCTTCCAGCTCGCCTCCGCATGCCAGACAGCGCTGCCCCGCGCGACCATAGACGCGGAAATAGTTCTGAAAGGCGCCGGCATCTCCGCGCGCAGTACGGTAGTCTTTGATGGAGCTGCCGCATTCCCTGATGGACTGGAGCAGCACCTCCCGCACGCAGGCAAGCAGGCGGGCACACGCTGCCGGCGACAGCGATGAAGCCTGGCGGCGCGGATCAATCCCCGCACGGAAGCAGGATTCATCCGCATAGATATTGCCAATGCCGGCAATGACTTTCTGATCCAGCAGCACAGCCTTGATGCTCCCCCGCCTTGCCCGCACCCGCGCCGCAAAGTCTTCCGCCGACAATGTAAGGGGTTCGGGGCCCAATGTGGTCCAGAAGGGCCAGCACGTCAGCACATAGGGCGTTGCCAGCAGCATCAGGCCGAACGTGCGGGCATCATCAAAGAAAAGCCTGTTGCCGTCGCTGAGCCCCAGAATCACACGGGTGTGCCTGCCGACAGGCTCGGATGGCGGAAATACAAACAGGCGGCCCGTCATGCGCAAGTGCACGGCCAGCACCGCCGGACTGGCGGAAGGCTCCGTCAGCGACTGCGCAGGCAGGACGGCATGGGCCGTGCCTGGGGTTCCTTCCGCCGGGCAGGGACAGGAAGCATGCCGGGCGTCCGTCTCCTCCACCGGCGCAAGGTTCAGCAGAACCAGCTTGCCGCGCCGGCTCACATCCGCCACGCCGCGTCCCACCAGCCGATCCAGCGGCAGGCTCAGTTCATGCACGGAACGGGACAGCAGCACCTGCGCGCTGGTAATGGTGCGGCCCACAATCAGCGGCCGCAGGGTGCGGGCAACGGTTTCCACTTCCGGCAGTTCCGGCATTGCGGTATCTCTCCAGACAAAAAAGGACGTCAGTCGCAGCTGCCGTCCCTGTGCTTTGCATTATCTGTGCGCGTCATCCCCGTCGTATTCGTCGGGAGCTGGTTCCTGATCATTCAGATAAATATCCAGCAGGCCCGGCGGGGGCGCAATGAAGACTTCGCCACGCTCCAGATCAAAGCCATTGACGAACTCCTCCACAGCGGGGAAAAGCACTTCCCTGCCCTCAGGCGTGACAATGGCCCATACCTCCCGGCCGGCGGGAAATTCCACGTGATCCAGACGGCCAAGCACCCTGTCTTCCTCGTCCAGAACCACGGTCAGCCCCAGAAGCTGGTGCAGGTAGGCTTCGCCCTCGTCGGGTTCAGGCAAATCTTCCTTCAGCACCAGAATCTTCATGCCACGCAGACGGTCGGCGCCTGCGCGATCGCACACGCCTTCCAGGCGCAGCAGGGGCCGCCCCTGATGCTCACGCACTTCCGCAGCCCGCGCCAGAAGCGGCGGCGCCTTCCCTTCCTGAAGGAAAAAGCGGCCCTGCAATGCGGCGGGGGAGTCCGCGTACCAGTCGACGCAAACCTCCCCCCGAATGCCATGAGGGCGCGCAAGCACCCCCATGAGGACGAAACGCGAATCTTCCATGCTCCGGCCTATTCCTGAATTTCCAGCATCACGCGCCGCTGGGCCTTGGCGGAAGCCGCTCCCAGCAGGATGCGCATGGCGCGGGCGGTGCGGCCCTGCCTGCCGATGACCTTGCCGATGTCGTCTCTGGCCACGGTCAGCTCAAGCGTCGATCCCTGCCCGTTGTCGATTTCACGCACCTGCACGTCCCCGGGATTATCCACAAGAGACGTGGCGATATATTCGATCAACTCCTTCATATCTCAGTCCGGCACGGGGCGCATGAAGAAAGCTAGGCCTGCTTCCTGATCAGGGCGCGCACGGTATCGGTGGCTTCGGCGCCGCGGGCAATCCAGGCGTTGACCTTTTCCATGTCCAGCTTGATGTCCGCAGGATTGGTCATGGGGTTGTAGTAGCCCAGCAGCTCCAGCGGACGGCCGTCGCGGCGGGTTTCGTTGTTAGCGGCGACGACACGGTAGAAAGGACGCTTCTTGCTGCCCATGCGAGTCAGTTTCAGCTTCACAGCCATGATATTGCTCCCAAAGTTTTTTGTTATGTTTTGTATATGGCAATCAGGAAAAGCGCAAGCGCCGCAGGCGCACGGCCCCATGCCAGCAGGAAATCCATGCGCGCGGCGGGGATTTCCTTTCCCTTCCATGAAAAAATCGCACTGCGCGAAAAGGCGTCATACAGCAAAGACGGCCTGTTGTCATCTAAAAATTTCGCAGACGCCACGCCGCCCATGCCGCGCCCGGGCCCTACTTTTTCTTCTTTTTCTTCTTGTCGCGCTCTTTTTTCTTCCGTTTGGCGGCGGCGCTGGAAGAATTCAGACCGGGCAAGCCGGGCATGCCTCCCATGCCCATGCCACCCATGCCGCCGGGCAGTCCCGTCATGCCGGGCATGCGCATGCCGGCGGGCATCTTCGGCAGGCGCGGCTTGCCGCCGCCCATGAGGCCCTTCATCATCTGGCGCATCTGCTCGAACTGGCGAACCAGCTGATTGACCTGCTGCACGGAAACGCCCGCCCCCCTGGCAATGCGCGCGCGGCGACTGCCATTGAGCAGATCGGGGTTGCGGCGTTCGGCCATGGTCATGGAATTGATGATGGCCTCAGTGCGGGCAAGCTCCTTTTCCGGCTCCGCGCCCTTGAGCTCGGCCAGCTTTTCGCGCAGGCCGCCCAGACCGGGAATCAGCTTCAGAATGGTGTCCAGCGAGCCTATCTGCTTCACGCGGCGCATCTGTGTGCGGAAGTCCTCCAGATCGAACTTGGCCTTCTGCATCTTGCGGGCCAGCTCTTCAGCTTCTTCCTGCCTGATGTTTTCCTGCGCCTTTTCAATCAGGGTGAGCACATCACCCATGCCCAGAATGCGCCCGGCAATGCGGTCAGGATGGAAAACCTCCATTTCGGAAAGCTTTTCCCCCATGCCTACGAACTTTACCGGCGCACCGGTCACGGACTTGATGGACAGGGCCGCGCCGCCGCGGGCGTCGCCGTCCATCTTGGTCAGCACCACGCCGGTGATGCCCAGGCGGCTGTTGAAGGCCTCGGCCACGGTCACGGCATCCTGACCGGTCATGGCATCCGCCACGAACAGAATTTCCTGCGGCTCAACAGCGGCCTTGATGGCCTCCAGCTCCTGCATGAGGCGTTCATCCACATGCAGGCGGCCGGCGGTGTCCAGCAGCACCACGCTGGCCTGCCGCGCCCTGGCATCCTCCACGGCCGCACGGGCAATATCCACAGGTGACATGTCCGTAGTGGAGGGATAATAGGGCATGTCCAGCTGCCGTGCCAGCACTGTCAGCTGATCAATGGCGGCAGGGCGGTACACGTCGGCGGGGACGAGATAGGGCTTCATCTTCTGCTTGCGCAGCAGATTCGCCAGCTTGCCGGCGGACGTCGTCTTGCCCGAGCCCTGAAGGCCCACCATCATGATCACGGCAGGCTGGCGGCCGCGCAGGTCCAGCCCGGAGGTCTCGCCGCCCAGCAGCTCCACCAGCTCGTCGCGCACAATCTTGATGACCTGCTGCGCGGGGCTGACTCCCTTGAGCACCTCCTGCCCCAGGCATTTGCCGCGCACGGCCTCCACAAAGTCCTTGACGACCTTGAAATTGACGTCAGCTTCCAGCAGCGCCAGACGCACCTCGCGCAGGCCGGCCTGGATATTGTCCTCCGTGAGCTGGCTGCGGCCGCCTATACTGCGGAACACGCCGGAAAGTCTGTCAGAAAGGCTTTCAAACATAGGGAAACCTCGGAGCGGATGGAAGTTTGCGCGGAATGCACAAGTGCATTTTCATAGCCGCATTCCCCCGTCAAGTCAAGGAGATGCCCGCGAACCGCCCGCGCGCATTGACAGCGGGTGGAATTTTTTAGTATTATTTTCTATTCACTTTTTTGTTGTTTTCCTAACAAACACTTACGAGGAAGCCATGTTTACGAACCGCGGCAAAGCGCTGACCTTCGACGACATTCTCCTGGTCCCTGCCCATTCGGACGTCACGCCCGACATGGTTGAGCTGGGCACGCAGCTCACTCCATCCATCAAACTGCACATTCCTCTGCTTTCCGCGGCCATGGACACGGTGACGGAATCCGCCATGGCCATTTCCATGGCGCGCATGGGCGGCATCGGCATCATCCACAAGAACATGCCCATTGCCAAGCAGCGCCTGGAAGTGGAAAAGGTCAAGAAGTCCGAAAGCGGCATGATCCTTGACCCCGTGACCGTCTCCTCCAACAGCAGCGTGCAGGAAGCCCTGGACCTGATGAAGGACTTCCGCGTTTCCGGCCTGCCCGTGGTGGACGGCGAAAAGCTGGTGGGCATCCTCACCAACCGCGACGTGCGCTTCATCGAAGACGGCAACGCCGTGAAGGTCGCCGAGGTCATGACCAGCCAAAACCTCGTTACCGTGCCCATGGGCACGTCGCTGGAAGAAGCCAAGGAGCATCTGCACCGTCACCGCATCGAAAAGCTGCTGGTAGTGGACGCCGACAACCGTCTGCGCGGCCTCATTACTATGAAAGACATTGATAAGGTGCAGAAATATCCCAACGCATGCAAGGACAGCGCCGGCCGCCTGCGCGTAGGCGGCGCCATTGGCATCGGCCGGGATTCCGAAGCCCGCGCCTCCGAGCTCATCGAGGCCGGCGTCGACGTGCTGGTGCTGGATTCCGCGCACGGTCATTCCGCCAACGTGCTGCGCGCCATCCGCGCCGTGAAGACGGCCTTCCCCGGCTGCCAGCTCATTGCCGGCAATGTCGCCACCTATGAGGGCGCAAAGGCCATTCTGGAGGCCGGCGCCGACGCCGTGAAGGTGGGCATCGGCCCCGGCTCCATCTGCACCACCCGCATTGTGGCCGGCGTGGGCGTGCCTCAGGTGACCGCCATTGCCGAAGCCAGCCGCGCCGCCCGCGAAATGGATCGCTGCTGCATTGCCGACGGCGGCATCAAGTTCTCCGGCGACATTGTGAAGGCCCTTGTGGTGGGCGCCAATTCCGTGATGATCGGCTCCCTCTTCGGCGGCACGGAGGAAAGCCCGGGCGAAACCATCCTGTATCAGGGCCGCACCTACAAGATTTACCGCGGCATGGGCTCCATCGACGCCATGAAGGACGGCAGCTCCGACCGCTACTTCCAGGAACGCAGCAAGAAGCTTGTGCCCGAGGGCATCGTGGGCCGCGTGCCCTACCGCGGCGGCGTGAAGGACGTCATCTATCAGCTCATGGGCGGCGTGCGCTCCGGCATGGGCTATGTGGGCGCCAAGAACATCGCCGCGCTCAGCGACGTGCACTTCTACGAAATCTCCCCTGCCGGCCTGCGTGAAAGCCACGTCCATGACGTGATCATCACGAAGGAAGCGCCCAACTACCGCGTGGACAACTAGGGGAGAAGCACCGTGGCCAGCAAAGTCATTATCATCGACTACGGTTCCCAGGTTACCCAGCTCATCGCGCGCCGCGTGCGCGAGGCCGGCGTGTATTCGGAAATCCACGACTGCGAGACCTCCGCGGAGCAGGTGCGGGCCATGCGCCCCGATGCCGTCATCCTCTCCGGCGGCCCGGCCTCCGTGGGTGAGAAGGATGCGCCCCGGCTGGACATGGGCCTGCTGGAACTGGGCGTGCCCGTGCTCGGCATCTGCTATGGCATGCAGCTGCTCGCCCAGAACCTGGGCGGGACGCTCACGCAGTCGGAAGTGCGCGAATATGGCCCGGCAGACCTGAACATGGCTGCCGGCTGCACCCTGTGGAAAGGACTGGACACCACCGCGCCCAGCCGCATCTGGATGAGCCACGGCGACCGCGTCATGACGCCGCCGCCGGGCTTCACCGTCACCGGCTCCACCGCCACGCTGGAAGTGGCGGCCATGGCCGACGAGGCCCGCCGCATCTATGCGGTGCAGTTCCATCCTGAAGTGCATCACAGCGTGGACGGCACGGCCATGCTCCGCAACTTTCTGTTTGAAGTGGCGCATATCACGCCCGACTGGACCATGTCCTCCTTTGTGGAACGCGTGGTCAGGGAAATGGCGGAAAAGGTCGGCCCGGACAAGCACGTGGTCTGCGCTCTTTCCGGTGGCATAGACTCCACCGTGGTGGCCGTGCTGCTGCACAAGGCCATCGGCAGGCGCCTGCACTGCATCTTTGTGGACAACGGCCTGCTGCGCCTCAATGAAGGCGATCAGGTGGTCGGCTATCTGCGCGAGCATTTCGACCTGAACCTGAACTTTGTGCAGGCCCAGAGCCGCTTCCTGGACAAGCTCGCCGGCGTGGATGATCCTGAAAAGAAGCGCAAGATCATCGGGCATACCTTCATCGAAATCTTCGACGAGGAAGCCAAAAAGCTGGGCAAGGTGGACTATCTGGCGCAGGGCACGCTCTATCCCGATGTCATTGAGTCCGTTTCCCACAAGGGCCCCAGCGCGGTGATCAAGAGCCACCACAATGTGGGCGGCCTGCCGGAAACCATGAAGCTCAAGCTCATCGAACCCCTGCGCGAACTCTTCAAGGATGAAGTACGCAAGGTGGCCGCCGAGCTGGGCATGCCCGACTCCATCGTGTGGCGCCATCCCTTCCCCGGTCCCGGCCTTGCCATCCGCGTGCTGGGTGAAATCACCGAAGAGCGTCTGGACATCCTGCGCCGCGCCGACAAAATTGTGCAGGAGGAGCTGCGTTCCACCGGCTGGTATCGCAAGGTCTGGCAGGGCTTCGCCGTCCTGCTGCCCATCAAGACCGTGGGCGTCATGGGCGATGGCCGCACCTATGATCACGTCATTGCCCTGCGCATCGTGGATAGCGTGGACGCCATGACCGCTGACTGGACGCGCCTCCCCGCCGAGGTGCTGGAGCGCATGTCCAGCCGCATCATCAACGAGGTCAAGGGTGTGAACCGCGTGGTGTACGACATCTCGTCCAAGCCGCCGAGCACCATCGAATGGGAATAGCCGGCTGCGGGGCGCGCGGGGGCTTTCGGGCTTCCGCGCATCCCGCGCCCTGACAGGCGCGACGGGGCGGCAGGGATGGCGGACGAAACATGCCGCAGTCCCGGAACGCCGCAACAGCATCCGTTGCGGCATTCAGCCTTCCGCCGCGCCCATATTTTCTTCACAGGAACGCCGCAAGCGCGCCTGCCCTGTCTGTGCGGCCTCCCTGCCGGGCCTGCCGCGCGCAGGATGCCGCGCCAGACACAAAAGGAGTCACGCATGTTCGGAATCGGCAGCACGGAACTTCTGGTGATTTTGGTAGTGGCCCTCATTGTGCTGGGGCCGAAAACGCTCGCCAGTCTCTCAAAAACCCTGGGCAAGGCCGTTGGCGAATTCCGCCGCGTCTCCACGGATTTCCAGCGCACGCTGAATGCGGAAGCCGCACAGGAAGAAGCCGCCGAACAGGCGCGCAGGGAGCAGGCAGCCGCACAGGCATCCAAACCGGCCGCACCGCAGGCGGCCGCCGCGCAGTCCGCTTCCCGGCCGGCGGGGAGTCCCGTTGAGCAGGCTGTCTCGCAGGCCGCCCGCGAGGCCGCTCCCGGCGCCGCTGCGGGCCAGCAGGGGTCGCAGGCATGAGTCAGGCTTCCGATCTGGCGGGGCAGGTCTATGCCGCCCTGAAAAAGGCACAGCCCCTTACCCTTCAGGAACTGGCCTCGCTGGCGGGCGCCAGCACGGATCAGGTGCGTCTCGCTCTTGCCGATCTCGGCGCGGACGGCATCCGCGTCTGGGCAGACAGTCAGGGCCGGCTCAGCATCAGCACCAGGGCATTTCCCGATTTCAGCGCTCCGCCGCCCGCAGCCGCCATGTCGCAGGAGCCCGCAGGCGCATCCGCCGATGCGGAACCCGCCGCATCATCCGGCGACGGAAACGAGCGGCAGGCTGCGGATGCAGGCGAGCCCGGCAGCTTTGATCTGCCATCGTCGCAGGAACGGGGCGAACAGCCCCGCGACGATAATACCTCCGCCACCCCCGTTCCGGATGCCCCTGCGGACACGCCGGCAGGGAGCGACGACACCGGTGCCTCCACGGATGCCGCCACGGCGGAAGCAGCCCGGAACACGGACACGGATGCCGCCGAAGCAGGCTCCGCCCGGTCGGAAGCGCAGGACAGCCCGCAGACTGGTGCGGCCGGCGCACCTGCCGCGCAGGAGTCCGTCCAGCCCATGACCCCGGACCTGGCCGCCCTGCGCGCACAGCAGATCAGGGCGGAGGCGGAAGCACAGGCGGCTGAAAAGCCCATGACGCTCATGGGGCATCTGAATGAACTGCGCAGCCGGCTCACGCGATGCGTCATTGCGGCCCTGCTGGGCTTTGCTGTCTGCTACGGCGTCTCCGATCTGATCTTCGCCGAGCTGATGAAGCCCCTGACCGCGGCCCTGCCGGAAGGCTCCAAGCTCATCTTCACGGCCCTGCCCGAAGCCTTTTTCACGTACATGCGCGTGGCCTTCGTGGCTGGCCTGTTCCTGACCAGCCCCTACATTTTCTATCAGATTTGGGCCTTCATCGCGCCGGGGCTGTATGATGAGGAGAAGCGCCACGCCGTCCCCATCGCCATCACCTCCGCCGTCTTCTTCATTGCCGGCGCGGCATTCTGCTACTTCGTGGTCTTTCCCTTTGCCTTCACCTTCTTCATGGGCTTCGCCACGGACATTATCCAGCCCATGCCTTCGCTGGGGGAATATCTCAGCTTTTCTCTCAAGCTGCTGCTGGCCTTCGGCCTGATATTCGAAATGCCGCTCTTCACCTTCTTCCTTTCACGCATGGGAGTGGTGACAGCGGCCATGATGCGTTCGGTACGGCGGTATGCCATTCTGGGCATATTCATCGTGGCGGCCATTCTCACGCCGCCGGATGTCATGTCCCAGCTGCTCATGGCAGGCCCCATGCTGCTGCTGTATGAAATCAGCATTCTCATTGCCGCCACCTTCGGCCGCAGGCCCAAAGCCGAAGCCGCCGCAGACAGCACTCAGGAACAGCGGAACCAGCAGGAGAATGACTCATGAACAGAAGCGCGACCATCACCCGTACCAGCAAGGAAACGGACATCAGCCTGACCCTGCATCTGGATGAAGGCGGCGAACCGGCCGTCTCCACAGGCTTCGGCATGCTGGATCACATGCTTACGCTGGCCTTCTTCTGGGCCGGCATGCGTCTGGAACTGCGCTGTTCCGGCGACCTGCATGTGGATGCGCACCACACTGCCGAGGACGTGGGGCTCTGTCTTGGCAACGCGCTGGCCCAGGCTCTGGGCGACCGTGCCGGCATCGCCCGCGTGGGCCACGGCCGCGTCCCCATGGATGAGGCTCTGGCCGAGGTCACACTGGACATCTCCGGCCGTCCGTGGCTGGAATGGCGGGACAATGATCTGCTGCCTCCGGTCATCGCCGGCGAGGAAAAGGACCTGTGGCGGGAATTTTACAAGGCTTTTGCCACGGCGGCGCGCATGAATCTGCACGTGTCCTTCCACTACGGCAGGAACGGACATCACCTGCTGGAATCGGCGGCCAAGGGCTTCGGTATTGCGCTGGCGCAGGCTGTGCGTCGCTGCGGCACCGCCATCCGCAGCACCAAGGGAGGTCTTGACTGATGCCGGTACGCCATATCCTCATGCTGGCGCTGTCCTTCTGTATCCTGCTGGGCGCCTGCGCCCGCCCGGCTCCGGCGCCGCACCCCGTCGCCCGGGAAGCCAGCCTGGGACTTGCTCCCTTCACGCAGCCCACAGGCACGGAAGCGCTGCTGCTCGGCAGGCTGCCCGAACTTCAGGGAGCTATCCCCGCCGATACGCTGCGCCGTCTGGATGCCGCCTATGCCGCCATGCTGAAGAAAAGCAGCGCGCACAGAATCGCGCCCCTGCCCGCCGCAGACGCGCCCGTCTTCAACAGATTCCACGAATCCGGATCGCCCCGCGCCCTCACGGCATGGGTCAGCTACGGCAGGGCGCACCGCGTGGACATGCTCATCGTTCCCCAGGTGCTGGACTGGCACCAGCGCGAGGGCTCTCCCGCCGGCGTCACTGAATCCGCAGCCGTGCGGCTGGAATTCTTTCTGCTTGATGTGCGGACCGGCGCCATAGTCAACCGCTCGATCACCGAGGAAAAGCAGCTGGGACTGCTTGAGGATCTCAGCCGCACAAAAGCATTTTTCAAACGCCACGGAGCATGGGTCACGGCGGAGGAACTGGCCGAAGAAGCCATGCAGAAATCCATAAAGGATCTTGGACTATGATTATCTTCCCCGCAGTGGACATCAAGGACGGCAAGGCTGTCCGCCTGAAGCAGGGCCTTGCCCATGAAACGACTGTATTTTCTCCCGATCCCGTCGCCGCTGCCAGGGCATGGCAGGAGAGGGGCGCGCGCTGGCTCCACGTCATCGATCTGGACGGCGCGTTCGATGGCGCGCCCCGGAGCCGCGCTATCGTCAGGGACATCTGCGCCGCGCTGGACATCCCCGTGCAGCTTGGCGGCGGCATCCGCGACAAGGCCACGGCAAAGGCCTATCTTGATGCCGGCGTGAACCGCCTGATCATCGGCACTGTGGCGCTGGAACAGCCGGAACTTTTTGCCGAACTCTGCGCCACATGGCCGGGCCGCGTGGGTGTTTCGCTGGATGCCGTGAACGGCGCGCTGAAGACCAAGGGCTGGGTGGCGGATGCCGGCCTCACCGTGGACGACGTGCTGCCCCGCCTGCTGCGGGACGGCGCCGCCTTTGTCATCTATACGGATATTGAGCGCGACGGCATGCAGACCGGCGTCAACGTGCCCGCACTGGCCCATCTGGCGGAAGTTTCCACAGTACCCGTCATTGCCGCCGGCGGCGTGGCAACCATGGATGACGTGCGCGCCCTCCATCCCCTGACCAGAACCACGCGCCTTCAGGGAGCCATCAGCGGCCGGGCCCTGTATGAAGGCACGCTGGACCTTGCCGAGGCCATGCGCTGGATTGACGCGCAGGAAGCATAATGCCGCATAATGCGGGGGAGCCGCCGCCTCCCCCGCCGCAGGCACGCCGCACAGCGTCCTGCAAGGATACTTCCATGAACAGCTCCCGCGCTGAAAGCTGGTTGCGGCGCGCCCTGCGCTACGCTCCCCAGCCCCTTCCTCCCGGCCGTTTTCCCCGCATTCTTGAAGAGGGAGAACAGGCGGGCTTTTCTCATGGCCAGCTTCTGGACGCGCTGGACGAGTGGCTGACATGGGGGTATTGCCGCCTTACCGATCAGGTATCCCACGACATCCAGATCACCGAAACAGGCCGCCTCTATTTCGGCGGCGTCCCAAAGGACGACACCGGAAGCTGAGGCACGGCAAACGCGGCCTTTTCCCCCGCCTGTACGGGAGGAATCGTATGCCGCCCCATGATGCGCCGGCGTACGGCACGCCTCCGCATACGGCAGCCGCTCTCCCGCATCCGCTCAGCCTTTTCTGTCGTATTCCGTTTTTTTCGGAGGTTTTATGCGTCGCACCACGCTCTTCCGCCTGCTGGCCGTACTGCTTCTGTGCGGGTTGGCCGCTTCTCTCGTCCTTCTGCGCAAAGACGGCGCGCCGCGCGCCATGCGGACAGCTCCCCAGCCTGTGCGCGCCGCCACGGCGCTCCGGCAGGATGTGCCCGAATACCTGGCCGGTCTGGGAACCGTGCGCCCTTCAGCCGATGCCCTTGTGCAAAGCCGCGTGGACGGTACGCTCATCCGCCTGCATTTTACAGAGGGGCAGCATGTGCAGGCAGGGGAGCTGCTGGCGGAAATCGACCCAAGGCCCTTTGAGGCCGAGGTAGCCGAAGCACGCGGCACGCTCGCCAAGGATCAGGCCCTGCTGGACAACGCCCGCCTGGACCTGGGCCGCTATGCAGCGCTTTCCAGAAACAAATATATTGCCGGGCAGGAATATACCGCCCAGCAGGCCAAGGTACGCGAATACGAAGGCACGGTAGCGTCTGACAAGGCCAAGCTGCGGGCGGCGGAACTCCAGCTTGCCTACAGCCGCATCACCGCGCCGGTCAGCGGCAGAACGGGCCTCAGGCAGGTGGAGGAAGGCAATATGGTGCGCAGCTCCGACAGCGCCGGCATTGTCCGCGTCAGTGAAATCCAGCCCTGCCACGTCCTCTTTACCCTGCCGGAAAGCAAGCTGGCCGTCATCCTGGAAGGAGCGCGCCAGCATGAGGAAGACAGCCGCATGGAGGTGCAGGTCTGGGATCGCAATGACAGCCAGATGCTGGACAGGGGCTTTCTGGTCAGCATGGACAATTCCATTGACACCGCCACCGGCACCGTGAAGCTTAAGGCCGAATTTGCCAACAGGGAGCGCCGCCTCTTTCCCAACCAGTTTGTCAACGCCCGCCTGCTGGCCCGCACCTTCCGGCAGGCCGTGACCGTGCCGGCCGCCGCCATACAGCTGGGCATGAGCGGTACATACGTCTTCATCATCCGGGAAGGCAAGGTGCACATGGCCGCCGTGGAAGTCCCCTTCAGTACGGATGCCCTGGCTGTTGTCACCACGGGCCTTGCCGCCGGCGACAGAGTTGTGGTGGATGGCGTGGACAGGCTGCGCGAAGGTTCGGCCGTGGAGGTGGTGGCGGAAGTGGAGACGCCGCCCGCGGTACGCTCCGGGGCGGGAACAGCCATGCCGGCGGCGGACAAAGACGCGACACCCGCCGCCCGCTGATATGAGACAGCCATGAACATCTCCCGCCTGTTCATCCTGCGTCCTGTGGCCACATCGCTGCTCATGGCGGCGCTGTTCCTCTCCGGCGTGCTGGCCTATCGCTTTCTGCCCATCGCCGCCCTGCCGGAGATAGACTATCCCACCATTCAGGTCGTGACGCTCTATCCCGGCGCCAGCCCGGAAATCATGGCTGACGTTGTCACGGCGCCGCTGGAAAACAAGCTCGGCTCCATTTCCGGTCTGGAGCAGATGTCCTCCGTCAGCTCTGGCGGCGCTTCCGTCATTACCCTGCAATTCGCCCTTTCCGTGGCGCTGGACGTGGCGGAACAGGAAGTGCAGGCCGCCATCAATGCCGCCGACTCCCTGCTCCCCGCCGATCTGCCTTCGCCTCCTGCCTACAGCAAGGTGAATCCGGCTGACCCGCCCATCCTGACCATAGCCGTCACCAGCGACACCCTGCCGCTTACCGAGCTGGAGAACCTTGCGGATACGCGACTGGCCCAGAAAATATCGCAGCTTTCCGGCGTGGGGCTGGTCACTATCAGCGGAGGACAGCGCCCTGCCGTGCGCGTGCAGGCCAATCCGCGCGCCCTGGCTGCCAACGGCCTGACGCTGGAAGATGTGCGCCAGAGCATCGCCGCCGCCAACGTGAACGGCGCCAAGGGAAGCTTTGACGGCCCCCTCCGCTCCAGCACCATTGATGCCAATGACCAGCTGCGCTCGGCGGCGGAATACGGAGAGACCGTGCTGGCGCATAAGGACGGCGCCATCCTGCGCCTGAAGGATGTGGCTGACGTCATTGAAAGCGCGGAGAACGCCCGTCTCGCCGCGTGGGTCAGCCAGGGTACCGGCCCTGGGGACGGCGGGCGGCGCATGCGCCCGGCCATCATTCTCTCCGTGCAGCGCCAGCCAGGCGCCAACGTCATCAGCGTGGCAGGGAATGTCAGCACGCTTCTGCCAACGCTGAAGGCCTCCCTGCCCGGCAATGTGGACCTGCGCGTGGTCACGGATCGCACCGTCACCATCCGCGCCACCGTGGAGGATGTGCAGATGGAGCTGCTGCTCTCCATCGCGCTGGTCATCTGGGTGATCTGGCTGTTCCTGCGCAACGCCCGCGCCACGCTCATTCCCGGCCTGGCCGTACCGCTCTCGCTGGTGGGCACGCTGGGCGTCATGTATCTTGCCGGCTATTCGCTCAACAATCTCACGCTCATGTCCCTAGTCATTGCCAGCGGCTTTGTGGTGGATGACGCCATTGTCGTCATCGAAAACATCTCCCGCTATCTGGAAGAAGGAGCCAGCCCGCTGGATGCCGCGCTCAGGGGAGCCGGACAGATAGGCTTCACCATCATTTCCCTGACCTTTTCCCTCGTGGCTGTGCTCATTCCTCTTCTGTTCATGGGCGATGTGGCCGGCAGGCTGTTCCGGGAATTTGCGGTGACGCTGGCCGTCACCATCCTTATTTCCGCCGTGGTTTCCCTGACCTTGACCCCCATGCTCTGCGCTCAGATTCTGCGTTCCGGCCACGCCGGCGGCACAGAGCGGGAGGCGCGGGCCGGCTTTTTCCAGCGCCTGCTGCACATCTATGAACATACGCTGGACTGGGCGTTGCGGCGGCAGAAATTCATGCTGGGCGTGGCCGCCGCCACACTGGCCCTGACCGCGGCGCTGGCCGTGGTCGTTCCCAAGGGATTTTTCCCCGTACAGGATACGGGCGTCATTCAGGGCATTCTGGAAGGGCCGCAGGACGCCTCCTTTGCCGCCATGTCCAGCCTTCAGCAGGATGTGGCCTCCCTGCTGCTGCAAGACCCCGACGTAGCGGACATCTCCTGCTTTGTGGGAGTGGACGGCAGCAATGCGACGCTCAGCTCCTCCCGGCTCACCATCAGCCTGAAGCCTCTGGCCGAACGCTCCGCCCGTGCCCCCGCCATTGCCGCACGTCTGGCTCAGGCTGTACGCCGCCTGCCCGGCGCAACCCTGTATCTCCAGCCGGTGCAGGACCTGACTATCGAGGATCGCATCAGCCGCACGCAATACCAGTACACCGTGGAAGCCGTGAGCCAGGCACAGCTCCAGACATGGATACCTCGGCTTGTCAGCGCGCTGGAGGCCAGGCCGGAGCTGGATGGCGTGACGCATGACCTGCGCCATCTGGGGCGCATGGCCTATCTCCGTATTGACCGCGACACGGCCAGCCGCATGGGTGTGAGCGCAAACGACATCAACGCAGCCCTGTACGATGCGCTGGGGCAGCGGCTGATCTCCACCATCTACACCCAGACCAGCCAGTACAAGGTCGTGCTGGAAGCCGCTCCGCAGTTCCGCGACGCCCGGCGGGCTCTGGACAATATCTTTGTGCAGGCTGACGGCGGTCCCGTACCGCTCTCCATGCTGGCGACCATGGAAGAACGTCCGACAGCTCTGGCCATTCACCGGCAGGGGCAGTTCCCCGCCGCAACCATCTCCTTCAATACTGCCGCAGGCTATGCGCTGGGACATGCCGTGGACGCCGTGGAACAGGCCGTCGCCGCCCTGAATCCCCCGGAAAGTCTGCGCATGCGCTTTCAGGGGGCGGCCCGGGCCTTCCGCAACTCCACAGCCAGCCAGGCATGGCTTATTGTCGCCGCGGTGATGACCATGTACATCGTCCTGGGGGTGCTGTACGAAAGCTATATCCACCCCGTCACCATCCTCTCCACCCTACCTTCCGCCGGAATCGGCGCCCTGCTGGCCCTGATGGCCGGCGACATGCCGCTGGGGGTGGTGGGCATTATCGGCATCATTCTGCTCATCGGCATTGTCAAGAAAAATGCCATCATGATGATTGACTTTGCCCTGGAAGCCGAACGCACGGAGGGCAAGAGCCCGCACGAAGCCATCCGCCAGGCCTGTCTGCTCCGTCTGCGTCCCATTCTCATGACGACGCTGGCCGCCCTGCTGGGCGCGCTGCCCCTGCTGCTGGGCTGGGGCATGGGGGCGGAGCTGCGCCGTCCGCTGGGGGCGGCCATGGTGGGCGGGCTGATGTTCAGCCAGGTGCTTACCCTGTACACGACGCCTGTCATCTATCTCTGGTTTGATCGCCTGAGCCGTCGCTTCCGCCGCGCAGACGCGCCGGAGGCCCGCCCATGAATACCGGCCGGCGACGTATCGGGCCGGAGCATCTGCCCCTGAACCTTGCCGCGCCCTTCATCAGGCGTCCTGTGGCCACCATGCTGATCACGCTGGCCGTGACGCTGGCCGGCATTGCGGCCTTCGCCCTGCTGCCGGTGGCTCCCCTGCCGCAGGTGGACTTCCCCGTCATCCGCGTGCAGGGAAAAATGCCCGGCGCAGGCCCGGAAACCATGGCCGCCACCGTGGCCACGCCGCTGGAACGCGCTCTGGGGCGTATTTCCGGCATTACGGAAATGACCTCCCAGAGCTCGCTGGGCAGTTCTTCCGTCGTGGTGCAGTTCGATCTGGACAAGAATATCAACGGAGCCGCGCGCGAAGTGCAGGCCGCCATCAATGCGGCACTGCCCTCCATGCCTTCCATGCCCTCGAACCCCACCTATCGCAAGATGAATCCTGCGGGCATGCCCATCATGATTCTGGCCATCACCTCGGACGTGCTCAACCCGGCACAGCTGTATGACTCGGCCTCCACGGTGCTGGCGCAAAAGATATCCCAGCTGCCCGGCGTTGGGGATGTCACCGTGGGCGGCGGGGCGCTGCCAGCCGTGCGGGTGCGCGTCAATCCCGGCATGCTGCATCATGCGGGCGTCTCGCTGGCGCAGGTGGCCTCCGCCCTGCGTGCCGCCAATGCCTACGGTCCTCTGGGCATGGCAGACAGCGGCGGGCAGCAGTGGCTTATTGGCGCCAGCACTCAGCTCCGCACCGTGGAAGACTACCGCCAGCTGATAGTGGCGCGGGCAAAAGGAGCCGTACTGCGTCTGGGCGATGTGGCGGATATCAGCATCGCCTCGCAGGATGAACGAAACCTGGCCCTGGCGGACGGCAGGAAGGCCATTCTGCTCATCGTATTCCGCGCGCCGGGGGCAAATATCATCGAAACGGTGGACGGTATCCACGCCATGCTGCCACAGCTCCGCGCCATGCTGCCGGAAGCAGCCGCCCTGCATGTCAGCATGGACCGCTCGCGCACCATCCGCGCATCACTGGCGGAGGTGGAATTCAGCCTGCTGCTTTCCATCGCCCTGGTCACGCTGGTCACGCTGCTCTTTCTCCGCAACGGACGCGCCACGGCCATTCCTGCCGTGGCCGTTCCCGTGTCCCTCATCGCCTCCTTTGCCGTTATGTACCTGTGCGGCTACAGTCTGGACAATCTCTCCCTCATGGCCCTGACCATAGCCACCGGCTTTGTGGTGGATGATGCCATCGTCGTGCTGGAAAATATCATGCGGTACAGGGAACAGGGCTTTTCCCCGCTGCGGGCCGCCATGCTCGGCGCGCGGGAGGTGGGCTTCACCGTCATCTCCATCACGCTCTCTCTGGTGGCGGTATTCATTCCCATCCTGTTCATGGGCGGCATCGTCGGCCGCCTGTTCCGGGAATTTGCCGTGGTGCTGGCGGCGGCGGTGCTCATTTCCATGGTGGTTTCCCTCACTACCACGCCCATGATGTGCGCGCATTTCCTGCGCGAGGCCTCCCCCGCCCCGGATACGCGCTGCCGCCGCATCTGGAACCGGCTGGAAGAATGCTGGCACGGGATGCTCCGCCGCATGGAAGGGGGATATGCAGCCAGCCTGCGCACGGCTCTGGATCATCCGCGCCTGACACTGCTGGCGCTGCTGGCCGTCATCTGCCTGAATGTCTGGCTGTATGTCATCGTCCCCAAGGGCTTCTTCCCCCAGCAGGATACGGGACAGCTCATGGGAGGCATCCGCACGGATCAGAGCCTGTCCTTTCAGTCCCTTCAGGAAAAATTCCGGCGGCTCATGGGCAAGATGCTGGCAGACCCGGCGGTACACCATGTTTCCGGCCATATCTCCGGCGGACGCGGAGGCGGCGGCATATTTCTGGAACTGAAGCCCCTGCGGGAGCGCAGGATCAGTGCGGATCAGGTCATTGCCCGGCTACGCGGCACGCTGAACAGCGAGGCCGGCGTACAGATATTCCTCCAGCCGGCACAGGACCTGCACATGGGAGGCCGTTCCGCGCGCTCCCAGTTCCAGTACACCCTTCAGGCGGACAACCTTGCCGATTTGCGCCGCTGGGGCGCCAGACTGGAGCGGGAACTCAGCGCCGATGCCCTGTTCCGGGATGTGAACAGCGACATGGACGAACGCGCCCTGCAAACCTGCATTACCTTTGACCGGGGACGCATGGCGCAGCTGGGCGTGAGCATGAAGGATGTGGACAGTGCGCTGGGGAATGCCTTCGGGCAGGCACAGGTCAGCACCATCTATGACGCGCAGAACCAGTACAGGGTCGTGCTGGAACTGGGAGACCGCTGGCTGGAAGGCGCGGCATCGCTGGAGGCCGTGCATGTGCCGGCGCGGGACGGGCTTGTGCCGCTGACGGCGCTGGGCACCGTGAGCACGAATTTTGCGGCGCGTTCTGTGGCCCATCAGGGGCAGTTTGCCGCCGTGACCCTCTCGTTCAACCTGCGGCCCGGGGCGGCCATGTCCGAAGCCGCCGGCGCGGTGGAAAGGGCCCGCGTGCGCATCGGCATGCCGGCCACCATCACCGGCTCTTTTCAGGGAACGGCGAAATTCTTCGCCGACACCATGAAGACGCAGGGGCTGCTTATTCTGGCGGCCCTGGTCACACTCTATATTGTGCTGGGCGTGCTGTATGAAAGCCTCATCCATCCGCTGACCATTCTCTCCACGCTGCCGTCTGCCGGCGTGGGGGCCATTCTGGCCCTGCTGCTCTGCGGCAAGGAATTCAGCGTCATTGCCCTCATCGGCGTCCTGCTCCTGTGCGGCCTGGTGAAAAAGAATGCCATCATGATGATAGACTTTGCGCTGGATGCCGCGCGCACGCGGGAGCTCCCCGCGAAGGAGGCCATCTTCACGGCCTGCATCCTGCGCTTTCGCCCCATCATGATGACCACCTGCGCGGCCATTCTCGGTGCGGTACCGCTGGCGCTGGGCACGGGCGACGGTGCGGAGCTGCGCCAGCCGCTGGGCATCACCATTGTGGGCGGCCTGCTGGTGAGCCAGCTCCTCACATTATATACGACGCCCGTCGTCTATCTGTGGCTGGACAGATGGCGGAGGAAGCCGTAAGCGGAAAGAGCGTCCGCCGGAATATGCCGCCGGACAAACCGGCCATTGCCGAAGGAGCTGCCTTCCATGTTCGCCTATATCTGGCCCGTTCTGCTGGTCATCGCCGCCAACGTCCTCTACAATCTCTGCGCCAGGGAGACGCCGCGCGAGGTCAACGCGCTGGCCTCCCTGCTGCTCACCTACCTGATTGCCGCACTGGTGACCTTTCTGCTCTACTGCGCCACCGCGGGGCCGCGCCATCTGCCGGACGACCTCCGCGCCGTGAACTGGACGACCTTTGCCCTGGGGATTGCCATTCTGGGTATCGAAACCGGCTACATCTTCATGTATCGCGCAGGCTGGGCCATCAACAGTGCCTCGCTCACCGCCAATATTTCGCTGGCGCTCGTGCTCTTTATCGTGGGCCTGCTCTTCTATCACGAGCAGATCACGCTGGACAAGGCGATCGGCATGGGCTTCTGCCTTGCCGGGCTCTATTTCCTCAACAGATAGGAAGCAGCATGCGAAAAGGCCCCGCGGCAATACCACGGGGCCCTGATATTCAGGCACTCACGCGCCCGAAGGGACTTCGCCTAGCGGCAGAAGATCAGCACGGAGGCGACGATGCCCACCGGGATGGAGTACAGCATGAAGGGCCAGAAAGTACGCTTCAGAATGAAGCCTTCCTTACCAATCAGACCGCACACGGCGCAGGCGGCCACGATGTTGTGCACGCAGATCATGTTGCCCATGGCACCGCCAACGCCCTGCGCGGCCACGATGATGTAGTGACCGAACATGTCATAGCCGAGAGCCGTGGCCGTATCCCACTGGAAGTTGGCGAACAGCATGTCGGACACGGTGTTGGAGCCGGTGATGAAGGCGCCGAGACCGCCGGCATAGGAAGCCAAGGCAGGCCAGGCATTACCGGCAACAGCGGCGATAGTCTTGGCAAGAGCCATAGGCATGGAAACGTAACCGGCAGGGTTGAACGCGGAACCCTTGAAGATGGAAACCAGAGCAACGGCTGCGAGCAGAGCAATGGTAGGAGCCTTCATCTTGGCAAGCGCCGTGCCCCAGGCGGTGGCCGTAGCCTTGCCGCTCATGCGGTGCATGACAATGGTCAGCAGAGAAACCAGGATGAAAGGAATGGTACCGGGAAGCCACAGCAGGTCGATGGAAGCGCTGATGCCCTTGAATGCTTCATAGCCGGCAATACCGGCCATTGCAGCCTTGAGGCCGAGAATGTCAGTAAGGCCTACGGTAACAGTGCCCTTGATGAGAGCGCCGACATGGAACGCAGGAACGCGGGTAACAACGAGCAGCAGACCGCAGAGGATATAGGGCATCCATGCCATGGTCTGAGACATGTGTTCCTTGAATTCGGTAACATTGGAAGCCGAAATTTCACCAGTCCAGTTGGGATCCCAGTTCTCGGGATCGTCGAAGGTCCATACGGTCTTGGGAACGCACACGCCGTTCTTGGTAAGGACAACGAGAATGCCGAGACCGATAATGCCGCCCAGCAGAGAAGGCAGCTCGGGGCCGACCAGCCAGGCCAGCGCGAGGTAGGGAATCACAAAGCAGATGGAAGCCATGATGCAGTACTTCCATGCGGCGAAACCTTCAGCCCAAGACTTATTCTTGCCATAGAAGCGAGTCATGAAGCCCAGCATGAAGATGGGCAGGATGAAGGCCATGGGCAGGTGCATCAGCGTGGCGTATTCGCCGATGGTCTTATAGACCAGAGCGGGGTCGGTCACACCGGCGGCCTGCATGGCGATGGCTTCAATGGACTTGAAGCCCACCAGCACGGGCGTGCCCACCGCGCCGAAGGTCACAGGCACGGAGTTGAACACCAGGCAGATAACAGCCGCGCAGATCGGAGGGAAGCCCAGGCCCAGCAGCAGCGGAGCGGCCAGAGCGGCGGGCGTGCCGAAGCCGGCTGCACCTTCGATGAAGGCCGCAAACATGAAGCCGATGATAATGGCCTGGATGCGGCGGTCAGGGCTGATCTTGGTCATACCGGCCTGGATGGTTTCCATGGCCCCGCTTTCCTGCATTGTATAGTAAATCAACAATGCACCGAAAACGATGATGAGAACGCCGACGGCGGTAATGACGCCTTCGATAAACAGGGCGGAAATCTGGAGGGCAGGCATTTTCCAGACGCCCATGGCCAGAGCGGCGCCGGTCAGGAAGGCCAGCGGCATGGCGCGCGTAGACGGCCAGCGCAAGCCGACCATGAGCACGAGGGCCACCAGAATGGGGCAAATCGCAAATAACGCCAACAGTTCAACACTCATCCCAAAACTCCTCTTGTAACGGGGTTGTTGCCCGGGCCCGCCGTTCTTCCCGCCGCCAGCCGCTCCGCGCGGCACGCAGGGAAACCAGCCGCGCAATGCCGCCGGCGGAAGTCGGTCCCGGACATCTATAGCCAGCCGGAGGCCCTCCTCAGAGCCTCCGGCCCGTGCTCAATCGCTACTTTTTCTTCATGTTCTCGGCCAGCAGCTCGGACATGTGAGAAACCTTCACCTTGAGGCCCTTCTTTTCCACGCCGCCGCGCAGCTGCATGATGCAGCCGGGGCAGTCCACCACCACGCGGGTGGCGCCGGTTTCCTCAATGTTCTTCAGCTTCTTGTCCAGCAGACGGGCGGAGATTTCGGGGAACTTCACCGAATAGGTGCCGCCAAAGCCGCAGCAGACCTCTTCTTCATTGCAGGGCACATAGGTGGCCGCATCAGCGATGAGGTTGCGCGGCGCCTCGTGCACGCCAAGACCGCGGCACAGGTGACAGGAGGCATGGTAGGTCACCTTTTCGCCGGAGTTGTTGAAGTCGGAAGGCTTCAGGCCCAGCACGTCATGCACGAAGGAGCTGAAGTCCATGACCTTGGCAGCAAAGGCGCTGGCGGTATGGGCCTTGCCGCCATCGGCCAGCAGCTGGGGATAGTTGTGCTTCAGGAAGGAAGCGCAGCTGGTGCACAGGGTGACGATGGCGTCGTAGCGGCCGGCGTCAAAGGCCTTCACATTCTGCTCGGCCACGTCGACGGCCGTCTTGCGCTGGCCCATGGTATCCAGAGGCAAGCCGCAGCAGGTCTGCTCCATGGGGAAGTCCACTTCCACATTGTGGGCGGCCAGCAGCTTCACGCAGGCTTCCAGTTCTTCGGGATAGACGAAGTCCTGCGCGCAGCCGGAGAACAGGGCCACGCGGAAGCGGGGTGCGGGCAGGTTGGGCTTGATGGCCGGGAAGCGATCGCGGAAGGCCTTGCTGGCAATGGCCGGCAGGGCCTTGTAGCCATGCTCGCCCAGGAAGAAGGCCGGCAGGTGACGCTGGAACTGCGCGCCGCCGGTGAAGGGAAGCTGGGCAAACTTGGCGAACTTCAGCAGGGTATGGAAGACGTGGCGGTTCTTCATGGCCACGGTCATCATGCTGCCCATGGGGTTCGGGCCGACCTCGTCGGTGAGGCGGGCGCGAATTTCACGGATAAGGCGGGGCAGGTCGATGCCGCCGGCGCACACGTTCTTGCAGGATTCACAGCCGATGCAGTTCTGGCACAGGGCCTTGGCATTTTCGCGGCCGTGGAAGAAGTAGGTCAGGATGAGGCCGATGGCGCCGATGTAGATGTAGCCCATCTTGTGACCGCCAACCATACGGAACACGGGGCAGACGTTGGCGCAGGCGCCGCAGCGCACGCAGCGGAAAATCTGCGAGAACAGCGGGTCCTTGGCAATGGCGGAACGACCGTTGTCCAGCATGACCACGTGCATGATCTTCTTGCCCGTGGGGGAAGCGGCGCAGGGAGAGGCGCCGCACATCCACGTCACGTAGGAGGTCAGGCGCTGGGCAGTGGCGTTGCGGGGCAGCACCTGAAGGGCCGTCATGGCCACATCCAGCGTGGGGATGAGCTTGTCCAGACCGGCCAGCGCCACATGGACGCGCGGCAGCGTGGTGACCATGCGGGCGTTGCCTTCGTTGGTGACGGTGGCAATGGCGCCGGTTTCGGCCACGCAGAAGTTGGCGCCGGAGATGCCCATGTCCGCATTGATAAACTTGCGGCGCAGCTGGACGCGGGCCACCTTCACGAGCTTCTGCACGTCGGTGTCCTGCTTTTCGCCGGTTTCCTTCTCAAAGTCGTCCGCCACCTGATAGCGGTTCAGGTGAATGGCGGGCATGACCATGTGCGAGGGGCCTTCATGGCGCAGCTGGATAATCCATTCGCCCAGGTCCGTCTCATCCACGATGAGGCCGTCCTGCTCCAGACGGACGTTCAGCTGAGTTTCCTCAGCCGTCATGGACTTGGACTTCACGATGCGCTTGCAACCGTTTTCCCTGGCAATCTTGGCGATGATTTCATTCGCCTCGGTAGCCGTGGCGGCGCGGTGCACAATGACGCCGCGCTTTTCAGCTTCAGCCTTGAACTGTTCATACAGTTCATCCATGTGCTTGGCGGCATCGTCCTTGGCATCGGCAATCTGACGGATCAGAGCCTTTTCATCCACTTCCTGGAAGACCACTTCGCGGTTGGCGCGATAGGCCACGGCGAAGGTGTCCAAGGTTTTGCGCAGGTACTCGTCGTTCAGCGCTTCTTCGATGTTCTTCCGGTATTCCGAAAGAGTCTTGGGGGCTTCATGCATGGGAACTAGTCCTCCAGAAGAATGATGTGCAGTTCCAGCGGACCATGCACGCCGACGGCGGGAACGCGCTCAATGTCGGCTGTGCGGCTGGGACCGGAGATGAAGGTATTGTAGCTGATCTGGCCGTCCTTCTGCAAATCGCGCAGAATGCCGCACACGGACGGCAGGTCGGGATAGATGGCGGACTTGTTCAGCACAACCACGTTGATTTCGGAAATCATGCCGGCGAGGCGGGCATCTTCATCCGTGCCGGCCACAAGGCAGGTGCCGCTGGCGGCAACGCCGCACTTGGCAAAGGACAGACCCACATCAATGCCGGAAAGGTGCTTGCGCAGGCCGCCGTCGAGGCAGGCAAAGCCCTTTTCCTCGGCCAGTTTCTTCAGCTCGGCAAAGACCTTTTCGTCCACACAGGGAGCGGCGATGATGCGCTGGGCGCGGGTGGGCATGCCATTGGGGCCCTTTTCGGGGCCAACGGCCACGCCGGGCTCGTCTGCGAGGATTTCGCAGGGGGTCTTGTTCGCGCAAACGTCCACGACATACTGCGCGACTTCGGACAGGGAAGCGGCTTCAACAACCGTGGCGCCGCACAGGCCGGCCTTGGCTTTGAAGTTTTCCAAAACTTCCGGAGTTGCTTGGGACATAAGGATTCTCCTTCCTTTTCCTGTAAAGGATCGTCCCCCTGTCGCCAAGGGGACGATCGATGTTTTTTGCTATTTCAGCGTCTCGGCATACAGCTCGATGGTGTGCTTCACTTCCACGGGGTCGCCGTTCTGCGAAAGCACGTCTTCCAGCTGCATCATGCAGGCGGGGCAGCCTGCCGCGGCAACCTTTGCGCCGCTGGCCACCACATTGTTACGCTTGCGCTGGCCGATCTGACGGGAGAGATCGTAATGGAAGAGGTTGAAGGAACCGCCGCAGCCGCAGCAGCGGTCGGCTTCCGCCATTTCCACCAGCCTGTAGCCGGGGTTCAGACCGATGACGGCACGCGGTTCCCGCACCACGCCCAGCGATTTCTTCATGTGACAGGAATCGTGGTAGGTCACGGGCACGGCATTGTCGGCGGGGGCGGCCTTGGGCTCCACCTTCAGCACATTGATGAGGAATGCGTTGATGTCCATGGTCTTGGCGGACAGGGCCTCGGCCTGCGCCTGTTCCGCCTCGCCGATGCGGCCGGCATAGCGGGGCCACAGCTCCTTGATGGTGGACGTGCAGGACGCGCAGGGCGTGACCACATAGTCGAACTCACCCTTGGCGAATTCGGCCAGGCTGACCTTCATCTCCTTGAGCATGCCTTCCGCATCACCGGAGGACAGGGCCGGAATGCCGCAGCAGGCAAAGCCCTTGGGCATGTAGATGCCCACGCCGTGATGACGCAGCACCTTCAGGCAGGCCTGCCCCATGCTGACATAGAACTTGTCGCCCATGCAGCCGGGATAGAAGGCTACCTTGATGCCGCTGGCGCCGGCGGGCGTATCCTGCGCGCCTTCAAGGGCCAGCAGGGACTTGGGGGCGAGGCTGCGGATATGGCGCGCGCCCAGAATGCCGTCCAGCAGGGGGGCGGCGGTGGTTTCCTGCACATTGTTCTTGCTCTTGAAGAGCAGGCCCTGGCAGGGAGCGCCAATGCGCATGCCCAGCGAGAACAGGCCGGGATTCGGCAGCAGGAAGCGGAAGATCAGCTTCTTCAGCGGATGCAGGCCGATGTAGTTATAGACGATCTCGCGTGCTTCCATGAAGATGTCCATGATATGCACGCCAGACGGACAGTTGGCCTGGCAGGAACCGCACAGCAGGCAGCGGCCCAGCTTGTCGGCCACGGCCTGCGGGTCCTCGATCATCCTGTGGGCCAGATTGCTCACCAGCGCCAGCTTGCCGCGGGCAACGTCGGCTTCCATCATGGTCGCGCCGAACATGGGGCACACGGCCTGGCACATGCCGCACCGCATGCAGGCGACCAGCTTGTCATCCAGCGCCATCAGGCGCTGCGCAAGACTATTCAAATCGCTCATAACAGCTCCTCATTCCTCCGCGGAGGATGCAAAACGTCGGACTTGGAAACAGACCACTAAATGCCCACCAGCTTGGTGGGATTCAGCAGGCCCTTGGGATCCAGCGCCTTGCGCAGCCGCTTGGAGAACATGATGGTGCCGCGGGAGGTTTCCTTTTCCATCCACTTGGCCTTGGCGGTACCGATGCCGTGTTCGCCGGACAGCGTGCCGCCCAGGGAAAGAGCCACATTGAAGATTTCGTCAACGGCGCCTTCCACGCGGGCGAACTCTTCAGGATCGCGCCGGTCGCACAGGATGGTGGGATGCAGGTTGCCGTCGCCGGCGTGACCAAAGGTGCCCATGTCCACCTTGTACTTGGCGGCGATTTCGCCCAGGGCCTTCATCATGGCAGGAATCTGCGAACGCGGCACGGTGGCGTCTTCCAGCACGGTGGTGGGACGGCAGCGGGCCAGCACGGGCAGGGCCTGACGGCGGGCCTCCCACAGCTTGAACTTTTCGGCTTCATCCTTGGCGACATGCACGGCAGTGGCCTTGCATTCCTTCAGGACCTTTTCCACCACCACGGCTTCGTCAGCCACCTGGGCCGGATGGCCATCCACTTCGATGAGCAGGATGGCGGCGGCATCCACGGGCAGGCCGGCCTTGGTGTAGTCGTCCACCTTCACGATGGTATTGTTGTCCAAGAATTCCAGGGTACAGGGCACAACGTGCGCGGCGATGATGCCGGCCACGGCGTCGGCGGCATCCTGCACGTCGGCAAAGGTGGCCATGAGGGCCTTCTGCGCCTTCGGCGGGGGCACGAGCTTGAGAATGGCCTGAGAGATGACGCCCAGCGTGCCTTCAGACTGCACCATCATGCCGGCGAGGTTATAGCCGGTCACGCATTTCACCGTGCGGGAGCCGGACTTCACGACTTCGCCGGTGGCGTCAAAGAACTCGATCCCCATGACGTAATCCTTGGTCACGCCGTACTTCAGGCCACGCAGGCCGCCGGCGTTCTCGCAGATATTGCCGGCGATGGTGGACACGGCCTGAGAGCCGGGGTCCGGGGGATAGAACAGCTTGCGCTTGGCCACTTCAACGGCGAACTGCGCCGTGACAACGCCGGGCTCGACCACGGCGTACAGGTCATTCTCGTTGATTTCGAGAATGCGGGTCAGGGCGTTGGTCAGGATGACCACGGTGTCGCTCTTGTCCGGAATGGTGCCACCGGACAGGTTGGTGCCGGCGCCGCGCACGGTCATGGGGATGCCGTTGTCATACAGCATCTTCACGCACTTGCCGAGCTGCTCGGTCGTGGTGGGACGCACGACCAGCGCCGGAGTCACGGGATTCAACACCGCGGAATCATATGAATAGCTTTGCAGGTCGGCTTCATCGCTGAACACGTTGGCCTTGCCGAGAAGCGCTTCGAAATCCTTGATGAGAGCAGTACTAAGCATCTGAACCTCCTATGCCGGGTTACAACAGGCCGCAACAGCCTGCTGTTCATTGACTACTCAATCTGGCTTGTAGCAAAAGCACGCACCTTATGTAAAGACAAAACTGCTGTTTACTCAAACAGTCCGCGTATTTCCCATGCTCCCGCTCTGTTTCTGTTCAGAAACCGCCCCGTCAGGATGCCCGGGATACTGCGGAAAAGCCTGGCCGCCGGCATTGTTGCAGGGGGCAGGCCACTTGCAGGCATATACGATAGCAAAAAAAAATAGCTGCACCAAGCGCTTTTTTAGAAGCGGCATGGTGAGCAGCCTGTTTTTCGCGGAAAATATTTTGAATATGCTGTAATTATAAAAAATATTTTTTTCTTACAGGCCGCGATGGCTCCATCCCGCCTCCCTCCGTTCCGGCCGCGCACAGCCCAACAAAAAAGCCCGCCTCCCTGCGGAGAACGGACTTTTCCACGGCGTCAGCGTGACGAAACCATTAGTAGCGCCACTGCCTGCCGTCGTACTGCACCATCTCAGTCATGCGGCGCGTCTTCACCACCGAGCATTCCTGCGCCTTCAGCGCGGCTGCCTTGGTCTTGCCCGTGCATTCATAGTGGTTTTCCGCATAGCGGATGAATCCCACATACTTGCCGTTCTTGCCGGGCTGCATGGAAACAGACATGCTGGAGCGATCCACTTCAGCGTATTTCGCCACATAGGTCTTGCCACGCTTGGCGGCGGTCATGCGGCTCTTCTTGGGCGTCACATTTTCCGCAGCCATGCCCACCAGCTTGCGGCCGGCTTCTTCCAGCCCGGCCTGAATCTTATCCCTGGAGGCGGGCGCAGCCTGTTCGGCGCGCGTGGCCTGCGCAGCCGTCCCATCCTCGGGGCTGGGGGCCTTGCTGTCGGAGCAGGAAACCCCGCCCAGCGCCATCAGCGCAGCCAGAGAGCAGATTGTCAGCATTTTGGAAACGTTCATTGGCATTTTTCTCCTTATTCAGCAAATAGCCCGGCAGCATGATGCTGCCGGGCTGCAATGCCGGAATGTATCTTCCCTACTTGAAGGAAAGCTCCGTGCGACGGTTCATGTAGCGGCCGTTTTCAGTGGCATTGTCATACTTGAAGGACTTGCCCTGGCCCACGGCGGTCATGCGGCTGGCAGGAATGCCCTGCTCGGCGAGATAGTTCTTCACGGAAATGGCGCGGCGCTGGGACAGCTTCGCGTTGTAGGCGTCAGTGCCCTTGGAGTCGGTGTAGCCGCTCAGCACCACGCGGGTGTTGGGCTGTTCCTTGATGATCGCGGCGGCTTCGTCCAGGATGCCCTTGGCGCGGTCGTCCAGCTTGTCGGAGTCAAAGGCGAAGTTGACGCCACGCAGCACGATCACTTCTTCCTGGGCTTCCTTGCAGTACACGCGGTTCACGAAGTCGGCCACAGCGGCTTCGCTGGTGGCCAGGTCTTCAGCGCGGACGACAACGGTTTCGGGGTTCAGCGCGGCAATGCCCTTGATATTGGCTTCGCCGGAGGGGGTGTCGGCCAGAGAAATGACGTGCACGATCAGGTTGCGCTGGCTGGCGTACATGGCGCTGATGGTGGACACGAGGTCGGCGCCGCGGTTGTTGTCACCGTCGGTCACGAGGATCAGAGCGGCGTCGCGCTTCAGAGCGGACAGGAAGGGCTCATACTGCTGGATGCCGTCGCCCATGTAGGTCATGCGGCCGAAAATATCATTGCAGGACTTGATCTTGTCGATGCCGGCGGCCATCGTGGCGCGATCCCAGGGGCCCTGCTGCACGAGGGTGCCGCCGGGGGTCATGGTGTGCAGTCCGCCGTTGTAGTCCAGAGCGGGAATGGCGGCGTTCACATTGGCCAGAGCCTTCTTGGCAACGAGGACCTTGTCCATGCCGAGCTTTTTGTTGGACATCATCATGGAGCCGGAATAGTCCACCACGAAGTCGAAGCTTTCGATCTTCTTGGTGCAGGTGCCCGCTGCCATGGCGGACATGGTGAAGCCCATGAGCAGGGCTGCGGCAAGAGCCAGAATGCGAAGAGATTTCATTGGAGAACCTCCCAAAAGTTTTGCTGTCCTTCTCATGACGGACGGGTAGTTCGGCCGCACAGGGCCATCCTTCAAGCAGGAATCACCCTATCCCACAAGCCCTGTCAGCGCAAGGCAAATCTGCCTGCCCGGAGCGGCTGATCGCTGGACAAGGGGCATGCTATCCTGCATAGTCATGGCAATATTCTGCTTCCTGTGGAGCGCGCATGACAGTCTGTCCCTTTTTCAAGTTCAGCCCCAGCGGCAATGTCACCATCCTTCTGCCGGCGCAGGCCCTGCCTGCCGCGGCCCGCGCGGCGGCAGCCCGCGAGATGATAGCTCCCGTCCACCTCCAGGCCGAGCAGGTGGGATATGTGGACATGGATGCCCGGCGGCTGGATATGGCCGGCGGCGAATTCTGCGTCAATGCCACGCGGGCCTTCGGCGCGCTGCTGGCTCACGCACGCGGCGCAGCGGAGCTGGAAGCGGATGTGAGCGTCTCCGGCATGCCCGCGCCAGTGCATGTCCATGCGCGGGGCGCCTGCCCGGAATGGCAGGTGACGGCCACGCTCCTCCTGCCTCATCTGCCCGTCTGCGAAGAGCTGGCGCCCGGGCTCACGCTGGTGCGCGTGCCCGGCATCAACCACCTCCTTCTTGACGAGCGCCTCCACCCCTTCCCCGCGGACTGGACTGCCGGCGCCGCCGCCCTGCGCACCCGCTGGCGGCTGGAAGAGCCCGGCGCGGCGGGGTGCATCTGGTGGCGGGAAAGCCCGGAAGGTCTGCGCATGACGCCTGTCGTCTGGGTGGCGGAACCCGGTTCCACATTTCTGGAAACGGCCTGCGGCTCGGGTTCCCTGGCCTGCGCATGTGGTCTTTCCCAACTTCGCCAGCGCGCGGAAAAGAAAGAAGTTGCAATTCTTCAGCCCGGTGGTACAGCTCTTTATGTGCGTTTGCGAAAAAATGCACATGATTGGCATGTGGATGTGCGCGGTACCGTGCGGCTTATCGCTGAAGGAAGCGTTTACCTGGAGGGGACGGCGTGAAGTGGTGGCAAAAATGCTTTTTTGACAGGGATGACCGGGAGCTGCTCCGGCTTGTCAATCGCGTGGTGAACATCCGCGACGAACAATCGCGCACGGAGAACCTGCTGTTCGATACCACGCTGCACCCGCATGGCATCAAGTCCCTGGCCTCTTCGCGCGAAATGCGCGTGGCCCATGCCGTTGTCCGCCTACTGGACAGTCTGGAGGCCGGCAAGGTGGAAGATCGCCTCCAGGCCCTGCGCGTGCTGTATGACGAAGTGCTGAACAGCGCGCAGACCACCTTCCGCCGGAACACGGCCCGCGTGCTTGTGCAGGTGATGAAAGATTTGGTGCGCGCCCACGGAGACGAGCGCCGCCAGCTCATGTTCGCGCACGACTTCCGCAAGGCGGCCTCCGGCCGGCCCCGCGTGGTGCGCAAGCTGCTGGATCGCTATCATCTGGTGGAAATGCCGGAAGACTGGAGCCAGCTCACCTTTGACCATCATGTGCACGATGCCAACACCAAGGGCCGGAAAAATCCCACGCATCTGATGATGGACGCATGGCTCAAGGGCATCCGCTACCTGACCATCATCTACTATAACTATGTGGAGGAAACGGCCGTCCGCGAGGTCATGGAAGCTGCCGCCACGCTGGGCATTGCCGTCCGCATCGGCATTGAGTTCGCCTCGCCCTTCCGGGGCCGCTACATACATTTCGTCTGGGTGCCGCGCGGCTTTTCCGGCACGGAGGATTTTCTGGAGTTCCTTTCCGAGCCGCCCGTGCAGCACCTGATGCAGCTGGGGCGCGAGGTCTCCCAATGGCAGCAAAAGCATGTCTTTGCCATGCTCGACCGCTGGAACGACGTGCACCGCCGGGCCATGGAGAACGAGCTGGGCGTGCGCCTGCCGCGCGTGGAGCCGGAAACCTTCCGCGCCTCCGTGGGCGCGGGACAGCCCTCGCTCCTGCATCTGGCGGAGTGCATCTTCAACGGCATGCAGCCTGTCATACGGGAACGCGCCGCGGAAATACGCCGGCAGTGGAACGCCTGCACGGATCAGCAGCGCCGGGAGGAGCTTCAGCGCCAGATGGAGCGGCTGCAAAAGCTCAACGTGGCCACGGTGCATGAAACCTGGCTGACTCCGGAAGCCAACCCGGACATGCCCTCGCCGGAAGTCCCCGTCACGGGCAAGGACGTGCCGGAGCTGCTCCAGCTTTCCCCCAGCATGCTGCTGGACTGGCTGGCGGGTCTGCGCTCCGGCTACCGCCTGACGCTGAACCTGAGCCGGCTTACGGCCGTGGACGTGCTGGAGCTGCTCTGGCAGACGCAGGGCCTGATCACGCATCTGGAGCTTTTCAATCTGAAGGAACTCTTCGAAGGCAAGCTCACGCATCTTGACGAGATAAACCGCCTCCAGCGCGCGCTCAACGGCGGCAGCGCGCCCCGGCTCAAGCGCATTATCCGCGACATGATCAGCACGCTGGACACGGATGCGCAGCAGCCGGGAGAAGCCAGCCGCCGCGACGTGCTGCGCGAGGTTCTCCGCAACATCCCCACGCTTCAGGGCTTCTACCGCGCCGTCCCCCTGCGCACCCGGTGCGGCACGGACTCCACCAGCCGATCCCAGCGCAGCCTTGGCATGGGGCTCATCTTTCTGGAAACGCTGGATGCGCGCGGCAAGCAGTTCTTCGAACGCGGCAGCGGCACCCTGCGCCTGCCGCTGCATATTGACGTCCATCACCACGAGATTTACAAGCCTGTGGAGCGCACGGGAACCGCGGAGCGGATCATCGGCCTGCTGCGTCACATCCCCGGCCTCGCGCATCTGGGCTATGAGCGCAAGCAGGAATGGGTCTCCCACTCATCCACGGCGCGCATTGTCAAGGAAGGCAACATCTGTACGCTGGGCGGGCATCTGCCCGGCATTTCCGAGCCGCAGACCCTGACCATGCCCGAACCGTCGGATGCCCGGCCGCCCCTGGCCTATTGCAACTCCCGCCTGACCAACATCCTGAAGGTGCTGGCCGGCTTCATTCCCGCCATCTGCGCCTTCCAGTACACGCAGTCCTGGTGGTTCCTGGCCTATTTCGGCCCGGTCATCTGGTTCATGATCACCGGCGTGCGCAACATCATCCAGCTTGTCCTGGCGGGCAAGGGCCTCCGGCACACGAACCTGCTGCGCTGGGACGATTTTGTGGACTGGCCGCGCCTGTGCGACTCGCTCATGTACACGGGCTTCTCCGTGCTGCTGCTGGAACTAGGCATACGCTATCTGCTCATGGGACAAATGCTGGGCATGAGCGCCGCCAGCAATCCATTCATCATGTTTACCGTGCTGTCCGCCGCCAACGGACTGTACATCTGCTCGCACAATATCTTCCGGGGGCTGCCGCGCAGCGCTGCCATCGGCAACCTCTTCCGCAGCGTGCTGGCCATTCCCGTATCCATGCTCTACGATGTCTGCCTGAACTCGCTGCTTTCCGTCGCGGGCGTGGCGGACCCCGCGGCCCTGCTCAATCCCGGCGCGGGTACCATCTCCAAATGCGCCTCGGACACGGTGGCGGCCTGGATTGAAGGCTTTGCCGACCGCGCCAACAACCACCGCATGCGCCGCTGGGACATCGAAGGAAAGCTGCGGCAGATATTTGACACGTATACGCGGCTGGAGCTGCTCTTTCCCGAACGCGACGCGCTGGAGATGCTGGCCCATCCCGACCGCCTTATAAAGAGCGTCCGCGCACTGCCCAGCAACATAGACAAGGAGCTGATCATCAACGCTCTGGACATGATGCACTTCTGGCTCTATCAGCCGCGCGCGCAGGACGTGCTGCGGGCCATCATCCGCGACATGCCTGACGAGGAGCGCATCATTCTGGCCCGCTCGCAGCTGGTGCTCATGCGTGAGCGCGAAGTCAGCCAGCTTTTTGTGAACGGCCTTGTGGGATACAAGTTCTCCCGCGCACTGGCCTTCTATCTGAACCGCCACGAGGAATATGTGAAAGCCATGATGCGACTCTGTCTGGCCCGCCGCCATCCCCGTGGCGGCAGGATACGCACCGCCGCATGACGCAGGGGACAGGACGCCACAGGCCCGGGCGCACGGCCCGCAGCGGCCCCCTGCGCGAGGGATTCACCACCGGAAGCGCCGCCACGGCGGCGGCTCTGGCGGCACTGCGCCTGCTGCTTTCCGGCCAGGCTCCCGACAGCGTGGACATTCCCCTGCCCCCCATTACCGATGGGCGGGAACGTGCGCGCCTGCGCGTGCCCGTCGCGGCCTGCGGAAGCGCGGCGGCATCTCCGGCCGGCACCTTTGGCGGGCAGGCGCCGCCCCGCGCCGCATGGGCGCTGGTCATCAAGGACGGCGGCGATGATCCCGACGCCACAGTCCATGCCCGGATACGGGCGGATGTGACGGTACGGCTGGAAGCGACGACACCCGGCGCCCCCCGGCCCTCCCTGCGCATCACGCTGGACGGCGGCCGCGGCGTGGGGCGCGTCACGCTGCCCGGCCTGCCTGTGCCCGTGGGCGAAGCGGCCATCAATCCCGTGCCGCGCATGCAGATTGCGCACGCGCTGCGGGAAGCATGCGCCGCCAGCGGCCTGGGCGGCAGCATCTCCGTCGTCATCAGCGTGGAGGACGGCGAGCTGCTGGCACGGCAGACCATGAATGCCCGTCTGGGCATTGTGGGCGGCATCTCCATTCTTGGCACGCAGGGCATTGTCAAACCCTTCAGTCATGATGCCTGGCGGGCCAGCATTGCGGAAGGACTGGATGTGGCCGCCGCCCTGCGCTGTCCCGCGGTCGCGCTGTCCACCGGACGGCGATCCGAACGACTGCTGATGCGAGAGCGGCCCGACCTGCCCGAACAGGCCTTTGTGCAGGCGGCCGACTTCGCGGCATTTTCTCTGCGGGAAGCCGGACGGCGGGGATTCCCCGGCCTGATCTGGGGCTGCTTTTTCGGCAAGCTGGTAAAGCTGGCCCAGGGGATGGAATACACCCACGCCCGCGAAGGAGAGCCGGACATGGCGCTGCTGGCACGCCATGCGGCAGCGGCCGGCCTGCGTTCCCCGCACATGCTGGAAACCTGCGTGACCGCCAGCCATGCGCTGGACATACTCCTCGGGGACCCCGCCGGGCGGATACTGCTCCGCCGCCTTGGCGCGCAGGCCCGCACGCATGCGGCGGCATTTGCCGGACGCCCCGTCACCCTCTATCTGTTCCATCTTGATGGAAGGACCCTGCTGACGCTATGACGCTCTCTGCTCTGCCTGATTCCCCCCCTGCCTCCTGCCGCCGGGATGCCGCATCTTCCTGCGGACAGACGCCCATCACCGTGCTGGGCATGGGCGCCGCCCCGCCGCTGTCGCCGGAAGAGCTGCCCATGCCAATGCAGAGGCTGCTGGCTGAAGCTGACGTGCTGGCCGGCGGAGAACGCATGCTGGACGCCATACCGCAGGGCGCCGAGGAGCGTGTGCGCCTTGCCGCGCCGCTGGAAAAAGCCCTCCGTACCATCCGCGACCGCCATGCCGCCGGCCGCCGCGTGCTGGTGCTGGCGGATGGAGACCCGCTGTACTTCGGCATCGGCGCAACGCTGGTTCGGGCCCTTGGCGCGGCATGCGTGCGCATTCTGCCCCAGGTATCCTCGCTGCAGGCCGCCTGCGCGCGGCTGGGCCTGCCGTGGCATGACGTGCGCAGCTGCTCCCTGCATGGACGCCACGGCTGGCAGTCCCTGCATACGGCCCTGCGCGCCGGCACGCCCGTATGCGTCCTGACCGATGCACGCTACAGTCCCGGTGTCATCGCCAGGCATCTGCTGGATCGCGGCGCGGACTGGCTGCGCATGGCCATCTTTGAACGCATGGGCGCGGCAGACGAAGCCGGCGCCGTACTCTCGCTGGACGAGGCCGCCGTCCGCCCGGAGAGCGGGGCCTGCGCCACAGTACTGCTTCTGCCCCACGGCAGGCCGCGCATCCCCTTTCCCGGAATGGATCACAGCCGGTTTGCCAGACATGCCGGCCTCGTCACCAAGCGTCCCGTGCGTGCGGCGGCCCTCTCCCTCCTGCGCGTGGAGCCGCACCACGTGGTCTGGGACATAGGCTCCGGTTCCGGGGCCGTGGCACTGGAGGCCGCCGCGCTGGCCTGGGCCGGACAGGTCTGCGCCGTGGAGCGCCATGCCATGCGCGCCATCGACATCCAGCATAACCGCCGGCTCACAGGCGCGCTCAATGTGGACATCCGGTACGGGAGCGCGCCCGACTGCCTCCCCGGCCTGCCGGCGCCAGACCGCATCTTTCTGGGCGGCGGCCTGGGAGGACGACAGGGCGCACAGGCTGAAGCCCTGCTGAAAGCGCTGTGCGCATATCTGCCGGCCGGGGGGCGTCTGGTGGCGGCCTGCGTACTGCTGGGCTCGCTGCATGCGGCACTGGAATTCTTCCACACCCTGGGCTGGCCTTTGGAACTGGAATGCGTCCAGGCGGCGGAAGCCCGTCCGCTGGCCGGAGATATACATCTGGCGGCGCACAATCCCGCATATCTTCTGGCAGTGGAGAAACCGGCCTGACGGCTCTTCCCCGGACGGGAAGCGCAGCCACGACGGCCTTGGCAGGGACAACCCATCAGCCAGCGCACGACTTCCGTCCGGACATCCGGAGGACCATGCGAGGCACACGGCCGGCAGTTCCGGCATGAAGGAGACAGGCATGAGCACAGGCATTGTTTCATTTATCGGCGCGGGGCCGGGCGATCCCGAACTGCTGACCATCAAGGGCCGGGCACGCATCCAGTCCGCCGATCTTGTGCTGTATGCCGGCTCGCTGGTACCGCCGGAAGTGGTGGCCTGCGCCTCGCCAGACGCGCGTGTGGTGGATTCCGCGCCGCTGACTCTGGAACAATGCCATGCGCTCATGCGGGAATGCGCGCTGGGCGGCGGCCAGGTGGCCCGCGTGCACACGGGCGATCCCTCCCTCTATGGCACGGTGCGGGAGCAGATGCTGCTGCTTCAGGCAGATGGTATTCCCTGCGAGGTCATCCCCGGTGTCACGGCGGCCTTTGCGGCGGCGGCGGCCGCCGGCATTTCCCTTACCGTGCCGGAAGCGGGACAGAGCCTGATCATCACCCGCATGGCCGGCCGCACGCCTGTACCGGAAAAGGAACGCCTGCGTCATCTGGCTGCGCACGGCTGTTCGCTGGCCATCTATCTTTCCGCGGGACATGCGGAAGCCGTGCAGGCGGAGCTGCTGGACATGCTGCCGCCAGAAACCCCCGTGCTGTGCGCCTGCCGCGTGGGCTGGCCGGATGCCCTGCTGCACGAGGCCACCGTGGCCACGCTGGCGGAGGACGTGCGCACCCTCGGCCTGACCCGTCAGACAGTCTTCCTCGTCCTGCCCGGACAGCGGGCGGCCGGTGCGCGTTCGCGGCTGTATGCGCCGGATTTTTCCCACGGCTGGCGGGATGCCGGCGAGGATGCGGCCAATCCCCCGTCCCGCTTGCCATAGAAGAAGAGCTGGCATATATTTCCACATTATTCCCACCTCATGCCGCCCGGAACAGTACAAGGAGGGCACATGGCAACAAAAATCCTGCTCAAGGAAAGCCTCATCCCCGGCACCACCAGCAAGCTGGTGCTGGACGCGCCGCATATCGCCCGCGCCGCGCGTCCGGGGCATTTCGTCATGCTGCGCATGGCAGAGAACGGCGAACGCATTCCCCTGACCATTGCCGATACGGATCCGGACAGGGGCACCATCACCATTGTCTATCTCGTCATGGGCAAAAGTACGGCTCTGCTGGAAAGCCTGAACTCCGGCGACGACATCTGCGATGTCTGCGGTCCCCTGGGCCGCGCCACCCATATTGAAAAGGCCGGTACGGTCATCTGCGTGGGCGGCGGCACGGGCATTGCCGCCATGCACCACATCGCCAAGGGCCATCACCGCGCAGGCAACCACGTGGTGGGTATCATCGGCGCGCGCAGCAAGAACCTGCTGCTTTTTGAAAAGGAGCTGAAGAGCTTTGCCGATGAACTCCTGATTTCCACGGACGATGGCTCCTACGGCCACAAGGGCTTTGTGACGGAGCTGCTGAAGGCGCGTCTGGAAGAGGACAAGAGCGTTGCCGAAGTCGTGGCTGTGGGCCCCGTGCCCATGATGGCCGCCGTGGCCGACACCACCAGGCCCTTCGGCGTGAAGACCACCGTCAGCCTGAACTCCATCATGGTGGACGGCATAGGCATGTGCGGCGCCTGCCGCGTGACCGTGGGCGGCAAGACCAGGTTCGCCTGCGTGGACGGCCCGGAATTTGACGGCCATCTCGTGGACTTTGCCGAACTGCGCCGCCGCCTTGGCGCCTATCGTGCCCAGGAAACCCTTTCCCTTGAAAAGTACAGGTGCCACTGTCATGGATAATACCAAGCCCAGAAAGACCATCGCCCCCCGCCTTGACATGCCCTGCCAGCCCGCCGACGTGCGCCGCCGCAACTTCAGGGAAGTAGCGCTGGGCTACACGCCGGAGATGGCCATGCAGGAAGCCTCCCGCTGCCTGCAATGCAAGAAGCCCGGCTGCATGAAGGGCTGTCCCGTGGAAGTGCCCATCCCCGCCTTCATCGCCGAGGTGGCCAGGGGCAACTTTGACGCCGCCTACCGCATCATCAAGACCACCAACAGCCTGCCCGCCGTCTGCGGCCGCGTGTGCCCGCAGGAACATCAGTGCGAAGGCGGCTGCATCCTGAAGGCCAAGGGTCAGCCCATCGCCATCGGCCGCCTGGAACGCTTTGTGGCCGACCACTACATTGCCACCACGGCCTGCGAGCAGCTCACGGGAGCCAGCCACTGCGCCATGCCCGCCGGCGGCAGGAAGATAGCCTGCATCGGTTCCGGGCCCTCCTCGCTCACCTGCGCCGGCTACTGCGCCGCGCGGGGCATCAGGGTGGACGTGTTCGAGGCGCTGCATGAGCCGGGCGGCGTGCTTGTCTATGGCATTCCCGCCTTCCGTCTGCCCAAGGATGTGGTCAGGAAGGAAGTGGACAGCATGCGCCAGTCCGGCGTGACCTTCCATACCAACTGGGTGGGTGGTCGCACCGTGCAGGTGGAGCAGCTGCTCAGGGACGGCTATGACGCCGTCTTCATCGGCGTGGGGGCGGGGCTGCCTGTCTTCCTCGGCGTGCCCGGCGAAAACCTCATCGGCGTTTTCTCCGCCAATGAGTACCTCACCCGCGTGAACCTGGGCCGGGCATACGACTTCCCTGATGGCGCGGACACGCCTGTCTATCCCGGCCGTCATGTCACCGTGTTCGGCGCGGGCAACGTAGCCATGGATGCGGCCCGTACCGCCATGCGCATGGGAGCAGAGAGCGTGCATGTCGTCTATCGCCGCACCCGGGCGGAAATGCCGGCCCGGCGCGAAGAGGTGGAGCATGCCGAGGAGGAAGGCGTCCAGTTCGAAATGCTGGCGAGCCCCACGCAGTTCAATGGCGACGAGACCATGACGCTGCGCTCGGTGTCGCTCCAGCGCATGCGCCTGGGCGAGGCCGATGCCTCAGGACGCCGCCGTCCCGAGCCTGTGGAAGGCGACATCTACGAACTGGAGACCGACCTTGCCATTGTGGCTCTCGGCACGCGCTCCAATCCCATCCTGCTGGATGCCACGCCCGCGCTGGCAAAGAATGCCCGCGGCTACATCGTTGCCGACGAGGAGACGGGAGAAACCAGCATTCCCAACGTGTTCGCCGGCGGCGACATCGTGACCGGCGCGGCCACGGTCATTCTGGCCATGGGCGCGGGGCGGCGCGCCGCGCGCGAAATATGCCGGCGTCTGGGCGCGTAGCGTCTCCTGCCGCGCATGCCGCCGCATGCGCATGCTTTACAAGCCGCCCTCACCGGCGCTAACATTCCTCCGCCCCGCACTGCGCGGGGCGGAATTTTTTACGCGGACGCCGCCCGGTGCGGGCGCGTGCCCCAGAGGAACGCCATGATCACCATCGATCTGCATACCCATACCTTCTATTCCCACGGCAAGCATTCACCGCAGGACATGTTCGCCGCCGCCATGAAGCGCGGCATCTCCCTGTACGGATTCTCCGAACATTCCCCCCGGCCGCTGGGATATGACTATCCGCAGGAATATCGCGAACATCTGGCGGCGCATATGGACGATTATGCCCGTGATGTCCTGTCCCTTCAGGAACGTCATCCCGGCAAGGTGCTGTTCGGCCTGGAAATGGACTGGCTAGACGAGGAGCGGGAATTTATCGCGCAGTCCATCGCCGCCTATCCCTATGACTATCTGCTGGGCAGCGTGCACTTCATCGGCAACTGGGGACTCGATGTCACGCCGCTGGAATGGGAACAGCTCGATGAAGCTCAGTGCGCCGCCCGCTACGAGCGCTATTTCCAAAGCGAGATCAATATGGCGAAATCCGGCATGTTCAATATTGCCGCCCATCTTGATCTGGTAAAAATCTTCTCCGTGGAGCCCTTCCACCGCTGGCTGCATGCCGGCGGCATGGACCTTGTGCGGGAAGCCCTGCTGGCCATCCGCGATGCCGGCATGGCGCTGGAAATCTCCTCTGCCGGCCTGCGCAAGGTCTGCCGGGAAATCTATCCCTGCCCCCCCATCATGCGCATGGCCGCGGAACTCGGTCTGCCGGTGACATTCGCCTCGGACGCCCATGCCACGCAGGATGTGGCCGCGGGTTTTCCGCAGCTGGAATCCTACGCCCGCGCCTTCGGCTATGAGGAAAGCGTCTGGTTCCAGCAAGGGCAGATGCACGCGCAGAGGTTCTGATGCAAGCCCTGCCTCTCATCACGCTGCGCCATGCCACCGTGCGCCTGCCCGGACAGGCTGTGGACGCTCCCGCCCTGCGCGATATTTCCTGCGAGCTGCGGTCAGGGCGGCACCTCGCCCTGCTGGGCGAGAATGGCGCCGGCAAATCCACCCTGCTGCGCCTCATGCGCGGCGACATCTGGATTACGTCAGGAGAAATCCTGTGGCACACGGCTCAGGGCGCGGAAAACGCTCCGCTGGCCGGGCGCGCCATGACGGCGCTGGTCTCTCCCGCCCAGCATGCCGGCTATCTGCGGCAGGGCTGGCGGCTCTCCGGCCGGGAACTGCTGCGTACCGGCTTTGACGACACGCCGCTTGTCTATCGTCAGGCTCTGCCCGAGCAGGAGGAGGCCATCACAGGCATGGCGGAGCTTCTGCATGCGGCTCACCTTCTGGAAAAGCCCATCGCACAGTTCTCGCAGGGACAGCTGCGCATCATGCTGCTGGCCCGTGCCCTGCTGCGCCAGCCGCAGGTGCTGCTGCTGGACGAATGCACCGAGGGGCTGGACGGATCGGCCCGCAATCACTTCCTGTCCATGCTGGAGCGCACTGCCCAGTCCTGCACTGTTGTCATGACCACGCACCGCGCATCCCTGCTGCCCGGCTGGTTCCGGGAATCCCTGTATCTGGAGCGGGGCGTTCAGCGGCCAATTCCCGCCGGACTGTCCGGTGGCGGCACGGCCGCCGATGCCCGCCGCGCGCTCTTTGCCACGCCGGGCGTTCTTTCCGCCACGTCCCATAATGCGTCGGGACAGAACACCGACTCCCCGGAGCGTCCCCGGATTGAGATACACCATGCCACTGTCTATGTCAGCGGCGATGAGGATTTCGACGGCGTGAAGTGGATACTGTCGCAGGAAGGGCACACGTCTGATCCGGGAGCATCTCCCGCCGGAACGGGACGCAGGCCCGCGCTGCTTGACATCTGCTGGACGCTGCGGCCGGGGGAAGGCTGGCTCATCCACGGCCCCAACGGCGCGGGCAAGTCCACCCTGCTGCGCCTGCTGGCCGGGGACGAGCATCCGGCGGCGGGCGGAAGCATCACGCGCCGGCTTCCCCGCCACGGCGGCGAAACCACCATGCTGGAGGATATCCGGCGCGGCATCCGGCTGGTCTCCGATCTCGGCGAGGCCCTGTACGGCTATGACATGACGGTGCTGGAGCTGGTCTGCTCCGGCTTTGACAACACTATCGGCCTGTACCGTGAGATTACCGGGGAGGAACGGAAGGCCGCCCGTACCCTGCTGCATGCCTGGGGACTGGCGGAGCTGGCAGAACGGAGCTTCCGCACGCTGTCCAGCGGGCAGCTGCGCATCTGCTTCCTTGCCCGCGCGCTCATGGGCGATCCGGAAATCCTGCTGCTGGACGAGCCCTGTTCCGGCCTGGACGCCCGTACACGGGCTGCCTATCTCGACTGCCTGCAACAGGCGGCGGAAGGCGGCACGCAGGTTATTCTCGTCTCGCATCATGACAGTGACCGCATCCCGGCGCTCAACCGGACGGCACGCATGGAAGGGGGGAGGCTCTTTGTGGAATAGCGCGGACGGCAGGAAGACAAGCACCCGTCGGCGTACCTCCCTCTGAAGCCGCGACCGCCGGCTTTCCCGCACATATTATGAAAGGGCGGCCCCCTGACAGGGAGCCGCCCTTCCTATCCATCGCACATGCGACGATGCTGGCGCACTACAGGTTTTCGATGACCTTTGCGCCCATTTCCTCAGTATTGACCAGAGTCTTGCCCGGTTCCATGATGTCGCCGGTGCGGTAGCCCTGCTGGAGCGTCTTGCGCACGGCATCTTCAATGGCATCGGCTTCCTTGCCCATGTCAAAGGCGAGGCGCAGCATCATGGCCGCAGAAAGGATGGTGGCCAGCGGATTGGCCTTCTTCTGGCCGGCAATGTCCGGCGCGGAGCCGTGGATGGGCTCGAACAGGCCCGGCGCCGTCGCCCCCAGGGATGCGGAAGGCAGCATGCCCAGCGAGCCGGTAATGACCGAGGCTTCGTCGGACAGGATGTCGCCGAAGATATTGCCCGTCAGAATGACGTCGAACTGCGCGGGATCACGCACCAGCTGCATGGCGGCGTTGTCCACGTAGAGATGCGTCAGCTCCACGTCCTGATAGTCCTTGTGCACTTCCAGCACCACGTCCTTCCACAGGCGGGACACGTCCAGCACGTTGGACTTTTCCACGGAGCAGACCTTATTGCGGCGCTTGCGGGCCGTCTCGAAGGCCAGCTTTGCAATGCGGCGGATTTCCTCCTCGTCATAGATCATGGTGTTGAAGCCCACGCGCTTGCCATCGCGGGTTTCGATACCGCGCGGCTCGCCGAAGTACACGTCGCCGGTCAGCTCGCGCACCACGATCAGATCAAGGCCGCGCGCGGCGATGTCGGCGCGCAGCAGGCAGGCGCCGGCCAGCTCGGGAAAGAGCTTGGCGGGGCGCAGATTGGCAAAGAGGCCAAGGGCCTTGCGGATGCCGAGCAGGCCCTTTTCCGGACGGTGGGCATTGTCCAGATGATCCCACTTGGGGCCGCCCACGGCGCCCAGGAACACGGCGTCCGCCGCCTTGCACTGATCAATGGTGGCCTGCGGCAGAGGTTCGCCGCACTTGTCAATGGCGATGCCGCCGATGAGGGCTTCCGTAAAATTGAAGACATGGCCGAACTTGTCGCCGGTGGCCTTCAGCACCTTCACGGCTTCCGCGACAATTTCCGGGCCGATGCCGTCGCCCGGCAGCAGGCAAATGGTTTTCTGCATGACGTTTTCCTTTTCGCGGGAGGCGGCGCGCCCCCCGCGGTAGAGTTTACTTTTGCTGGGCCAGACGTTCCTGCACGTAGGGAATCAGGCCGCCCTTGGCAAGCAGCTCCGCCATGGAGGCGGGCAGCGGCGGATACTTGATCTCCACGTCATTGGTCAGGTCGCGCACCACGCCGGCGGCGGCATCCACTTCCAGCGTGTCGCCGTCGCTGATCTTGTCCACATCGTCGCCGATTTCAATGAGCAGCAGGCCCATATTGAAGGCATTGCGGTAGAAGATGCGGGCAAAGCTGTGCCCGACAACCACGGGCATGCCGGCGCCCAGAATGGCGATGGGGGCGTGCTCGCGGGAGGAGCCGCAGCCGAAGTTGCGCTCCGCGACCATGATGTCGCCGGGCTTCACACGCTTGACCCAGCCCGGTTCCAGACCTTCCATGCAGTTTTCGCCGAGCTTTTTGGCGTCCGTAGTCACCAGAAAGCGCGCGGGGATGATGGCGTCCGTGTCAATATGCTGGCCCACCTTGTGGGCAGTGCCTTTGTACTGCATTAGTTTTCTCCTCCGCTCTTACAGCTGGTCGGGGCCGGCGATCCGGCCGGCAACGGCGGAAGCCGCCGCGACGACGGGGCTGGAGAGGTATACTTCGGACTCCAGGCTGCCCATGCGTCCGCGGAAATTGCGGTTCGTGGTGGCAATGGCGCGTTCGCCGTCGCCCAGGATGCCCATGTGCCCGCCGAGGCAGGGGCCGCAGGTGGGCGGGCCGACGATGCAGCCGGCATCGTTGAAGACTTCGAACAGCCCTTCCTCAAGGCACTGCCGCCAGATGGTCGGCGTTGCCGGAAGGATGATGCAGCGCACTTTGGGATCAACCTTGCGTCCCTTCAGCACGGAGGCGGCGTCACGCATGTCGCTGATGCGCCCGTTGGTGCAGGAGCCGATGATCACCTGCTGTATGGGCAGATCACCCACGGCGGAGACATTCTTCACGTTGCCGGGCAGGTGGGGGCAGGCGACCACGGGTTCCTGATTGGTCACGTCAAATTCCACCACGCGCTCATAGTGCGCGCCCTCGTCGGCCTTCAGGCCGGGCACAACGCCGGGGCGGCCATGCGCCGCGCAGTATTCCACAGTCTTGGCGTCCACGGGGAAGAGGCCGGCCTTGGCGCCGGCTTCAATGGCCATGTTGGCCATGGTCAGACGGCCTTCCACGTCCAGATTGTCAATGACCTCGCCGCCGAATTCCAGCGCACGGTACAGCGCGCCGTCCACGCCAATCTCCCCGATGAGCATGAGCATCAGGTCCTTGGCGCGCAGGTTCTTCGGCATGACGCCGTGATAGTTCACACGGATGGTCGGGGGCACCTTGAACCATGTTTCGCCCAGCGCCATGGCCGCGGCGATGTCCGTGGAGCCCATGCCCGTGGCAAACGCGCCCACGCCGCCGTAGGTGCAGGTATGGCTGTCCGCGCCCACCACGATGTCGCCGGGGCCTACCAGCCCCTTTTCCGGCAGCAGGGCATGCTCCACGCCGCAGTTGCCGCCCTCGTAGTAGTGGGTGAGGTTCTGTTCTTCCGCAAAGCGGCGGCTGACCATCACCTGATTGGCGGAGTCAATATCCTTCTGCGGCGTGAAATGGTCCATGACAAAGGCAATCTTGTCCTTGTCAAAGACCTTGGCCGCGCCCATTCCCTTGAAGGACTTCACCGCAAGCGGGGCGGTGATGTCATTGGCAAGCACCAGAGAAACGCGGCAGCGCACAATCTGGCCATCGCGTTCAATCTGCTGATCCGTATGGGCTTGCAGAATTTTCTGAGCAAGCGTTTTCGGCATCTGACGTTCTCCTCAACGATAGTGTAAAAAGCCGCGCGGCACGCTGTTCCTTCCCGCGCCGCGCGGAGCCATAGCTAACAATGCTGGCAGTGCTTGGACTCGCCGTCCCGTTCCTTCTTTTCCAGACGGTTCAGTGCGTTGACGTAGGCACGCGCACCGGCAACGAGCACGTCCGGATGCGAGCCGCGGCCTACGGCGGCATAGCCGTTGTCCCGCAGGCGCACGGTGACCTCGCCCTGCGCGTCCGTGCCGCCGGTCACGGCATTGACGGTGTAGCTTTCCAGCTCGGGTTCACGCTTCACAATCTGATTGATGACATTGAACACGGCGTCCACGGCGCCCACGCCAAAGCCGGCACCGCTGCATTCCTCGCCATCCACATCCATGAGCACTGCGGCCGTGGGCGGAATCTTGCCGCTGTCGGAAGTGGAAACGCTCACGCTGCGCAGCTTGATGCTGTCAGGAATGCGATAGATTTCTTCCAGCACAATGGCCGCCACGTCCTCGTCCAGCACCTTTTTCTTCTTGTCCGCCAGATTCTTGATGGCCTCGAAGACAATGTTCAGCTGCTCGTCGGTCAGATCGTAGCCCAGGGATTCCAGCTTGTTCTTGATGGCGCCGCGTCCGGAATGCTTGCCCAGCACGATGTCCGTCTTGGAACGGCCCACGGACTGCGGCGTCATGATTTCGTAGGTTTCGCGGTGCTTCAGCATGCCGTCCTGATGAATGCCGGATTCATGCGCAAAGGCATTGGCGCCCACGATGGCCTTGTTGGCCGGAATGGGCTGGCCTATGGTCATGGCCAGCAGACGGCAGGAGGGATAGAGCTGCTCCGTGTGGATGTTGTGCTCAAGGCCGTAGAGATCGGCGCGCACCTTCAGGGCCATGGCCACCTCTTCCAGCGAGGTGTTGCCCGCGCGCTCCCCGATGCCGCTGATGGTCACTTCCGCCTGGCGGGCGCCGGCCTTGAGGGCGGCCAGCGTGTTGGCCACGCCGCATCCGAGGTCATTATGGCAGTGCACGCTGAACACGGCCCGGGAGCTGTTGGGCGTGTTCGCAATGACATAGCGGATCATTTCCGCAAATTCATCCGGCTGGGCATAGCCCACGGTATCCGGCAGATTGATGGTGGTGGCGCCGGCGTCGATGACGGCTTCCACCACCCGGCAGAGGAAGTCGCGGTCAGAGCGGGAGGCATCCTCGGCGGAAAACTCCACGTTGGCGGTATAGCCGACGCAGCGTTTCACGCCTTCCACGGCCATGCGCACCACTTCGTCAGGCTCCTTGCGGAGCTTGTGCTTCATGTGCAGTGCGGAGGTGGCAAGGAAGGTATGAATGCGGGGATGTCTGGCATCCCTGATGGCTTCCCAGCAGCGATCAATGTCGGAAGGAATGCAGCGGCACAGGCCGGCCACCTGAATATCGCCAGCCTGGCGGGCAATGGCCTGCACAGCCTCGAAGTCCCCCTGGGAAGAGGCGGGGAAGCCGGCTTCCATGATGTCCACTCCCAGCACTTCCAGCTGGCGGGCAAGGCGGAGCTTTTCCGCAAGATTCATGGTAGCGCCGGGAGACTGTTCGCCGTCGCGCAGAGTTGTATCAAAAAAGTAAACGCGGTTGTCGTCAGACATGTTGCTCTCCTTTTGGCGTGTATGTGCCGCCGCGCGCCGTTCCGCAGCGGAGATGGACGCAGACGCAGCACGGGGGATGGGTCTCTTGCTGCGTAAGCGGGCCGCCCGTCAGCGGGAAGCATGCCGTAGGAGAGGTAAGCGCCCGCCACAGGGGCGGCGTATGCGAACCGCGCCGCAGCCTATTCGCCTTGTAGCGATAGGTTGCGTAGCAGTTCCCGGTTGCGGCGGGGAAGAATGACGTAGGTGTAGATCAGGCCGCCTGCGATGTAGGCAAAGCACAGCAGGAAGGCGAAAATCTTGGGCGCCGTGATCACAAGCGCGAAGATCAGCAGCGCAAACACCATGGTACGGAAGGGATGCGCCCGCACGAAGTCATACTCCTTGAACGAAAAGTAGCGCACGCGGCTGACCATGAGTATGCCGATGGCCACGGTCAGCACCAGCGCGAAGTACGGCATGGCGCGCTGCAACATTTCAGGAAGGTACGGCTCAATGAAGATGAGGCTGATTACCGTGCAGGCGCCGCCGGGAATGGGCAGCCCCACAAAGAAGCGCTTGCTGGTCACGGCGGTGCTGATATTGAAGCGGGCCAGACGCAGCGCGCCGCAGGCGGCGTAGATGAAGGCCGCCGCAATGCCGATGCGCCCGAACTGCTGGAGATGCCACAGCCACATGATCAGCGCCGGGCACACGCCAAAGGCCACGCAGTCGGCCAGCGAATCATACTGCACGCCAAATTCACTGGCGGTATGCGTCAGGCGGGCGACCTTGCCGTCCAGCCCGTCCATGAGGCCGGAAAAGAGGATGGCAATCCCCGCCATCTGGAAGTTGCCTTCCACGGCGTACATCACACCCATCATCCCGGCAAAGAGGCTGAAGGTGGTGATCATGTTGGGCAGTATGTACACGCCCTTGTGCACAGGCAGCGCTGTCTCTTTCATAGGAAATACCTCAGACCTTGCGGGCAAGCACGCTTTCGCCGGCGTACACCTGTTCGCCAATTCGAGTGGTAGCAGTGTATCCCTCCGGCACGTAAAGGTCAACTCGGGAGCCGAAGCGAATCATGCCGAAGCGCTCGCCCCGCCGCAGCGCGTCCCCCTCATCCACGCGGCAGACGATGCGCCGGGCGATGAGGCCGGCAATCTGCACCATGGTCCAGCCCTCGCCGGATGCCTCGCGCAGCAGGTAGGCACAGCGCTCGTTGTCCGAGGATGCCTTGTCCGCGGCCGCGTTCAGGAATTTGCCGGGGAAGTAGCGTATGGCTTCCACCGTGCCATCCACAGGAGCGCGGTTCACATGCACGCTGAAGACATTCATAAATATGCTGATGCAGGTGCGGCGCTCTCCGGTAACGGGGTCCTCCTTCGGCTCCATGCGAACGACCCTGCCATCGGCGGGACTGACGCACAGGCCGGCCGCGCGCGGGGTCACGCGCTCCGGATCACGGAAGAAATGGCAGCTGAACCAGAAGAGGACAAGAAAGACCAGCGCCATGGGCCAGCAGCCCAGCAGCGCGAAAATCAGGGCCGAAAAGGCCGTCATGCCAATGCAGGGCCAGCCTTCGGCAGTGATGCTGATATATGCGGGACGCATGGGCATCTCCTTTTTGCTGAAGCAAGGTGCGACAGCATACGCCGCCCCACGCTGCAACGCAAGCATTTTCGTCCAGCGGCGAACAGGCTTGCCCCCGCGGCCGTCGCGGTCTATGCTGGGAGCAGCGAGGTGTCGTATGGACCCAGTCACACACGCAGCCAGCGGCGCGCTGGCCATGCTTGCCCTGCCATCCCGTCCGGCCACGCGCTGGGCCGTTCCTCTGGCCGCTCTGGCCGCCGCGGCGCCCGATGCGGACGTGCTGCTCGGCTGGACGCCCCTGCTGGCTCTGGAGACGCATCGGGGCTTCTCGCACGCGCTGGCCCTGTCCCCCCTGTGGGGCCTGCTGCTGGCCCTGATCATGCTGCCGCTCCGGCGGCCCGGCGGCTGGTCCCTGCGATGCGCCTGGCTGTTTTCCACGCTCATGATCTGCCTGCATATCTGGCTGGACGCCGTCACCACCTACGGCACGCTGGCCCTGCTGCCCTTCTCCGATCTGCGGGTGCGGGGCAATGCGCTCTTCATCATTGACCCGTGGCTGACGCTGCCCCTGCTGGCGGCGCTGCTGGCCTTCAGGACGCGGCACGGACGCAACGCGGCACTGGCCGGCCTGTGCTGGGCTCTGCTTTATCCGGCGGGCATGCTGTGCCTCCAGCAGTGGCATGAGGCACAGGCCCGCCGCACCATGCCCCGTACCGAAGAGCTGCACGTCCTGCCCGACGTGCTGGCCCCCTTCCACTGGCGCGTTCTGGCACGGCGGGAAGGCCGCATTACCGTGCGGGCCATGGACTGGCGCGGACGCATGGACGCCCCTGCCCCGCATCTGCCCGCAGCGCCTTCCGCCCTGCTGGAAACACTGGCGGCGCAGGATGCCTCCTGCTTCGTCTTCCGGCGCTTTGCCCTTCTTCCCGTGCTCCGTCTTGAGGATGGCGGCGCATGGCTGGTGCATGACCTGCGCTTCGGCACCTGCCTGCCGTGGGCCGCGGCGCTGCTGGAACGAATGTCCCGGCCGCAGTCTCCCTTTCAGCTCCGCGCGCGGCTCCGTCCCGACGGAACAGTGGAGGCCGTGCGTCTCCAGTACGCCTCCGGGGATTCCGGCTGGCATGCCCCGCGCCCTCCGCGCAGGGACGGCCCCGCCGCGGCCCTGGGCTTGTATTAGCTGCTGTTTTCCCCTACAATCCCGGTGCGCGCCCCACGGCGGCAAAGGAAGCACAATGCAGACTTTTTCCCATATGGATTCCGGCGGCAACGTGGTCATGGTGGATGTGGGCGGCAAGGCCGCCACGCAGCGCACCGCCATTGTGGAAGCCTTTGTAGACATCAGCGAGACCACGCTCGACCTGCTGCGGCGCGCGGCCCTGCCCAAGGGCGATGTGCTCACCACGGCCAAGATCGCCGGCATCATGGGGGCCAAGCGCACGGCGGAGCTCATCCCCATGTGCCATCCGCTGGCGCTCACCTGTCTGGATGTCCGCTTCACGGTCATCAGCTCTCCGCCTTCCATCCGCATTGAAGCCGAAGCCCGCACCACCGGCCCCACCGGCGTTGAGATGGAGGCCCTCATTGCCGCGCAGATAGCGGCGGCCACCATCTATGACATGTGCAAGGCCGTACAGAAGGATATTGTCATCCGGGGCGTGCGCCTTCTCCGCAAAAGTGGCGGCAAAAGCGGCGAATACCGCGCTCCCGCCCTGCCCGCCTAGGCGCGCGCCGCGGGCTTTTCCGCTCCGCATACCGTTCAGCAGAGGTTTTTGCCCATGCTTACCGCCGACTTTGATCCCGTGGCCTTTTCCATCGGCTCCTTTCAGGTGCGCTGGTACGGCATGATGTATCTGCTGGCCTTTCTGACCGGCTGGCTACTGGCCCGGCACCGTGCTGCCCGCCCCGGCTCCGGCTGGACGGCGGCGGACGTGGACGACATGCTGACCGCCGCCATGATGGGAGTCATTCTCGGTGGACGGCTGGGCTACGTGCTGTTCTATGATCTGGCCGTCTATCTCCGCGAGCCTGCGGAAATCCTGCGCATCTGGAATGGCGGCATGTCCTTCCACGGCGGCCTGCTGGGCGTCATGGCGGCCATGTGCTGGTTTGCGCGCAAGAAGGGCAAGACATTCTGGCAGATCGCGGACTTTGTCGCCCCCGCTGTGCCGCCGGGCATATTCTTCGGGCGCATAGGTAATTTCATCAACGGCGAACTGTGGGGCAAGGTTACGGATGCGCCCTGGGGAGTCGTCTTTCCCGGCGCCGGCCCCGCACCACGCCATCCGTCCCAGCTGTATGAAGCCGGGCTGGAAGGCGCGGCCCTGTTTGCGCTGGTATGGCTTTTTTCCCGCCAGCGCCGGCCAGACGGCGCCGTAGCCGGCCTTTTCGCCCTGGGATACGGCGTCTTTCGCTTTGCTGTGGAATTTGTGCGCCTGCCGGATGCCCAGCTCGGCTATCTGGCCTTCGGCTGGCTGACCATGGGACAGGTTCTTTGCCTGCCGCTCATGGCTGTGGGAGGCTGGCTCCTGCTCCGGCGGGGCTGGCAGCCTGTACCCGGCAATCCCCTGCCGGAGGCAAAACCCGCGTCCCGGCGGCGGTAGTCCGCGGCTTTCCTTTCGCTGATGCATGTCGCTCTCCGCAGGACGCGCGCAGATGGCTATGCGTCCTCTCTCCCCGCGCGATACCATGCCCACGCGGCGGCACGGCGGCAACGATGCTTCCGCTCCCGCCCTGCCGGGGAGACAACGGGCATGGTTCAGATTTGCAAGCAGGTCAGGCGGCATCGGCATATTTTCATTGACAAGACATGGCTTTTTGAGGAGACTAGCCGCGCTGTATCTCAAGGGTATGATGATCCGGATCGATACGGTCAATCCCTGACGCTTTTGCATGCCGCAGACAGCGGCGGCCATGGCGCAGTGCTGCTATTTTTCGGAGGACACATGGCCAAAGAAGGTGCCATTGAAGTTGACGGCGTTGTGCAGGAAGCCCTGCCCAATGCCATGTTCCGCGTGGAACTGGCCAACGGCCACGAAGTGCTGGCCCACATTTCCGGCAAGATGCGCAAGTTCTATATCCGCATTCTGCCCGGCGACCGCGTGAAGGTAGAGCTTTCCCCCTACGATCTCACCCGCGGGCGCATTACGTACCGCATGAAGTAGACGCTCGTCCTGCCCCGCGCGGGACGTCGTCTTTTCCTCTTCCGCAGTTCACCGGCTCACGCGGGCATACCGCAGTGATGCCGGTCTTTTTGCGTCGCCAGCCTGCCGTTTCTCATGCCGCAGCCGTGCCCGGCAGGCTGGAGAGCCCGCGCAGCACTCCGCCTGAATCCCGCAGTGCTTTTAGCGTCTTTTCCGCCCTCCTGCCGCAGCCTCCAGACGCGCAACGCGGCGCATGGTCAGATGGCAGAGCGCAATGCCCAGCGCATCGCTGGTGTCCAGCGCCCAGTGCGGATCGCGTACCCCCAGCAGACGCGCCACCATATACTGCACCTGCTCCTTTTCCGCCCGGCCGCTGCCCGTGATGGTCTTTTTCACCAGCGTTGGCTCATAGTCGCAAATGGGAAGACCGGCCCCGGCGCAGGCAGCCACGGCCACGCCGCGCGCCTGCCCCAGCTTCAGGGCTGTAGCCGCATTGACAGTGGTAAATATCTGCTCCACAGCGGCTTCCTGCGGCCGCAGACGCGCCAGCACGTCCGAAAGCTCGCGGTAGATGCACGCCAGCCGATCCGAAAACAGCACCTCCCCCTGCCTTCCGGTGCGGATGACCCCGCACTCCAGCAGCTCCAGCTTTCCGGAATGCTCCCGCACCACGCCCCAGCCCGTATTCCGGGAACCGGGGTCAATGCCGATGACAGTCACGTCCTGCACAGGCCCTCCTGCACGCAAACCAGTTTCCGCGCGCGAAAAAAAGCCGGAAAAGTTTCCCTTTCCGGCTGAAAAAACTCCCCAGAGCGAAGACTAGTCTTCCATAGCCTCGTCAGGGAAGTCGCAATTCACATAGACGTTCTGCACGTCATCATTGTCATCAAGGGCATCCATGAAGCGCAGCACCTTCCTGGCAGTCTCCACATCCACGTCCATCATGGTCTGCGGCACCATGGCCAGTTCGGCAGATTCCATAGGAATTTCGGCAGCTTCCAGCGCATCGCGCACAGCGCCGAAGTCCGCCATGGCGGTCTGCACAGTCCAGGAGTCGCCTTCATCCACCACGTCTTCGGCGCCTGCTTCTAGCGCCGCTTCCATGATCTTGTCTTCCTCGGCCTTGTCCTTGAGGATGGAAATGACACCCTTGCGGTCAAACATCCATGCCACGCTGCCGTTTTCACCCATGTTGCCGCCATGCTTGGTGAACAGGTGACGCACTTCGGCCACGGTGCGGTTTTTGTTGTCGGTGGCGGCTTCCACCATCACGGCCACGCCGCCGGTGGCATAGCCTTCATAGAAAACTTCGAAGTAATCGCCGCCGGCATCTTCACCGGTTCCCTTGCGGATGGCGGCGTCGATCTTGTCCTTAGGTAGGTTCACGGCCTTGGCGGCAGCGATGGCAGAGCGCAAACGGGAATTCCCCGCAGGATCGCCACCGGCCTTTGCAGCGAGGATGATTTCCTTGGCGGCCTTGGTAAAAATCTTGCCGCGCTTGGCGTCCTGACGTCCCTTGCGATGTTGAATATTGGCCCATTTGCTATGCCCAGACATAAAACCTCCAGAAAATTATGCGGATGTGGCGTCGGCGCCGGCCGTCGTGCATGATCCCTTGAAGCCCAGCCCCACAAAAAACGTTTCCTTGCTTTCCGGGCGGGAGCTTTTGGGCTTGAACGACTTCACGCTGCGAAACATTTTGCGCATGGGTTGCAGAAGTTCCTGCACGTCCGGCCCCATGAATATCTTCACGATGAAAGAGCCATCCCTGAGCAGCCATTGCTCCGCCACGGCCAGCGCCTCCAGGCACAGCTCCAGAGAGCGGGCCTGATCCGTAAATTTCGTCCCCGTGGTACGGGGCGCCATGTCGCTCATGACGATATGGAACGGCCCCAGCTCCGCCAGACGCGCCTCAAAGGCGGGCGACCGGTTGAACACATCTTCCTGCATGAAGATGACATTGCCGGGGAAGGCAGTTTCCGTGGTCTGCAAGTCACAGCCCAGCACAAGGCCCGACGGGCCGACCTTTTCAGCCGCCCCCAAAGACCAGGAGCCGGGTGCGGCTCCCAAATCCAGCACCCTCATGCCACGCCGGAACATCTTGAACTTTCCGTCCAGCTCCTTCAGCTTGTACACGGAGCGGGCGGGATAATTCTCGCGCTTGGCCTTCAAAAAGTAGTGGTCACGGTACTCTTTCATATAAACACCAACGGGGCATAGTACACGGAAACATGCACCAAGCCAAGTGCTTTCACGGATTTTTTCGTTATTTATTTGATATTATTAGTTATATTTATTATCATCCTGCACCTTTCCCTGCCTGCGCCCGGCAGAAGCCCCCCGCAGGATCATGTCACGACAAAAATTTGCGGGAAAGGCTTTTTTCCTCTTGACCTCCGCCTGCTCTTCGCGTACTTCTTTTCTCGCACTGTGGGGAAGTAGCTCAGCTGGGAGAGCACCGCCTTCGCATGGCGGGGGTCGAGAGTTCAAATCTCTTCTTCTCCACCAAAGTGAATTTCGAGGAAGTCCTTCTTAGTCGTAACAGACTGGAAGGACTTCTTTTTTTGTCCTGCCTGCGGGGAAAAGCGCCCTGTGCAGTCCGCAATGTCCCCCTGCGTTCGGCAATTTTGTTGGCATATTCGCTGGCACATTCCTTCGTATGCCAACACGGCGGAAGCCTGTCCCGGCAAGTCAGCAGCACCATGACGCACAGCAGCATGCGGGTACGCGCATGGCACAGCCGGCACAGAACGAACGCACTGTCGGCCAGCTTTCAGACGAAGGGGCCTGCCCCTTGTTGACAGCTTCCGCCCCCCGCCATTGCTCCAGCCTCTTACTCTTCGCATTATGGCGTTACGCTGCAATATTGACGAAAACCCCGTGTCAGATGCTATGGAGGATTTTCTCCGGGCCGTTCCCGGCACAACCTTTTTCAAAGGAGAGTTCCTTGAAACGCTACATTGCTGAAGTCTTTGGCACCTTCTGGCTTGTCTTTGGCGGCTGCGGGAGCGCCGTGCTGGCTGCCGCATTCCCGCAGGTAGGCATTGGCCTGGCCGGTGTTTCCCTGGCTTTCGGGCTGACCGTTCTGAGCATGGCCTATGCCATCGGGCACATTTCCGGCTGCCACCTGAACCCGGCCGTTTCCCTTGGCCTGTGGGCCGGCGGACGATTCCCCGCCAGGGAACTGCCGGGCTACATTCTTGCCCAGTGCCTCGGCGCCCTTATTGCCGGCGGCCTGCTCTATCTCATTGCGTCCGGCAGCGCCACCTTTGATCCGGCCGCGGGCTTTGCCGCCAATGGCTATGGAAGCCACTCGCCCGGCGGCTATTCCCTGCTGGCTGGATTTGCCTGCGAGACGGTGATGACAGCCATGTTCCTTCTGGTCATTCTCGGTTCCACGGACGTGCGGGCCCCGCGCGGGACGGCGCCTGTGGCCATCGGCCTGTGCCTGACGCTCATTCACCTTGTTTCCATTCCGGTGACCAATACCTCCGTGAATCCGGCGCGCAGCCTTGGCACGGCCCTGTTCTGCGGCGGCTGGGCACTGGAACAGCTCTGGCTTTTCTGGACCGCTCCCCTGCTGGGCGCGCTGCTCGGGGCTGCCATGTACAAGGTCATCAGAGAGAAGTAGCCGCGCCGGACAGCGGGACTCTTGCCTGCCGCGCAGGGCCGCCGGCTACGGCATACGCAAAGAGCATCAGGGGAGCGTATCCGCTGATGCTCTTCATGCCTTTGGCACTGGTATGGAATATATCCAATGCAGTGCCCTCGGCCACATCAGCACTGCATGGCAAATTCGATCATCTCGGCAGTCCGCAGCACGACCGCAGCCTCCGGCACGCCCAGCTTCGCCGCCCGCCGCAGCAGATTGAAGCCCTGAAGCCTGTCCCGCGCCACGCCGTCCCCCCGGAACAGGGCCAGCCCGTAGCAGCACATGGCCAGCGGCTCGTCCTGCTCCGCCGCGCTGCGCCACCATGCCGCGGCGCGCACACTGTCCTGCGGACAGCCGCTTCCGGTGTGGCACATGGCGGCCGCCTGACACTGCGCCTCGGGCAGCCCCAGATCGGCGGCTCTGGCAAACCACTGAAAGGACTCCTCGGCATTCTGGCGCACGCCACTGCCTTCAGCATAGGCCAGCCCCATGAGATAGCAGGCACGGGCATCCCCGCCTTCTGCCGCCTTCCGGGTTTCAGCCACGGCACGGGAGGCAATCTCCTCCGCGGATTTGCCCCGCATGGCGCCCGCAAAGACGCTCCTGCGGCGCTTTCCACTCTTTGCGGTCTTGCTGCCGCCCATCTGGATAAAAACTTTTCTGCCAGCCATGCCCGTCCCCTCCTGTCTGTAAGGACATGTTGCGGCTCCGGCACGGCCGGCGCGGAGCATGCGCAATACCAAAAAGCCCTCACGGCGCGAACCGTAAGGGCTTGTATTCTCTGGAGCCTTTGACCGGGATTGAACCGGTGACCTCATCCTTACCAAGGATGCACTCTACCTCCTGAGCTATATCAGCAAAAAAATTGGTTGGCAGGAAATCCACCAACCGATTGGCGACCCGGAACGGGCTCGAACCGTCGACCTCCAGCGTGACAGGCT
>JAQXJC010000048.1 GCA_029008115.1 Desulfovibrionaceae bacterium | reverse complement strand
GCCGATGATCTTGATGGAGTTCTTGTTTGCGCCGACGGTGCCGTCCGCGCCCAGGCCCCAGAACTTGCAGGAGGTCGTACCCTCCGGAGTGGTGTCGTGGTTCTCATCCAGCGGCAGCGAAAGGTTGGTCACATCATCGTTGATGCCGATGGTGAATTTCGGTTTCGCGCCGGTGAGGGCGTTCTTGTAAACAGCAAAGATGCAGGCGGGGCTGACGTCCTTGGAACCGAGGCCGTAGCGGCCGGCCACCAGCTTGGCGCTGACGCCCTTTTCCACAAAGGCGGTGCAGACGTCCTGGAACAGAGGATCGCCCAGAGAGCCGGGCTCCTTGGTGCGGTCGAGCACGGTCACCACCTGGGCGGTGCCGGGCAGGGCCTGGAGCAGATGCGCGGGGGAGAAGGGGCGGTACAGGTGCACGTTCACCAGACCGACGCGCTGGCCTTCGGCGCGCAGGTAGTCCACGGTTTCCTTGATGACATCGCACGAGGAGCCCATGGAGATGATCACGCGGTCGGCTTCGGGATCGCCGTAGTAGTCGAACAGGCGATAGCGGCGGCCGGTGATGGATTCCACCTTCTTCATGTTTTCCAGCACGATGCCGGGAACCGCGTCATAGTACAGGTTGCAGGCTTCGCGGTTCTGGAAGAAGATGTCGGGGTTCTGAGCGGTGCCGCGGATGGACGGATGCTCGGGATTCATGGACATGGCGCGGAATTCTTCAACCTTTTCCCAGTTGACGAGGCCGCGGATGTCTTCATAGTCGATGACTTCGATCTTCTGGATTTCATGCGAGGTGCGGAAACCGTCGAAGAAATGGCAGAAGGGCACGCTGGAATCAATGGTGGACAGGTGCGCCACCAGGGCCAGATCCATACATTCCTGCACGGAGCTGGACGCCAGGAAGGCGAAACCGGTCTGGCGGCAGGCCATCACGTCCTGATGGTCGCCGAAGATGGACAGCGCGTGGGAGGCCAGGGCGCGTGCGGACACGTGGAACACGCTGGGCAGCAGCTCGCCGGCGATCTTGTACATGTTGGGGATCATCAGCAGCAGGCCCTGAGAAGCCGTGAAGGTGCTGGTCAGCGCGCCGGCGGCCAGAGAGCCGTGCACGGCGCCGGCCGCGCCGGCTTCGGACTGCATTTCTTTCACGGCCACGGTCTGGCCCATCAGGTTCTTCACACCCTTGGCGGCCATTTCGTCCACCAGCTCGCCCATGACGGAAGAGGGCGTGATGGGGTAGATGGCAGCGGTGTCGGAAAGGGCGTAGGCAATGTGCGCGGTTGCGGTATTGCCGTCCATGGTTTTCATCTTAGCCATGACTTTCTCCTTAGTGCCGCAGTGCGGCTGGTTCAACACGGGCGGAACCATACGTTCCGCAACTATCTGTCTCTGCGCTGGAAAGGCCGCCGGCCGGGGCATGGCGGCTGCGGGGCATCCGGGGCAAGGCTTCCGCGCTCATGTTCCCGGATAAAAAAACTGAAAATCCAAAGTCTTGCGGAATCAAACTCTTCCGCAGGGCTCCCGCTCCGTGTAAGTGGAGTTTCCATAGCACAAAATTGATTGCTTGAACAGTCTACTTTGGCTATTATTTTTCGAAAAATATACGCAGCATTCACGCAGACCGCCGGATTTACCCGGAGCATCAGCATAAGCAGGCAACTTTACTGACAGAAAAAAATTTTTTTCACAGCCCGGCTGTCATGCCTTCCCATGCCCGCGCCTGCCTAGCGCACAGCGCAGACGGGGCGGCCGCTTTTCAGCTGCACGCGGCACAGCGGCAGTTCCCGCCAGTACAGGCCCGTCTCCCGCCCGGGCAGGCCGCTTTCCCGGCCCCGGCCGGCCAGCAGGTCAAGAATGTCCGCCACCTCGTCCAGCCGCAGGGCGTCCGCCGGCGGTTCCGCGGGCATCAGGGCGCGCAGACGCGGACTCAATGCCACCCGGCCGGCGCGCACCTTTCCCAGCAGCGCCCCCTGCCAGGCCAGGCCGGGCGCCAGGCAGCTTTCCGCATGGCGCGGCAGAAATCGCGCATATTCTCCAAATACGGCCACCCGGCCTTCCGGCAGCAGTGACACGTCCGTACAGGGACCCTCCAGCGCGCGCAGGGGAATCTCCCGCGCACTGGCCGGCAGGGCCAGAGGTTCCGGCAGGCTGAAGGACGCAAAGGCCTCGCCGGGCTTGCGGAGCCGGGCAATATAAAACCCCTGCGCGCCGGATCGGCTGCCGTCCACGCGCAGCGTCCCCGCACCGCAGGGACGGGGCTCCTCCCATGCAAAGCCGGGGAAGGGCTCCAGCGGCTCAATGGCAAAGCCCAGCTCCTCCACCGCCCAGCGGGCCTGCTCCTCGTTTTCCTCCACATTGGTGGTGCAGGTGGAATACACTGCCACGCCGCCGGGACGCAGCAGCTCCCACGCCCTGCGCAGCAGCTGGCGCTGCAACATAATCAGCGGACGCACCTTGCCGCCCTGCCACAGCTGCATGACCCTGGGATTCTTGTCCACAGTGCCCCAGCCGGAGCAGGGCGGATCAAGCTGTATGCAGTCCCATGAGCCCTCCCGCAGGGGAAGCTTTTCGCCGGGGCAGGAACAGGTCGCCGCCTGCACGCAGTTAAGGGCGTGCAGATTGGCCCGCAGCGTGGCCAGGCGCGGCCTGCCCGGCTCATTCCCCAGCACAAAGCCATGCGTACCCACCAGCTGGCAGAGAAAGCCCGTCTTGCTGCCCGGGCTGGCGCAGACATCCAGCACGGCGCTGCCCTCCCGGGGCGCAAGCGCCAGCGGCGGCAGCATGGAGGAGCGATCCTGAATATATACATAGCCGAACAGGGCCGCAAGGGAGATCCCCAGAGGGCGCGGCTCCTCCGTCAGCCGGCGGCACAGGGGGGAAAAGGGCTCCTCCTCAAAGGCATATCCCTGTGCGCGCAGCAGGGCCTCGACAAGGGGAATGCGCTCCGGCGCACATACCAGGCGGAACGAACGGGACGGTGTTTTCTGCATAATGTTTCTCCAGAGATCGCCAGCCGCCGCGCACGGAGTACGAAAGATGCCCGCCCCGAAGGGGCCGGACGCCGCGCCGGCGAGAGATGAGACTAGCCCAAGGTTGCGCCGTGAAGCAAGTGATAGTATGCTCTGCCAGCCCGAAGAATCATTCCGGCCGTGCCGCATGCGCGGTGCGGTGCACGGCACATATCAAAAAGGAGATTTCCTCTATGCAGAGCATGATGATCCGCCTGGCCATGCTGGCCTGCTGCTGCCTGCTGCTGGCACAGCAGACCCATGCCGCCGGCAAGACCTTCGCCGTGGTCCCCTTTGAGGTGCAGGCCCCCGAAGGCTACTCCTATCTGGGCAAGGCTGTTGCCTCCACCCTGAAAAGCCGTCTGTCCAGCAGCGGCGAGGCGCAGGCCATAGGCTCGGGACTGCCCTCCAAAGCCCCTGCCGCGGCGCAGATTCCCGCCCTGAGGAAGTCCCTGAAGGCTGACTATCTGGTCTATGGCCATGTGGCCGTCCTCGGCAGCGACTGCACCGTCACGGCCAATGTGCTTGGCCCGGACGGCAAAACCTGGACCCGTGATGCCGGCGGCCCCCTCAGCGGCCTGACCGCCACGGTGAGCACGCTGGCCGATGCGGCGGCCCTGGAAGGCATGCGCCTCTCCACCCGTCCCCTGCCTGCCGGCGCCCAGACAGCCCCCCGCGCGGCGCAGGGGCCAGCCGGCATTGTCATGAATGACGACGGCACCAAGCCCGCCGACTACTACCTGAATCCCCAGTTCCGCTATCAGGGCGGCAGCCAGGGCGACGGTTCCCGCCTGCATTCGCAGAAGCTGAAGTTTGACATGGTGGACATGGCCGTGGGCGACTTCACCGGCGATGGCCGCAACGAGATCGCCATCCTCGGCCAGCACAAGCTGTACATGTACCGCATGACCGGAGCGCGTCTGGAGCCCTTGGGCGAAATCACCACGTCCATGAGCAACGACAACTTCAGCATGCGCGCCATCGATCTGAACCGTGACAAGGTCAAGGAGCTGGTGGTGGCCACCTTCGAAAGCGATGGCGGCCGCGCGGCTTCCTACATCTACAGCTTCAAGGGCAAAAAGTTCTCGCAGATCGGCAAGAAGAGCCCCTATTTCCTTTCTGTCGTCAAGCTGCCCCCGTACTATGAAGAAACGCTGGTGGGCCAGGCATGGGACGGCGTGAAGCTGTTCCGCCCCGGCGTCTACACCATGAAGTTCCAGAATGGCGAGGTATCCAAGGGACAGCGCATCTCCCTGCCCGACGGCGGCAAGGTCTTCGGCTTTGGCTACATGCAGCCCGGCGCCAAGGATCGTGGCGAAAAGCTTCTGATGTACAGCGACGAGGAACGCATCAAGGTCTTCAACAGCAACGGCACGCTGATGCACACCACGGCGGAGAACTATTCCGGCGCCTCTGCCGGCATCGACTACTATAAGACCATGGAAGGACTCGGCACCCGCTATGCCAGCCAGCTTTCCAGCAAATACTTCTCCCCCATGCGTTTCATCAACTTTGTGGACGCGCAGGGCGACAGCATGCTGCTGGTCAACAGGCCCATTTCCACCGCAAGCATGCTCTTCGATCGCTACCGCTATTTCCCCCAGGGTGAAATCCACGCGCTCTACTGGGACGGCGTGGGCATGGCCCTGAAGTGGAAGACCCGCCGCATCAAGGGCTCCGTCACCTGCATCGATATGGCAGACGTGAACAACGACGGCACGCTGGACCTGGTGGTCGGCCTGAATACCTCCCCTTCGCTGGGCATCGGCGGCCGGCAGTCCATGGTAGTGGCCTATCCGCTGGACTTCACCATGAGCAATGCCAATGCTCCCGTGGACAGGTCCGAGTTTGAAGAGCCCGGCAAGTAGTCCGTTCCTTTCCGCCTCCGCTACGCCCTGCGATGCTTCAGCGCCGCAGGGCGTTTTTTTTCATGCGTGCCGCAGAGGCGTACCACGGTGAACGGGACGCGGCGGGGCGGCCTTCCGGCGGAATCGGCAGCAATGGAACGACGGGATGATGGAAATTCAGCGCAGACGCCAGTACAGGCGCGCCGCAAGGGAAAAGCAGCCTGCGGGCAGCCAGGACAGCAGCCGCAGCAGGGCGGCCTTCCGGCCCGGCATCCCGCGCAGCGCCTGACGGGCCTGCGCCCCGTGCCCCGCGGCCCACAGGGACGCGGCTTCCCGAAAGGAGGCCCTGCGCAGCAGCAGCCTTTCCACCGCGGCATACCGCGTGGAAAAATCCGGCACTTCCCGCCGGAAACGCTCCACCATCACCCGCGCCTCACGGGCAAACAGCGCAAACTTGCGCAGGGTGGCATTGTTCCCGTGAATGCGCCAGACCGTCAGCGGCTCTGCCAGATAATCGCAGTCCCAGCGGGCGGCGATGCGATATTGCAGGTCTGCATCCTCGCATACCTGAAGGTCTGGAGCGAACCAGCCCCGCGCCGTGCGCACGCTGTCCAGCGCCGCGCGCCGCACCATCACGGACGACATGCTGGCCCACTGCCGTTCCACCAGCTCGGCAAAGACGCGGCCGCGAACGGGCCGTGCCCACTGAAAAAACGTGCGCCGCAACAGCCGCCCATCCAGCATCTGCGCCGTATCCGTACACAGCAGGCCCACCTCCGGGCGGGCGCGCATCCGGGCCACCTGCCGCGCCAGCTTTTCAGGGTGCCAGAGATCGTCACAGTCCAGAAAGGCCACGAGCTCTCCCCGCGCCCGGGCCAGCGCGTCATTGCGGGCCGCGCCCAGCGGGGCAGGCTCCGCCACCCGGAAATACCGGAAGCAGGGCAGGCCCGCCGCGCCGGACAGCGCCGCCTCGCCGCTTCCATCGATCGATGCGCTGTCCCACAGAATAACCTCAAAATTCCGAAAGGTCTGGGCGCGAACGCTGGCCAGCGTCTCCGGCAGCGTCCGGGCGGCATCGCGGCAGTTCATGATCACGGAAACCAGCGGCGCCGGCAGCGCGCAGACACCGCCGGCACAGGACGCTCCCATGCAGCAATGCGCGTTCCCTCCGCCCCGCGGACAGACGTTCATGCCCTTCCTCCCGTCAGGAAATAAAAAAGGCCCCTCCCTTGCCCTGTCTTCGGAAAGGCCGTATAGTACGCTTCCTCTTTCCCCGCAGGAGGCCTGTCCATGACATCGTCGCCCATACCGCATCTGGCCCTGCTCGCAGCCATGCTTGTCTGGGGCTCCTCATTCATCGCAATGAAAATCGCCCTGACGACCTTCACGCCCTTCGAGCTGATGGCCGGCCGCATGCTGATCGCGCTCACCGTATTTCTGCCTGCGCTGCCGGCACTGCTGCGCCGCATGCGCGCGCGAAGGCTGTGGGCCATCATACTGTGCATGGTTGGCGGCGAACCCTGCCTGTACTTTATCTGCGAGACCTACGCCCTGCACTACACGTCCGCCGCGCAGGCAGGCATGATCACCAGTCTTCTGCCGCTCTGCGTGGCTGCGGGTGCTCATTTCTGGCTGCATGAGCGCACGGGAGCGCGCACCTGGGCCGGACTGGGGCTGGCTATTGCCGGGGTCATCTGGCTCAGCCTGGGAGGCGCGGCCACGGAAAGCGCCCCCGCGCCCGTGCTGGGCAACATGCTGGAAATGGCCGCCATGCTCTGCGGCACGGCCTACACCATCTGCGCGCGCCGGCTGTCCCGGCACTACAGCGCCTCGGATATTACCGGCATGCAGGTGCTGGCCGGATCGTGCTTCTTCTGCCCTCTGGCGCTCCTGCCCCTGCCCGCAGAGCTGGTCGTCCTGCCCGTGGACATTCCCGCCTGGCTGCCCGCCGTCATGGTGGCCTATCTCGGCACGGCCGTGACCTTTGTGGGCTACGGATTCTATAACTACGGCATCCGCCGGCTGTCCGCCAGCCAAGCCGCGGCATACTGCAATCTCATGCCCGTTGTGGGGCTGGTGCTGGGCGTGGCCGTGCTGCACGAGCCCATTTCCCCGGCCCAGTATGCGGCCTCCGCTCTGGTCGTGGCAGGCGTCCTGCTCAGCCAGCGCCGGCCGGACTAGCCAGCATCAGTTCCGGGCGATGACATAGGCGCGGGGAAATTCCGCACGCAGCGCGGCAAGCGCATGCTGCGCGGCGAACAGATCCTTCCACGGGCCCACCTGCACGCAGTGCGATGCGCGGCCCCTCTTGCGGATATCGCGCGCATTGTACCCCCGGCGTTGCAGGCTGTCCTTCAGGCGCCGGGCATTGCCGGCCTTTGCAAAGGCGCCCACCTGAATATAGAAATCTCCCATGAGGTCGCCGTTGCGCTCAATGTGGCGGGGCACCGCGCCCACGCTGCGAACCCGCACTTCGGCCACGCCGCTGCGTATCATACCCAGTTCGGACGCCGCCGCACGGGAAAGATCGATAATGCGGCTGCCAACAAAGGGCCCCCGGTCGTTAATGCGCACGCGCACCGACTTGCCAGTGCCAAGATGCGTAACCTGCACGACGCTGCCCAGGGGCAGCAGCCTGTGCGCGGCTGTGAGCGCTCCGGGATCGTAGCGCTCGCCGGAGGCCGTGCGGCGGCCGCCGCGGGAGTGGCTGTCATACCAGGAGGCCTTGCCGGATTCCACATATCCATGCGCGGATTTCAGGGGATAATAGGTGCGGCCCAGCACCGTATATGGACGGGCGCCCCGGCTGGGACGGCTGATTACGGCTATTCCCGGCAGGACCCTGTCGTCCATCCGCGGCGTATTTTCCAGCAGGGAGCCGGATTCCAGCAGCGGCCCCTCGTCCAGCAGGGGGCGCGGCTCCAGCATGACGCCGGGCCGGTCAGCCCCTCCGCCGGTTCCGGCCCGCTGCCCGGATGCGCAGCCGCCGAAGAGCAGCACGGCTCCCGCGAGAAAGATCGTCAGCACAAAAGATTTCACATGACCTCGCGCAGCTCCGGCTGGCGACGCGGCAGGCGCGGCGCGCGGGGAGCTGTGTGGTTTAGATGTCCCGCTCTCCGTCCGGAGGCAGGGGGCTGGCGCTCATGGCCAGCCGCAGCCGCTCGTCCTCGTCATCAAGGGGATGCGTGGCCGCCCAGGCGTCCAGGACGGCCAGGCCCTCCCTAGGACGCCCCCCCTCCCAGAAGGCGCGCGCCGCAAGACGGTGCATGCGCGCCATGTCTCCGTGATACAGGGCTTCCAGCAGCGCCGGCCATGCCTCCCCGAAGACACCGCGGATCAGGGACGATTCGGAATACAGAAGTCGGGCGAGATGACGGTTGTCCGCATGGGCGGCCAGATACCGCACCAGAAGCAGCCGCCCGTGGCCCAGCACGTGCAGAATGCGCCGTATCTCGCGGCAGATGCTCTCGCGCGTCTGCGCCGTCAGCTGCTCCAGCGGGGCGAGCAGGGCTTCCGCGCCATGCACCTCGCGCGTCATTCCCACATAGCGGTTGGCATAATGCTGCTGGAGGAAGGCGTCCTCCTTCAGCTTCACGCATTCATGAAAGGCATAGCCCACGCACCAGTCAAGCGCGGCCTCCACCGCATCCTGACGGGCTACGCCGTCCGGCAGGCGGCAGGACGCATACTGCCACAGCTCCACCCCCTCGCCCTCCGGACAGCCGGCCGCCCGGAAAAGATGGTGGGCCGTATCCTTCAGGCGCCAGAACACGCCCTTGCGTATGGATTCGCCCAGCAAATCGCGCAGCACGGCGTGGGAGACCGTGCCGTCGCCATTGAAACGGCGGCGCTGATCTTCCAGCGCCGCGCACACCTTGCAGTAGTCGCGCACCAGATCGCGCACGAAAACCGCCTTGTTCGCCTTCAGCCAGCGCCCGCCCACGCCGCGCGCCGCCTAGCGTTCCGCCTCGGCGATGAGCGCCTCGGCCACCTGAACATCATACAGCCTGGTCGGATCCGCCGCATCCGGGCCCTTGCCCTGCGTATACAGCGCCGCCGCGCGGCGGATGACGCCCATGGGCAGCCAGCAGTGCTTTTCCCACACTTCGGGGTAATCCGCCTGCCAGAGGCGGAACTCAATCTCGCCGCCGTTCCGGCGTACGTACATCTTTGCCTTCACATTACCAGCTTGCGGAAAGTAGTACAAGCCGCGCTCGTCTCTCATGTCTGCGCTCCCTGTCCCAAGGGCATTTCATTTGTGATAAAAATAACTTGTCTTTTTTTTTGCCGCGTCATCCGCGGCCCCGGTTTTTCGAGGGAAAATGGGTTCAACATGTTAGTTATCAAGGCTTTTCTGCCGCAATCCCCGGGGAGAGGCGGTGAATTTCGCCAGTGTCGAAGGGCGATAACACGATTCGGGGGGTGTTGTCATCATGTGCCGAATAGGTTATGTCTGGAGTGTCTGCGGTTTTTGCCGTCACTTGTGCCCATGTGAGCAAAGTTTCCGGCGCGCGGACCAAGTTCCCGACGGCGCCCCGCCGTCTGAAACGCGAACGGCACACGACGTTACGCCGTGACAAACTAACCTACTGGAGGTAAGGCAATGGCGAAACATGCAACCCCCAAGTTGGACGAGCTGGAAAAAGGCCCCTGGCCGAGCTTTGTGTCCGACATCAAACAAGAGGCGGCTGCCAGAGCGGCCAACCCTCAGGGCATCGATTTCCAGATTCCCGTGGACGCTCCTGAAGACCTGCTCGGCGTTCTTGAGCTCTCCTACGAAGAGGGCGAAACCCATTGGAAGCACGGCGGCATCGTGGGCGTGTTCGGCTACGGCGGCGGCGTTATCGGCCGCTACTGTGACCAGCCCGAAAAGTTCCCCGGCGTGGCTCACTTCCACACCATCCGCGTGGCCCAGCCCTCCGGCAAGTACTACAGCACCAAGTTCCTGCGCGACCTGTGCGACATCTGGGAACTGCGCGGCTCCGGCATGACCAACATGCACGGCTCCACCGGCGACATCGTGCTGCTCGGCACCCAGACCCCCCAGCTGGAAGAAATCTTCCACGACCTCACCCACAAGATGAACGTCGACCTGGGTGGCTCCGGCTCCAACCTGCGTACCCCCGCCGCCTGCCTCGGCCAGAGCCGCTGCGAATATGCCTGCTACAACACGCAGGACATGTGCTACCAGCTCACCATGGACTACCAGGACGAACTGCACCGTCCCGCCTTCCCCTACAAGTTCAAGTTCAAGTTCGACGGCTGCCCCAACGGCTGCGTGTGCGCCATGGCGCGCTCCGACTTCGCCGTGGTCGGCACCTGGAAGGACGACATCAAGATTGACCAGGAACAGGTCAAGGCCTATGTCGCCGGCGAACTGAAACCCAACGCGGGCGCCCATGCCGGCCGCGACTGGGGCAAGTTCGACATCGAAGATGAAGTGATCAACCGCTGCCCCTCCAAGTGCATGAAGTGGGACGGCCAGAAGCTCTCCATCGACACCAAGAACTGCGTGCGCTGCATGCACTGCATCAACACCATGCCCCGCGCCCTGCACATCGGTGACGAACGCGGCGCGAGCATCCTCGTCGGCGCCAAGGCCCCCGTTGTTGACGGCGCCCAGATGGGTTCCCTGCTCATTCCCTTCATCAACTGCGATGCTCCCTACGACGACGTCAAGGAAGTCATCGAAAAGATTTGGGACTGGTGGATGGAAGAAGGCAAGAACCGCGAACGCGTGGGCGAAACCATGAAGCGTCTCTCCTTCCAGAAGCTGCTGGAAGTGACCGACACCGAAGCCGAAGCCTTCCACATCA
>JAQXJC010000047.1 GCA_029008115.1 Desulfovibrionaceae bacterium | reverse complement strand
CGTCAGGCGGCTCAAATCCTGCGGTTCGGCGCCGGGCGTGCCGGGGCCGTATCCCCAGCAGGTGAGCACGGGCTGTCCGCCCGCCACATACAGCGCGGCCTCGTCAGGATAGCGCAGGGCCAGCTCCAGTACGCAGCCGCGCGCGGCCTTGATGCTCTCCGGCGAGCGTTTCAGTTCCTCCGCAAAGGCGCGGATTTCCTGCGCCATGTGCGCCAGACTGGCGCGCAGCGCATCCTGCTCCTCAGGCGGCAGGGAGGAGAGAGGGCGGATGGCTCCCTGAAGAGGCGTGTACCAGTCCACGCTGCTGTCCGCCGCATTGGCTACCGGTTCCGCGAACAGCAGCGCGTGGGCGTCGCCAAATTTGCGGCGCAGCATGTCGCGCAGCTGGGCATGGCAGTCCGCAATCATGATGCCCTGAAAGGCCAGGGCGTGCATGCGGCTTTTGGGCGTATTTACGATGAAGCTGCCGGTCACGGGAGTCTCCTTTCCGATGCGGGCGCCGCGGCCAGGGCATCCCGCGCCTGACAGGGCGCGAGGTGCAGCCAGCCTTCCATGCGGTTCCTGATGGTCAGCAGCGCCGCATGACGCTCCTCTTCACGGGCGAGGTCCTGTGCGGCGGCCATTTTCGCCGCATCACGGTTGGCGGCATACAGCCAGCAGAGCGCCGCCGCAGCGCACAGCAGCAGAATCAGACTGGCAAACAGCGGCCCGAGCACGCCTGCTGGCCGCCGGGCGGAGGGGGGATTGGTGGGCATGCGATGCTCCCTGTGCGGAGGTGGGCTGCTCCCGTCGGGCCGGAAGGTAGGCTGGCGGGAGCAGAGAAAATGCGGCTATACCTGCGAGCTGGCCAGAGCCTCCGCCAGTTCGCGGCTCTGGGCATCGGCCTGGCGCTGGGCGGCGGTCTGTTCGTCGGCGATGCGATCCACGCGCCTGTTCAGATCGCTGGTACGCTTCTGAGCTTTTTGCAGGCTGGCCCGGCTGGCGGCGGCACTGGCGCTGGAGCGCGTGCCGCGACTGGCGGCAGGCGCGGACAGACGGCGCTCCTCCTGCGCCAGCGCGTCACGGTACTGGCGTTCCAGATTGCGGCCGTTGTCCGCGGCCGAGCCGAGCAGGGAAGCTGCCTCCCGCGTGCCGGACTGGATTTCGGCAAACATGTGCTCCGCCTGCCGGCGGGAAACGCGCCGCGCCCTGATGTCCTTCAGCAGCAGTCTGAACTGGCGGTCATAGCATTGCAGTGCGGCGCGGGCGGAGGCGCTGGTAATGTCCAGTCCGGAGATATTTCCTTCAATATCCTGAAGATAGCTGGCCATGCGGCGGTTGTCATCGGCAATTTTCTGATGCTTGCCCATGATGTTGCCGGTGACGGCGCCGGCAGCCCCCCCCGCCACGGCGCCAATCAGCGCGCCCTTGGCCTCACCGCCGGAGGCAAGAAGCCCGAGCAGGGCTCCGCCCACGGCCCCGATGGCCGCGCCGCCGGCGGTGCTGCTGGCGACGCGCTGTTCCGACTCCCGCAGCGTACTGATGGGACGGTAGCAGGCGGGATAATAGTGAACTGACGTTTGCTGGGGGCCATACTTGCTGGCGCAGCCGCTGGTCATGGGCGCCAGCAGAAGCATAATCAGTGTACAGGAAAGCAGATTGCGCATGACGGCTCCTTTCTCTGATGGACAGGCAAGAGTCACTGAAACAGACCCTGCCTGCCTCTATAGCGCGTCCACGGGAGGCTGGCAAGGCATCATGGCTGCAGGCCGTATATGCAAAAGTCCGCCGGAGCGGACTTGAAACGACTATTTCTGTCGAGCCTTCAGCCATGCGACGGACAGCATGCCGTCCAGAATGCTCCACGGGTTCGGAGGGCATCCGGGGATATAGATGTCCACGGGCAGAAAGCTGTCCACGCCGTCGTGACATTCCTGCTCCCTGGCAAACAGCCCGCCGGAGATGGCGCAGGAACCCGCGGCAATGACCACGCGCGGTTCGGGGACGGCGGCATAGGTATCCAGCAGGGCGGCGCGCATGTTTTCAGTGACGGGGCCGGTGACGACAAGCCCGTCGGCATGGCGCGGCGAAGCCACGAAATCCAGGCCGAAATGTCCCATGTCATACACCAGCGTTCCCAGCACGTTGCAGTCGGCCTCGCAGGCGCCGCAGCCGCCGGCGCTCACCTGCCGGAACTTGAGCGAACGGGCAAAGAGGCTGAGATCGCGCCCGGGAGAGCGGTCTGCGGGGACGTCTGTGGGGCTTTGCGGCGTGATAATGAGGCCGTCGCGCGTGGGACTGGCGACACGGTGTTCCTGCGTGAAGGTTATGGCCTTGCGGGGGCAGGCCTGTGCGCAGGCGCCGCAGAAGAGACAGCGTCCCATATCCAGCGCAATGCCCTCTTGGCAGCGTTCGGCCTGCAGGGCGATGGCCCCTGTGGGACAGGCGTCGCGGCAGGCCGTGCAACCGTCCGGACAGGCGCCGCCGGCAATGCGCGGGCGGCCCAGATAGCGCGGTGACAGCGCGGGCTGCGCAAAGGGATAGTCCAGCGTGCGGAATTTCTGATGAAGGCGTTCTTTGATGATGCCGAACATGCCTGCGTCCTTATAAGTCATGCCCGCAATAGGACAGGTTGAAGCTCTTGTTGCAGAGCGGGAAATCGGAAATCTGCTCGCCGCGCAGGGCCATGGCCAGTCCGATCCAGTTATGGAAGGAGGGGTCCACGGGCTTGTAGAGGGCGAAGCGCCCGCGTGCATCGGTGACGGCGGCGTGGCAGATGGTGCCGCGCCAGCCTTCGCAGAACGAGACAGCCAGACGGTGCGGCGGCAGTGCCTGCGAAACACCGGGCAGCATGCAGGGTTCTTCCAGCGCGGCCAGCAGTCCCAGCTCCCGCCGGATGATGGCCACGGCATCATCAAGCTCCTGATCTCGCTGGCGGGCGCGGCAGAATACGTCGCCTGTGCGCTGGGTGCGGAGCCTGGCCTGCGTTTCCGCAAAGCCGGCCAGCGGATAGTTGAAGCGTGCGTCCATGGGAACGCCGGAAGCGCGGGCCGCCATGCCGACAAGCCCCAGGTCCTGAGCCGTCCCGCGGCTGACAATGCCGGTATTGTGCATTCTGTCCAGCACGGAGTCGGAGGCGAACATGGCGTCCACGGCGCCGCGCGTATCGCGGTGGATGGTGTCCAGCCGTTGGGCCAGCACGTCCAGCAGGGCCGCGTCCACGTCGTGCAGGACGCCGCCGGGGCGCACCATGCCGCGTCCGAAGCGGTTGCCGCAGATGAGCGCCGTGGTGTTCAGCCAGTCTCCCCGAATGCGGCCGCACCATGCGGAGGTGGGCAGGAAGCCCGTGTCTCCGGCAATGGCGCCAAGGTCGCCGGTGTGGCAGGCCAGTCGCTCCAGCTCCAGCATCACGCGGCGCAGGGACTGCGCGCGCTCCGTGGCGGGCCTGCCGGCCAGGCATTCCATGAGGGCCGCGGCAGCTGTGCCGTGACCAATGGACGTATCCCCGGCCAGGCATTCCATGAGGTGCGGCGTGCGGGCGTCCGGGCCGTGCAGGAGGGCGCGTTCCACGCCCCTGTGCTGGAAGCCGAGGCTGATTTCCAGATGTATTACCTGTTCGCCGTGGCACTGGAAGCGGAAGTGTCCGGGCTCGATGACGCCGGCGTGCACGGGGCCCACGGCCACCTCATGCGTTTGCGAGCCCTTGACGGTGAAGTAGTGCGTGTCTCCGGGCAGGGGACGGACTCCGTGAATGTCGTACATGGGCGGGCAGAAGCGCACGGGCTTCAGCCAGGGGTGGCCGACGGGCGTGATGTGCCACTGCTCGAAGATTTCCCGCTCGAACCAGTGCGCCTGCGGCGTGGCCGGCGTGAGCGAGGGATAGGACGCATCCGGCGCAAGCATGGTGGAGCGCCATGCCCGGATGTCGCCCAGGCCGTCATGGGACATGAGGCAGAGCAGTGAAAGATCGTGATGGATGTCATCGTGATCCTGAAGGCCGCAGAACTGGATCATGCGCCAGCCATCGCGGGCCGCTGCGGCAACCTCCGCCCCGATGTGTTCCATGGGCTGGCAGGGGATGTCGCGTATGTCGACGGATTCCGTGTAATGAAACTGCATGCCATCAACCTCCCGCGAGAATGGCCGCCTGCCGCAGGAATGCTCCCAGCCAGCCGGGTACGAACAGGCCCAGAACCAGCACGAGCACGCCCAGTGCGGCGCAGGGACCCACGTTGAAGATATCTTCCCTGAACGCCCCCTTCACGGCGGGCGGCGTGGCCCCCTGCACCATGCGCAGGAAGGGCACGGACATGCCGACAAAGATAATGCCCAGCAGCAGCAGATACAGGCAGGCGACGCCCCAGCGCTCCATGCTGATCATGCTGTGGAGTATGCTGAACTCACTGACAAACAGGCCGAAGGGCGGAGAACCGGTGATGGCAAGGAAGCCGCCGGCCCAGAGTGCCGCCGTGGCGGGCATGCACCAGCGCAGGCCGCGCACGTCATAGCTGGACAGCGTGTGATAGTGGGCGAGGATGTTGCCCGCCAGAAGGAAGAGCATGCACTTGGTCAGCGAGTGGCAGACGGCATGGAGCATGGCGCCGAAGACGGCTGCGCCGCCCAGCCCCACGCCCAGGGCCAGAATCCCCATGTGCTCCACGGAAGAATAGGCCAGCATGCGCTTGTAGTGTCCCTGCCCCACGATGAACACGGCCGCCGTGGCCATGGAGAGCAGGCCGAAGAAGACCAGCAGGCTGCCGCTGAAGTCGCCAAGCCCGGCGGCGCGGAGCACCTGATGCCCGCGCAGGATGCCGAGGAAGGCGCAGTTGAGCAGGGCGCCGGAGAGCAGGGCGGACACCAGCGAGGGCGCCTGGCTGTGCGCGTCCGGCAGCCAGTTGTGCAGGGGGGCAAGCCCCATCTTTGTGCCAAAGCCCACCAGCAGGAAGATGAATCCCGCCTTGAGCCATTCAGGCTGGGCCTGCGCGGCGGCGGCGAGATAGAAGGCCATCTGGTTGTGTCCTTCAGGAGCCTGGGGATGGAAGGCTATGGTGAAAAGCACGTTGCCGAGCAGGGCGAGAGCAATGCCCACGGAGCAGATCATCAGGTATTTCCACGTGGCTTCCAGCGCTTCCTTGTGGCGGTGGAAGTAGATCAGCGGCGCGCTGGCCAGCGTGGTCACCTCAATGCCCACCCACAGCGCGCCGAGGTGCTGCGTGGTGGTCACCAGCGACATGGCCGCGAGAAAGCAGCACAGGCAGGCGAGAAAGCGCTGCTCGGGAGCGTTGGTGAAGGCCGAGCCGTCCCGGAAGTGGCGGCGCAGCGGCTTCTTGTCATTCTCGCTGTTCAGATAGCCCACGGCGTAGACGGAGGCCGCCGTGAACAGCAGGGAGGCAAGGCAGAGGAAGACCAGTCCCAGCGCGTCAGGGCAGAGCACGCCGCCCAGTGCCTCCAGCCGGGGCAGGGCGGGGTCGGCCGCGGCGCGCAGGGTGTCGCGCGTCACAAGGGCGCTGCACAGATTGTGGCCCAGCGCGGTGATCAGCAGGGCGGCATGCCGCAGGGGAGAGCGGCCGGCCAGCAGCATGGCCGCGGCGCCGGCCAGCGGCAGAAGCAGAAGCAGCAGGAGCATCATGGCATCAATCCCTCAGGCTACAGAAACGGCCCACGTCAATGGACTCGAAGGTTTCGTTGATATGGTTGATGGCGATGCCCATGACAAAGACCGCCACGAATACGTCAAGCAGCAGGGAAAGCTCAAACCAGGTGGAGCTTTCCACCATGAGCGGCATGCTCAGCAGGAAGATGCCGTTTTCCGCCACCAGATAGCCCATGACCTGCCCGAGGGCGCGGTTTCTGCCCACCACCATGATGAGCCCGGCAAAGAGCGTGGTCAGGGCGGCGGGGAAAAGCAGGGGAGGATAGAGCGCCTGCGCCAGCGGCAGACGGGTCTCCAGCCACAGGGAGAAGATCAGCCCCGCCATGCCTGCCAGCACGGCGAACTTGTGATCCTTGGATGCGCTGACCGCGTGCGGCGTGAAGGACACCTTGCGCAGCGTGCGGCGCAGCAGCAGGGGGAAGCTCACGGCCTTGATGGCGATGATGGCGGCGGCCAGCAGCAGGCTGTGCAGTAGGTGCCCGCCGTTGTGCGGCGCCAGCAGGAGCAGGGCGGCCAGCAGGGCTCCCTGAAGGGCCACCAGCGTGATTCTCGGCTCCAGACGGCGGGCGGCCAGCATGGCGAGGTTGCCCAGCAGTAACAGTACAATGGCGATTTGCAGCAGCAGAGACATGGCGGCTCCTATCGCATGAGGGTCAGGATGAGGGAGAGCGCGGCCAGCATGCCCGCCCCGCCAAGCAGGTGGGAGATGCGGAACAGACGCACGCGCGCCATGACGGATTCCGTTACGCCCACGGCCACGGCCACGGCCAGAATGGCCAGAATGTTGAGCCCGGCCTGCGCAAGGGGATCGGCGCAGACGGAGGGAACAAGAATGCCGGCCAGCAGCGCGGAGAAGAACCAGAGCTTCAGCGCGGCGGCATAGTGGATGAAGGCCAGATCGGGGCCGGAGTGGTCAAGAATCATGACCTCGTGAATCATGGTCAGTTCAAGGTGCGTGTTGGGATCGTCAATGGGGATGCGGCAGTTTTCCACCAGCAGCAGCAGGAAGATGACCAGAGGCAGCAGAAAGACTTCCGGGCGGCTCCCCGTCCATGCCAGCGCGGGCGCGCCGGCAAACATGCTGGACAGGGAGAGGGACATGGGCATCTGCTCGGCGGAGCCGAGACCGGCCAGGCACAGGAAGCACAGGAAGATGACGGGTTCGGCCAGCGCGGAATATGCCGCTTCGCGGCTGGCACCCATGCCTTCAAAGGCGGAGCCCGTGTCCAGCGCGGCAAGAATCAGGAAGAAGCGCCCCAGTCCCAGAATGTAGGCAGCCAGCAGGAAGTCTCCCTGAAAGGCCAGCGGGGAGGCCGCGCCGCCCAGCGGGAGAAGCAGCAGGGCGACAGCCGTCGTGGCCAGGGAGAGCGTCGGCCCGGCCGCAAAGACCCAGGTCGTCGTTTCGCTGATGACGGCGCCCTTGCGCAGGAGCTTGGCCAGATCATAGTAGAGCTGGAGGACGGGCTTGCCCTGGCGGCCGGCATACTTGGCCTTTACCCGGTTGATGATGCCCGGCAGTAGCGGAGCCAGAACCAGCGCGGCGATCAGGGAACAGCAGTAGGTGGCGAAGGCACTCATGCGGCGAACCCCCAGAGCAGCAGAGCGAGCAACGTCGCCAGCATGTAGAGAATGTACAGGTGGATGCGTCCGGACTGGATGATCTTGCAGGCATCGCAGACGCGGCGGATAATATCGAAGAGGGGCGCATACAGCCGGGAGCGCAGACGGTCGGGCGCGCTTACGTCAAGGCTGGCGCGGGCGGGAAAGTAGCCCCTGTCCATGTGCGTGCGCACCTGCACGCCCATGACGCGCGCAAATACTTCGGCCTGCGGTTCGGAGAAGGACGCCTCTGTATACTGGATGCGGGCGGTGCCCTTCTGGTAGCCGCAGCCCCAGGTGATATGGCGTTGCGTGGCGCCTGCCAGCAGCCGCCGGCGCAGGAGAACGACCGCCAGCGTCAGCAGGGCCGCGGCCGCGCCCACAGCGGCGGCCAGCGCCAGATTGCCGCGCACGCCGTCCGCCAGTTCCGCCGGCATGGATACCGGCAGGGGAAGAGCCGTGGTCAGGGCGGAGAATATCTGCGGAGCGGCGAGGCCCATGCCGCAGCAGGCGGCTGCCGGCACAAAGAGCGGCAGCAGGCCGGACAGCGCGGGCGCATGCGGACTGGAAGCCGCTCCCGTGCGGGGTTCGCCAAGGAAGGCCATGCCGTAGGCCTTGGCGAAGGTGGCGGCCGCCAGACCGCTCACCAGGGCAAGGCCCACCAGCGAGAGGAGCAGGCCGAGCTGATTTTCCATGCCCTGTGCGGAAACGCCCGAGGCCAGGGCGACGGCCAGCAGAAATTCGCCCATGAAGCCGTTGAAGGGCGGGAGGCAGATGATGGATGCCGCGCCGATGGCAAAGAGCGCGCCCACCAGGGGCATGCGTTTCTGCAGGCCGCCCAGCAGGTCGAGGCGCACGGTGTGCACGGCGTGCAGCACTTCGCCGGCGCAGAGAAAGAGCAGTCCCTTGAAGGCGGCGTGGTTCAGCATGTGCATCAGGCAGGCGGCAAAGCCCATGAGGGCGATGACGGGCATGTTCAGATGAAGTCCCACCAGCCCGGCGCCGCAGCCCATGAGCATGATGCCCATGTTTTCCACGGAGGAATAGGCGAGCAGGCGCTTCAGATTGGACTGGGCGGATGCCTTGAGAATGCCGCACAGCGCCGTGCTCAGCCCCAGCAGCAGCAGCGTCCATCCCCACCATGCGGGCGCTTCAGCCAGAGGGCCCAGCAGGGTGAGCACGCGGATGATGCCGTAGAGGCCGGCATTGATCATGGCGCCGGACAGCAGGGCGGAGACGTGGCTGGGGGCTGCGGGATGCGCTTCCGGCAGCCAGACATGCATGGGGGCTATGCCGGCCTTGGCCCCGAAGCCGATCAGTGCCAGGATGAAGATGAGGGAGCGCAGGGCCGGGCTGGCATCAAGCCCGCCAAAGAAGGCGGAGGAACCGCCGGCCTGCCACAGCAGGGCGAACAGGCCCAGCAGGACGACAGCGCCCAGATGCGCCGCCACCAGATAGACCCATGAGGCATCCCGCACGCTGGGCTCGCTGTCGTTAAATTCAATGAGAAAGAAGGGAGACAGCGACATGAGCTCCCATGCGAGCAGAAAGAGCACTGCGTCCCGCGCGGCCATGACCAGAGCCAGCGCCAGCACGAGCAGGGTATAGAACAGCCAGTGCGCGGGCAGATTGTGCTCTCCGGCCGGTTCATGCCCCATGCTGATGCCGCCGGACCATGCGCAAACCGCGCCCAGACCAAAAACAGGCAGCAGAAAGACCCTTCCCAGTGCGTCCAGCTCCAGCCGTCCGCTGCCGAAGGGAAGCCCCCAGGGCAGGGTGCAGGCGGCCGTGGCGTCCCAGGGGCCGAGGCAGGCGGCGGCCAGCCCGCAGACGCAGGCAGCCATGACGCCGGCCGGCCCGGCCACGCAGGAAAAGCGCGCCATGCGCGGCGCGTGGGGGAACAGGCTGCACGCGGCCATGAGGGCGGCCGTGGCTGCCAGCAGCCCCAATGCGGCAAGAAAAAGTTCCATTGGATACTCCCCGAAAAACTGAATGCCGGCATCCCTGCGCGGGAATGGCGCCCAGGACGCGACGAAGTTAGAAATCTTCTGCCTGTAGCGCGGAATAATCAAGAGAAAAATGTATACGCGGCTAATTTTCTGCCCTGACGGCCTGCCAGGCAGGGGAGAGCGCGCGGCAGTCGGGCTGTCCGGAGCCGCGAGGCACACACGTCCGTGTGGAGCGTCGCGGCGCATTCCCCGCGTCATCTGTGCCGGACAGTGGAAAATGCCACGCCGTTTTGGCGTGTTCCGCAGGACTGTTCGTAAAAAATGGCAATTTTGTCGTCATCCTCCTTCCGCCGGTATTTTTTTATTCTTGTGCGGAAATAAATAGTAGGATATAGCAGACAGAACTGCTTGGTGGAGCGGCACGGCGGAAAGGCGGGAAGAAAGGACATCCCGCACCGGGGCCGCTGTTCCGTTTGTGGACAATTTTGTCAACAATCTTGCTTCGGGAGAACGCTCATGAAACGCATTCTGACTCTCGTTCTGGCCGGCGCCCTGCTGTTTGGCGCCAGCATTGCCTCCGCTGCGGACGCGGCCCGCCTGACCATGGCTACCGGCGGCACCTCCGGGGTGTACTATCCCCTCGGCGGCGCCATCAGCCAGGTGCTCACCAACAAAAGCGGCGGCGCGATTTCCATTACGCCGCAGGCCACCGGCGCTTCCGGCGAGAACATGCGTCTGACCCATGCTGGCGATGTGCAGCTGGCCATCCTCCAGAACGACGTGGCTGACGCCGCCTACAAGGGGCTGGCTCCCTACAAGCAGAAGTTCAGCAACGTGCGCGCCATCGCCCGTCTGTATCCCGAATACCTGCACGTGGTGGCCACGCAGGACAGCGGCGTGAAGCAGATGGCCGATTTCAAGGGCAAGAAGGTGTCTGTGGGCGCGCGCGGCAGCGGCAACGAAGTGAACTGCCGCCAGCTGTTCGGCTATTTCGGCCTGAACTACAAGAATATCGAGCCCATCTTCCTGCCCTATGGCGAAACGGCCGACCAGTTCAAGGACCGTGCGCTTGACGGCTTTGTCTTCACCATTGGCACGCCCAACCCTGCCGTGCAGGACATCACCACCTCCCAGAAGGTGACCTTCGTGCCTCTGGCCGGCAAGGAAGCTGACGAAATCGTCAAGGCCTTCCCCTATCTGGTGAAGGACAGCATCCCCGCCAAGACCTACCGCGGTCAGGACGAAGCCGTGCCTACGCTGGCCGTGCAGGCCATGCTGGTGGTCAACAAGGACATGTCCGACGACGTGGCCTATACCATCACCAGGCTGCTGTTTGAAAACATTGGCGACGTGGCCAAGGCTCACAACAAGGGCGCGGAAATCACGCTGGCGCGTGCCGCTGACGGCGTGACCATTCCCTTCCATCCCGGTGCGGAAAAGTACCTGAAGGAAAAGGGCGTGCTGAAGTAGGCGCGCATATCCGCAGTGTCCGGCGGGAGCAGGAGCATGCTCCCGCCGTTTTCTGTAGCAGCCGGGAGGAGTCATGCCGGAAAGAGACATCCGGTTTACGGGAAGTGCCAGTCTGCGCGGGCTGATGCTGGGCGTGCTGCTGTCCCTGTGCTGTCTGGCTGTGGCGGACGGCGCCGTGGCGCGGCAGAGCTGCCCCGTGCTGACGGTGTCTGATGCGGAAGGCCGGGTCGTGCTTGAGCGGGCCTTTCCTGAAGGGGCGGCCTTTGGCATACGCTTCATCCATTCGGTGGCCAAAAGTCCGGTTATCGACTGGTATTCCGCACCGGGCGGCAGATTGCAGATGGACAAGACCGTCTATCAGGATTTTGGCGCCGGCTTGCCGCACATGCCGGGGCCCGGGCAGGTCATGACCCAGCGCAACGGACGTGTGGTGATTTCCGGCTACAACATGCCCCTGCCCAGCTTTGACGTGCGCGTGGGCCGGGTTGCGCAGCATACGCTGCTGCTGCCGGAGGCGTGGGAGGAAATACCCCTTGCCACGCTGGCCGCCCCCGGCGCGGCGCTGACCTTCTCCGTGCGGCAGCCCTAGCATCGCGCATCTGAACAGAATGAGAAAAGAGAGGTACATCGGAACATGAGCCATGAGGAACGGATGAAAGTCATCGACAAGGAAAGCTGCGGCGGCTTTGCCCTGGAAAACGGCACGCTGGACTCCGCTGCCGTCAGTGAAATGCAGGACAAGGTCGACGTATCCGAAATTGTCGCAAAGTACGACAAGGAGGCCGTGTACCGGACCTTCAAGGGCTGGCTGGATATTCTGATCCGCGTGCTGTGCGTTTCCTTTTCCCTGTTCCATCTGTACACGGCGGCTTTCGGCGCCTTTGCGCCGCAGATTCAGCGCGCCGTCCACCTTGGCTTCGTGCTGACGCTGGTGTATCTGCTGTATCCTGCCCGTGCGGAAAACAAGGACAAGGGCCTGCCCTGGTACGACGTTCTGCTGGCCATCGCCGGCGCGGCTGTCTGCGGCTATATTGTCTGGAACTACGACTACATCGTGCTGGACGCCGGCCCGGCCACGGACATGGACTTCTACTTCGGCTGCGCGGCCATCCTGCTGGTGCTGGAGGCCACCCGCCGCATCGTGGGGCTGCCCATCACCATCGTGGCCGTGGTGTTCCTGCTGTATGCCAAGTTCGGCAACTATCTGCCCGGCATGCTGGGGCATCCCGGATTTTCCGTGCAGCGCATCGTCTCGCACATGTATCTGACCACGGAGGGCCTGTTCGGCATGCCTCTGGGCGTGTCCGCCTCCTTCGTGTTCCTCTTCATCCTTTTCGGCGCATTTCTGCACAGCACGGGTCTGGGCAAGTTCTTCATCGACCTGGCGCTGGCGGCCGCCGGCCGCTTTGTGGGCGGGCCGGCCAAGGTTGCCGTGCTGGCCAGCGGCTTTTTCGGCACCATTTCCGGCAGTTCCGTGGCAAACACCGTGTCTACGGGCACTTTCACCATCCCGCTCATGAAGAGCGTGGGCTACCGCTCCGCCTTTGCCGGCGCAGTGGAGGCCGCCTCCTCCACCGGCGGGCAGATCATGCCGCCCATCATGGGGGCCGCAGCCTTCATCATGGCGCAGTTTCTGGGCGTGGGCTATGCGGAGATCGCCAAGGCGGCCCTTATTCCCGCCATCCTGTACTATCTGGCCGTGGGCTTCATGGTGCACATGGAGGCCAAGCGCCTGGGACTGCGGGGCATTCCCAAGGAGCGCCTGCCCAAGACCTGGGTCGTGCTCAGTCAGGGCGGCTATCTGCTTATTCCCATCATTGTGCTGATTTATCTGCTGACGCAGGGCTACACGCCGCTGAAGGCCGCCTACTACTGCATCCTGACCACGGTGGTCATCTCCACTGTTGCCGCCAACTGGAAGGCCTGGCGCGGCGCCGGCTACGACGGCCTTTCCGTGGGCAGCGCGCTGGCACAGAGCAACAGGCAGTGCGGACTGGACATGCTGCGGGCTCTGGAAAATGGCGGCCGGCTGGCCTTGGGGGTTGCCGCGGCCTGTGCCTGCACGGGCTTTGTCATCGGCGTGGTTACGCTGACAGGTATTGGCCTGAAGCTGGCCAACGCCATTCTGACGCTCTCTGCCGGCAGCTTCATGCTGACGCTGGTCTTTACCATGTGTGCGTCCATCATTCTGGGCATGGGCCTGCCCACCACGGCCAAATATATCGTGCTGGCCACCATTGCCGCACCCGCCATCCAGCATTTTGGCGTTCCCGTGCTGGCGGCCCACCTGTTCATTCTGTATTTCGGCATTCTGGCAGACCTGACGCCTCCGGTGGCCCTGGCCGCCTATGCCGCTGCGGGCATTGCCCGCTCGGAACCCAATGCCACGGGCTTCTTCGCCGTGAAGATTGCCTTCGCCGGCTTCCTGATTCCCTATATCTTCTGCTATAATCCCGCCCTGCTGATGATTGGCGCAAGCAATCTGGAGATTGCCTTCATCGTGCTCACGGCCGCCGTGGGCATCATGGCCCTCTCCTTTGCCGGCGTGGGATACTGGCTCCGCTATCTGCATATCTGGGAGCGCCTCATTCTGCTGGCCGGTGCCATCGCCCTGATTACTCCCGGCGTGACCACCGACTTGGTGGGCGTGGGCAGCATGGCGCTGGTCTTTGTGCTGCAAAAGCTGATGCCGGGAAAGAAGGCTGCCGCGGCATAGGCCGTAAGCGGCTCCTGAAGCTGAACAAGGCGGCGTCCGTATTGCGGATGCCGCCTTTGTGCGTTGCGGACGGCAGGGACGGACATGCGGAGCCGCCCGCGAGGGCGGATGTTCCTGCCGTCCCGCGCGGATGAATGGGCAGATCAGGCGGCGGGCAGCATACCCGCGAGCTGCGGGAGCAGCACCCAGTACCACAGGCTGACCAGCGTGCCGTCATCGGGCCGCCATTCACCAGACTGCTCGAAATGGCGTTGCAGGCTGATTTCTTCGGGGGCGATGGGGGCGCCGGCGTGCAGGGCCTTGGCACGAACGAGGATGATGAGGCATTCCAGCAGGCTGAAGCGATCTTCGGCATCCAGTGCCGGGCGGGAAAGATAGGTGTCCAGCTCCCGCAGGAACGGATTGTCCTGCGCTATGCATGCATCATAGGCGGCTGGCTGGCGCATGAGGCAGCGCAGGCCGGCACAGATGAGCGGACGGAGCGCGTCGTTGTCTCCATTGGTCTGACAGGCAAGGGCGTGTTCAAGCTGGGCATGATGGAGCGTGAAGTACATGGCCTTTCTCCTGCAAGGTATATCAAAAATCTAATATACCGCAGGCGTCGTTCTGTCACGTGGAAAACGAGGATAATTATTTTTATGCAATAACTTTTTGTTTGAATTACAAATAGTAAATTAAAATTGCATGTGCACGTAACTATATGCAAATTTAATGCCGGGAAAATAGTGCTGGCTCTGGCGGAAGGACTGCCTCATGTGGTGCGGAGGCTGAGGTCAGCGTGGTTGTGAAGAATGAGACCAGCAGGCCGCGCAGCTGGTGGTGCAGGCGCAGACGCTGCTCCGGCGTTACGGAATGGCACAGTTCCGGCAGTTCTTCCGCCAGCGCGCGGGGGCAGGCAGACATGAGGCCGCCTTCATTGGCCTGCGGCAGGCGGGCCAGCGCGGGCGGCCGGGGAAAGCGATCCGTAAGCAGGGTGTTGGCACTGCCGCCATGCAAATCTTCTTCCGTCTCCACGAGAAGAACGCCTGCGGTGCAGGAACGCAGCGCTTTTGCCGTGAGCAGCATGCCGTACATGGGGGAGATGGCGGCGACGGCCTTGACGCGGGCATCTTCCAGCGGGGTGCGCAGCGGCAGGGAGGCGATCAGGCCAGAGATGCGCTGTTCCGCCCAGCGGGAGCAGTAGTGCTCGTCCCGCTTGCCGTCGGTACAGTAGCGCTGCCAGCCGGCGGCATCGAGACCGGCACCACCCATGAGCAGGGCGGCTGTCGCTCCCGCCTGAAAGCCCGCTACGCCCACGCGATCCAAATCCAGCACCGGGCCCAGCTGGGCATCGCCGGCCAGAATGTCCAGCGTCGTCCGCAGATGGTGGACGCGGCCGGAGAGCTGCTCCAGCGTGTACAGGGCGTGCATGTCGTCCATGTTGTCCCCGGGGTGCGTCGGGGCAGCTACCACAAAACCGTTGCGGGCAAGCCAGGCAGCCAGCTCATGATAGGAGAAGCGCGTGCCCGCCGTGGCGTGCGACAGCAGAATGACGGGGAAGCGTCCCTCGCGGGGGGGGGCGTTGCGCGCGGCATGCAGCGTCCACGGACTGTAGTTCAGATCGGCCGGCCGGCGTGCGGTGGGATACCAGACATTGATATCCAGACGGAGCTGCTGCTCCTGCTGCCAGATGCCAATGGTGCGGAAGCCCGCGTTGTGGAGCTTGCCCGCAGGCGCTGCGGCACAGGGGATGCCGCAGAGCAGACAGAAGAACAGGCAGAAGAGAGGGACGATGCGCTTCATGCGGAGACTGTAGCCTGCGGCGGCCCGGGGAGCAAGAGGGGCGCGGGCGGGCTTTTTTTCGGCTTGTGCGCCTGCCGTGGCTGGGATATGTAGGCCACGCGGCATTCCGCCTTCCGCTGGAGCCCCGCATAAGTCCCCTTCAGGAGGAACCGATGGATATTCTGCTGTCCTTTCTGGACTTTGTCCTGCATATTGACAAGCATCTGTTTGAGCTGGTGGCGCAGTACGGCCTGTGGGTCTACGCCATTCTTTTCGTCATCATTTTCTGCGAGACCGGGCTGGTCGTGACGCCCTTCCTTCCGGGCGATTCCCTGCTCTTTGCGGCAGGCGCCATTGCCGGAGCAGGGCATCTTGACTACGCCGCGCTGCTGGCCATCATGCTGGCGGCAGGCATTGCCGGAGATGCCGTGAACTACAGCATCGGCCATCATGTGGGGCCGGCCATTTTTGATCGGGATTCCCGGCTGATCAGGAAGGAGCATCTGCTCAAGGCCAGGGCCTTCTATGAGATGCACGGTGGCAAGGCCATTATTCTGGCCCGCTTCGTCCCCATTGTGCGCACCTTTGCGCCCTTTGTGGCGGGCATCGCCCTGATGCACCCCGGCAGATTCCTGACATTCAACATCACGGGCTGCCTGCTGTGGGTGGGCGGGCTGGTTTCCGCCGGCTACTTCCTCGGGAATACGCCCTTTGCGCGCGACAACTTCGGGATCATTGTCTATGCCATCATCGCGGTCTCTCTGCTTCCGGTGGCTGTGGAGATGCTGCGCGCCCGCCGCGGCGGCCGCTGATACCGTGATTCCGGCATAAAAAAGCGGAGCATCGTGCTGATGCTCCGCGGGCGTGCATGGTGCGCCTGGCAAGAGTCGAACTTGCGACACCCAGCGTCGGAGGCTGGTGCTCTATCCATCTGAGCTACAGACGCATACGTCAGGGTTAGCTTCTACAGCTTGCGGCATGCGCTGTCAAGCTCTATTATGAAGGGAAAACATTCCCGTCCTGCGCGCGCTGCCATGCGGCGGCCGCGCGGGAGGGTAAAGGAGCGTGCATGACTGCTGTTACCTGGTATGGACATTCGGCGTTCAAGCTGTCCTGCGATGGCATTTCCGTGCTGATAGACCCTTTTTTGCGGGGAAATCCGCTGTGTCCCGTCTCCCCTGAGGAGGTCGGGCCGGTGGACATGGTGCTGGTCACGCATGATCACGGCGATCATGTGGGGCAGGCCGTGGAGATATGTCAGGCGGCCGGCGCCATGCTCTGTGCAGTGGTGGGCACTGCCGGGGAGCTGGGGGCGCGCGGCGTGCCGCAGGAACAGATTTTCGGCGGCATCGGCTGCAACATGGGCGGTACGGTGGAGTACAGAGGCGTGCGCATCACCATGATTCCCGCCTTCCACACCTCGGAAAGCGGGCAGCCTGTGGGCTATATTGTGGAAATGCCCGACGGGAAGACCATATATCATGCCGGGGACACCTGCCTGTTTGGCGATATGGCCCTGTGGGGACAGCTGTATGACATTGACGTGGCCCTGCTGCCTGTGGGCGGGCATTTCACCATGGATGCCCGGCAGGCCGCCACGGCATGCGCCCTGCTGCGCTGTCGTCAGGCAATCCCCATGCACTGGAAGACCTTTCCCCTGCTGTGCCAGAGTACGGAGGACTTCCGGCAGGCTGTGCGGAAGGTGGCTCCGCGCTGCCGCTGCATTGATATGAACCCCGGAGACACCGTGGAGCTCCGGTAGCGGGAGAGCGGCAGAGGAGAGAAGCATGACGGGGGATTCGGCAAGGGGAGCAGGTGCTGGCGGTTCGCCGTCGCGCGCCGCGGCCATCCCTGCCCTGATGGTGCAGGGAACCTGTTCCAATGCGGGCAAGAGCCTGCTGGCGGCGGCATTCTGCCGCATCTATGCGCGGCGGGGCCTGCGCGTGCGCCCGTTCAAGGCGCAGAACATGGCGCTCAATTCCTTTGTGACCGGGGATGGCGGGGAAATGGGCCGGGCGCAGGCCCTTCAGGCGGCGGCCGCGCGCTGCGCCCCGGATGTGCGCATGAACCCCGTGCTGCTCAAACCCAGTTCGGAGACAGGCTCGCAGGTGATTGTCCTGGGGCAGCCCGTGGGGCAGATGCGCGTGGCGGAATATTTCCGCTACAAGCCGCAGGCATGGCAGGCTGTTGTCGCCGCCTATGACAGCCTTGCGGCGGAGGCTGACCTGATGGTGCTGGAAGGGGCGGGCAGCCCGGCAGAGATTAACCTGAAGGCCTATGACATTGTGAACATGCGCATGGCCCTGCATGCCGGGGCGCGCGTGCTGCTGGCGGCGGATATTGACCGTGGCGGCTCCTTTGCGGCGCTGGTGGGAACACTGGCGCTGCTGGAGCCGGAAGAGCGGGCGCTGGTGCGGGGCCTAGTGCTGAACAAGTTCCGGGGGGATGCCGGGCTGCTGGCGCCCGCGCTGGAGGCCATCGCGGCCCGGACGGGCAAGCCCTTTGTGGGCGTGGTGCCCTGGCTGCATGGCCTGCGCCTGCCGGAGGAAGATTCCGTCACATTCAAGCTCCAGACGGGCGGCGGCCCCGTGGCAGTCCCGCAGGGCGTGCTGGACATCGTGCTGGTGGATATGCCGCATATCAGCAATTTCACAGACGCGGATGCGCTGCGCTGCGAGCCGGACGTGCGGCTGCGCGTGGTGCGGGATGCGGCGGCGCTGGGCGCGCCGGACGTCCTGCTGCTGCCCGGCAGCAGGAATACCATTGCTGATCTGCGCTGGCTGAAGCGGACCGGGCTGGCGGAGGCTATACTGAAGCTGGCCCGGAGCGGCGGCTGCGCGGTGGCGGGCATCTGCGGCGGACTCCAGATGATGGGGCGTGCGGTGCGCGATCCGCTGGGGCTGGAGTGCGGCGGCGAGGAGGAAGGTCTGGGGCTCCTGCCCCTGGAAACCACGCTGGGCGGCAAAAAGGTGCTGACGCGCCGGAAAGCCACGCATGTGCCCACGGGCGAGGCCGTGGACGGCTATGAAATCCATCACGGCGTGACGCTCTGCCGCGGGCCGGAGAAGGAGAGCGCCAGACCGGCTGTGGTGGCGCAGGACGGCGCGGTCCTGGGCTGGACGAACCTGAACCTGCCCGTGTGGGGAACCTATCTGCACGGCATATTCGATACGGATGCGTTTCGTCGCCGCTGGCTGGATGGCATGCGGGCCGCACACGGCCTGCCGCCTGTGACGCAGGTGACGGAATACAGTCTGGAGCCGGGACTGGAGCGGCTGGCCGATGCGGTGGAGTCCGCACTGGACATGACGGCCATTGACCGCATGCTGGGGCTGTAGGCACAGGCGGAAGGGCTCCCGCATGCCTGGGGAGCGCCTTCCGGCCGTGTGCGCCCGCGATCAGGAAAGGTGCCTGCAGTACCAGTCTGCGGCCAGCTTCAGCCCCTGGCGCACGCTGAACTGCGGGTCATAGCCCACCAGCGTTCTGGCCTTGCTGATATCCGCCAGCGAGTGGCGCACGTCGCCCTTGCGGAAGTCGCGGTAGATGGGCGTGCGCGTGGCGGCTTCCGGCCTGCGGGAGGCCACTTCCTCCTGAATGAGGGTAAAGAGCTCGTTAAGCGTGGTGCGCTCCCCGAAGGCTACGTTGTAGACCTGATTGGCAGCCTCGCCTTCCGCAAAGCTGGCGAGCAGATTCATCTGCACCACATTGTCAATATAGCAGAAGTCGCGGCTGGTTTCTCCATCGCCGTTGATGAAGATGTCCGTCCCCTTGATCATACCGGCAAACCACTGCGGGATGACGGCGGCATAGGCGCCGTTGGGGTCCTGCCTTTGCCCGAAGACGTTGAAATAGCGCAGGCCCACGCTCATGAAATTGTAGGTGCGGGCAAAAACATCGGCATAGAGCTCGTCCACATACTTGGTGACGGCATAGGGCGACAGCGGGCGGCCTATCCTGTCCTCCACCTTGGGCAGTCCGGGATGATCGCCGTAGGTGGAGGAGGAGGCGGCATAGACGAAGCTCTTTACGCCGGCGTCTCTGGCCGCCACAAGCATGTTGAGAAAGCCGGTGATATTGCAGCTGTTGGTGAGGATGGGGTCATTGATGGAGCGCGGCACGGAGCCGAGAGCCGCTTCATGCAGGACGTGAGCCACGCCGGAGCAGGCACAGCGGCAGGTGTCCACGTCGCGGATGTCACCCCTGATGAAGGTAAAGCGGTTCCAGGCATCCTGCCCTACGGCGTCGCGCACCATGTCCAGATTTTTCTGGTGACCGGTGAGGAAGTTGTCGAGGCCAACCACGGTCTGACCGTGAAGAAGCAGGGTCTCCAGCAGGTTGGAACCGATGAAGCCGGCCACGCCCGTCACCAGCCAGGTGGAGGGGGCGGCTTCCATGCGTTCCAGCAGTGTTGCGTATGCGTTCATGGTATTCTCCGCAGCAGGTTCGTCACAAGTGTTGGAAAAGATGGGGCAACATAGCCCTGAAGCTGGCGACTGTAAAGCGTGTTCCCCGAAAGTCCGGGATTGTCCCATGCGCGCATGTCTGTTATGCCATGATTCATGACATCAGCGTCCTCCCCCTGTTTTCTGCTGGTGGCGAATACCCCCGGCGATGTGCGGCGCTTCTGGCTGCCGCTGCTGCGGCAGGCGCGTGCGGCGGGGTTCCGCGTGGTGTGCGCCGTGCCGGGCGGCCCCGAGGCTGCTACGGAAGCGGGTCTGGATGGAAGCAATGCCGGACTGGCGGCGCTGCGTGGCTTTCCGCTGGATCGCCGGGGCATGAATCCCCTGAAGGATATGCTGACATGTGCCGCGCTGGGGTCTCTGCTGTGCCGGGAACGGCCCGCGCTGGTGCTGGCCGCGTCCATCAAGTGCGTCATATACGGCGGGCTGGCGTGGCGTTTTGCCGCATGGATGACGCGCCGATGCGGCAGTGCGGGGAAGTTGCCGGGGCCGGCGGTGTTGCGGGCAGGCTTGCCGCATACCGTGCCTCCACGTTTTTTTGCCGCCGTCACGGGGCTGGGGCATGCCTTCATGACGGAGGGACTGCGCGGACGCCTGCTGCGCCGGCTCGCATGCAGGCTGTACCGCTGGGCGCTGGCAGGAGCACATGGCGTCTTCTTCCAGAATGACGAGGATGTGGACGTGTTCCGCACGGCGGGCATTCTGCGCGGCATGATGTCTGGCATGCCGCCCGCGGCCGGGCCTGTGCCGGTGCGCCCTGTACTGCCGCGTACTGTGCCCGCGGCATGGATTACTGCCGGGGTGGGCGTGGACACGGAGCGCTTTTCCTTCTCCCCCCTGCCTCCTCTGCCGCCGCGCGGGCCGGTGGTCTTCCTGCTGGCGGCCCGCCTGCTGCTGGCCAAGGGAATTGCGGAATTTGCGGAGGCGGCGCGTCTGCTGCGGATGCGCTGGCCTGCGGAGGCGGCGCGCTTCTGCCTGCTGGGGCCGCGGGAGCAGGGTGCCGGCGCCGTGACACCGCAGATGCTGCGGGACTGGACAGCCTGCGGGCCGCTGGAATACTGGGGCGCTGCGGCGGATGTGCGGCCATTGTTCCGCGCTGCGCATGTGCTGGTATTGCCGTCGTGGCGGGAAGGGCGGCCTACCGTGGTGATGGAGGGCTTTGCGCTGGGACGGCCCGCCGTGGTCAGCGATGCCCCCGGCTGCCGCGGGAGCGTGCGGCATGGCGTGGACGGGCTGGTGGTTCCCGTGCGGCATGCCGGCGCGCTGGCCGCCGCGCTGGAAGAGCTGCTGCGTGCGCCGCAGCGCATTGTCCGCATGGGGAGCGCGGCGCGATGCGCTGCCGAGACCTGCTGCGATGCCCGGAAGGTGGCGGCGGGAATGATGGATGCCATGCTCTGGGGGAGGGAAGCATGATGGCCCTGCATGCGCTTTTTCTGCTGAGGCTGGTGGATGCCGCCTGCATGGTGCTGACCCTGCTGGCGGCGGGAAGTCTCCTGCCGTCTGGACTGTCCGTTTTTGCGGACTATGCGGGAGCGACGATATGCACGCTGCTGTGCTATCCGCTGTGGTTTTATATTCTGGATGCCTATCGTGCCGGGCGGGAGGATTTCCGGGATACCACGGGACGCATGGCCGTGGCCTGCGTGCTGGGCTGCATCAGCTCGTCCACGGCTGCCTATGTGCTGGACTGCACGCCGTTCAGCAAGATCATGCTGGTCATGACTGCCGTGGGCACGGCGATTCTGTGCCTGGGCTGGCGCTATCTGTATTACCGCACATCCCTGCGCTGGGGACGTCCCGGCCGCATCCTGCTGCTGGGAGAAGACAGGGACGGCGTGGTGCGCGAGCTGCTGGCAGAAGGTCTGTCCCGTTCCGTGATAGTGGGCTTTGTGGGAGAGGAGCGCGGAGGGTCCGCGTCCCTTTCCCGTCTGGGCGCACCCTCCGAGACGCTGCTGGTGGCGCGGGAGCAGGATGTCTCCCTGATTGTGGTTCTGCCGGACACGCCGCTGGATGATGCCCTGGCCGGAGAGCTGCTGGCCGCCAAGCTGGCCGGCATTCAGGTGGTGGATATTCGCCTGCTGTGCGAGCATATGGCGCAGCGTCTGCCGCTCTCCCAGCTGGATGCGTCGTGGCTCTTGCTCAATGAAGGCTTTTCCCTGAACACGCGCGGCTCGCTGCGTCGCCTGAAGCGGGTCATGGACGTGCTGTGCGCACTGCTGCTGCTGGCGGCCGCCGCACCCGTGATGCTGCTGGCGGCTCTGGCCATAGCGCTGGAATCTCCGGGGCCAGTCATCTACTGCCAGCGCAGGGTGGGACTGCATGAGGAACCCTTTACGCTGTACAAGTTCCGCTCCATGCGTGAAGATGCGGAAATGGCAGGCCAGCCGGTATGGGCGGCCCGCGATGATGTCCGCGTGACGCGCTGCGGCGCCTTTCTGCGGGCCACGCGCATGGACGAGCTGCCGCAGATATGGAATGTGCTGGCCGGGGACATGAGCTTCATCGGGCCGCGCCCGGAGCGCCCCCAGTTTGTGCGCGCTCTGAAGAAGAGCATCCCCTTCTACGGGCTGCGGCACAGCGTGAAACCCGGCCTTACCGGCTGGGCGCAGGTCTGCTATCCCTACGGGGCCTCTGAGGAGGATGCCCGGCGCAAGCTGGAATATGACCTGTACTACATCAAGAATATGTCCGCGCTGCTGGATATCCGCATTGCCCTGCGGACACTGGGCGTCGTGCTGTTTCCGCGCGGCGTGCGCTAGGAACATCCCGGGCTGTGCGCGGGTTTCCTTGAATGCGATGGGATGACGCAGGTTCGCGCACTTCCTGCCGCAGTTCCCCCCTTCAGGGCAGTGCGGCGGGGGATGCTGGCGGTGTTCCGGGGTTCCGTTCCCGGAGATGCTTCCCGCATCATCGGCAATTGGCCAGGATGGCGGAAAAAAGGCGCAAAAAAAGCGGCGGAAGCTGCTTCCGCCGCCATCGTCTGAACCTGGACAAGGGCTAGCGCAGTCTGTTTGCCTTCAGGTATTCCACCACCTGCCCGCAGAAGTCGGAGAACAGCCCGTCCACCTTCAGCTCCTTGAACGCGCAGTCCAGAACGGCCTTGGAATCCTTGAAGCCGGCAAGGGGCTTGTCCGTGCGGTGTGTCCACGTGTGCACCTTCATGCCATGCCTGCGGGCGTTGGCGGCCACGTCGTTGATGACATAGCCCCTGCCATCAGGATTAGGCACAGCCATGTGGGAGAACCACGGCGCATAGATGGTGGCATATTTGGAGACCTCCGCGATGCCTTCAGGCGTCAGGAGCCACTTGTGGCGGGCCTTGTCGTCCTTGAGCATCTGCCCGTCCATGTCCACCAGCATGCACAGCTCGCCTTTCCAGCCCTTGGCGCGGGCATTTTTTACGGCTTCATAGTCGAAAATCTGGAGAATGGATTTGGCCTGCATGGAGTTGAAGCCGTATTCGTCCATCATCCTGATGGTGGCCCCCATGATGTCCTTTCCTTCCTTTTCATGGAAGGCCGGCTCCTTGACTTCCACATAAACGCCGACGTTCCTGCCTGTGGATTTGTTCAGGCCCTTGATCAGCTCAAATTCCTCGCGCAGGGTGGGGATGCGAAAATCAATGCCCGTTCCGAGGGGAAAGCGTCCTTCGAACACGGCCTTGCCGGTTTTGGGATCGAAGCGCTCCGTGACGGTGAGGCTTTTCAGCTCAGCCAGCGTAAAGTCGATGGCATAGTAGCTGCCGTCCCTGCGGTGACGGCCGGGAAATTTCTGCGCCACGTCCGTAGTGGTTTCCAGCGTGTGATCGTGCAGGATGACCAGAACGTCATCCTTGCTCATGACGACGTCCTGCTCAATGTAGTCCGGGCCCAGCGCGTAGGCCATGGCCTTGGCTTCCAGCGTGTGTTCCGGCAAAAAGCCGGAGGCGCCGCGATGGGCGGCCACGGCAGGGCGGTACACCACGGGCCGGGCCGGCGCGGCCTCTTCGGGATTGGCCTGATAGTGCGCCGCCTGCGGGGCGGCGGGCAGCAGCAGCAACGCGGCCAGCGAAACGCCGGCCAGATACGTGAATGTGCTCATAGGCGAAACTCCTTGCGCAATGAATACGGGATTGCCTACGGTAGCACCGGCCGCCGGGGCTGACAAGGGCCTGCGCCGCCGGGAACAGACGGACGGGGCGGGTTTTTCTTGCGTGGGACGGCGCGTGGTGGCATACTGCCGCCCATGAACGCCAGCATCCAGACAACGTCGCCTTCCGGCAGCGGCCCGGCCGGGCTGCCATTCCTGTCCATTCCGCCGGACTGCGGAGGCAGCATTCCCGATGATGCCGCCTGCCGCGCCCTGTGGGACAAATACGGCATGCTTGACAACGTCCGCGCCCATTCGCTGCGCGTGGCCGGCATAGCGCAGGCGCTGGCGGAGCGTGCTGTGGCGCGTGGCCTGCCGGTGAATGTGGCGGCAGTGCGTGCCAGCGCCATGCTGCATGACATTGCCAAAACCTACACCATACGCCACGGGGGCAGCCATGCCCAGCTGGGCGCCAGCTGGGTTGTGGCGGAAACGCGCAACCGGGCCATTGCGCAGGGCGTCATGCTGCATGTGTGCTGGCCGTGGGACATCACGCCGGAAACAGCGTGCTGTCTGCCGATTTTTGTCATCTATGCGGACAAGCGGGTGCGCCATGACTGCTGCGTCACGTTGCAGGAACGTTTCGAGGACCTGCTGGTGCGGTATGGCAGAAATGAGCGGGCGCGCGAGGATATTCGTCTGGCCCACAGGCAGGGGCAGATCATGGAAACCGCGCTTTCCGCGCAACTGGGATGGGATTTGCATGCGCATACTTTTGATAGTGGGCGGCTGGTCTAGCGAACGGGAAGTTTCGCTGCGTGGCGGCAGAGGCATGGAAGCCGCCTTGCGGGCCAGAGGACACGAAGTGACGTGGTTTGATCTGCTGGAAAATTTTGATCGCCTCAGTGAAGAAGCCGCCCGGCATGACTTTGCGCTGATCAACCTGCATGGCGCGCCGGGTGAGGACGGTCTTGTGCAGGCGCTGCTGGAGCGTGCGGGCTGTCCGTATCAGGGCTCAGGCCCTGCCGGCTCCTTTCTGGCGTTGAACAAGTCCGCTGCCAAGCAGGTATTCCGCCGCGCGGGCCTGGACACGCCGGCATGGGAGTTTCTGCCCGTGCGTCCCGCCGCCGGATGGGCGCCTTCGCTGCCCTATCCCATTTTCGTCAAGAGCAATACCGGCGGCTCCAGCCTGCGTCTTTCCCGCGCGGAAAACCGCGCCCAGCTCGACAGTATTCTGGACGAGATTTTCTCCGCCGGGGATGCCGCGCTTATGGAAACGGCCATCAGCGGCCGGGAAGTCACCTGCGGCGTTCTGGGCGAGGAGGCGCTGCCGCCCATTCTCATCGAGCCCGTGGCCGGAGAGTTTTTTGACTATACCAGCAAGTATGCCAGCGGCGGTGCGCGCGAACTCTGTCCCGCGCCTCTCCCGCCGGAGCTGACGGCCCGGGTGCAGGCGCTGGCCCTGCGGGCGCATAGGGCGCTGGGACTTTCCGGATACAGCCGCGCGGACTTCATCCTCACGCCGGAAGATCGGCTGTGGCTGCTGGAAGTGAATACGCTGCCGGGCATGACCGAAACCAGTCTGGTGCCGCAGGAGGCCGCCGTCATCGGTCTGGATTTTGGCGCGCTTCTGGAACGCCTCATGGAGCTGGGAATGAAGGCGCATCCTCGCGCCTGATCGGGCCTGCGTGCCGGTAGGAGGCAGGAGGTAAGAGCTTTGCCCGCATGACGCCGTCTCCCGGCAGGGAGGCGGCGTTTTCCGCATGAAAAAGCCCCCCGGCTGCACCAGGGGGCGTATTCCTGACGAATATTTTCCGTCAGCAGGCTATCCGCGCAGTTGCGCTGTCAGACGGCGAAAGTTGTTGCCCGTATTATCCAGCCCGTTCAGCAGGGTCGCCGTTCCCGTGGCGGAAGTTCCCCGGCGCTGGGCGCGCAGGGCGCTGGCCGCGGCCTGCTGGCTCTGTGCATTGCTGCGCAGCGTCCATGCTTCCCTGCGGCGCCGGTAGTCCTCATCCAGACCCTGCTGCTGTAGCGCCAGTGCGTCGAGCTCCCCCTTTTCCGCCGTATCCAGATTCAGATCCAGTGCCGATCCCTGATCCGTCTGCGCACCGCTGGCCCCTGCCTGTGCGCGCTGGCGCCCGATGATTCCCGCAGCCTCCTGCCGCTTGCGCAGAGCAGCGTCATAGGCATCCCGCTTGGCGGCCCGACCCTCTTCTTCCGCCATACCGGCCTGCTGTTCAGCCAGCTGCGCGTTATAGCGGGCCATATTTTCCTGATATTCCTGCTGGCGCTGCCGCGCCTGCTGCTGTTGAACGGCGCTGACTGCGCCCACAGCCGCACTGACCAGCGCCACCGCAGCCGGTGCAAATCCCATACATTTTCCTCCATGTTATTGTGTCAGGCGCGTCGCAAAGTATTCCTGCTTTATGAATGGAATGTAAGGCGCGCTTCTGAAAATTCCCTGCTGTCAGGCGGAAGCTGTCAGCCCAGCTGTCCGAAATCCGTCTGCACCACAATGCCTGCCACCTGTAGCGGCAGGGGACGATCCTGCACTATCCAGAAAGTGGTGTCCTGCCGCTGGCCGCCGCCGGGAATACATTCCAGATCGCCGCTGAAGGGAACGCAGGGCTCTCCCCACTGTTCCGGAACCGTGGGGAAGTCATACAGCTCATCCCGCGCCGTACCGTATTTGCCGCCCACTGTGCAGTGCAGTCTCACGGTGCATTGACCGTAGGCCCGCCGCATGCCCAGCGTGGAACCGGCCTCGGAATCCGCCTCCACCGGCAGGGGCGAGAGCGCGGACACATAGGGCAGTCCCACGGTCACAATGCGCGCCGGATAGGGCAGACTCAGGCTGCCGCCATGCACGCTCAGTCCCTCCACCGGCGCTCCATCTGCCAGAATGGCCACCGGGCGCCCCTCCAGATGCTCCAGTCCTTCCACCTGCGTGGACGGCGTTTCCCGGATGAAGGTCAGTCCTGCATCCACAAAGAAGGCCCGGGCGATGTCCGGCACGTCTTCCGCTGGCGCGTCCTGCCAGCGTGGCGCGAGCCGTTCCAGAAAGTGACGTTCTCTTCCAGCAACCGTGCGGCGGACGACCAGCAGCAGTTCATCGGCATCGTCTCCCGATATGGCAGCTACGGAGCGCACCGCCCCGTCCGTGATGTGCCGTGACCAGCCCCAGATGTCATGCTCCTTCATGTAGGTGAGTGCCAGCAGCAGGCCGTCGTCCCGCACGGCCCAGATGACAGAGCCGGGAGTCTGCTGGAAGGCCCACTGGCGCAAGCTGTGCCCGGCAAAGAGATGCGGCGCCATGATGGAGAGATCGTTGCCTGCATAGCCGTCTTTCTCCAGGGAGTAGTACAGGTCGCGCACCCGTGATCCATGCCGCTGTACATGCAGGATGCTGTTGCCGATGAGGATGGGGGCCAGCCCCGTGCTGCCCCAGCAGCTCTGTGCCGTGATCTGGACGTTGCTGGTGGTGATGACGCCGCCATCGCCGCTGGCCTTGTATTCACCGCCGGAGGTTCCCAGCAGCAGATCGCCGAAGCTCGCCGCCCAGACGATGCCGTCGATGCTGCCGGAAGCCAGCATGTATTCGATGGGATCGTCATCCTGAAGGGGGCGCGACTTGCGGAAGTTTTCAAAGTCGCCGGTGCGGGACATGTAGAATGCCTGCGGGCTGTTCCGCGTGCCGGCCAGCACCATGCGCTGCTGGTGAAAGGCGACCACGGCGGGATTGTTGCCGTCGGCAAAGGGGTTCCAGTCTTCGCGGGGCGTGTCTGCAATATCCGCCTCGTAATTCTGATCGCTGAAAGACGTGCCGGCGCTGATGCCGATAAAGCCGAAATATCCGGCCTCCTCGCGATAGATGTTATATTCCGCGGCTCCTTCCACAGCGGTCCAGGACAGGGAAACGTAGTTGCCCTGCACCCAGTCCGAAGGGTGGCGGCCATTGGCGCATGTTCCCGCCTTGGAGGGCAGGGATTCCTTGCCGTTGGCGTCCACGGCAACAATTTTGTACCGCAGGGCATAGCCGTTGCCGCTGCCCGAAAAGGTGACGGACGGCGTGCCCGGCGCGGCGAGGGATGTGTTCAGCTCCACGGCCGCAATGCGCCAGACATACGCGCCGGCACTGCCGGATCGGGTAATCTTGTGCAGCGGATAGCCGCTGTGTGCGAGATAGACGACATCGCCCATCTGCGCGTGAGACAGACGGGGCAGATCGTCAATGGCGTAGGGCGTGCTCATGGCCGGCCCCGGAGCCGTCCCTCCGGAGGAGCCGCATTGCCTGCCGGCATTATCCTCGCCCACCTCAAGCGGGATGAGTCCGCCCCGATCCGCAATGCGCAGCGTGTGATCACCGAAAATCAGTACAAAGTTGTGCGCGCTGTCGGCATTGAAAATAAAAGGGAGCAGAAGAGCATCTCCGTCCAGTTCCCCAAGATAGTACATGCCGGGACGCCGTTCGGCGTCGCCATGCAGATTGGGAAGCATGTTTTCCATGCAGGACAGCGAGGTGCGGTAGCGCGCCAGGTCATAGCGGGCTGACAGCGTGGGCGCCACTTCGCCCCCGGTGAAGTTCTGATAGGCTACGCGCATGGCATCAGACCGGAAAGCTGATGGTTA
>JAQXJC010000046.1 GCA_029008115.1 Desulfovibrionaceae bacterium | reverse complement strand
ATCGGCCCTGCCTTTCCGTAACCTTCAGCCCTTCTCTGGAACTTCCGTCATGGCCCAGAATTCCCTGCCCTCCGCCCCCGCGCCATGCAGCGGCAGAGGGATGCGCGCCGCACTGCTGCTGGCCGGCCTGTTTGCGGTCGCCACTCTGCTTTCCACAGCCGCCCAGAATGCCCGCGCAGCTTCGGCCCCAACGCCGGCCGCGTGCATTGCGGACCTGGAAAGAAACGTCCTGCATACTCCCGGCGACGCCAGCCAGTGGACAGCGCTGGGCAACATGTATTTCGATGTCGGCATGCCGAACAGAGCCATCACCGCCTATACGCGCGCGCTTCAGCTCCGCCCGGACGATGCCAACGTCCTGACCGATCTGGGCATCATGTTCCGCGAAACGGCACGCTACAGAGAGGCCGTGGAGGCCTTTGAAAAGGCCGTCCGCCTGAATCCCATGCATCAGAACGCCATGTTCAATCTCGGCGTCGTACTCTACTTCGATCTGGGGCAGCATGAAGAAGGAAGGCTGGTCTGGAACAGGCTGCTGCGGCTGAACCCGCAGGCCCGGACTCCGGACGGGCAATCCCTCGCCGCCCTGCTCAACACGCTTGAGTAAGAGGAGCTTTCATGTCCTATTCCCTTCTGCCGCGCCGCGTGCTGCTGGCGGCGCTGGCCGTCATGTTGTGCTGTGCCCTGCCCGCGCTGGCCGGCACGTCCCCGCTTCCCCTGACGCTGGAAAACGGCGCACGCCCTGCTGACAGCTACATGGACTGGATGCTGGACCCGTCCGGCTCGCTGGCCGTGGAGGAAGTGGCCTCCGAGGTCATGGCATCCAGATTCAGGCCCCTGCACATGGCGCCCTTCCCGCACGAGGCGGGCACCGTCTGGCTGCGCTTCACCCTGCCCGCCAGAAATGCCGACGCGCCCGCGCCGGCCACGCTCCTGCTGGACATGGGGCCGGACGTCCCCGGCGTGCCTTCGCTCTATGCGCCCGCCTCCGTCCCCGGGAGCGATGCACCCGTCTGGCGGACGCAGCAGCCCCGCCAGGGAGCCGTGTTCATCCTGCCGGAATCGGGAACCGAGGCGCAGACCTGCTACATACGCCTGTCCGGCGTGCCCGGCTTCTGGCTGTCCCCCATGCTGCGCTCTCCCCATGATGCCGCCACCGCGCTGGAACGCATGGCCCGTCCCGCCACGCTGGCCGCGCTGGCCGTCGTCATGCTGCTCTGCCTGCTGCGGGGACTGGGCGAACGCGGACAGTGGCGCATCTGGGCGGCGCTGTACAGCGGGGCCGCGCTGGCCCATGCCTGGCTGGGCGCGCCTGCCACGCCGGCGGGGCATGTGATGCTGAACGAAGCCGCCGCCGTCATCGCCCCCGGCCTCGCGCTGATGATCCTGCCCCATCTGGGCCGGCATTTCCTGCATACGCGGCACATCTCCCGCACGCTGGACAGCCAGTACCTGCTGCTTTCCCTGCCCGGTGCGGCCCTGATGCTCCTGCCGCTCGCGCCTGACTTCGCATGGACATGCCGTCTGCTTCCCCTGTGGCCGCTGGGCACGCTGCTGCTTGTTCCTACAACGCTGGGCGCATGGCTCTCCGGCCTTGTGGGGGCGCGCCGCTTCCTGCTGGGCTGCCTGCTCCCGCCGCTGGGCACGGCCATCGGCCTTGCTCTGCCCACGACGCTCCTGCCTGCGGAGGTACTGGCCTCCGCGCCCATGTGGGGCGTGGCGCTGGGCGGGCTCATCATTGCGGGAAGCGCCTCCGTACCGCTCCCCGCCCGGGAAGAGACCCTGCCGCACACCGACAATGACGCCTGCGAACTTTCCCTGCATGCCGGCAGTGCCCGGGAAGAGGATATTGTGCCCCTGGGCGCGCCGCTGGAAGGCGGCAGCGTTCAGACGCATGCCGCACCGGCGCCGGCAGCCCCCCGCGCGGATACACTGCGCCTGCATCTGGACAGCATTCTGCGGCAGGCCGAAACCCTGTGCCGCGCGCCGCTCGCCACACCGGCAAGGCATCAGGCGGAACAGCTTGTGCAGGCCGTGCGCACCCTGGCCTCGCTGACAGACGGAAAATCCCCTGCCAGCCGTAGCCCGCAGCAGGAAACGTTCAACCTGCAACAGCTTCTGCGCGGCGTGCATGAACGCGCCCGGGAAGCTGCCGAACGCAAAAACACCGCGCTCTCATGGTACATGCCCCCGCACATGGGCCTGTGGTACCGGGGAGATGCGGCGCTGATTGCCTCCGTCCTGGATACGCTGACGCAAAGCGCCGTTCAGGGAACCACGCAGGGCGCCATCCAGATATCCGTGCGCCGTGTGCCGGAAAGCGTGAATCCGGGGCATCTTCTGTTTACCATTACGGATACCGGCAGCGGGCTGCCGCTCCGGGAACGCCCCGCGCTGCCCTTCGTCCAGGCATGGGAAATGGCCGGCGCGCACCACGGATACTGCTCCATGGAATACAGCCCGCGCGGCACCTCCATATCCTTCTCCCTGCATCTGGACATGACGCACCAGCAGGCCGCCGCCCCTGAGGAAGACGCGGTTTCCGTGCTGGTCATGGATGAAAATCCCAGCAACAGGCAGCTGGTCAGCTATCTGCTGGAAGGGCTCCCCTGCCGCCTGCGCGAATCCCGCACGCCGGAAGAGACGGCCGAAGAACAGCGGCGCATGCCGGCGGCCCTCGTCATCGTGTGCGGACGCACGGAAGGCATGCTCGACGCCGCTCGCGGCATTCGCCGGCAGGAACGTGCGGCAGGCGCCTCCCCCGCGCTGCTCCTTGCCCTGACAGAAGATGACAGCCAGTGGCAGAAGCTCCATGAAGCCGGTGTGACGCACGCCCTTGCCAGGCCCTTTACCCGGCAGGCGCTGCGCGCCACCGTGCGCCAGCTGCTCCGGCCGGAAGCACCGCAGCCCGTCGGGGAAAAGCCCGCTGTTCCTGATCTGTTCGGTGCCGACGCACAGGCGCCCGCCGCAAGCGGGCCAGCCGCCGGACAGGTTCCCGATCTGTTCAGCAGCGGCACCAGCAATGGCACGCCGGATGCCGCTCCCGTGGCGCCCCGATCCACAGGCATGCCTGATCTGCGTCTGTCCCCGCCGACGCCGGACAGCCGCGGGGCAATGGACACCAGTGACGCCAGCCTGCGGTCTTCCGCGCCCCTGGCGGAAGCGATGTCCGTGGCTGCCACACCGGCGTCCTCCCCTGCCGCCGGGCTGACGATGACGCCTGCGGCTCCCGCCGCACAGGCGGTCGCCTCCTCCCCGGCAGAAGAGCGGACACATCCCTGCGCCGCCGCGCTCCCGGATACCGGCCCGGCACTGCCCGCCGCCGATGCGCAGGCAGCCCCCGTCCAGCCGGAGGAACAGCGCACAGCCGCACCAGAGGAAAAAGACTGCGCGCCTGAAGACCTCGACCTGTATCTGGACCCCGATGCCCTGCGTGATCCGGCCATCCGCCTGCTGAAGGCCACGCCGGAAGACCTGCACATCAGCGCCCATGCGCCGCAGGCAACACGGATGCTGGCACGGAAGAGCGAACCGGAGGCCGCGGCGGACACGGCGGCAGCTTCTGACGGACAGGAGCAGCCCGTCCGCCTGTCCGCACCGGTCGCCACGGTTGCCGCGGCGCAGACCCGCGACACGGCGGCCCTGCCCGGAACGGAAGACCCTGTTTCCGCTGCCCTGCAACGGGTAAAGGCCCTGCTGGGCGCCCGCGTGCAGCGCCCCCGTCCGGCGGCAGAGGCTGGCGGTCTGGACATCAACATGCCCGCAGCCTCGGTACAGGACACAGAAACGCGGGATGCGCGCCCCGAAGCTTCCGCCGATACTGCGACAGTGACGGAGAGCATCCGGCAGGAGCCCGCGCACACGGCACCGCAGGCCGCTCAGGAATCCATGCCCGACCGTGGCGAACGGCAGCCGGCAATGGCGGCGCGGCAGGACGCTCCCCGGACGCAGGAGCCGGCAGAGCATGCCGGCAGCCGCTACGATCCCTTTGACGGGCTGGATGAACCCATCCGGCAGATGCTGCTGACCATGGATGTCAATATTGTACGTGCGCGCCAGTCCTTCCGGGACGGCAACTGCAAGCGCGTGCGCGTGCTGGCTTCCGGCATTGCGCTGGAAGCGGAAAAACGCGGCCTGCGCGTGCTGGGCCGCATGGCCCGCTGTGTGGAAAGCGCCGCCAGAGCCGAGGACAGGGAGGCTCTGGCAGATCTGCTGCCTGAACTGGAAAATGCGGTGGAGAGAAACCGCATTGCCTTCACTTCGGAAAACTAGGAGGGCGCTGGCATGAAAGTGTTGCTCATCTTCGGTCTGGCGGCCGCCGGCCTCATGATCTGCTGTCTCCTGTGGGGCTGCAAGGGCCAGCAGCGCGGCCTGAACGGGCAGATATTTGTCTCCAACGGCCGTCCCGCGCTGGCCGTCATCCCGGAAGAAGGGCTGCGCCTGCATTCCTCCGGCTGGTGCGATGTGGCTCCCGCCACCCGCAGTGCGGAACCGGCATCGGCCAAGCTCTGGTACGCGCTCTATGAACGCGATGCGCAGGCACGACCGGGCCGCCTGCTGGCGCTGCTGGCAGAGGGGCAGGGAAAATGGCGCTGGCCCTTTGAGCCGGGCAGCGCGCGCGACGTGCTGCGCCGCAGCCGGGAGGATACCGGGCATCTGGCCACCTACTACGAGACCATTCTTGCCCCTGCCGACCGGGACCCCTGGGCCGATGCCTGGGATGTCCGCTGGCAGAACGGCTCGCTGATCCGCCGCTGCCGCATGTTCTTCATGGATCGCCAGGTCAAGCTGGTGCTGGAATATCGGGAACCCGTGGATGCCGATCGGCCCCTGCCCGTCCACATGGACATGCCCCTGCTGGCTGGATTTGAACAACGTGCCGGACAGGCCTTCACGCTGGCCCTGCGTGACGACGGCGCGGAGATTCCCGATGTGGCCTCCCGCCCCGGCACGGCGCCGGGCAGTCTTTCCCGCCGCGCCCTGGCCGCATGGCTCGGCGAAATGTACCAGCGCGGCGAGGTCAACTGAGGACGCCGCCCCCTCCGGCGAAGCCTTGCGCTCTCCGCGCAACCGTGCCATGATGCGCCACGCTGTCCAGCAGGCCAGCGCGTATTGCCAATGAACGAAAGGAACCAGACGTTATGAGCTACGAAAACATTCTTCTGCCCGTGGCCGGAACGCGCCACCATGAACGCGCCGGCAAAGCCCTGGAGCATGCCCTGCGCCTGTCCCCCAAGCATATCACCGTCGTGCATGCCATCGAGCCCCTGAGCAAGATTGTGGGCGGCGAAGCCCATGCGGAGCTGCTGCGCGAAGCCACGGCCAATGCCCTGACCAATCTCAGCCCCCTGCTGAACGTCATTGAGAATGCGGGCGTCTCCCACACCGTGCGCGTCATCGAAGGCACGCCGGCGGACACCATTATCAGGGCATCCCACGAAAACCCCTGCGACATCATCGTCATGTTCACGGACGGACGAGACGGCCTTGAGGACATGCTCATCGGCAGCACCACCGAGCGCGTGCTCCGCAATACGGACCTGCCGCTGCTGACCGTGCGCAAATAGCGCGCCCCCCGGCATGCCCTGGGATGCCATGCTCATCCTGAAGGCTGCGCTGCTTGCCATAGCCCACCTCGCTTCGTGGTGGGCCATTCTGCATGCGCTGCTGCACAAAAAGGACTCCCGCTCCGCGCTGGGCTGGGTCATGACGGCCTTTTTCCTGCCGGGTATTGGCGCCGTGGCCTACATGATCTTCGGCATCGGCCGCGCGGAAAGCCGGGCCGCCGCCATCATGCGCGATCTGGCCGCGCGCGCTCCCGGCTACGGCCGCGCCGCCGTGGGCAATGCTCTGCCGCATGCCGGCGGCCGCGCCGTGGCTGCGGAAAGCCTGCCCCTGCCCCGCCGCTTCCGCCACATGGAGCCCGTGGGCCGGGCGCTCACGGGCCTTCCCCTCAGCGCAGGCAACTATCTGGCGCCGCTCTTCAACGGCGAGCAGGCCTACCCCATCATGCTGGACGCCATCAATACGGCGCGACGGCATGTCTATCTGGAAACCTACATCTTCAATGACGGCGCGACGGGGCGGGAATTCTGCCGCGCGCTGGGCAGAGCGGCCCGGCGCGGCGTGGATGTGCGCCTCATTGTGGACGGCGTGGGCGGCAGCCTCCTGTACTCCTGGCGGCATCCGTGGCGGAAGCTGGCCCGGGAGGGGGTGCGCGTGGCCACCTTTCTGCCGCCGCGCCTTCTGCCGCCGCAGCTCTCCGTCAATCTGCGCAACCACCGGAAAGTACTGATCTGCGACACGCTGGCCTTTACCGGCGGCATGAACATTGCGGACTATCACGTCAGCGGCAAAAGCCGCACCATGGTGCACGACATCCAGTATCTCTGCTCCGGCCCCATCGTCAGCATGCTGCAACGGGCCTTTCTGCTGGACTGGGGCGTCGCTGCCGGAGAAATCGCGCCCCTGCCGCCGGAGACGGAGGACATGTGCGGGGACTCCTTCTGCCGCATGGTGCTGGACGGGCCGGGCTCCGGCTCCGACACACTGCACGATCTGCTGTGCGGCGCCATCAGCTGCGCGCGGGAAAGCGTGCGCATCATGACGCCCTACTTCCTGCCCACGGCGGAACTGGCCGGCAGCCTCAAAAGCGCGGCCCAGCGGGGCCTGCGGGTGGAAATCATCCTGCCCGCCAGGAACAACCTCCCCTATGTGCACTGGGCGACCTTTCATCTTCTGCCGGGACTGCTGGAAGCCGGTGTGCGCGTCTTCTACCAGCCGCCGCCCTTTGATCATACCAAGCTGCTGTTGGTGGACGACTTCTACTGCCAGATCGGCTCCGCCAATCTGGATACGCGCAGCCTCCGCCTGAATTTCGAGCTGAATCTCGAAATTTTCGATACCTCCTTCTCCCGGGAGATGTCCGAACATTTCAATGCCGTGCTGGCCGCCAGCCGGAAGATGTCCCCCGCATCGCTCAGAAACCTGCCCCTGTGGCAGCGCGTGCGCAATGCGGGCTGCTGGATATTCCTGCCCTACCTCTAGGCGCAGGGCCTTGCCTGCCCTTCCTTTTCTGCTACACTGCCAGCATGAGAGAGCGGAATATTCTTCGCCGCCGCCATATTGTCGCGGGGCAGGTGCAGGGTGTGGGCTTCCGGCCCTTTGTCTACCGTCTGGCAGCACGGGAGGGTCTCTCCGGTACTGTGGGGAACACGCAGGACGGCGTGCGCATCGAGGTTCAGGGCACGCCGCATGCCGTGGAGGCCTTCAGCAGGGCGCTGCGCACGGAATGTCCTCCGCTGGCCCGCATTGTGGCCTGCACGGCGGAGGACATTTCGCCCCTGCCGGAGGAGCAGGACTTTCATATTGTGCCCAGCCAGGGCGGAACAGGCCACAGCGTGCTGGTCAGCCCGGACATGGGCATCTGCCCGGACTGCCTTCAGGACATGCGCTCCGGCCGCCGCCGCCACTATGCCTTCACCAACTGCACCAACTGCGGCCCGCGCTACACCATCACCCGCGCCATTCCCTACGATCGCGCCACCACCTCCATGGCCTGCTTCCCCTTCTGCCCGGACTGCGCCGCTGAATACGGCAATCCGCTGGACAGGCGCTTCCACGCCCAGCCCAATGCCTGTCCCGCATGCGGGCCGCGCCTGTGGCTGGCAGAAGCCGGCGCGCAGGATACCGCCTGCCCTCCCGCTGACGGCGCCGCCCGCGAAGCGCTGGCGCAATCCTCTCTGGCCCGCGCCGCCGCCCTGCTCCACAATGGCGGCATTGTGGCCGTCAAGGGACTGGGCGGCTTTCTGCTGGCCTGCGATGCCTACAATGACGCCGCTGTCGCCCGTCTCCGGCAGCGCAAGCAGCGGCCCCACAAGCCCTTTGCCGTCATGGCGGAACATCTGGATGCGGCGCGCCGCCTCGCCAGGCTCACGCCGGAGGCTGAAGCCCTGCTTTCCAGCCCGGAAAAGCCCATCGTCCTCTGCCGCAAGCGACAGGGGCCGGACGCCCTGCCGGACGCCATTGCGCCGGACGTGCCGCAGGTGGGCATCATGCTCCCCTACGCGCCCCTGCACGAAGTGCTTTTCGAGCACTACCGCCAGCTACGGCACGACAGCCGCCCTGCCGTACTGGTCATGACCTCCGGCAATGCCGGCGGCGAACCCATCTGCCTTGGCAACCGCGAAGCCCTCGGCACGTTATCCGGCATGGCGGATGCCTTCCTGCTGCATGATCGGGACATTCTGGTGCGCGTGGATGACAGCGTGCTGGCCATACAGGAGGATCGCCCTGACGGGAGCGGCGGTACGTCGTCCGCGCCCAGCCTGCTGTTCTTCCGCCGGGCGCGAGGCTATGTTCCCCGTCCCGTCTTTCTGCCGCATGCGGACGACGCGCCCTGCGTGCTGGGCTGCGGCCCGGAGCTGAAGGCCACCCTCTGCCTGACGCGCGGCGACGAGGCCTTTGTCAGCCAGCATCTGGGCGATCTGCACAATATGGAAAGTTTCCGATTTTTCGAAGAGGTGGCACGGCATCTGGAAAGCCTGCTTCAGGTGACGCCGCAGGCGCTGGTCTGTGATGCCCATCCGGATTTCATGGCCACCCGCTATGCGCAGGCACGCGCCGCCGAATCCGGCCTGCCCTGCATTCCTCTGCAACATCACGCGGCCCACGGCGCCAGCGTGCTTGCGGAAAATCATGTGACAGGCCCGGCTCTGGTTCTAGCTCTGGACGGTACGGGGATGGGGACTGACGGTACCATCTGGGGGGGCGAGCTGCTGTACATGAACCTGTCCATGCCGGCATGGCAACGGCTGGGACGCCTTTCCCCCTTCCCCCTGCCCGGCGGCGACGCCGCTGTGCGAGAGCCGTGGCGCATCGCCCAGGCCCTTCTCTGGTCCGTGGATGCACTTGCCGGAAGCCAGGGAGCGACATTTCAGCCTCCCTGGCTGACGACACGCGAGTCCCGGCTGCCCCTGCTGCGGCAAATGCTGGAAAAAAATATCAACAGCCCGCTGACCAGCAGCTGCGGCCGTCTGTTTGATGCCACGGCCGCCCTGCTGGGACTGTGCGAGGAGACGACCTACGAAGGACAGGCCGCCATCCGGCTGGAAGCGGCACTGCCGGAAGACGCGGACTGGCGGCAGGTGCGTCCGCTGGACTGGCGGATTAGGGAAGATATGCAGGCCTGGGCCGCATGCCGCACTGCCTGTGGAGCACAGGCGGCCGTTCCCTCCCGCACGGAGCAGCCCGCCGCGCCGCCGCTGGAGCTGGATAGCCTGCGCCTGTTCGACGCGGCACTGGATGCGGTGCGCCGGGGCTGTACGGTGGCGCAGGTGGCGGCGTCCTTCCATCTGGGGCTGGCGCAGGGGCTGGCGGACATGGCTGCACGTGCGGCCCGGCAGCTGGGGCTGACGCAGGTGGGACTCAGCGGCGGCGTCATGCAGAATGCCACGCTTTCCACGCTACTGCGCACAGCCCTTCAGGCGCGGGGTCTGCATCCCTTGACGCATCATGATCTGCCCGCCGGGGACGGCGGCCTCTCGCTCGGCCAGGCAGTCTGGGGCAGGGCCTGGCTGGCCCGGCAGGACAGAAAACAGCGGATTGCGGGCTAGGTCCTGAATGCCCGCGTCCTGTCCAGCCACAGCCAGTACCCGAACCCGACCGCGCCGACAGTGCAGCTGATGACGGCGGCGGCCGTAATATAGTCCGGCCAGAAGGATGCCGCGCACAGCGTCATGGACAGGCTGCCGCACAGCAGGCCCGCACTGCCGATCAGCGAGGACACTGTCCCCGTGTCCGTGCTGAGCTGCCGCATCATCAGCACCGTAGACGGCGGGCGCACGGCACTTCCGGCAAAGGTAATGGGCAGAAAGCACAGCGCGAACCAGAACGGCCCCTGATCGCCCACCACAATCAGCGCAATCCCCCCCGCAAGAATCGTCAGAAAGGAGCCCGCAATAAAACGGCGGCGGTTCCACACATGGAACACGCGCATGTGGCACAACGGCCCCAGCATGGAGACAGCGGCGTTGGCTGCAAAAAACAGGCTGAACTGCTGGGGCGAAACATCAAAGACCGCCTGGAAGACATAGGCCGAAATACCAAGATAGGCCATGAACGGCATCACTGCGGCAGAGAAGAGCAGCAGCAGGTGACGAAATCCCCTGTCGGAAAGAACAAAGGGAACGCGCAGCAGCGCATCCAGGGGAGAGCCGGTCAGGGGATGCCGCAGCGTCTCTTTCTGCGCCCAGCCACCGGCCAGAGCCAGCGCGCCGCAACAGGCCTGCACCCAGAACACGCCCCGCCATGACGTGATCATGAGCAGCGCACCGCCCAGCACCGGCGCCAGCATGGGAGCCAGCACATGCATGGTCTGCACCAGCGCCACCACGCGCACCAGTGCCGCCCCTCGGAACACGTCCTTGACCAGTGCCAGGGACACCGTGCTGAGCGCTCCGCTTCCCACACCCTGCGCGCAGCGCCAGAAAATGAGCATCGCCAGCGAATCCGTCAACGCCAGCACTACGCAGGAGACTATATACAGCGCCGCGCCGGCCAGCAGTACCGGACGACGGCCATATTTGTCGCTGAACGGCCCCCAGACCGGCATGGAGAGCGCAAAGCAGAACAGAAAACCGCTGATGGTCAGTCCCATCAGCTCCGGCCCGGCATGAAACTGCGCCGTCATGGCGGGCATGGCAGGAAGATATAAATCTGTGGACAGGGGGGCAAAGGCCCCGATAAAGGTCAGAAAATAAATGAAGGGTCTCGCCCCGCCGGGGAAGACCGCTTCAGTGTGATGTCGGCTCATGCCGATGCTCCCAGTGACAAATGGTCGTGATCATGCGCCCGGCAGAACGTCCTGCCGCCAAACGCGGAGAAAAATTTTACGCGGGGAACAGGGGATGGTCAAGCCGAAGGAAGGAAGGAAGGAAGGAAGGAAGGAAGGAAGGAAGGAAGGAAGGAAGGAAGGAAGGAAGGAAGGAAGGAAGGATGACCGCGCCGAAATGTGCATGC
>JAQXJC010000045.1 GCA_029008115.1 Desulfovibrionaceae bacterium | reverse complement strand
GCACACGGGATACCTGGGCATTGCCTTCTGCCGTGACGCGGGCAAGCTGTGCGTCACCTTCAGCAGTTACGCGGGCTACGGTGGAGCTCACGTCCGCGCCGGCCTGTTCAGCCCAGCTTTTGGCGCTTCTGGCGGTAGCGTCATCCGGATCGGGACTGGCAGAGCTTTCGGCCCAGGCCTGTGCCAGCGAGGCGGCGGAGGCGCCTGCCGTCGCTTCGCTGGCGCTGCGTTCGGCCCACAGCTGCGAGGTGGCCGCGCTGGCGGCGGCCCCTGTGGCGCTGTCGGCCGCGGCATTCTGCCGGACAGCGGTCTCTGCGGCAGCGGCCTGGGCGGCATTGCGGGCGCTGAAAATATCCTGCACCAGCTGCTCGGGGGCTTCCGCGCTGGCGGCGGGAAGCTTGACGGCGCGCAGTACGGCTTCGCGCAGCTGCTGACGTTCGGCACAGGCCCGATCCAGCGCTGTTTCAATGACCTCCGGATCAAAGCGCGTGCCTGACACAAGGTCTACATCCTGCGTGAAGGACATGGCTCTGGTGATGGCCAGTCGCCAGCCGGCGGGAACGGGAGAGCAGACCAGCGTGCCGCCGGCTTCGTTGATTTCCACAGTCCATTCGTGCAGCGGCGTGGTGATGTTGTCAGGAGAAAGCAGGGAAACGTCCAGCTGGGAGGCATCCCATATTTTGAAGGTGAAGGGAAAGCGCGTGCAGGTTCCGTCCCCCGTGAAGACGGCCCGCGAGGTGGTGAAGGGCAGGGACATGAAATCTCCTCATGGAAATGGAATGATGGTGACGCCAGCATGCCTCAGCGTGCGTACAGCCAGGAATCCGCCCCTTCCCGCTCACGGCATTCTCCGGCAGCGGAAAGACGCGCGCCGGCAAGGCTCTGCCGGTACGCCTCCTCAAGTTCCCGCATTTTGGCGGTATTGTTTTTCAGCAGGGGAATGGCGACCAGGGCGGCGAGCTTGCGCGCCAGCATATGGGCGAAGGTATCGTCAAAGCGGCTGCTGTCCTGCACATCTGCCGTATAGATGAGCAGGGCGGGCCGGGCATCGGTCAGCAGCAGGATATTGCCGTCGTCATTCGATGAAAGCTGGAACGGCATGCCGCCATGCCGGAGCCCGCCGCTGCCCGTGCCGTACTGCCGCACGGCCTGCACGCTCAGGCAGGCCTGGGGCAGAGCATAGGCACAGACCCATTCCTCATAGCCGTCCGGCTTGTCCACCGGCGCAAGACAGGCGCGGCGCTGTGCGAAATTGTAGGGAAAATCACGCAGGGCCTGTCTTCTGGCCGTGTCCCAGTACAGGCCGCACTGAACGGCCTCCAGAGTGCGTTCATCTTCGGCGGCCACCGTGCGCGTGCCGATGAATCCCAGCGCCATGTTCCAGATACTGATTTTATTCATGGAATGTTCCTTGCCGCCGCCCCGCGCGTGCAACGTGCGCCAGGCACGGGGCGGCGGGCAGACTATCGGGAAAGCTGGGCGGCGTCGCCTGGCTCGTCATCGTCGCGAAGGATGGCGGCAAATACCTTTCCGGCCGTGGGGCTGCCGGATACAGTGAACTTCAGGCGCAGCCAGTTCTGAGTGACGGCGCGGGGCAGGGCATTCCAGCCCGTAGCGTATCCCCGGACAAGCTGGCTGGCGGGCAGCGTCAGCGCGGCAACATCGGTGAAGCTGCCATCTGCGCTGTCGCCTTGCTGCAATGTGCAGACTACGGACGTGGCTCCGGCAAAGCTTTCCGTAATGCGAATGGAAAGCGGGATGCAGGTGGCCTTTCCGGGAATTTTCAGCGAGGTCAGGGGGACGGCGGCGGACGTTTGCGTGGCGGTGAGGCTCCCTTCATGCAGAACGAGCGTACTGTCGATAATCATGATCAAGACTCCTTGTGGCGCATTGGCGGCTGGCAGAGCCGGCAGCGGATGGATATGGATGGAAAGAATGCCGTCAGCGGATATGCGCGGAGCGCCTTCCATGCCGGAAGCGGGGCGGGAAAGGCTTCTGTGGCCGGCTAGATGACGGCTTCATCAATGCGGAGCGCATCACACTGGCGCACGGGGCGCCCATGCAGCATGGGCACAGCCTGCGAGGCGAAGGCTTCGCCATAGGCCAGATGCACGTTGCCGGCGTCTGTGGACTGCAATTCCAGCGCGGTGAGGACATCGGCATTGCAGTACCAGATGGCGCGGTCGCGCAGGTACTGGGGCATCTTGTTCTTGGCGCGCACGGTCAGGGCCTGCAAGTCGATAAAGCCGCTTTCGCCCTTTCTCCTGTTCAGCGATTCCACGGGAATATTGGCAACACGCACAACGGCACGCCAGTCGCGCACGGTCAGGCCGCAGCGCCAGTTATACTTGTCGCCCGCCACTTCGTATTTGCGTCCGTCATTGTCCGTGGCCATGTATTCGCCAAGGTCCTTGTGCTCCAGTCCGCCGCAGCTTCCCTTGGGGTACAGCCCGTGCACGGAGTTCGCCCCCCAGGAGACAAGATACATGCTGGTCATGCCGCCGGTGGTGCCGCCGGCATTGATGACGTTGGGGCTGTTCTGGGAAGGGTAGCGCATGGCAAAGCCGTTGAATGCATCGGGATTGACTGTGCTGTCGCCATAGAACAGAGTGGAGGCGACTTTCTGGCGCATGGCCTCGGTGAATGCCTGTCCTTCGGAAAGACGAAAGGCGCGGGCGCGATCGCCGTAGAGCCGGGTTTCCTCCAGGTCCAGCTCCATGAAGGCTTCCAGCAGGCCGCATCCTTCCTTCACCTGGGACCACTGGGATTTGCTGGGCGGCGTCCCCTGGTACAGACGGCGCCAGTACACCTCCGGCAGGCCGGTACGCACGCGGGTGATGTGCCCGTCGCTCTGGTTGGACTCCATCCACGGAATGTCATTCAGGCAGTCATTGCTCTGGTTCATCAGCTCAATGATGTCTCCGGCGGCCTGTCCCCTGTAAAACACTTCCAGCTCGGCAAGCGTGGCAACGATATTGGTGGACATGAACAAGACTCCTTTGCGCATCTGCGCGGTTGCGGAAATGTGTGGACCCTGCCCGGGGGGAGCATGCAGCCCCCTCCGGCAGGGCAGAGAGTGCTGCTAGCGTCCCCAGCCGGCATACATGCGTTCTTCCAGAGGCGGCAGAATGCCGCCACGGCCGCCGGCGCTGAAGCTGTCCTCTGCAAGGCTGTCGGCAATGCGGGTAAAGAAGCGCAGCACCTGGGGATGGTTGCCGTAGCCGCTTTCCTGCAGCAGGGAGGCGATGAAGCGATCTTCGCTGTCAAAGCGGTTGAGCGCATTCTGGGCGCGGGCCACGGTGCCGTTCAGGCGTTCGCCGCCCAGTTCCGGATCGGAGGAAATTTCCTCCCGCCAGCGTTCCACCTGGGCATTCCATGCCGCCTGCTGCCTGTTCTGCTCGGCAAGCAGGATTTCCTGCGGGCTGGCGGCGGCTTCCCGCGCGGGCTGGGAAGGCTGGGATTCCTGTACGGCGGCGGACTGCTCCGCCGGGGCAAAAAGCGTGGAAGAAGCGGACGCTTCCATAGAGTATTCTCCTGTTATGCTGAAGGTTGCTGAAGGCATTGCAGACGGCGCGCATCACGCAGCAGGTTGCGTTCTTCCTGCGGACGCAGCAGGGCAATTTCCAGTCCGAGGTATTCTGCGTACTTGTCCATCAGGGCATCAATATCCACGGCATCCGTCGCTTCCGGCCATATCCTGCCGGCAGTGGCCGTGAAGTTCACATACTGATCCACAGCGCCGGTGCACACCAGCTTCTGGGCCTGCGCCAGCAGGGAGACAAACTCCACTTTCAGCCGCTGACCGCACAGTTCCGGGGGGCAGGGCGGCAGCATGTTCAGCCGCAGCATGAGCATGAAGGTGCGATCAATGAGCGGAATGAACAGTTCGGAGTGCAGGCGTTCCAGCGTCGGCCCCATGAGGATGATTTTCTCCTCTTCCCGCGCCGCTATTTCCGTGGCCGTCACGTTGTTCCGTCCATTGAGAATGATGCGGAACAGATCATTGTAGAGTCCGGTTTTGATCTGGTTTTGCACGGATTCCATGGCCGCGCGGGCCTGGGCTATTTCCGGCTTGATTTGCAGCAGCGGCGTTGCCGCCAGCGGGCTCTGTCCCTGCATGGTTTCCACATAGTTGATGCCGCCGGGGGTGAGGTCCAGTCCGGCATTTTTCAGCGCGGCAGAAACGCTCATGGGCGGCTCCACGCTTTTATGGATGGCCTTGAGCGTGCTGATGCCCATCTGCTGGAGCATGCGGCAGTCCGGCAGGGCATCCATGGCCGGGGAATGGCCGTATACGTCCCCCTGCAATACATCCCAGCGCGGCCCGAAGGCGGGAAAGGAGACAAAGCCGGATTCCCGCAGGGGCAGTGTCTGTCCCTCGCATCCTTCCAGCCAGCTGATGGAGGCCCATGGCATGTGGGGCGCATCCAGGCTCCGCGGATTGCGCTCCTGACGCGGGAACACGGCATTGATGACGGCATAGCGCTCCTCTCCGCCGGCATTCCATGCGTCTGGCAGACGCTCCGGAAGGCATTCCCGGCCATAGGCGAGCCGGAGTTGACGGGCCGTCATGAAGACGCGGCGGAAGACCGTGTCCACCCGCTCCTGTTCATCGCAATCCAGTACATAGGTGCCGGCGGTGCAGGTGATGAAGCGGAAGCCGTCGCGCTCGTCGGCAAGCTCGTACAGCAGGCCCGTGCCAAATGCCCCCAGCTCCGCATAGAGCGCGTGCATGGCGTTGTAGAAATTGGATCTGTGAAAGACGATGCGCATGCGCTCCGTTACCGTGTCCAGCCACAGGCGCGCCGCCCGGCTGCCCGTCAGGTCCGCGTCATCCGGGGCCAGACGGAACCACGGCCGGGCGGGGCTGGTCATGCCGCCCTGCATGCCTGCCGCCAGCGTGCGCAGGGCAAAGATGCCCGTGGCGTCCACCATGTCCCGGTTCAGCATGGGCTTGTTGACGCGGGCGGCATCCTGCGCGGCACGGTAACGCATGGGGAGGAAATGACGGGACAGCTGCCGCCATGCCTCATCCCAGGGCGCGCGCTCGCGCAGAAGACGCTGGTAGCGTCGGTACAGGTCCTGTATCTGTGCATGCATGCGATATCCTCATATGCCCAGCAGGGTTTTGCCGCGGGACTGGTTCTGCAGGGGCGTGCGCGTCAGGATGCTCCCCTAGATGCCCGCCGCCTTGATCGCCTTGTTTTTCTGCTGCTGCCGTGCGGCCGCGGCCGCGGCCGTGACGGGTTTTGTGACCTGCATCTTGGGCTGTTCCACAATTACCGGTGCGGGGGCGCTTCCGCCGCCGCCTCCTCCAAATCCCATATCAACCCTCCTTGGTTGTCAGGGTGCGTTATATGGCATGACGCTGTGCGAGGCTCCGGGCCAGGCTTGCCGGTGTGGCAAGCACCTGCACTGCGTCCACAAAGCATTTCCGGCGGGGCCACCATGCGGCCTGCGGCAGAATGCCCAGTTTCTGAAAGCCGCAGGCTTCCGCCAGCCGCCAGGCATGGCGGTTGGGCAGGGGGCAGAAGCCTGTGAGCGCCGTACAGTCCAGTTTCGAAAACGCCCAGCGGAACAGACCGTGCGCCATGGGCACGGCCAGCCGCGCAGTCTCCCGAAAGGTCGTGAAATCAAATTCCCAGACCTTTCCCCGGAAGGGGGAGAGCAGGACGCAGGCAGCGAGGCGCCCATTCTCCAGCGAGCAGCGGACAAGATGGCCGTTGTCGGGATGCGTGATGCTGCGCCACAGTTCCAGGGTGGGATGCTCCACGGTGCTCATGGCAAAAGGAAGCAGTCCCTCGTCCCGCATGCGGTAAAAGGGTTCATCCCGTTCTGCCTGCGTGGAGGCGATGCCGTAGCAAAAAGTCATGGTATGCTCCTGTTCTTCCGGCCTCACAGGCCGCCAAAGAGGTCATATTGCGTGCGTGCCGTGCGGGGACCGCGCGCTGCTTCCGCCGGGCGGAACCCGAGAACGGCATAGAGCAGGGCGTCAGCCGCATGGCTTGTCCAGTCGTGCAGCGGGCGAGACGAAAAGCTTTCCTGCCTCGGCCGCCATTCCCGGCGATAGTTGCGCAGACTGCGCAGCCCCTGCGCGCAGTGCGTCTGATCAAACCAGGTGCGCGGCAGCTGGCGGCGCAGGGCGTCGATACCGTCAGCCAGCGGCAGGGAGGGCGCCATGTCGAAGCGCAGGCCGAGCCGCGCGGCGCATTCCTGCCGGCTCACGCCGGTACCCAGCTCCCGCACGCGAATGTCGTGCGGGGCAATATGCCGGCCATAGACAAATCCCCGTCCCTGCCCCCTGCCCGCCGGAGCGGCTTTTTCCTGAAGGACCCGCACGTAGTGGGGCAGCCCCTCGCCAGATGCCTCGTAATAGTCCACCACGCGCCACACTCCTCCGGGGGATACCTGGAAAAACCAGACAGCCGTGGCGTCATCCATGCCCAAATCCCATGCAGTATGCACGGGCAGGGCCGGATCATGGGGGACGGCGCCGATGCGTCCCTCCCGCTCAGCCGTTTCCAGCAATGCGGCGTAATAGGCGCCGCGCACGGCGGCAGTGAAGGAGCATTCAAACTCTTGCGCATATTCCTCCGCGCTCATGGCACTGCGGGCCGCTTCCAGCTCCGTCGCATCCAGCGCGCCGCTTTCTGATGCGCGGAAGCGGAAGCGGGACCATTCCGGGTCATCGCCTCGTCCCGCATGCGTCCAGAGATCGTAGAGCAGATTCTCCGTGCCGGCGGGAGTGCCGATGAACAGCGCCCGGCCGTGCCGGTCGGCCAGCGCTGGGCGAAGAATTTGCGTCCAGACTTCACGCGGCATGTCCGCCGGTTCGTCCAGCACCAGATCATCCAGATACAGGCCGCGCAGGGCATTGGGATTGTCCACGCCGAAAAGACGGATGCGCGCACCGCCCGGCAGATCGCAGCGCAGCTCCCCTTCATGAAAGCGCGCGCCGGGAATGGCGCCGGCAAAATAACGCAGATAGTCCCAGGCAATAGCCTTGGCCTGCCCCAGAAAGGGCGCGGCATAGGCGGCTCGCCAGTCCGGCCTGCCTGCCCGCACCGCCTCCCGGATGAGATCGTTGACGGCAGCCACGGTCTTGCCGAAGCGCCGGTGGCAGAGCAGCACGCAGAAGCGGGTGCGTCGGCTGTGGAACATGGCCTGCAAGGGGCGCGGGCTGTATGGGATAACGGCGGTGCGTCCGTTTCGGGGAGCGCGCTGCCCTGAAGATGGTGCTGTGCGGGTCATGATGTTCCGTCCTTATTGCGCAGACACTGCGCCGCAGTTATTGCCGCGGGAGCTGCTCGTCCGCCCAGAGCAGGGTTACCGCGTTGGAAGACTCTTCCGCGCCAGTATCCCGTATGGCTTTGAGTATGCTGCTCAACTCTTTTATTTCTTTCACTATTTCTATGCTTTTATCCGTCACTTCGGCCAGATTCAGCCCTTCGGTCAGACGATCAAGGCGTTTTTCCAGCGTGCCGAGCAGGCGGGTTTGCCGGCGTTTTGCCATTGCTGCCCTCCTCTACCAGCCAGTCTCCAGCATGCCGGGCAGCAGCGTCATGATCTGATCCAGCACGGAGGGCGGCAGGACTGCCTGCCACTGCGGTGCGCAGAGGGGGATAATGAGCAGTCGCCCCGCTACTTCCCAGATGAAAAGACAGACCAGCGCCCAGCCGAGAAGCCCCTTCCAAAGATGCGGGCGCGGCAGGGACGTGCCGCTGTCTTCCTGCGATCTGTCCTGCCCCTGTCTGCGCAAGGCATCGGGGGCGGGAGCTCCCTTCAGGGACAGGGCGCTGGCCAGGCGTCCCAAAATATCCTTCATTGTTCACGCTCCTTGTCAGCCAGATATTGCAGAAGCGCCTTGCAGCGATTGTTCCAGCCCGGCAGAAAAACACGCAGGGAGGGGCGCGTCGTGGTAAGACGGCGGTAAAACTGCCGGCGCAGGGCGACCATGCGGCGGGCCGCATACTGGGCGAGATCGGCTTCCTCCAGGGCCTTTCCCAGGGCCAGCGTGCGCGGCCCGACGCATCCGTCCACAGTGATTTCGCGATATTCTTCCAGCTGGCTTTCGCCGGTCAGATTCATGGCCTGTTGCAACAGCCGCGCGGCACGGGGCAGGCCCAGATTCACGGCGCTGTCATACATGGCAATGGCCAGAGGTTCGGGCAGCCTGCCGCAGCGTCCGGCATCCCAGAAATGCTTTTTGAAGAGTCGGGCCGCCTGAGCTGCCGTGCAGGCCCGAATATCGTCAGCGTCCACGTCGCCGTCTCCGTCCATGTCGCTGTCGCACAGAGCGGGACAGGACGGTGTGCCGGCATCGATGCAGTCCCCGCAGCCCCGGGCAGAGCGCCGGCATTCCGCGCGGGCCTGCTCCACCAGCGAGCGCACCCAGCGCAGGGAAACGCCGTGATTGGTTATTCCCCCAGGATCAGCGGGATGTTCGGTCAGGCCGCCCTCCCAGCGGGCGGTGAAGGCGTGGGCATCCTCAAATTGTGCGGGCATAGAGCCTCCTCACATGAAAAAATTCTGCGCGGGAAGGAATTCCCTGTGCGCAGAGAGACCCTGCATGAGGAGGCGGAAAAAGTATCACGGGTCTTGTTCCGATGGGCGGGATATGCTGTAATACGTTGAAATTAGTTATTTTATAGATGGAAACTGTGCGCGGAGCAGCCATCTGTTCCGCAAGAACAACAATGATTGCATACTGTTACATGGATATTTCCGGGGGAATTATTTAAGTATGCAGCAATATCAATGGATTGCACTGATGATATATGCAGGGGCTGTGCCGGCACCGGAAGTTTGCGGCGTGGAAATGCGATGGCGGAAGAGGGAAGAGGCGGAGGGAAACATCCCCCGATTGGCGGGGGATGCAGTGCGGAAAGCGGAAGAAGGACTGCCGGGTGCGGCAGATGGGCTGCGCTTAGTCGGACAGCATGGTATGCCGGCCGCTTTCGGCCCTGTTGACCAGCCGCCGAATCCAGCGATCGCACATGCCGTACTTCAGGGCAAGGCGCTGTTCGGCAAGGCAGGCGCTGCTGCCGAGCGCCAGTTGCCGACTGTATTCCCGGATGATGCGCTCATGAGTGAGTTTGGTAAAGAAGCTGCGGCATTGCGGTACGTACAGCGTGGTGCCGCCGAAATGGGCGATGAGCCGGGCGGTGAGGCGCTTGCCCAGCGTGCGGCGCAGGGGATGCCGTGGATCATCCGGCATGTTGACGGGAATGCGCAGGCTTACTCCGGCCCAGAGGCGCACGATTTTTTCCAGCGAGGCGCTGTCCTGCACGGCGGCCCAGAGCTCCTCAAGCTGCTGGGGCATGTGCTTGCGGAAAAGGGCATCTTCCTGACGGCGGGCTGCGGCGGCCCGCATGGCGTCGCCCCAGCTCCTGCGCTGCGCGCGTGAGCTGGAAGAGGAGCGGGAGTCGCGCACCGGGGAAGAGAATGCGCCGGACGAGGAATGCGATGGTTGCATGAGTACCTCCAAAAAAGGAAATGGAATGCCGGGACGCCGCGGCACCACCTGTGGCGCGCCGGAAGCGGGCGTCCCGCCTGCTCCCGGATGCGGCCCTTCCGGCAGAATCGGAGGCAGGCTATCTGAAAGTTGTCATGCATTCAAAGTGGAAATGGACAGGTATCCGCCCGCCCGCGCGGGACGGACAGGCGGATGCGCTCAATAATCCATTTTCCAGTTGACCCCCACATTGCTGGATATGCTGGACGTGCGTCCTGTGACGGAAATATTGGGCAGAACGTCCACATCGACGCGGACAGTGGTGTTGCCGTGGCCCGTATCCTGCTCCACGCCCACATAGACATTGTCAAAAAGATATTTTCCCGCTTCCAGCGATGGCGCGGATTCGCCGTCGCTTTTTTCCTTGCCCTTGACCGATGCGTCCGTGGGCGCGCTCTTGGTGCGGGTGCCGCTGTTGCCGCTGCCCACGCGCAGGACTTCAAAGCCCAGCAGATCGCGCGTATTGCCGAGAATATCCAGAGCATCCTTTTTGCCGCTGATCAGGTTGCGGGTGGCATTGGTCGCCTGAATAATTTGAAATCTGTTGAGCTCGCTGGCACTTTTGTCGAACAGTATCTGCGCCATGACTTCGTCGCGCGGCATGGCCGGCTGGCTGGAGAGGTCCAGCTTGGGCTGTCCGGCTGAACCCTGCACGAGGATTTCCGCAATGATGTTCCGCGCCTGATAATTCAGGCCGAGGTCCAGCGTGGGGCGGGGCGGCCATGCGCCGGTGAAGCGTATGGCTCCCTTCCGGAACTGAAATTCCTTGCCCAGCAGGCTGAAGGTGCCGCGCACGGGGCTGACATCGCCCACAAGCTGGGGACGGCTTGCAGGGCCGCTCAGATGCAGATCGGCCTTCCATTCGCTGTCCAGCCCGTGCCCCCGGATGAATACCTTGCCCGGCGCCCGCACGCGCAGGTCCAGTGCAGGCCCTCTGGCGGCGGGCGTCGCCTCCGCGGCCGCCCGCAGCACGCCATGCTTCCAGGATTCAAAGCTGCTGGTCTGCACCACGGCATCAAGCTCCGTGACGGAGGGGCCGCCGAAGCCCAGTACTGTGTATACGACTTCATCCAGACGCACATCTCCGGTAATGGCAGGGGCCGCCAGCGGGCCTTCCACGCCAATACTGCCGGAAAGCTGCATGGACAGATCATCGCGGTGCAGGGGGCGCAGCCGGGAGATTTCTCCCACACCGCGCACGCGCAGTCCGGCGAGATCGAAGGGGCCGAGCTTGGGATCGCTGGAAAGCGCGGCATTCACTGCCAATGTGCCGCGTCTGGTATCCCTGGCCTGCATGCGCAGCAGCGAGGTTCCCTGCGTGCTGTAGCGTGCCTCCACATCTATATTCTGAAGCTTGACGCCTGCCAGCTTGTCCACGTATCTGCCCCCGGCCAGAAATACGGATGCCTCCAGCCGCGGGCGGCGCAGCGTGCCGCGCAGACGTGCCTCCGCCTGCCCGCGTCCGCTCAGGGAGCGCCCGGGCAGCGGCAGATAGCGCCACAGCTTTTCCACATCGCCGCGCCAGAAGATGTCCGCTGTGGCCGCTTTATCCATGTCCGGGCTTGGCAGAGGCGCAAAGTGCAGGGGAATCCCGGCCACAGCCCTGAACGTATCGCCGTCGGCCGCGCCCCAGCCATCCACATTCAGGCGCAGGCCCAGCGTACTTCCCTTGCTCCCACCCAGCTGTCCGTGCAGACGGATAGCCGAGGGGAGTGCCGCGCTCAGGGGGATGGCCTGCTCTTTGGGCTGGCGGATATTTTCTATCCCAAGCATCGCCGTGCCCGAGGGATGCTGTGGCGAGCCCCTGAAATTGATGTCCGCGTTGATGTCCGCATCAGGCAGAATTGGCTGGTTGAGCAGCGTGCGCAGCATGCCCAGCGGCAGACGGTCGGCTCTGGCGCGGAGGGCCAGCGTGGCATCGGTGAACGTGGCGTCCATGCCCAGTGTACCCTGTGAGGCGATGTTCATGCGCCAGTCGGAAAGGCTGATCCCGTCGCGGAAGGCCAGCGTTGCCGGCTGGAGGAGGCGTACAAGCTCGCCATGCTCGACATGACGCACGTCGCATTGCCGCAGAGAAAGTTCCTGCCTGTCGCGCCGCAGAGTACCGGCAGCCGCGGCCTGCCAGTCGCCTTCCAGACGGGCGCTGAAATCCACGGCGGCATGGCGGGACTGGGCATCCAGCAGGACATTGTTCCAGACAAAGCCGCCGGCCTCTCCCGAACCTGCGCGAAGCGTGAGGGCCAGGGGGCTTTCCGCGCGCGTATCCATGGCGGCAAGGCTGTGCAGGTCCTCGGCCTGCGCGTGCAGGGCCAGGCTGGAGAGCTGGGCCGCCTGGCAGGAAAATCCGTGCGATTCCACCTCTGCGCGTACCTGCTGGCGCTGGTGTCCGGCATCCAGCCTGATGTGCGCCGTAGCCGGGCCGCCGTTCAGGGCGTTCCGCTCCAGTCCGGCCAGTGCGCCAAGCGTAGCCCAGTTTGTGACTGCGGCATCCAGCGCACCGCGCAGCAGCGGCACAGCAGGCAGCGCCTTGCCGTATCCGGCGGTGGAAATGCCGCCGGAAAGCGAGAATCCGGGCAGCTGTACCGACAGCTGATCCAGCGTCCCGGATTCCTTGCCGCTGGCAAGATTCCATGTCCAGCGGAAGGAGGCATCCGCCTCTCCGGCGCCGAAAAGATTACCGGCAGAGCAGCGCAGAGAGCCGGAAAAGAGGGCGGGCAGCAGGCTGGTCAGGCCGGCTTCGCCCGTCCCCTGACCGCCGGCATTCAGAGAAAGCCGGCCGATGACGCCGCCGGGCACAGTCAGTGCAGCGGAGGATGCGTCCACCAGTAGGCGCCGGGGGCGGGAAGCCGCCTTACTGCCGTCACGGCCTCCTTCCTCGCCCTTCACCTGTCCGCCGCGCCGGGCGCAGGCGAGCGCGGCGCGGCTGAGGTCATCCTCGCCTTCCAGCGCATCCTGCCACCAGTCCCGGCCCGTGCCCGTATAGGCGCAGAGATTGAAGCCGCCGCTCACGGGCGGGCGCTGATCGGGATTCAGCAGGGAAAGCAGCGTACCCAGCTCCCTGGCTTCTCCCAGCGCCACCATGCCGTTGCCCTCTTCTCCCATGCCGCCGCTGACCAGTACCCGCAGGCGGGTGTCCCTGTCCGGGGATTCAAGGCGGGCCGGCCCCATGCGCAGCCGTTCTCCATCATAGGAGCCGTAGAGCTGAACGTGCAGGTTTCGGCCTTCCTGCGGCAGCTTCGGCCCGGAAAAATGCGCTTCCAGCTGGCTGTCCAGCGCCAGTCCCTGCCCGGGGATCGGAGGGACGACGGGCATGCTGTAGTGCGCCGCCAGCCGGAAACGTGCGGTCTGCGCCACAGGGGCGTACCGGCGGACAAATGCGTTGTCCGTAGCCTCAAGCGTGAGCCCGAAGCGCGCCCCCTCCCACACAAGACGCAGAGCGCCTTCCACCGTATTGGGGGCGGCGTCGGGGAATGAGGCCGGAGGAGCCTTGGTCTTGCCTCCGGCGGCGGCCTGCGCGTCAATGACAGTGCTGTCCGGGGAGGTTCCGGCCGGGAAGGGCCATTCCAGAGGAACGCGGGAGGGAACAAGGCTGTCCACGGAGTCACGCAGACTGCCTTTGTCTTCGGGAAAGGCGCAGGCCAGCCCCAGCCGAGCATCGCCGCGCGCCGCCTCGATTCTGGCGGCACCGCGGACATGGCCAAATACGCCGTAACAGGAAACCGCCGGGTCCACCCGGGCATTGTGCAGGCTCACGTTATCCGCAAGAATGTGCAGCCAGCCGGGGAAGAGCGTGAACATTTCCGGCGCGGCGGGCTGTTCCGGCGCGGGTTTCTCCGCCTGCGGGCTTTCGGGAAATACGGGGATGCGCGGCATGTGGACGTCGCTGACCTCCACCGTGCGGCCATGCAGGAAGAGCTCGCCCCGCAGCAGTCCGGCGAAGAAGTCGCGCGGATCAAGTTCCACATGCACGCGGCCGACGCGCAGCCACTCACCTTCCATATCGCGCATGCGTATGCCACTGGCCGTCAGCGTGAAGGGCAGGGGCCCTTTAAGCTCGTCGATCTCCAGCTTCAGCCCGACGATGTCGATCCATTCAAAGACCTGCACCGCCACATAGTGCGCCGTTCTGGCGCCGTGCTCCGTATGCAGGAAGGCCAGCAGGCCTCCGGTCAGGACAGTGAGGGCCAGCGCCAGACAGAAAAGCAGTTTCAGGCACAGCCGCCATAACGGGCGACGCGGCCGGGGCGCGGGGGCATGTCCGGCTGCGGGCTGTTCCGAAGGAAGGGATTGGCTCATGCGTTGCGCTCCACGGAAAGTCGGTTCATGCGGCAGGCGGCTAGAAGGCCTGCCCGATGCTGATATAAAATGCCGGTCCCAGAGAATCGCCGTCGCGCGGGTTCAGCGGCATGGCCACGTCCATGCGGATGGGGCCTATGGCTGTGTAGTAGCGGAAGCCAAGGCCGGAGCTCCATTGCAGGCTGTCGCCGTCCAGCGTCGGCGTCATGGAATCGCTGACCGTGCCGGCGTCCACAAAGGGAACGATGCCCACATCGTCCGTAACCTTCCAGCGGAATTCCGCACTGGCTTCAGTGAAGGAAGCGCCGCCGCGCGGATTGTTGTGCACATCGCGCGGACCGAGGCTCTGATAGTCATAGCCGCGGACAGAACCGCCGCCGCCGGCATAGTAGCGGATGGATGCCGGAACGGTGCGGGCGTCATTGCGCCAGATGCTGCCCACGGTGCCGCGCAGTGCCAGCACAAGCCTGTCTTCCCCCAGCAGGGGCTGGAAGCCCTGCATGTCCAGCCGCGTGGGAAAGACCGTGAAATCCTCGGCATAGACGCCGGCATAGGGGCCGGAGGACAGCGTGACGCGCACGCCCTGCGTGGCGTTGAGAAGACTGCCGGTGGTATCGAAGCGCAGCTGTGCCGGCAGGCCGAGCATGGAATAGCGCTGTTCGGGGTGTTCCGTATCCTTCAGGCTGCCGCCTTCCAGCGACATCTTGACCGTGCCCCAGACGTATTTGCCGAAGCGGTGCTGGAGGCCCACGTCGGCATAGGCGGCCTTCTGTTCGTAGGCATCTGTTTCCTCCTGCCGGACCCAGCCGTCGGAAACCAGCGCCGTGACGCGGGAAAGAAAGCCGGGCTTGGCAAATTTCAGCGACAGCTCCTTGGTATCATTCCAGATTTCCATCCTGGTCCGCAGGCTTTCCGCCTGGCCGAACAGATTGCGGTGCTCCCAGAATGCCTGCCCGCCCATCCCGCGTTCGGAATCATAGTACAGGCCGCCGCCCACGCTTTTCTGCGGGCCGTCCTCCACGGATACCAGCACGTCAAAGGGCCTGGCCTCGGGGTGGGCATTGCCCCGCTCTGCTTCGCCGGCCTCATCGGCATACAGGCCGTCGTCATCCAGGGCCTGCACGGCGGCAGGCACGGCGCGGACATTGACGGATCGGAACAGCCCCTGCTGATTGAGAACATCCTGATAGGCTTCCAGCAGCCCTTCATTCCAGAGCTGGCCCTTGCGCCAGTTGCGCATGCGCTGGAAATAGCGCAGGTTCACGCTGTTCGAACCTTCCATGCGCACATCGCTCATGCGGGCCAGCGGCCCTTCCCGCATGGCGGCCAGCGCATACAGCTCCTTTGTCTCGGGATTGATGGCAAAGTCCGCATGATCCTTTTCCGCCAGAGGATAGCCGTGACGGCGCAGAAAGGGGGGAATGGCATCGATGGCATTCAGGATTTCCTCCGCCACGGCGGGACTGCCCTGCGCAAGTCCCGCATCGTCCAGCGTGCGGGGAGCCCTGTGCGGCGCGGCACCGTCATAGCGCACTTCCGTGCGTCCGGTGCGGTACTGCGTGCCGGGCTTGAGCGTGAGCCGCACCTGGACGGGAGATGCCTGCGTGTCCACCTGTCGCTCCACCTGACCGTCATGGTAGCCGTGGGCGCGCAGAATCTTGCGCGCGGTATCCTCATCGCTGCGAATGCGGTAGTCCAGTCCCATGAAATCGTCAGGCGGCGAGTCCCGCAGTTTTTCCAGAAGACTGAGGGCCTTCAGCGTATCTGCCAGCGCGGGAGCCTCCGCGCAGGCAAAGCTGGTGGCGTAGGGAATGCGCGTTTTTTCCTCCTGTCCGGGCCGCGCGCTCATGGCGGCCATGTCCTGCGGCGTGGCCGTGGAGGCGGGCTGCGTGGCGGCAAGCCCCGGCGGCAGCACGGGGGCCCGCAGGGTTGTGGAGCCCGGCTGGACCGGTCCCTGCTGCCCGGGAGACATCTGTTCCCTGGCGGGCGCATCGTCATGCCGCCAGAGATCGGAAATGCGCCAGGAGCCGCAGCCACACGGCAGCAGGCAAAGGCACAGCAGAAGAAGGCGGAGCATCCGGGGGGCGCAGGAAAGTGTCCGGGGCATGGCAGTACCTTTTGCAGAGGATTGGGGGCGGGTGCTGTGATGCAGGCTGTAATGTAGATTGTTTTTGCATCAGAGACAAGTGCGGCCCGGAAGGGCGCGTTTTCCGCATTGCGGGAAAGGGGCGGGGGGGATATGCTGCACGGACGGCGTGCCTGCGTTGCGGGCGCTGTTTTCTTGCCATGAGGAGTCAGCAATGCGTACCATAACTGTGGAGGAAATTTCCTCCGCCATCTGCCGGATGGCCGTCAGGGCCTGCTGTGAACTGCCCAAGGACGTCTGCGCCGCCTTTGCCCGCGCGCGGCAGCAGGAGCCCTCGCCCGTGGGGCGCGGCATTCTGGAGCAGCTGGAAAGGAATGCGGACATAGCCCGTACGGATGGCGTTCCCATCTGCCAGGATACGGGCATGACCGTGGTGTTTGTGGAACTGGGGCAGGATGTGCACATTACGGGCGGCAGTCTGGAAGACGCCATCCATGAGGGCATTCGGCAGGGATATACGGGCGGTTTCCTGCGGAAGTCAATGGTGGCCGAACCGCTCTTTGAACGGCGCAATACCGCGGATAACACGCCGGCCATCATCCATGTGCGCATTGTGCCCGGCGATCGCCTGCGGCTGCGTCTTGCTCCCAAGGGAGCCGGTTCTGAAAACAAGAGCGTAGTCAAGATGCTGGTTCCGGCTGACGGCATTGAAGGCGTGCGCCGCGTCGTGCTGGATGCCGTCCTGGCGGCCGGGCCCAATTCCTGTCCGCCCATGGTGGTGGGCGTGGGCCTGGGCGGAACCATGGAAGTGGCCGCGCTTTGCGCCAAGCGTGCCGCCGCCCGCGATCTGGAATCCTGCAATCCCGACCCGCGTTATGCGGCCCTTGAGCGGGAGCTGCTGGAACTGATCAACAGGACAGGCATAGGCCCGCAGGGACTGGGCGGACGCACAACAGCCCTGAAAGTGCATGTGGAGTGGTTCCCCACGCACATAGCCTCCCTGCCCGTGGCCGTGAACATCAACTGCCATGCGGCGCGCCATGCCGAAACCGTGCTGTAGGGGGGCGGACATGATCAGCGAAGTGAAACGTATTACGGCCCCCTTTGATGACGCCACGGCTCGTGCCCTGCGCGCCGGGGATCAGGTCTTGCTTTCCGGCCGCATTATTGCCGCGCGCGATGCCGCACACAAGCGCATGGTGGAGGCGCTGGATCGCGGCGAGCCTTTGCCGGTGGATTTGCATGGCGCGGTAGTGTACTACGTGGGGCCGTCGCCAGCCAGGCCGGGATTTGTCATCGGCGCCGCCGGCCCGACCACGGCCGGACGCATGGACGCCTATGCTCCCCGCCTCATGCGGGAAGCGGGATTGAAAGGCATGATCGGCAAGGGCTATCGCAAGCCCGAGGTGGTGGAGGCCATGCGGGAATGCGGCGTGCCCTATCTGGCCGCAGTAGGCGGCGCAGGCGCGCTCATTGCCCGCTGCATCAGGAAGTATACCGTGCTGGCGTATCCGGAACTGGGGCCGGAAGCCCTGGCTGAAATGGAGGTGGAGGACTTCCCCGCGGTGGTGGTCATGGACTGCGAAGGCGGCAACTACTACGAGCAGGGGCAGGCTCCCTACCGCCAGCGTTAGCAATGGAAGAGCCCGGCAGGGTCGCATCCACGGAGCCATCCTGCCGGGCGGTCAGCTGCGCGCCTGGGCGCCTTTTTTCAGTAGGGCTGGCCCAGCTCCGTGCGCAGCCATTGCTTGATGGCGGGCGTTGGCGCGGCAATGCCACGCCACTGGCCATGCTCCCTGCGGAAGTCCGCCTCCATTTCCGGTGGCAGCGGCATGGTGAGCAGGTCTTCCGCATGTTCGGAATTGCGGCGGACGAGGCGCAGCAGGGGCTTTCCGCTCCAGCTGTCCACGACGAAATAGTGGGAGACATCCTCCCGCGAGCGCACCGGAGGATATTCCGAATGCCAGTCGTTGTTGCCCCATTCCAGATACATGGTCACAGCATGCTCGGGGGTCAGGTTCCAGTCTATATCACAGAGGGAAAAATCGCGCAGACTCTTCATGTTACCTCCAGCAGTCGTTGGTTTCCTTTTCAATATCAAAAATTATTATCAGTAACAAGTCCTATCTGAGCACTATGTTTTTATTCTGCGGAAGTCGGCGCAGCGGCGCCTAGGCCGCGTTTTTTACTTTATGCCAGACGGAAAAGACGCTAGACTGCCGGCAGAATTGAAACAGTCTCCCCGGCGGGAGCCCGTCGGGAATGCGGGGTGCGCACTATGTCTATGGATATTACCGAACTGATGCGCGAGGTGAAGGCCCGCCCGGGCTTTGCCGAGCATGTGGGCATGATGATGATGCATAATGGCGTGGTGCGCGCATGGTCGCGGGCGGATCATGCGCCGGTTGTCGCCATGAAGGTGACGCCGGACAGGGAGCGCATGGCGGCCATCTGCCGCGAGATGGAGCAGCGCCCGGGCATTTTTGCCGCTGTGGCCCGGGCGGCTGAAGGTATCCTGCATCCGGGCGAGGACGTACTGCTGTTCGTGGTGGCCGGCGATCTGCGGGAGAATGTCAAGGCGGCCTACGCGGAGATGCTGGATCGCCTGAAGGCTGAATCCTGCGTCAAGCAGGAGTTCTTCGAGTAGCGTGCTTTTCCGTGGCGCGCCGCCGGCATGCGGCGGCCTGTGAGGCAGCGGCGGAAGAAATCTGTCCGCCGCCGCGCATGCTGTCCGCTGTCCTGCCGCCTACGCCTCCTCCCCCAGCAGGGCGCGGGCAAAGTCCGCACCGTCGAAGGGACGCAGGTCTTCCAGCTTTTCTCCCAGTCCCACAAAGGTGATGGGCAGGCTGTACTGCATGGCTACGGCAATGGCCACGCCGCCCTTGGCCGTGCCGTCCAGCTTGGTCAGAATCAGTTCGTCCACGCCGGCGGCCTCCTTGAACAGGCGCGTCTGCGAGAGCGCGTTCTGACCGGTGGTGGCATCAATGACGAGGATGGAGCGGTGCGGCGCTCCCTGATGTTTTTTGCCGAGCACCTGACGAATCTTCGTCAGCTCCTCCATGAGGTTGACCTTGGTTTGCAGGCGGCCCGCTGTGTCCACAAAGAGCACATCGTAGCCGCCGCTGACCGCCTTGTCCATGGCCTCGTAGGCCACGGCGGCCGGATCGGCGCCCGTGTCCTTGCAGTGGAAATCCGCCCCCACGCGGTCGGCCCAGACCTTGAGCTGTTCCACAGCGGCGGCACGGAAGGTATCGGCGGCGGCGATGAGGACTTTTTTCCCCTGCATGCGGGCGCGGTGCGCCAGCTTGGCAATGGTCGTGGTCTTACCCACGCCGTTGACGCCGATCATGAGAATGACTTCCGGCGGATTCACGGCGGAGATGCGGCGCGGCGCCTTGAAGAGGGCGGCCACTTCCTCCTGAAGCAGGGCCCTCACGCCCTGGGGATCGCTGATGCCGGCAGCGTGGGCGCGCTCCTTCAGGCGGGACACCAGCTCCAGTGCCGGCTCATAGCCCAGATCAGCCATGATGAACAGCTCTTCCATGTCTTCCCAGAACTGATCGTCCAGAGCGCTGTGCGCGCTGAAGAGGGCGTCCATGCGGCGGGCGAAATGCTCGCGCGTGCGGGCCAGTCCCTGCGCCAGCTTGACAAACAGGCGGCTGCGCTCGTCTTCTTCATCCTCCAGTTCCAGCGCCAGGGCCAGCCTGTATTGCAGTTCAGAGCGAAATTCATCCAGCCAGCGGTATTCCATGCGTTCCAGCCAGCCCCGGAAGTCGTCAATGAAGGCATCCGCCTCCGTGGCAGGCGCATCCAGCGAACGGAGCAGAAAGCGCAGACGACTCCAGAGCAGCTCATCCGCCTCAGTGACGCCTTCCAGCACAATACCCAGCCAGACAGAGAGCCTGGGTTCGGCATCGCGCAGCCGCAGGGTCATGGCGGCCTCTTCCGGTGTGGCGGCGGCCACGGCCTGTTCCACAGGGGCGGCTTCGCCCACGGGAGCGTCCGAAGACTGCGCGGCATAGTCATGGGAGGCCGGTTCCGGCGCGCTTTCCGGGGCAGGGCTGCCCCCCGCGGACGCGGGAGCCGCCTCAGGCATGGCCGCTTCCGGGCCGGATTCCGGTACCGGAATGCCTGCCGTTTTATCCGCTGCGGCATTTGATGCCGTGGCAGCGGCGGGATCGGCTGCGCACAGTGCCGCGGAATCATCCTGCGGGAGACAGGCGGCAGGTTCCGCCACGGCGTCATGCGCAGGCATGACATCCGCGTCCGCGGCGGTGGCGGGCTGTGGTTCATCCGGCGTGGCAGCAGGATCGTCTCCCACGCTGGCGGGTATGTCTGTCTGCTGTTCGGAAATCGTGGCCGCAGGGAGCAGTTCATCCCGGGGAGCGGCTTTCTCCGCATCCGCAGGTGCGGCATCCGCTGCGGAGACGGGTTCGGTGGCCGTCGCGGCCGTGTCCTGTGCCGGCAGCTGTGCGGCGGAGGCGTCCGCGCCCGACATGGCGTCCCGCGTTTCCTCCGGGGCTTCCGGCACTTCCGGTACGGAAAGGACATCGGCGGCGGTGTCCCGCTCCAACGTCGCGGGTGCCGCAGGGATGGCCTCTGCTGCCGGTTCGGACTGCCGGTCGCGGGCGTCACTGGACAGGGATGTCCTGTCCGGGGTGGTTTCCGCAGTGCTTTCTCCGGAGCCGGAGTCCGTTGCCTGCACGGTATCGGCGTCGCGGGCTGCGGCGGCAGATACCTCGTCATCGGGCGCTGGCGCCGGCGTATCCGTCTGCGGCGCGGCGGCTTCACTGCCGCCGAAGAATTTTTTCAGTTTGGAGAAAAATCCCATGATGCTGTCCTTTTGCTAAGAAAGTGAAGACGTATGGCGTTGCGTCCACCATAGCCGCAGGCGGCGGAGGATGTCCAGCGCATCCGCGTTGCGCAGTGCCATGAGCACGGCAGCATAGCAGACTATCCCCGCAGGGACGGCGAGACAGAGCTTCCAGCCCGCCGCGCAGGGAAGGCCGGCGGCGCTCCCGGCTGCCAGCCATGTGCAGAGGGCGGCAAAGGCCATCTGGCCCAGCGCCTTCCGGGAAAGGCGCAGGCAGGCATGGTGCGCCGCCAGACTGCGGTTTAGAACCCGCCAGAGCAGCAGCGGCTGTATCCACAGGGCCGCGGCGCAGGACAGAGTCAGCGCCCAGAGCGCGTCCTCCGTGTGGACGGTGGCGGCGCACAGTCCGGCGGCGAGGGCGCTGGCGGCAGTGGCAAGAAGTGCCCCGTACAGGGGCGGACGCCCCATGCCGCGCGCATGGCAGGCGGCCAGCAGAATGCGCGTCAGGCCGCAGGCCGGCAGGGCGGGCAGATAGCCCATGAGGGCCAGCGTGGCAAGCCGGACATCCCGCGCGGCAAAGGCGCCGTGTTCCAGAAGCAGGGAAATGAGCGGCGCGGCCACGGCGGCCAGGCCGGCTGCGGCGGGCAGGGTGAGGAGAAGCGACCAGCGCAGGGCGTCGGAGGTCTGCCCGGCCAGAAGTTCATGCCGGCCGGCGGCGGCAAGCCGGGACAGGACAGGCAGGCTGGCTATGCCGAGCCCCATGCTCAGAACACCCAGGGGCAGTTCCAGCAGACGCTCCGCATAGTAGAGCGCGGCCACGGTGCCGCCGGGCAGGGCGGATGCCGCCGCCGTGGCGCAGAGCATGGACAGCTGGGGAGCGGCGGCGCCCAGCGCCCCGGCGGGCAGGCCGCCCAGCAGGCGCCATGCCGTGCGCCCGTCGGCTGGCGCGGATGACGCGGCACGGCGCAGGCGGATGGTTCCCATGCGCTGGCTTGCCCATTGCGCAATGCCGCCGCAGAGCATGCCTCCGGCCAGCAGACCTGCGGCATCTCCCCCGCCGCAGGCGGCCAGCGCGGCTGCGGCAAGGACGGCGCAGTTGAAGAGCACTGGCGCCAGCGCCGGCAGGAAAAAGCGTTGCAGGCTGTGCAGCAGAGCCATGCCCAGCGCCGCCAGCGAGGCCGCTAGGGCGTAGGGCAGGCAGATGCGCAGCAGCGGCGCGGCCTGATCCAGCACCGCCGCACTGGCGGCGGGGGCCAGCAGTGCGACGCATGCTTCCGCCTGCCAGCAGCACAGGGCCACGGGCAGGCCCAGCGCCAGCGCCAGCCGCCAGTGCAGGGCGCTGGTCATGGCGGCCATGCGGCGGGCATCGGGGGCGGGGGAGACGCTGCCGGAAGGGGAGGGCGCACAGCCCAGCCGTACCAGCGCGGCGGTAATAGTCATGGAGAGAGAGCCCTCTCCGAACAGGCGGCGGATCATGTGCGGCACGCGCATGGCAATGACCAGGGCTTCGGCTGCGGGCCCGCCGCCGAGCAGCCAGGCCATGGCCATGTCCCGCAGCAGGCCCAGCAGCCGCGACGCAAGCGCCATGAGGCTGATCAGCGCGGCGGAACGCGGCATGGAAGAGGATGTATGCGGCATGAATGCGTGTCCTTTATCCCGCCGCGTCCGGCGCGGGCGGCACAGGGGCGGCTGGCGGCGCTGTGCATCCGCCGGCAGGAAGCTCTCCGGCAGTTACGGATTGTGCGGCGTGGTTTCCTCGCGCCAGTGGCGCACGGCTTCGCGCACCAGACGGGAGCGTTCTTCCGGCAGGTCCTTGAATGCTTCCGCAAACACGTGCAGACGGGTGGCGCCACGCGGAGCAAACAGGCCCTTCACGCGAATCCAGCAGGGATGCAGCAGCTGCTGGAAGTCTTCCAGAATGGTGTTGGTGATGGTCTCCATGAAGGACTGGTGATTGCGGAAGGCAAACATGTAGAGCTTGAAGCTCTTGGACTCCACGCACAGTTCATCGGGGATGTATTCCACAGTGATGGTCCCCATGTCCGGCTGTCCGGTCACGGGACACAGGGAGGTGAATTCCGGGAAGGCTATGCTCACCACATAGGGACGGTGCGGAAAGCGGTTGGGAAAGGATTCCAGCAGATGCACGCCGGGCCCGCCCTGAATCTCGGGCATCTTGCCGGTGCCAAGCACCTTGAGGTGGGCGGTCTGATCCTGACTGCGGGTGTTCATACATATCTCCTGCAAAGACTGGAAGGCGGCTGCGGTGCGGGGAGCACAGACCCGGCCCGCGTCTGCCGCCGGAAAGTCTTCCCTGTGTATCCTATTCGGCGTGCGGCCACAACATGCGTGCTTCGGCCGCGTGTGGTCCATGTTCTTGCCGTTCAGGGAAAAAGCGGCTATCGTCTCGCCGGCGACGATCCCCGCCCTATCCGTTCCCTGTTTCCGGAGGTTGCCCATGCCGTACCGTTGCACGCTGCGTCCCTGCCCGCGCGGGCAGACGCTTCCCCTGGCCTCGGCCCTGTCCGGCCTTCCCGCGCATCAGATCGCGTCCGCGCCGCTTCCTCCCGCCTTTCCTGTGGGCACGGTGCTGTCCGGCGCTGACGGCGCGGCGCTGTTCATGGTGACGGGGCGCGCATGGCTGCCGGCGGCCGGCGTGCATGCGCGGGCCTGTCCCCTGCTGACGGCTCTTCAGGATGTCCGGAGCGGCGCGGCAGTCCTGACGGCGGAGAAGCGCGGCCGCACGCTGGCATGGATCACCCTTTCCGACAAGGGCTCGCGGGGAGAGCGCGAGGATACCAGCGGCCCCGCCATTGAGGAGCTGGTGCGGCATGTCATGCCGCTGGCGTACGCACAGGGCTTTCTGCTTCCGGATGACGGGCCGGCGCTCTCGGCCCTTCTGATGGAACTGGCGCTGGGGCAGGAGTATGACTGCATCTGCACCACAGGGGGGACGGGCGTCGGTCCGCGCGATGTGTCGCCGCAGGCGACCCGCCGGGTACTGGACTATGAACTGCCGGGCTTTGCGCAGGCCATGATGCAGGCCAGCCTAGCCAAAACGCCCCATGCTGCCATTTCACGTGCCTGTGCCGGCGTACTGGGCCGGAGCATACTCATCAATCTGCCCGGCTCCCGCAAGGCCGTGCTGGAAAATCTTGCGGCTGTGCTGCCGGCCCTGCCGCACGCGCTGGACAAGCTGCACGGCGATCCCGCCGACTGCGGCGCGCATCAGTAATGTATAAAGGAAATACCCATGTCCCTGCACACTCCCTTCGGTAACTTTGGCGCGCTCTGCCGCATGGTGAAAATTGAACATTCCGTGTTTGCCCTGCCGTGGGCGTGGGCCGGCGCGGTGCTGGCAGCCGGCGGCATGCCGGAATGGAAGCCTCTTGTCTTCCTGACCCTGGCCATGGTGGCCGTGCGTTCCTTTGCTATGGCCTTCAACCGCGTGGCCGATCTCCCCTTTGACAGCAAAAATCCGCGCACGGCGGGCCGCCCTCTGGTCACGGGCGAAATCACGCCGGCCCAGACATGGGCCTTCTGCGGCGTCATGGCGGCTGTCTTTATCGCCTGCTGCGCGGCCATCAACACGCTCTGCCTCATGCTGTCCGTTCCCGCGCTGCTCTTTGCCGGCGGGTATAGTCTTGTAAAGCGCTTTTCGTGGCTGTGCCACTACTGGCTGGGAGCGACGCTGGGGCTTGCGCCTCTGGCCGGCTGGATCGCCGTGACGCCGCACTTCACTCTGACGCCGGTGCTGTTCTGCTGCGCCGTGACCTTCTGGGTGGCTGGCTTTGATATCTTCTATTCCTGCCAGGATGTTGACTTCGACCGTTCCATGCGTCTCTTTTCCGTACCCGCCTGCTTCGGCGTGGAGGGGGCCCTGCACATTGCCGCCTTCTCTCACGTGATGACCGCGTTGTTTCTGCTGCTGGGCGGCTGGAGCGCCGGCATGTCCGTGTGGTGGTATGTGGTGTGGGCGGCGGTTTCGGCCGTCCTGCTCTGGGAGCACCGCCTTGTGAAGCCAGAGGACCTCAGCCGGGTGAACATGGCCTTCTTCACCCTGAACGGCATTATTTCTCCCGTGATTCTGGCGGGCGTGATTGCCGGGGTATGCTGGTAGGCCACGGCCTGTAACGCAGCAGCGGACAACAACCATACGGGGAGACAATATGGCCAGAAAGAACATATATCAGTGGAATATGGACGCGACGGAGCGCGATGACGACGGGTACGTCAGCCGCTCGCAGAAAAAGCGGGACAGCACGGCCCTGCAAAAACTGGGTGAGGAGCTGGCTGCCCTGTCCGCGGCCCAGCGCAGGGAAATGCCGCTCACGGAAGACCTGCGGGCAGCCTTTCAGGAGCTGGAACGCATCCGTGACAAGGAAGGCCGCCGCCGCCAGATGCAATATGTGGGCCGCCTGATGCGCGAGGCTGACGGCCCGGCCATTCGCACGGCTCTGGAAGAGCTGCGCCAGGGACGGACGGCTGAGGATCGCCTCTTCCATCAGGCGGAGCGCCTGCGCGGCGCCCTGCTGGAAGCGGAGGGAGCTGCGGCGGCAGACCTGCTGCGCCCGTGGCCGCAGGCCGCGCCAGCGCTGCTGAAGCTGGCGGACGAAGCCCGCCGGGAACGACAGGCCGGCCTCCCTCCCAGGGCCTCCCGTGCGCTGTTCCGCGCCGTGCGGGAAATGCTGGCAGCCCACCAGGCCTGATGCCAGTTTGGGTATGTTTTTGTAACCTTGTAAAATAACATATCTTTTTAAAGAATATTCGTTGCGCTTGGAAAAAATGCAAAAAAATTCTCTTTTTTCCTTGACGGCAACACCCCTTTTCTGTAGAAAGCCTCTTGTCGAGAGCGTAGCAGCGCATCGGCCTGAAACGCCTTTGTAGCTCAGTCGGTAGAGTGCATCCTTGGTAAGGATGAGGTCGCGGGTTCAATTCCCGCTATAGGCTCCAAGCTAAACCAGTGATTTCAATTGATTTCACTGTTTTTTGTTTTTGTAAAATTTTATCCATGTAGTATACTTTTTCCACCTTTTCCATTAAAATTGTTGTCAAACTGTTGTCAAACTTTACATAATTTTGTGATTGATTTGTCTTTATTTTTCGCTAAGTTCGAGGACATACAAAAAAGACTAGGCGTAAAAATTCCTAGCCTTTTTTGGTATATTCTAGGTATCACTTCCTGATATTTTTGTCCATTCTGTACCATTGCCATTATATGTTGGTATTGTATTTAACAGATTGCCATTTTCGTCTTGATAATATACTCTATCATAATAAAACTTAGCATTTGCTATTCCATAATCTGCTATGTCTGTTTTATGGTTAGGTGCTCCTTGTGATATTACAATTGATTTATTACCATAATTATTTGGTATCATTGCCATTATTTG
>JAQXJC010000044.1 GCA_029008115.1 Desulfovibrionaceae bacterium | reverse complement strand
ATCCCGTCCACGCGGGACAGCAGGGCATCCTCCAGAGCGGCAAGGGAAGACACGGCGGCCCTGCCGCTGATATTGGCGCTGCTGGAAGTAAGAGGGGCGCCGGCAGCGCGGGCCAGCGCGGCGGCCTGAGGATGCGGCGTCACGCGCACGGCCACCTTGCCTTCAGCATTGACCAGCGCGGGGGGCAGTCCGGGCCGGGCGGGCAGCAGCACCGTCAGCGGGCCGGGCCAGAAGCGCCGCAATAGCTGCGGCATGGCGCCCATATCCGCCACCATGTCCACCTGCGCGGCATCCGCCGCCAGCAGGGGAAGCGTCTTGCCGTCGGGGCGGTGCTTTGCCGCAAAAATTTTTTCCACGGCTGCCGCATCCAGCGCCAGACAGCCTATGGCAAAAAAGGTCTCCGTAGGATATACCAGCACAGCGGACGCACGCAATGCGGCGGCCGCCTCCGGCAGCTCAAGCATGGGCGGTACGCCGTCCGGCCTGCGCGGGGCATGCCCCCCGTTGGCATCAAACACAGGAATATTCATGGCACTCAAGCCGTTACGCATTGTTGCTATTGGAAAAATCAGGACGCCTTTCTGGAAGGACGCCGCGGAACACTATCTGGCGCGCCTCCGCCACTGGCGGGACGTGCAGGAATGCCTGCTCAGGGACGGCGACGCCTCTCTGCCCGTGCCGGATCGCAACGCGGTGGAAGGCCGCCGCATTCTGGATGCGCTGGCCCCGCAGGATGTGGTGGTGGTCATGGATGAGCGCGGCAAACGCCTCACCTCGCCGCAATTTGCCGACTTTCTCCGCAACATCTCGGAGAACGCCGCGGCACGCCCCTGCTTTGTCATCGGCGGTCCCTTCGGCCTCGTTCCGGAGGTGCGCGCCGCCGCCCGGCACGTCATCAGCCTCGGCCCCATGACCCTGCCGCACGAGCTGGCCCGCGTTCTTCTCTGCGAGCAGCTCTACCGCGCGGAGTGCATCATCCGGCGCGTCCCCTACCATCACTAGGGGCCTGCCCGGCTCAGGCCCCGCAGCGGCGCAAGGCCCAGAAATATCTGGCACCGCCGCCGGCGGCATAGGTATGCGTCGCCTCGCAGCGCCAGCCGGACGGGAGCGTATGCGGCGCCGGTTCCAGCGTCAGAAAGACAGCCACGGCGTCCGGACGCACGGCAGGTTCAATCAGGGCCAGCACCTCGCGCCACGGCAGAAAGGCCCGGCTCAGCACCAGGTGCGCCGGGCGCTCCGCTTCCCGCACAAAAAAGGCTTCCGCCCGCCCCCGGAACACGTCAGTATCTTCCAGCCCCAGCCGGGCCAGCACCGTGGACAGAAACAGCGCGCGCTTCTCGCGGGCCTCCACCAGAGTATAGCGTCCCCTGTGCCAGACCATGCGCAGGGGAATGCCCGGCAGACCGGCCCCCGCGCCCAGATCCCAGCTCGCCGCATCCTCCGGCAGGGAGAGCCTCTCCAGAAAGCGCGCCAGCACAAAGCTGTCCATGATGAGATTCTTCAGGGCATCCCGCCAATGACGCGCGCCCACAAGATTCATGACCCTGTTCCAGCGCATGAGCAGCTCCAGGTATTCCTTCAGTCGCGGCAGGGCATCTTCCGGCAGAGGACAGCCCGCCGCAGTGCATGTGGCCTGGAGCTCTTCGCAGGCAATTTCCGACGGCGGGGCGGACGTTTTTTTCATGGCGACTCCTGAATACGGCAATGCTATGGAAGAAAACAGAGCAGGATGCGGCCAGCTCCCGGCGGCGCGCTCTTTTCCCCGTGCATATCCCCGCCGCGCAATACTTGCAAGCCCCGGAGCAATAGCGTATTTTAACCAACCTGCCGGCAATATGCAGCGCCGGCGTCCATATTCCGACAGCACTGGAGCCACCATGAATACAGCCCTTCTCTTCCCCGGCCAGGGTTCGCAAGAAGCCGGCATGGGACGCGATCTTGCGGAACAGTCCGCCGACGCCATGAATCTTTGGAAACGCGCCGAACGTATCAGCGGCCTCCCGCTGCGTGAAATCTTCTGGGAAGGCAGCGAAGCCGACATGGCTGACACGCGCGCGCTGCAACCAGCCCTGACCGTGGTCAACATCTCGCTGTGGGCTGCCGTGGCCGGCCGCGTGAAGCCCTGCGCCGCCGCCGGGCACAGCCTCGGCGAATTCAGCGCGCTGGCAGCGGCACAGGCCCTGCCCGTGGACGACGTACTGGAAATCACCGCTCTGCGCGGCCGTCTCATGGCGGAAGCCGATCCGCACGGCATGGGCGCCATGGCCGCCATCGTGAAGCTGGCTCAGTCTGATGTGGAGGATATGGTGCGCCAGAGTGCCGAGACGACGGACAGGCCGCTGATCATTGCCAACTACAACACGCCGGCCCAGCTGGTGGTCAGCGGTGCAAAGGAAGCCGTGGAACATGCCGCCGGGCTGGCCAAGGAACGCAGGGGACGCGCCGTCATGCTGAAGGTCAGCGGCGCCTTCCACAGCCCGCTCATGGCCGAGGCCGCGCGCGAGCTGGAACCCCTGCTGCGCAGGGCGGACTGGAGCAGGCCGCGCTTCCCCGTCTACTGCAATGTGGACGGACGCCCCGCGCATGAGGCCGGAGAGGCTCTGGACGCGCTGGTACGCCAGATGACCTCCTCCGTGCGCTGGGTGGATACCATGCGCCGCCAGCATGCCGACGGCGTGACCGCGTGGCTGGAAATCGGCCCCAAAACAGTACTGGGCAAAATGGTGGCGCCCTGCCTTGCCGGCCTGCTGCCCGAAGGCGGGACGCCCGCCGTCTTCAGCGTACGCAATGCCGCCGAGGCCGAGGCGCTGGCACTCTAGCTGCCGGCATGGCTCCGTCTTGCATTTTCTGGCGAAACAGCTAACATGACGTTCTGCCGCTTCCGGCTTTTTTTGGAAAATCACTGCGGTTCATCCGCGTTTGCGAGGAAATATGCGCGCTATTGACGAATTGCAGCATGCGTTGCAGAGCATTGTGCTCGACATGGGCCTCCAGTGGCCGGTGAAGGCCGTCATTGAGGCCCCCAAGGACCCGAAGCATGGCGACCTGGCCGCCAACGTGGCCATGCTGCTGGCAAAGGAAGCGAAAGTCCCCCCGCGCGAGCTGGCCGCGCGCATCGCCGCCGCCCTGCCGGAAAAGTATCCCTTTGTCCAGCGGGCCGAAGTGGCTGGGCCGGGCTTTCTGAACGTCACGTTCACGCCGGACTTCTGGCATGGCATTGTGCTGGACATTACCGCACAGGGCGCCGCCTTCGGTCATTCCAACGCCGGGCAGGGACGCAGGACGCTCATTGAATACGTTTCGGCCAATCCCACCGGCCCGCTGCACATCGGCCACGGACGCGGCGCCGCCGTGGGCGATACGCTGGCCCGCCTCATGCGTGCCGCCGGCTTTGATGTCAGCACCGAATACTACATCAATGACGCCGGCCGCCAGATGCGCCTGCTGGGCACCTCCGTATGGCTGCGCGCCAAGGAGCTACGGGGCGAGCAGATCGAAATCCCCGAAGGCGACTTCTACAAGGGCGAATATATCATTGATCTGGCCCGCGAGCTGCTGGAGATCGATCCCGATCTCCTCATGCTCTCCGAAGAGGAGGGGCAGGACAAGTGCTATGAATACGCCATGCGCCGCATCATGGACGGCATCAGGGAAGATTTGCGCACCTTCCGCGTGGAGCATCAGGTATGGTTCTCCGAAAAGAGCCTCGTGCAGCGCGGCGCCGTGCGCGATGCCTTCGAGACGCTGAAGGCGGCCGGGCACACCTACGAAAAGGACAACGCCCTGTGGTTCGACACCTCCACGCTGGGCGATGACAAGGACCGCGTGCTCAGGAAGTCCGACGGCTATCTGACCTACTTCGCCTCGGACATCGCCTACCATCATGACAAGTTCGCGCGCGGCTTCGACTATCTTGTGGACATCTGGGGCGCCGATCATCACGGCTATGTGCCGCGCATGCGTGCCGCCATCGCCGCCATGGGACGCGATCCGCAGAAGAGCTTCGACGTGGTGCTCATCCAGCTGGTCAATCTGCTTCAGAACGGCACGCCCGTCAGCATGTCCACCCGCGCCGGCACCTTTGAAACCCTGGCCGATGTGGTGAAGGAAGTGGGCGTGGACGCCGCGCGCTTCATGTTCCTGTCCCGCAAGAGCGACAGCCCGCTGGACTTTGATCTGGAGCTGGTCAAGCAGCGCAGCATGGACAACCCCGTGTACTACGTGCAGTACGCGCATGCCCGCGTGTGCGCCGTGCTGCGCCGCGCGGAAGAACGCGGCATCGCGCTGCCCGACACCCTGACCCTGGCCCATCTGGCGGCACTGGACACGCCGGAAGACATGGCCCTGCTGCGCAAGGCCGCCGCCTTCGGCGACATGATCGCCGCCGCGGCCACGGCCCTGGCCGTGCACCATGTCAGCCGCTTCCTCATGGACTTTGCCGGCATGCTGCACAGCTACTACGCCAGGCATCAGGTGCTTGCCGCGGACGATCCCGCCCGCACCGTGGCCCGCCTGGCCATGCTCAGGGCCATGGGACAGGTCATTCGCAACGGACTGGATATTCTGGGCGTAAGCGCGCCGGAGACCATGTAGTCCATGCCGCATCCCGCACGGCACACGACGGCGGAACCGCCTGCCGCCTCCGGGCCGCAGGCGGCCGCTCCGGCGAAAAAGGCGCATGGCTGGACGCTGACCTTCAGCTACGCCACGCTCTCCAGCGGGGCTATTGTGCTGGCCATCACCACCCTCTGGGTCTTTGTGCTGGGCTTCATGGCGGGCAAGGGACAGAATCCCCACAGCAAATGGCAGGAGCTGACGGGGCAGAACGCTCCCGCCGCGAGCCAGCCCGCACCAGCCGCCCCCGCCCCTCCGGCTGCGGCGCAGCCCGCAGTGGCAGCGGAGGCAAAGGCAGCCCAGACCGTACCGCCCGGGGCCGCGATTGCTCCCGAGCAGAAATCCGCGCCAGCTCCCAAGCCCGCGCCCGCGCCGTCCAGGCCGCAGGAGCCGAAATTCGCCTTTGTGTACCAGCTGGCGGCCTTCCGTAGCAGGGATACGGACAGCCTGAAGGCCACACGCGCGAAGCTGGAGGCCGCCGGATACCGCATCAGACAGGAAAAGCGCGGCAAGCTGACCTTTTTGCTGGCACATCTGCGCGGCACGGAGGAAGATGCCGCCGCCCTGCGCGCAGCCTGCGCCAGACTGCGCCTTGGCTCGCCCCTGCTGCGCTCCAGAACCGCCATATCGACTGACAGGAAATCATGATGACGCATCCCGCCGCATTCCTCCGCGCTCTCGGCCGTCCCGTACTGGATTTCACAGGTACGGCCGGCGCCATGTTCCTCTTCTTCCTCGGCGGCCTCCGCAGCATCGGCACGACCAGCAAAATCTGGCGTCGCAGCCTCCAGCAGATTTACCTCATCGGCCACAAATCGCTCTTCCTCATTCTGCTCATCGGCATATTCTGCGGCATGGTGCTGGGGCTTCAGGGCTACTATACCCTCGTCAAGTTCGGCTCAGTGGGCATGCTGGGCTCCGCCGTCTCCCTGACGCTTATCCGCGAGCTTGGGCCGGTGCTCACCGCCATCATGCTCACGGGCCGCGCCGGCTCTTCCATCACGGCGGAAATCGGCGTCATGCGCATCAGCGATCAGATCGACGCCCTGGATGTCATGGACATCAATTCCATGGCCTATCTCGTCAGTCCGAGGCTGGTGGCCGCCGTCATTTCCTTTCCCCTGCTGACGGCTATCTTTGACGTCATCGGCATCATAGGCGGCTATCTCACCGGCGTGCTCATGCTGGGCATCAACGAAGGGGCGTACTTCTACCGCATTGCCAGCAGCGTGACGGCGGCCGACGTAGGCGGCGGCTTCTGCAAGGCCGTGGTCTTTGCCCTCATCGTTGCCACCGTGTGCTGCTATCAGGGCTATTTCACCCACAAGCGGCGCGACAGCGTAGGGCCGGCAGCCGTGGGCAACGCCACCACCTCCGCCGTGGTCATCTCCTGCATCCTCATCCTGGCGGCGGACTACGTGCTGACCTCCTTCCTGCTCTAGGAGACGCCATGAACACAGCCTGGAACATCGCATTCGAGCAGCTGACGCTGGGCTACGGCAGCCGGACTATCCTGAAGGACATCACCGCCACCCTGCCGGCCGGCAAGATGTCGGTCATCCTCGGGGGCTCCGGCTGCGGCAAGTCCACCCTGCTCAAGCACATCATCGGCCTGCACCGCCCGCAGTCCGGCATTCTGCGGCTGGCCGGACAGGACCTCTTCGCCCTGCCGGCGCGGGAGTTCCGCCGCATGCGCCGCCACATGGGCATGCTTTTTCAGGACGGGGCCCTGCTGGGGGCGCTGACGCTGGCCCAGAACGTGGCCCTGCCCCTCAGCGAGAACACCAGCCTCTCGGCCAGGGTCCTGCGGGAGGCCGCGCTGGCGACGCTGGACCTTGTGGGGCTGGCGGACTTTGGCGACTACTATCCCAACGAGCTTTCGGGAGGCATGCGCAAGCGCGCGGGGCTGGCCCGCGCCATCATCACGGAGCCGTCCGTCCTGCTCTGCGACGAGCCGACTTCCGGGCTGGACCCCATCACGGCCGCCCAGATGGATCAGCTGCTGCTGGACATGCACGACCGTTTTTCCGGCATGACCACCGTGGTGGTCAGCCACGATCTGGAGAGCGTGCGCCGCATCGCCGATCAGGTGCTTGTGCTCCGGGACGGCGCGGCCATCTTCTGCGGTACCTACGCGGAGCTGGCGCGGAGCCGCGATCCCTATCTTTCCCAGTTTCTGCACCGCGAGGCCGACGAGCAGCGCCGCATGGCGCACAGCGCGCGGAACCCCGCCGTGCGCGCCGCGCTGGATGCGTGGCTCAACAGATAATCCCGCCCCGCGCGGAGGATGCACCTATGAACACATTCAGGGAAACAGCCGTCGGCTTCTTTGTCCTGCTCGGACTGCTGTGCGTGGCCTATCTGGCCGTCAAGCTGGGCAAGATGGAGGTGCTGGCGCAGGACGGCTTCCAGCTCAACGCGAAATTCACGTCCGTTTCCGGCCTGCGTGCGGGCGCGGACATCGAAATCGCCGGCGTGCCCGTGGGCAAGGTGAGCAGCATACGTCTGGATCGCAGCAGCGGTACCACTCAGGCCATTGTCACCATGCGCTTTGACGCGCCGATGGAGCTGACGGACGATACCATCGCCTCCATCAAGACCAGCGGCCTTATCGGCGATAAATACATCAGCCTGTCCCCCGGCGGTTCCGACCGGGTGCTGGCCTCCGGCGACATGCTGGAGGAAACAGAATCGTCCATTGATCTGGAATCCCTCATCGGGAAATACGCTTTTGGAGGAGTTGACAAATGATCCGCTTCGCTGCCTTCTTCCTTCTGGCCCTGCTGCTGTGCGCCGCCCCCGCTTCGGCCGGCACCCCTGCTGCCCGTCAGGCCCTGGAAACATCCATCACCCGCATTCTTGACAGCATCAGGAACCCCGACTACGTGAATCCCACCAAGCGCGCCCCCCTGCGCCAGCAAATTGAGGACGAGGTGCTGCACATCTTCGACTTTCAGGAGTTTTCCGCGCGCACCGTGGGCGGCCCCTGGCGCACCTTCTCCGATGCGGAGAAAAAGCGCTTCAGCGATGCCTTTGCCGAGCTGCTGCTGATCACCTATCTGAGCAAGATCGACGGCTACAATGGCGAACAGGTCATCTACACCGGCGAAAAGTTCTCCAGCAAGGGCGACCGTGCGGAAATCGGCACCATTGTCAAGCTGAAGGACAATACCCGTGTTCCCGTGGCTTACCGCATGATGCCCAAGAACGGCACCTGGTGCGTGTATGACGTGCTTATTGAAGGCGTCAGCCTCGTGAAGAACTACCGCACGCAGTTTCAGGACATCCTCGTGCGCGGCAATGCCGAGGAACTTATCAGCCGCGTGCAGTCCAAGGTCGCGGAACTGAAGAAGCAGTCCCGATAGATTCCGTCCTTCCACGGAGAATCCATGAAAAGCCCCGTACTCCAGATTCTGCTGTGCATCTGCCTCCTGCTGCCGGTCTGCGGCTGCGCCAAGAAGGCCGCCGCCCCCGCTGTGGAGCAAAGCGCCACTGCCACCGAAGCCCGGCCCGCAGCCCCCGCGCCGGAGACGGCCGGCGCCCAGCCGGGAGACGCCACGTTTGATGACGAGCTGGACGACTACTCCAGCCAGCCGGTGGCCGCCATCAGCGATCCGCTGGAGCCCTGGAACCGGTTCTGGTTCGCATTCAACGACATCTTCTACCTGCATGTGGCCAAGCCGCTGTACCGGGGATACGTATTCATCACGCCGCAGGAATTCCGCACGGGAGTGAGCAATTTCTTCCACAACCTCTTCTTTCCCGTCCGCTTTGTGAACAACATCCTTCAGGGCAAGTTCAAGGCCGCCGGCGTGGAGTTCGGCCGCTTTGTCATCAATACTACTGTGGGCTTCGGCGGCCTCATCGACGTGGCCAAGGGCCGGAAGACCATCGTGCCCGTGGATGAGCGCGGCGAGGACTTCGGACAGACGCTGGGCACATGGGGCGTGGGACACGGCTTCTACATCGTATGGCCCTTCCTCGGGCCCAGCTCGCTGCGCGAAACGGCGGGATTCCTGGCGGATTCCTATACCACGCCGCTGGCCTACGTCTCCGCGCATCCTGTCGTCCTGCAAACAGGTGTTTCCGTAGGCGACGGATTCTCGCATCTGGACAGCATTCTGGAGACATACGAAAGCGTGAAGGACAGCGCCGTGGACCCCTATGTGGCGGCGAGAGAGGCATATATCGAATACCGCAACATCAGGGTGGCGCACTAGCATGGCCGAAGCCCTGCTGGATGTCAGCGACCTGCGTGTTCACATGCTGCGCGGAGGGAAGGCCGTCCGCGTCATCGACGGCCTTTCCCTGCGCGTGGAGGCCGGCAGAACCACCTGCCTCGTGGGTGAATCCGGCTGCGGCAAAAGTCTGACTGCCCGCGCCATCCTGCGTCTGCTGCCGCCGGGCTTCCGAGCGGAAGGGCATGTGCGCCTCAACGGGCGCGATCTGCTCTCCCTGCCGGAGGCGGAGCTGCGCCGTCTGCGCGGACGGGAGCTGGGCATGATCTTTCAGGAGCCCATGACCGCGCTGAACCCCGTGCTCACCGTGGGCTTCCAGGCGGCCGAGCCCCTGCGCCGGCATCTGGGGCTGGGCGCGGCGGAGGCCCGTGCGCAGGTGCTGGAGCTGTTCGCGCAGGTGGGCATGGCCGCGCCGGACATCCGCTACGATGAATATCCGCACCAGCTTTCCGGCGGCATGCGCCAGCGCGTGCTCATTGCCATGGCCCTGGCCTGCCGTCCCCGTCTGCTGCTGGCCGACGAGCCCACCACCGCGCTGGACGTCACCATCCAGAATCAGATTCTGCGCCTGCTGCGCGATCAGACGCGCCAGCGGGGCATGGGCCTGCTGCTCATCACCCATGATCTGGGGGTTGTGGCCGGCATGGCCGACAGCGTAGGCGTCATGTATGCCGGGCAGCTGGTGGAGCACGCGCCGGCGGACGCCCTTTTCTCCCATCCCCGTCATCCCTATACGCAGGGGCTCATGCGCTGCGCCCCCACGCTGACAGCCAGCCCGGACGCTCCCCTGCCCGTCATCGAAGGTGCCGTTCCGGCCCCCGGCACGATTCTGGAGGGCTGCCTGTTCCGCTCCCGCTGCCCCCGCGCCACGGCACGGTGCGCGCGGGAGGCGCCGCCGCTGGGGGGCCATCCGCACGGCACGGCCTGCTGGCATCCCTGCCGGGACTGACGATCACAGGCTGTCACTGGCCGCATATTCTGACAAGGCCGCCCGCGAAATCCGCAGGCGGCCTTGTCTTCCGGAGGGCAGAGTCTCAGCCCTTCCGCGCCGGACTGAGAATCAGCGACATATAGGGCGGCTTGTCCGGCAGTCCGTCCAGCCCGTGCGCGATATGCGTCTCCGCACGCTCCACCCGGGAGGCGAAAATGCAGGCTTCGGCCCGTCCGGCAGCGCGCATAGCCTGCCGGATGACAGGAAAGTTGCGGTAGGCCTTGAGGATGACGGCATTGTCCGCCATGCCCAGTCCGCGCTCCAGCGTGCCGGCGTCATTGATGCCCGGCAGCACGAGCAGATTCTCCCCAGCCTCGCACAGCACCGTCCCGGTAGCTGCGGCCGCAGCCTGAAAGGAGGTAATACCGGGCACAATCTCCACGGCGCACTCCGGCGCCACCTCCTTCAGGGTGCGCATCAGATAGGCAAAGGTGCTGTACACCAGAGGATCGCCTATGGTCAGGAAGGCGCAGTTCCTGCCCTGCCGCAGCAGGGATGCCGTGGTCGCCGCAGCCGTAGTCCAGGCCGCGTGCAGCCGCGCCTTGTCGCGCGTCATGGGAAACTCCAGCCGGACAATCTCCACGTCCGGCCGGAGATGCGCGCGGGCCGTCTCCAGCGCGGCGGAATAGTCGTTGCTGGGCGAGGCCGCAGCCAGAATCACATCCACACGCGCCAGCAGGCGCACGGCGCGCAGGGTCAGCAAATCTTCGGCACCGGGGCCGACCCCTATGCCATACAAGGTTCCATTCATGAAGGACTCCGCGCGGCCAGGGGCCGCATTGCCAGAAGACAGCCGCCGTGCCGGGCGTCCGGCGGCAGAAAGGTCTGCTCACCGCCCTGCAAAGCAGGCCGGATGCAGCCAGCGGGCCAGCAGCTCCACAGCATCCACGCTGGCGGGGCCGGGACGGGAGAACATCCGCTCTTCCACCATCAGCACACGTCCCTCGCGCACGGCGCGCAGGGCGCGGTAGTGCCGACGCTCCACCACAGGCACGGCTGCCGCGTTCATGGGGCCGCGCTGGGCGACATAGGCGTCGGGATCGCCGGCAAACAGCATCTCCTCATTGAGCCGCACCAGCTTCTCCGGGCTGTCCAGCATATTCTCGCCGCCCGCGGCCGTAATAATGTCATGCACGATGCTGCCGCGCCCCGCACCCAGCAGATTCGGATAGCGTACCTCAAAGAACACACGCGCCGGCGCCTCCTTCCGCACGCGCTCCCGCACCGCCGCCAGCCGTCCGTTCCAGTCCCGCTCCAGCGCGTCCGCGCGATCCGCATGTCCGGTGGCCTCGCCCAGCGCGCGGAGAACCAGCCGCAGCTCCGCAAAGGAGGCGATGCGAAATTCCAGCACGCTGAAGCCCAGCGCCCGCAGACGCTCGCCCTGCACGGCGGCCTCACGGCGGCCTGTCAGCATGAGCACAAGGTCGGGCTTCAGTCCGGCAATCAGCTCCGGATCGGGCCGCATGTGCGTGCCCACGGCCGGCATATTCTCCAGACCGGGGATGGCCGTATCCGCCCTTGTGCAGCCCGCCAGCGCGTCACGCGCGCCCAGAGCCAGCATCAGCTCGCTGAACGTGCCGTACAGCGCCACCACGCGCGATGCCGGGCGCTCCAGCACGACGCTGTGACCGGTGTTGTCATGGACGGTCAGGGCCGCCGCGTGCACGGGGAGGACAGTCAGGGCCGCCATCAAGAAACATCTGAGGAACAGGAAGGCGGGGATGCCGCCCCACGCGCATGCGCGCCCCATACAGTTCACCGAGATTCTCCTCCGTAAAGACGGCGCCCACCGGCCCGTCAAAAAGCACGTTGCCGTCCTTCAGCCCCACCAGCCGCGTGGCATACAGGGCCGCCAGGTTCACATCATGAATGACGGAGACCAGGGCAAGGCCCTCCTGCCGCCGCCGTTCCAGCAGATCAAAGAGCATCACCATGGCTGACAGGTCCAGTCCCGCCGCCAGCTCGTCCAGCAGCAGCACCCGTCCCCCCTGGGCCAAGGCCCGCGCCAGCAGGACGCGCCGCACCTCGCCGCCGGAAAGCTCATCCACGGGACGATCTTTCAGCGGCAATACCGCCGTCATACGCATGGCCGCCTCCGCCGCCGCAGCGTCCTCCGCCGTATAGCCACCCCACCACGGCAAATGGGGATAGCGTCCCAGCAGCACCAGCTCCCGCACGCGCAGGCCGGGCATGGATGCCAGCGTCTGAGGCACGACCGCAATGCGCCGGGCGCGCTCCCGGGAAGAATACTGCCGCAGGGGACGTCCCTCCAGCTCCACAAGACCGGCATCAGGGGACAGGCCGCCATCCAGAACGCGCAGGAGCGTAGTTTTTCCGCTGCCATTGGCTCCCAGCACGGCCACATGCTCTCCGGCCGCCACGCGCAGGCGCACGCCATGCAGCACCTCGCGGCCCGCATAGCCAGCATGCACGCCTGTGCAGCGGAGCGGCGCCGTATTCTCCAGATGCGGTCGGCACATCAGCGCATGCTCCCGCGGCGTACCAGCGCGGCGAAGAAAGGGCCGCCCAGCAGGGAGGTCACGACCCCCACGGGCAGTTCCTGTCCGCCGCCCAGAGCTGTGCGGGCCAGCACGTCCGCCCAGACAAGCAGAATGCCGCCCCCCAGCCAGGCCCCGGCCAGCAGAGGCCCATGCCCCGCGCCCAGCCAGTGGCGCAGGATATGCGGCACCACCAGCCCCACAAAGCCGATGACGCCGGATACGGCCACGCAGGCCGCCGTCATGCAGCTGGCTCCGGCCAGCAGCAGCAGGCGCGTGCGCCCCACGTTCAGCCCCAGCTGCGCCGCCTGCCTGTCGCCCAGCGCAAGCACGTCCAGCTCCCGCCAGCGGCAGGCGATGACGGCCCCGCCGCACAGCAGCGGCACCGCCAGCCAGGGAAGGCTGTCCCAGCCGCGCCCCTGAAAGGAACCCATAATCCAGAAGACGATGCTGGTGACGGACTCCTCGTTCAGGGCCTTGATCAGCGCCACCACCGCCCCCAGAAAGGTGGCCACAGCAATACCGGCCAGAATAACCGTCTCCCGCGCAAAGGAGCCGCCGCCGCGTCCCAGCGCCAGCGCGCAGGCCAGCGCCGCCAGCGCGCCGGCAAAGGCGGCCGCGGCTACCGCACCGCCCGTCGCCAGTCCGTACCGCGCCAGCCACAGCCCTCCGCCGCCCAGCACGAGGCTGGCGCCGCAGGCGGCTCCGGCGGATATGCCCAGCGTGAACGGGTCTGCCAGCGGATTGCGGAGCACGCCCTGCAACGTCGCGCCCGCCACGGCCAGCGCCCCGCCGCACAGCAGGGCCAGCACCACGCGCGCCAGCCGGATGTCCCCGATAATCAGCAGCGCCCGCCCGTCCAGCTGGCCGGCATCCATGAGGCCGCACCGGGCCAGCATGCCCTGCCACACTTCCGTCAGGGAGAAGGGCAGAGGCCCGGCCCAGCAGGCCAGAGGCACGGAAGCCAGCCAGATCAGCACGGCAGCGGGCAGCAGCAGTCCCGCACGGTTCATCGCACCCATGACAGCTCCACAGAAAAACCCCTCCTGACACAACATCAGGAGGGGTCCGTATTTCAGCCTCCGAATTCCGCGCAAATACCCGTTGCCGGAAGGGATTCATTCACGGCGCCGATTCGCCCCGCGACGGGCGCGGACAGGCCGTGCGTGCGGCAGGTATTCCGGCTTGATCCCAGACACCCGGCCTTCCCGTTTCCAGTGGCCATGACGGGGCTGTTTACAGATCTCACGGCGGCGGGTCCGCTCCCGCTTTGCACGGGATTCCCTCTTGCCGCGCACAGAGCGCGGGCACCGGCACGGAAGGACTCTAGCCGCCGGGCGGGCGGCATGTCAAGCAGAGCCATCCCCGCCATGCGGCGGCACGCTAGGGGAGCTGCTTCAGCTCGGCCCGCACGTCTCCGCCATTCAGATGCAGCAGTACATAGCCGCCATCGGCCAGCGTGCCGGGATTGACCACGGTGGTTGCGCCCAGCTTTTCCTGCGCCTTGGCTTCATGAATATGCCCGCAGATGCAGAGCGCCGGCTGCGCAAACTCGATGAAGTCGCGCACAGCCTGGGAGCCCACATGAATGTTGGGGCCGGGGATGAAGTCGCAGGCCGTGTCCCTGGGCGGATTATGTGAAATAAGCACGGCGGCCTCGCTCTGTTCGGCCTTCGCCCACGCATCCGACAGCCACGCGCCGTACTCTTCCTCGGTGAACTCGCTGGGCGTATTGAAGGGCGTGACCGTGGAGCCGCCGATGCCGAACACTGTCACGGACGGCGACAGCCAGCGCACCTCCGTATGGAGATTCCAGCCCTTTTCCGCAAGCCAGGGCGTCACCTCCGGCTTGTCCATATTGCCAATCTGGGCATATACGGTCTTGCCCAGAGCGGCAATCTGTCCCATTACCCTGTCCGCCGCCTCCACGCCGCCGTCAAAGGTAATGTCTCCGCTGACAATAATGCCCGCGGCCTCCTCCAGTTCCGGTATCTCCGCCAGGCGGCGGCAGTCGTCATGAATATCCCCGACCACGACCCACAAGGATTTGCTGTTCTCATTCATCTTGGCAACCCCGACTCCTCATAGTATTGTTCCGCCAATCTGCCACATTTGCCCCCCGTTGGAAAGGACAAAAGCTCATGACTGCATACGAGGAAAAACAGGCCCTGCGCGCATCGATGCAGGCCCGCCGCCGGGAACAGCCCGCGGAAGTGGCCGCGGCGGCCTCCGCGCTGGCCCAGCGGCATCTGCTGAACGCCCCCTGCTGGCACAAGGCGCACTCCATAGCCGCCTATGCGGGCGTCAGGGGCGAAGTCGCCACGGACGCCCTGCTGGAAGCGGCATGGATGCAGGGCAAACGCCTGCTTCTTCCCCGCTGCGGCGCGGCGCCGGGCCACATGGATTTTGTGGCCTGCACCAGTCCGCTGGACTTGCGGCCGGCTCGCTTCGGCCTGCTGGAGCCGGCCCCGGAGCTGCCGCCCGAAGGCGCGGACGCCCCGTCCCCGGACCTCATCATCGTGCCCGCAGTGGCCTTTGACCGCGCCGGCAACCGCCTTGGCTACGGCGGCGGCTACTATGATCGTCACCTGGCGCGGGCTGGAGCGCACACCACGATCATCGGGCTGGTCTTCAGCTTTCAAATCATTGACCATCTGCCCGTGGAGCCGTGGGACTGCCCCGTCCGCGCGCTCTGCACCGAACGAGGACTGACATGGCTCTGAACTTCATCCACTTCCGTTTCCCCGGCCTTTCCGGCGTGCGCTGCGCCTTTCAGACCCGCACGCCCGGCGTATCCGGCCCCTGCGGCGGCAACATTTCGTGGGACGTTGACGACGATCCCGCCAGCGTCCTGGAAAACAGGCGTTCTCTTGTGCGCGACCTCGGGCTGGACGCCTTCGCGGAGCTGCATCAGATTCACACGGACAACCTTGTGTTCGATCCCGCTCCCGTGGCGCCGGAGGACAGGGCCGTCATGGACGCCGACGGCATGGCCACCACGCGGCCCGGCCTCGGCCTGTGCATCAAGACTGCCGACTGCCAGCCCATCCTGCTTGCGCACAGGGACGGACGGCACATCGCGGCCCTGCATGCCGGCTGGCGCGGCAACCGCTGCGACTTTCCCGGCAGCGGCGTGGCGCGCTTCTGCGAGCAGTACGGCCTTCTGCCGCGCGACGTGCTGGCCGTGCGCGGCCCCAGCCTCGGCCCGGCCACGGCGCAGTTCATCAACTTCGAGAGGGAATGGGGCGCGGACTTTGCGGCATGGTTCGCCGCGCGGGAGCAGACCATGGATCTGTGGAGCCTGACCCGCGCCCAGCTCCGGGCCGCCGGCCTGCCGGACAGCCATATCTTCGGGCTGGACTGCTGCACCGCCACCATGGATGATCTGTTCTTCTCCTACCGCCGCAGCCGACACTGCGGCCGGCAGGCCAGCGTCATCTGGATCGCGCGCTGACGCGCCACTCCTCCACGGGGCGGGCCGCGCTTCCTTTTTCCCGTGCGGTTCGCCCCCGGCATCCAAACACAGCCTGCCACCCCGGACGCCTGCCGGAGAATGGCCCGCACGCCGCGCATGCACAGGAAAAATTTGCTTGCTATTTTTTTAAATTTCGTGCTACTGACAGTCATCCGGTAACACGTTTTTAAAAAATATCACACGATATGGAGGCACGACTCTCATGTGGAGAACTCTGATCTGCGCCGCCGCCCTTACCCTGGGCATGCACAGCGCCGCGCTGGCCCACTTTGGCATGGTCATCCCCTCGTCCGCCACGGTTACGGAAAAAAAGGATGCGGCCCTCTCTCTGGACATCGCCTTTCTCCATCCCATGGAAATGGTCGGCATGGACATGGAAAAGCCCCGTGTCTTTTCCGTAGTGAGCGAAAACGGCACGCAGGACCTGCGCGGCACGCTGCGGGAAAATCCCATGCTGGGCAAAAAGGCCTGGAAGGCGGCCTACACTGTGAAAAAGCCCGGCGTATACCAGTTTATCGTGGAGCCGCAGCCCTACTGGGAGCCTGCGGAAGACTGCTACATCATTCACTACACCAAGACCTATGTGGCGGCCTTTGGTGAGGAGGAAGGCTGGGACAGGCCCGCCGGTCTGAAGACGGAAATCGTGCCGCTGACGCGGCCCTTCGGCAACTATGCCGGCAATGTCTTTCAGGGACAGGTGCTGGCCGACGGTAAGCCCGTGCCCGGCGCGGACGTGGAGATTGAATATTACAATCGTGACAGGAAATATCAGGCCGAAAATGACTACATGGTGACGCAGGTCGTCAGGGCTGATGCCAACGGCGTGTTCACCTATGCCGTTCCCTTCGCGGGCTGGTGGGGCTTTGCCGCGCTCACCACGGCCAGGGAACCCATGCTGCGCGACGGCAAGCCCAAGCCTGTGGAGCAGGGCGCCGTGCTCTGGGCGCGCTTTACCGCACCCCGCAAGGCAAAATAATTCACTTTGCGCCGCCCGGACGCTATGGTACATGATCCGCCATGACGAAAGGGCTGCCCGTGCGGGCGGAGCGCGCTTCACCGCCTGCCCCGACGGAGACGCTCCTCCCGCACGAACCTGCCGGAGAACAAGCCCGTTCCCGCAGCCCCGGGCGACTGCCGCCCGCCGCAGGGGCAGACAGAGGTATCAGCGGCATTTCAAGGAAGGAACGCATGCACATTTCCGAAGGCGTCCTCGCTCCGGCGGTGCTGGGAGCAGGGGCCGCGCTGGCAGCGGCCGGCATGGCCGTGGGCCTGCGCCGGCTGGACTATGACAGGCTCATGACCGTGGCGCTGCTGTCGGCGGCCTTTTTCGTCGGCTCGCTGATTCATGTCCCCGTGGGGCCGGGCAGCGTCCATCTGATCCTCAACGGCCTGCTCGGGGCCGTGCTGGGCTGGGCGGCCTTTCCCTCCATCTTTGTGGCCCTGCTGCTCCAGGCCCTGCTCTTCCAGTTCGGCGGCTTCACCGTGCTGGGCGTCAATACCTTCAACATGGCCATGCCCGCCGTCCTGGGCGGCCTGTGCTGCCGGCCGCTGATCCGGCGCGGCGGCAAGGCGCGGCTGGCCGGCGCATTCTGCTGCGGCGCGGGCGCCGTGGCCGGCGCGGCCCTGCTGACCTCCCTGTCGCTGGCATGGACGGATGAGGGCTTTGTCCAGGCGGCCTGCCTCCTGCTGGCGGCCCATCTGCCCGTCATGCTTGCCGAAGGCGTCATCACCATGCTGGTCGTGGGCTTTCTCGCCAGAGTCCAGCCGGACATTCTCTCCTTTTCAGCCAACAGTCACGGATAATGCCATGAAAGCAGTCATCCCCGCCGTTCTTTGCGCCGTTCTGCTCGCGGCCTCGCCCACGCTGGCGCACCGCGTCAATATCTTCGCCTTTGTGGATCAGGAAGATGTGGTTGTGGAATGCGCCTTCAACAAGAGCTCCAAGGTCAAAAACGGCGGCATTGAAGTCTATGACGCGGTCACACGCGATCTGCTGGTGCGCGGTACCACCGACCAGCAGGGAACGTTCCGCTTCCCCCTGCCCCAACAGGCCCGTGCGGCGCGGCACGATCTCGCCATCCGCGTCATCGCCGGCGAGGGACATCAGAATGAATGGATTGTGGGCGCGGACGAATATCCCGCCGCCGGCACTACCTCCTCGCCCGCACCGGCACAGGCCGCCGGCGGAGCGCCGGAACCGGACCGTCCGGCAAGCGCGCCCCTGGCCGGACAGACAGTCGCCGCCCCGGCGGTCTCTTCTGCTCCCCCCGCCTCCCCGGCTGGAGAGGCGCTGCCACCCGCGGCCGCCGCGCCGCTCACCCGCACCGACGTGGAGGGCATTATCCGCAGCGAGCTGGCCGCACAGCTGGCACCGCTGAAGCGCGGTCTGGCGGCAGCGCAGGAAAGCGGCCCCAGCCTGCGCGACATTATCGGCGGCATAGGCTGGCTCCTCGGCCTGTGCGGCATTGCCGCCTATTTCCGCAGGAAGCAGCCGCATGTTTGACGAACCTTTTGCCCAGGGCCCTTCCCCCATTCACGGGCTTGATCCGCGCGTGCGTCTGGCGGCGGCAGGGGGCGGAGCCTGCTGTCTGGCGGTGACGCACGCGCCGGAGGCGGCCTGCGCGGGACTGGCCCTGAGCGCCGCGCTGCTGGCATGCAGCCTGCCGCCTCCGGGGCCGCTGGTGCGCCGCTGGGCCGTGGTCAATCTGTTCATTCTTTTTCTTTGGACTACCGTGCCGTGGAGCGTACCCGGAGCCTCCCTGTGGAGCGCATACGGTCTGTCCGTCAGCCGGGAAGGTCTGGAACTCTGCCTGCTGGTGACGCTCAAGTCCAATGCCATTCTCTTTCTGTTCGTGGCGCTGGCCGCCAGCATGCCCTCCCCCACGGCGGGCTGCGCGCTGGCGCGGCTGGGCATGCCTGCCAAGCTGGTGTTCCTGTTCCTGTTCACCTACCGCTATCTGCATGTCATTGCGGATGAATGGCAGCGCATGCGGACAGCCGCCCTGCTGCGCGGCTTTCGCCCCCGCACGGACATGCACACCTACCGCACGCTGGGCTACATGCTGGGCATGGTGCTGGTACGCAGCTACGAACGCGCCCGCCATATCTATGAGGCCATGCTGCTGCGCGGCTTTCACGGGCGCTTTTATACCGTGGTGCGTTTCCGCACACGCCCGCGCGACGCCCTGTTCGCCCTGGCCATGCTCTGCGGGCTGGCCGCCATCCTGATTCTTGATCACCGGGAGCTGTTCCATGTCTGATGCCGCCGCGCCCATTCTCGCCCTGCGGGGTATTTCCTTTCACTATGCGCCCGGACGGCCCGTGTTCAGCAATGCGGACTTCCAGCTTGCCGCCGGACAGCACATCGGCCTGTACGGCCCCAACGGCAGCGGCAAGACGACCTTCTTCCGCATCGTCACCGGCCTGACCAAACCGCATACGGGGGAAGTGCTGCTGCACGGCACCCCCATCCGCTCGGCAGCGGATTTCCGCCACCTGCGGCAGAAGGTGGGCCTGGTCATGCAGAATGCGGAGGATCAGCTCTTCAGCCCTACGGTCATCGAGGATGTGGCCTTCGGGCCGCTGAACATGGGCATGCGCATGGACGAGGCCCTTGAGGCCGCCACGGCCGCTCTAGAAGACGTGGGGCTGCGCGGCTTTGAGAACCGGCTGACGCACCGGCTGTCCGGCGGGGAAAAGAAGCTGGTTTCCATCGCCACCGTCCTGTCCATGCGGCCGGAAGTGCTGCTGCTGGACGAACCCACCAACGGCCTTGATCCCGAAGCGCAGGAGCGCATCACGCATCTGCTGCATCATCTGGACACGCCGCGCGTCATCATCTCCCACGACTGGGATTTTCTGACGCGCACCTCCAACGCCTTCCTCACCATTGTGCAGGGAAAGCTGACCGACGCCGCCCCCTCGCTGCCGCACAGCCACATGCACGCGCATCCTCTGGGCGACGCGCCGCACACGCATTAGCAGGCCCGCCCGGCCGCGCCTGCCCGGCCGCAATAATGCCTTGTCTTTCTGTGGCGGACTCTGTAAGGTGCTGGAACATTTTTCTGCACTTTCACCGTGTTCCGCGTCCCTCTTTCCACCGCCAGCGCGCCTGCCGGATGGACCCGCGGGGCGCGGGGCTTTTTTTCCGACTCTTTTTCCTGCGGGAGTACCTTTTGTGAGCGAATTCAACCTTACCATAGCCCGGCGTGAAATTGCCAAGCGTCGCACCTTCGGCATCATCAGCCATCCTGACGCGGGCAAGACCACGCTGACGGAAAAACTGCTGCTGTTCGGGGGCGCCATCCAGATGGCCGGCTCCGTCAAGGCCCGCAAATCCGGGCGCTATGCCACCAGTGACTGGATGTCCATCGAACGCGACCGCGGCATCTCCGTTACCAGCTCCGTCATGCAGTTCGACTATCAGGATCACCAGATCAACCTGCTGGACACTCCCGGGCACCAGGACTTTTCCGAGGATACCTACCGCGTGCTGACGGCCGTGGACAGCGCCGTCATGGTCATTGACTGCGCCAAGGGCGTGGAAACCCAGACCCGCAAGCTGATGGAAGTGTGCCGCATGCGCAACACGCCCATCATGACCTTTATCAACAAGCTTGACCGCGAGGGCAAGAATCCCTTCGACCTGCTGGCGGAAATCGAGGACATCCTGCAAATCGAATGCGTGCCGCTCACCTGGCCCGTGGGCATAGGCTCGGACTTCAGGGGCATCTATCATCTGGAGCGCCGCGAGCTGACCCTCTTCAACGGCGACCGCCATGCCCTGCCCACTGAGCCCGTCGCCCTCTCCGGCCCGGACGACCCGAAGCTGGACGAGCTGCTGGGCGAGCAGGCCCAGGCGCTGCGCGACGATCTGGAGCTGCTCTCCGCCGGCAATCCCTATTCGCACGAGGACTATCTCATCGGCGGCCAGACGCCTGTCTTCTTCGGCAGCGCCGTCAACAACTTCGGCGTGCGCGAACTGCTGGAGGGCTTTATCCGCCTGGCCCCCGCCCCCATGCCGCGCCCCACGGAAACTCGCATGGTGGAGCCCGACGAGCCGCGCTTCTCCGGCTTCGTGTTCAAGGTGCAGGCCAACATGGACCCCGCCCACCGCGACCGCATCGCCTTCCTGCGCATCTGCTCCGGCAAGTTCGAAAAGGGCATGAAGCTGCACCATCACCGCGTGGGCAAGGAAGTGGTCATCGCCAACCCCATCATGTTCCTTGCGCAGTCCCGCACCTCCGTGGAAGAGGCCTGGCCCGGCGACATCATCGGCATCCGCAACCACGGCACCATCCGCATCGGCGATACCTTCACCGACGGCAAGGAGGCGCTCACCTTCACGGGCATTCCCAATTTCGCGCCGGAGCATTTCCGCAAGGTGCTGCTCAAGACCCCGCTGAAGTCCAAGCAGCTCCGCAAGGGGCTGGAACAGCTGGTGGACGAGGGCGCGGCCCAGCTCTTCATCCCGCTGGTGGGCAGTGATCTCATCCTCGGCGCCGTGGGCGAACTCCAGTTCGAAGTCATCGTCTCCCGCCTGCGCGAGGAATACGGCGTGGACGCCAGCTACATGCCCGTGCCCTATGAAACGGCCCGGTGGATACAGTGCGCCGACCGCAACATGCTGCGCGCCTTTGAGGAGGACAACCGCGGCCAGCTGACACACGACGCCAAGGGCTACCTCACCCTGCTGGCCAACAGCGAATGGCAGCTCAAATGTATCAAGGAACGCTGGCCGGACATCGACTATCTCGCGACCCGTGAATGCCAGACCAGAGACGGCGAGGAATAGCATCCTTCCCCATGCACACGCAGAAAGGCGGCCCCTTCGGACCGCCTTTTTCTGTTGCGCCGCAAGAGCGGGCTGCTACTTCATCTTGCCCAGCACGTCCACGTCATATTCCTTGAGGGCGGCGCTGACCATCTTGAAGAGAGCCACCAGCGCCACAATGTTGGGCAGAACCATCAGGCCGTTGAAGAGGTCGGCCAGTTCCCACACCAGGTTCACCTGAAGCAGGGCGCCCAGCACGAGGAAGTGGATGACCAGCACGCGGTAGGTGCGGACGGCCTTGCTGCCGAACAGATACTTCACGTTCTGCTCGCCGAAGAAGCACCAGCTGATGATGGTGGAGGTGGCGAAGAAGAACAGGCAGATGGCCACGAAGGAGTTCCCGTGCTCGCCGAGGCCGAGGGTAAAGGCCTTCTGGGTCAGGGCGATGCCCGTGGTCTGGCCGTCCAGCGCGCCGGTCATGAAGATGACAAAGGCCGTCATGTTCAGCACGATGAAGGTATCCACAAAGACGCCCATGATGGCCACGAAGCCCTGCTGCGCAGGATGCTTCACCTTGGCCACCGCGTGGGCGTGCGGGGTGGAGCCCATGCCGGCTTCGTTGGAGAACAGGCCGCGCGCCACGCCATAGCGCATGGCTTCCTTGATGCCCGCGCCCACGACGCCGCCGGTGGCGGCCGCCGGATCGAAGGCGCCCACAAAGATCATCTTGAAGGCGGGCAGAAGCTGGTCAAGATTGGTGAGCACCACCACGAAGCCGCCGCCCAGATACAGCAGGGCCATGAGCGGCACCAGCTTTTCCGTGCAGGAGGCGATGCGGCTCATGCCGCCGATGAAGATGAAGGCCACGAAGCCGGCCACCACGGCGCCCACGGCCAGCGGCGGCACGCCAAAGGCCGTATCGAAGGCGCCGGCGATGGAGTTTGCCTGCACCATGTTGCCGATGAAGCCCAGGGCGATGATGATGGACACCGCGAAGAAGGCCGCCAGAGGCTTGTTGCCAAGGCCTTTGGAAATGTAGTAGGCGGGGCCGCCAATGACGTTGCCTTGGTCATCCGTGCTCTTGTACACCTGCGCAAGCACCGCTTCCACAAAGATGGTCGCCATGCCGAAGAAGGCTGCGATCCACATCCAGAAGATGGCGCCGGGGCCGCCCATGGCAATGGCCGTGGCCGCGCCGGCAAGGTTCCCCGTGCCCACCTGCGCGGCAATGGCCGTGGCCAGCGACTGGAACGAGCTCATGCCTTCGCTGCCGGCCTTCTCGCCATTCAGAGTAATGCCGCTGAAGGTGTACTTCACCGCGCGCCCGAAGCGGCGCAGCTGCACAAAGTTCAAGCGCAGCGTGAAATAAATGCCCGCGCCCACAAGAATGGGAATCAGGCCGTACACCCCCCACAGCACCCCGTTAATGTCTGCAACCAGTTTTGTCAGTGCGTCCATTGTCTTCCGCTTCCCCCTGTCATGAATGATAGATTGTGTCCTCTGTGTCCCTTGCCGAATCACAGCTCCTCAAGCAAACGGGCCGCCTGCGGCCCGCGAGGGTGTACGATACGCCATTTTTGTAAAATAACAAAGCGCAAAAAACGTCTGGCGGCCGCATGCTCTTCCCTGCATGATTCATGAACAAAAAGAGCGCGTTGCATCCGTTCATGGCAGCAGCGCGGGCGGATGCCCGCACGCCAGTTCCGTCCTTTTCGCATTTTTCCGGGCATGCGTACAAAAAAGCCCCGTCGAAACGGGGCGGAAAAAGGGGACGGAGCGCCAGGCTCAGATAAAGTCCGGGGCCACGGCCGCCCTGCCGCTGTCCAGCATAATCCGAACATACTGCACGGAACGCTCATCCACGGGCAGAATGGGGAAGGACTGGCCGCAGGCCTCGCAGGTGGTCATGGCGGGCTGCGTGGGACTCAGCAGGGGAATCTGCCTGCCGCAGGACGGACAGGCATAGAAGAACACCAGTTCCATGCCGCAGGGGGCCACCGGAGCAGTGGGCTTAGCCACGGGACACCTCCTGCGCAAGAATCTCGCCGGTCATGGCGGCGGGGATGTCCAGCCCCCACAGGCGGAGCAGCGTCGGGGCCACGTCGGCCAGCTTGCCGTCCCGCAGGCGCACGTCCGCGCCCTCGTCCAGCAGGATGCAGGGAACGAAATTGGTCGTGTGGCTGGTCTGCGGCCCGCCACTGGCGTCCAGCATGGACTCGCAGTTGCCATGATCCGCAATGAGCAGCATGCGCCCCCTGCGGGCGCGCACGGCGGTCACCATCCGGCCCACGCATTCATCCACCACTTCGCAGGCCTGCACGGCAGCGGCCAGATTGCCCGTGTGCCCCACCATGTCGCCATTGGCCAGATTGCAGACCACGAGGTCATAGTCGGGCCACATTTCCACAAAGCGATCGGTGACTTCCCGCGCGCTCATGGCAGGCTTCAGATCATAGGTGGCCACGTCGCGCGGAGAGGGCACCATGAGGCGATCCTCGCCGGCAAAGGGCGTCTCGCTGCCGCCGTTGAAGAAGTAGGTCACATGAGCATACTTTTCCGTCTCCGCCAGCCGGAGCTGCCGCAGGCCGGCCCGGGACACGGTCTCGCCCAGTCCGTCAGACAGGCTTTCCTTGCGAAAGGCTACGGGAATGTCCAGCGTCGCGTCGTAGGCCGTCATGCTGGCCATGCCCGCAAGATGCGGCACCGCACCCCGCTCAAAGCCATCGAAGCCGGGAAGCACGAAGGCCCTGGCCAGCTGGCGCATGCGATCCGCGCGGAAGTTGAAGCAGAACAGGCCGTCGCCGTCGCGCACGCGCCCGTCAGGAATGCGGGAGGATGTCACGCGCGTGGCCGTGATGAACTCGTCCGTCAGGCCCGCCGCATAGGCGGCCTCCACAGCGGCCACGGGATCATCAGCCGCCGCGCCCCGCCCGTGCACCAGCAGGTTCCAGGCCTCGGCCACGCGCTCCCAGTGGCTGTCCCGATCCATGGCGTAGTAGCGCCCGATGATGGTGGCCACGCGCGCGGCGGGCAGAGACGCCAGCGCGGCGCACAGATCGCGCAGGTAGTCCGCACCACGCTGCGGGGCCGTGTCGCGCCCGTCCATGAAGCAGTGAACCAGCACCTCCACACCGCCGGCGGCGGCAATGCGGGCCAGCTCCTTCAGGTGGCGGATGTGGCTGTGCACGCCGCCATCGGAGAGCAGGCCGGCCAGATGCAGGCGCCCCCCCTTCTCCCTGACGGCGCGGATCAGCTCCAGAAAGGCGGGATTGCGGGCAAGCTCTCCCTGCTCGATGGCGACGTCGATACGGGTCATGTCCTGATAGACAAGGCGGCCCGCGCCGATGTTCAGATGTCCCACCTCGGAATTGCCGATATAGCCTTCAGGCAGGCCCACGGCCCGACCGGAGGCCGCCAGCCGGGAATGCGGGCAGGCGGCGAACAGCGCGTCCATATTGGGAGTCCGGGCCACGGCGGGGGCATTGCCCGGTCCGTCGGGCGCCAGTCCCCAGCCATCCAGAATGAGCAGCAGCGTGGGCGTCATGGCCGGCTCCTATGCCTCGTCGGGCAGGTTCCACAGTGCTTCAAGCTTGTACATGTCGCGCACTGCGGGCTGGAAGATATTCAGCACGATGTCATTCATGTCCACCAGAATCCACTGCCCGGCCTGATAGCCTTCCATGCGCAGGAATTCATAGTTTCGCTCCCCGCACAGGGCGTTGACGCCGTCTGCCAGGCTCTGGGCATGGCGCACGGAAGAGGCCGTGGCCACCAGCAGGGCTTCGGCAAAGGCGCATCTGCCGGAAAGGTTGATAAGGGTAACGTCCGCCGCCTTGTGCTCGTTGAGCCAGGCGACGATGTCCGCCGCCTTGTCGGCGGTGGAGGCCTCGGAATATTTCTTGGGGGTGGGTTGTGATATTTGCATGCGCACTGCATACCCCAAATGCGCGCCGACCGCAAATGCCAAGGAGGCCTTTCCGCCGATGGCGATGCGCTCTCCATTGCGCTGGATGTACAAATTTGTTATACGTGCGCCGTTGCCGGAAGATCGCCTCCGGCGTGCGTTGCGGCACGGTCGCGCCGGCCGTTCATGGCAATGCAAGGAGAGCTTTTTTACAAGGAGTGACTACGGTGCTTTTCAATATACCCATGGAAACGCTCCCGCGTGAGGAAATCGAGGCCCTACAGCTGCGCCGCCTGCAAGACCTGTGCGCGCGCGTCTATGCCAATGTGCCCTTCTATCGCAAGCGTTTCAATGACATCGGCATTACCCCCGGCGACATCAAGCGTCTTGACGACGTGAAGCTCCTGCCATTCACCGAAAAGCAGGACATGCGCAACAACTATCCCTTCGGCCTCTTCTGCGCTCCCCGCGAAAACATCGTCCGTCTGCACGCCTCCAGCGGCACCACGGGCAAGGCCACCGTGGTAGGCTATACCGCGCGCGACCTTCAGCACTGGGCCGAATGCGGCGCGCGCAGCCTCTGCTGCGCCGGCGTCACCCCCAGGGACATTGTGCACGTGGCCTATGGCTACGGCCTGTTCACGGGCGGCCTTGGCGCGCACTATGCCGCGGAACGCCTGGGCGCCACCGTCATTCCCGCCTCCGGCGGCGCCACCCGCCGTCAGGTGCAGCTGATGCGCGACTTCGGCGCCAACGTCCTGTGCTGCACGCCCTCCTACGCTCTGCACCTGTGGGAAGCCGGGCAGGAAGTGGGCATTGACTTCCGCGAACTGCCGCTGCGCGTCGGCGTCTTTGGCGCGGAACCGTGGACGGAAGAAATGCGCCGCGACATTGAGCAGAAAATGGGCATCCAGGCCATGAACATCTATGGCCTTTCCGAAGTGATGGGCCCCGGCGTCGCCATGGACTGTCTGGAATCCAAGACCGGCATGCACCTGTGGGAAGACTTCTTCCTGCCGGAAATCATCGACCCCGTGACGGGCGAAAGCCTGCCCGAGGGCGAGGTGGGCGAGCTGGTTCTGACCACGCTGACCAAGGAAGGCATCCCGCTCATCCGCTACCGCACGCGCGACCTCACCACGCTGGACTACACCCCCTGCGCCTGCGGCCGCACGCACGTGCGCATCGGACGCCTGCGCGGCCGTTCCGACGACATGCTGATCATTCGCGGCGTGAACGTCTTCCCACAGCAGATCGAAGGACTGATTCTGGAAGCCGAGGGCCTCAGCCCCAACTACCAGATCATCGTGGATCGCGTGGACAACTTGGACACCATCGAAGTGCAGGTGGAAATGAACGAGACCCTGTTCTCGGACGAAATCCGCAAGCTTCAGGCTCTGGAAGCCCGCCTGAGGAAGAACATTAAGGAATTCCTCGGTGTTTCCGCCAAGATCACCCTGCTGAGCCCGCGCTCCATCGAGCGTTCCGAAGGCAAGGCCAAGCGCATTATCGACAAGCGGCCCAAGTAGCCGCAGGCACGCCACATGCCTCCCCGCCAGCACGGAGGGGCGGTGCGGGACGCTTCGGGCGGAGCGTCCCGCATTTTTTATAACCATATGCCATCACATAACTTTTTCAGCGGAAGAAAATATTTTTACCTTTTTCTCATTTTTTTATTGACGAACACGGGCGAGCCGCGTATATCTCTTCCTCGTTGAGCGGGAGTAACTCAGTGGTAGAGTGTCACCTTGCCATGGTGAAAGTCGCGGGTTCAAATCCCGTCTCCCGCTCCAACACGCTGACTGATGGCGACATAGCCAAGTGGTAAGGCAGAGGTCTGCAAAACCTCCATTCTCCAGTTCAAATCTGGATGTCGCCTCCAAACGCATCAGTGGTGCTTCTCGCATATCGTGCGGGAGTAACTCAGTGGTAGAGTGTCACCTTGCCATGGTGAAAGTCGCGGGTTCAAATCCCGTCTCCCGCTCCACTATGCCTGTTTCCCTTGCGGGAATAACTCAGCGGTAGAGTGTCAGCTTCCCAAGCTGAAGGTCGCGGGTTCAAATCCCGTTTCCCGCTCCAAGAGCTGTGAAAGCCCTTGCTGAAAGATGTAAGGGCTTTTTCTTTGGAAGCGGTTGCGTTCTCCCCATTCGTGCGGGAGTAACTCAGTGGTAGAGTGTCACCTTGCCATGGTGAAAGTCGCGGGTTCAAATCCCGTCTCCCGCTCCACCGCATCTGGAGAACGCCTTTTCCGTCCATTGGCGGATGCTCCGTTGCGGGAGTAACTCAGTGGTAGAGTGTCACCTTGCCATGGTGAAAGTCGCGGGTTCAAATCCCGTCTCCCGCTCCATGTCAGTACGCCTCCGTGTTTCTCACGGGGGCTTTTTTCATATCTTCCGCACCGCCGTGTGAGCCTGCCATGTCATCCTGTTCTTCCGACGCCGCTGCCGTTTGCAGCGCCTGTCACACCGACGCACCGCCCTCCATCCCGGATGTAAGCGTTCTCCTGCCCGTGTTCAATGCCGCGTCCACCGTCACCGCGGCCGTGGACAGCCTGCTTGCGCAGGACTGTCCGGCGCTGGAAATCATCGCGGCGGACGACGGTTCCACCGATGGCACGGGCCCCCTGCTGGATGTTCTGGCCGCACGGGACCGCCGCCTGCGCGTCCTACATCTGCCGCATCAGGGCATAGCCGGCACGCTGAATGCGGGGCTGGCGGCGGCACGCGGACGCTTCATCGCCCGCATGGACGCGGATGACGTAAGCCTGCCCGGCCGTCTGCGTCGGCAGCGGGATTTTCTGGACGCCCACCCGGAAACAGGGCTGGTATCCTGTCTGGTGCGCTTTGGCGGCGATGCGCGGCGCGCGGGGGGCTTTGCGCGGCTTGTGGACTGGATGAACGCCTGCCGCAGCAACGAGGAGCTGCGCGTGAATCGCTTTCGCGAGACGCCCATCCCGCATCCTTCCGTCATGTTTCGCGCGGAGCTGCCGGTGCGGTATGGCGGCTACAGGGAAGGCCCCTTCCCCGAGGACTGGGAGCTGTGGCTGCGCTGGATGGATGCCGGCGTCCTCATGGAAAAACTGCCGGAGACTCTCCTTGTGTGGAATGATCCGCCGGGCAGGCTGACGCGCACGGACGCACATTATGCGGAAGCGGCCTTTACGCAGACCCGCGCCCTGTGGCTGGCGCGGCATCTGCTGCGGGAAGGCCGCAGGGAGGTCTGCGTCATCGGAGGCGGCAGGGTTTCCCGGCGGCGCGCCCTCCCCCTTCAGGCACACGGCATCCGCATCCGCGCATGGGTGGACATCGATCCGCACAAGATAGGCAATATGGTACACGGCATTCCCGTGATCGCCAGAGAAGCCCTGCCGGCGGGCATCTTCATCCTGATCTGCCTTACCGGGCACGGCGCGCCGGAAGAGGCCGCCGCCTGGCTCAGGAGCCGCGGGCTCCGCGCTGGCCGGGACTACCTCATTGCCTGACATGGCACATGCGGTCTGACAGCATGCGCAGGTTCAGGCCAATCTGTTGCAGCTCATGGCAGTTTTTGCATGCCTGGCAGAGCCTCGCCCTTACAAGGCGAGGGCTTACCGAGGAATATACTGCCTGCTGTGCCTCCTGAAAAATACAGAAGCCTCTGCGCCGTGGACAAGACACTGCCTGCCATGACGCACGGCGCGCATTCTTTCCGCTCAAGAAGATAACATGACTGTGAAATAGGCTGAACGATATAGGTAGGGTGATAGATCAGGAACGCATAAGCTGAATAATTCTTTCTGCCATGAGCATCACTTCCCGGCGGGTGCTCAAATCAAGACTGCTGAAAGAACCGACGGTGCCAGAGCGTTCCGTCGCCTGCTCGCGCTCTTCCTGCGTCTGAAACAGTTCGTACACCGAGCATTCCAGCAAGGATGCCATCTGCTCAAGACGTGGAAAGCGCGGAGCTACCAACCCCCGTTCTATACGCGACAGCGAATCAGGGCCAATACCGAGCCGTTCGGCAAATTCAGCCTGATTCCAACCCATGAGGCGTCGCTGTGCAGTGATGTTAGCTCCTACAATGGTTGCAAGCCGCTGCTTTTTTTGTTCGGCCACGCTGACCTCCTTTCCTGCCCGAAAAGAGTACATGGGAAATATGCCCCAAAAAACAGCATAAAAACCAATTATTGACATTTTATTCAAAATACCCAATAAAGGGAGTGCCTGCGTACCGGACAGGAAGGAAAACACGTGCGGTCGTAGATAACTATTCAACATTTTCGGGAAAAAGGGGGCTGCATGACTGACATGGGAAGGCGAATTTTTCCCCAGCTGCATTGCGGTTTTTTGCCGGAGTACTTGCCGTCCTGGCAGGGACGGCCATTTGCGCTGAACTCTGGCTCCAGAACCAGAGCGGCACAGAACGCATGAGCCGCTCCTGGGCGCAGGAAGATACCCGCATCAAGCAGAATAACCTGCACAAGCAAGGAGCGAAATTGATATGTCAGATAAATTTACTAAAGATAATGAGAACAAAATCGATACTGAAGAATCTTTATCTGCGAAAAGTACAAACATTTCCACACTATTTTTTTATCTTTTAACTATATACATTACTGGATATTTTATATTTGCAGAGCATTCTTTTTTTGGATTGTTTTATATCGCACCTTTATCTAATAACTATTTTACATACTTACTTGTTGCAATATTAACATTTTTCCTAGCACGTCATGTTATTCAAATAAAACTTGTCCTATACAGAATATTTTTACAGACATTTTTAGATATAGAATCTGGAATATATAAATTTTTTTCACACGGATATGTTGTTCGAGTTATAGCTGCTTTTGTAGCATTTGCGCTTTCCGTTAACATATTAACATTCTTCGCTCTAACAAGCGTTCATAAATCACAATACATATTTTTATGCCTTGCGATTACAGAATATGTACTATTTAATAAAAAATCATATTCAGGACACTCAGCTATCAGAAAAGATGTCAATAGTGTTCTAAAACAATATTTGATTCCATTCATGATTGCTTCAATCGCAGCCATGGGAGTTTCAACATATAACTTGATCACTATGGAGCCTGTGGTCGCCCAAAATATTGGAGAATTACTTAAGACGACTCTAGAAGCCATAGACAACCGAAGTGTTTCGTGGCCTCTTAGGGTTATTATAAAACATCTTTATATCTATGAACTTACTATTCAGCAGGTCATGAACTTTCCATTTTTCGGAAAGCCAATTTATTTTATATATACAATTATTTCAGAAGGAGTAATGACATATTTTTCAATATTGATGCTCATAATGCCATACAGGAGGAATGAACAGTGAAAAAGGCATGGTTGGCAGCTCTGATTTTTGGGCTTCTCTGTACAGGCTGTGATAATCTTGATGAAGTAAAAAAACTCAAGGCAGAGAGAGATATGCTGAAGGCTCAGATAGAAAAAGATCAAAGACTATATAAGCAAATGTTAGAGTGATAATATATAACGCTCCGGACAGAATCCTGTTTTTTTCTCATACCTGTATTCATACGGCATGCGCATACCATTATGAAGCAGGAGGGCTCCTTCCAAGTGCCCTCCTTTCCCTATTCCCTGCCGGCGGGCATCTTCATCCTGATCTGCCTCACCGGGCACGGTGCGCCGGAAGAGGCCGCCGCCTGGCTTGAGAGCCGCGGGCTCCGCGCTGGCCGGGACTACCTACTCGCCTGATCGCCCGGGCTTGACAAGGAAAAGATTCTCGGGCAAATATGGCGTGGTTCACGGGCAGTTAGCTCAGCTGGTAGAGCATCGCCCTTACAAGGCGAGGGTCGGGGGTTCGAGCCCCTCACTGCCCACCATGAAAACCGTCTGGTTGAAAAGATAATAGGTTACGGGTAGATACCGTAACCTTTTTATTTTTTCCCACTTCCCCATGTGCGCAGGGAGGGGACGCTCCTTCCCGCCATCTTTTCTTTCAGGGGTATCCGGGCCGCCATGAATACATCCTCCCGCAAACAGTCCGCTCAGGAACAGGCCGTCAGGCAATTTCTTCGCAACTATCTGGACAAGCCGAAGGACGAAGAGACGCTGCACAGCATTCTTGTCTACGTCGGCGACTATTATGCGGCGGATCGTGCCTATATTTTCGAGAGGGATCAGGATCGTGCAAGCCTGAGCAATACCTACGAATGGTGCCGGGATGGCATCTCGCACGAGATCGACAATCTCCAGCACATTCCTCTCAACGGCCTGGAATGCTGGTTTGAAGCCTTTGAGGAATACGGGGAATTCTATATCTCATCCCTGTCGGAAGACTACAAGCCTGGCTCAAAAACCTATGAAATTCTGGCACCGCAGGGAATCGACAGCCTGATGGCAGCCCCCATCATAGTACACGGCGAGGTTGCCGGCTTCCTCGGCGTCGATAATCCCTCCCGGAATACCGGTGATCTCCTGCTGCTCTCGGTGGTGGCCTCCACCTGCTACAGCGAAATCGCCACCATGCGCATGCTTGATGCCGACCGCAAAGCCTCCAGCCAGAAGCTGGTGGATCGGATGACCATCATCCAGTCTCTGAGCGAGATATATACGGCGGTATACTACATAGACCTTGCCGCCAACCGCTTCATGGAGATTGCTTCCCCCGGGGATGTGCACGCCAGCATTGGCGAAACGGGCGACGCGCAGGAATGCCTGAATATGTTCTGCCACCGCATGATGACGCCGGAATATACGGAGGACATGCTTTCCTTCGTTGATCTTTCCACACTGGAGGAACGCCTGAAGGAAAGCCGGATTATCTCACGGCAGTATTTGAGCACGGTACAGCTTTCTCAGGAGCAGGAACATCGGGCACACTGGACGGAATGCTGCTTCATCGAGGGGGACAGGAATGCCGAGGGGCGGCTGACCCATGTCGTTTTTGCCACGCAGTCCATTCATGACAGCAAGCTCAGGGAGCTGGAGGCCCAGAAAAAACTACAGGCAACCAATGCGGAGCTTACTGATCTGCTGGCAACGATGGAGCGGATCAACACGGCGCTTCAGGAGGAGATGGCCATCTCCAGCGCGTTGAGCCAGGAATATCACAGTCTGTTCAAGATTGACGCCCAAAGCGGCAGGATGTCCACGTACCAGACGGACGGCATCGGCATCTCGCCGGAACTTCTGCGGAAGCTCATGGCTCTGGAAGACTATGAAACCATTCTGGACAGGTATATCGATACCTTTGTCGTCCCGGAAGATCGCGACCGGCTCAGGGAATCCAGCAGGCTTGCCGTGCTGCTGGAGCAGGTGCCCGATGCGGGGCTCTACAAGCAGGGCTACAGAAGGATCATGGACGGCGTCATCTCCTATTATGAGATGAACCTGGTGAAGACTGTCGACAGGAACGGCGCCGTCACCTTCATTCTGGGCCTGCGCGACGTGGACAGGGAAATGCGCCGCCACCTGAACCAGACCCGCGAGCTGGAAAAGCAGCGGGAGATCATCGAAGGACTCGGATCGGAGTACTATTCCATCCTGCTGGTGGACCCGGAAACGGACACCGTCACCACCTACCGGGCGGAGAGCGAAGATGGCCGCGCCATTGCGGAGCACTTCCGCAGGCACAACCACTGCTGGTCCAGAGGCCTGCGCAGCTATGCCGAGGAACAGGTTTCCGGACAATGCCGCAGTGAATTTATCGAAAAGCTGTCGCTGCCCCACATGCACGCGGAAAGAAAGAGCTACTCCCTGACCTATGAAAAGCTCATGGACGGCGGGATAGGCTATCTTCAGGCACGGGTGACCTTTGTGCACGAAAAGGACGGCGGCACTGCCGTCGTCGTGGGCACCAGAAACGTGGATGATCTCATCAAGAAGGAACGGCAGCAGGAAATGGCCCTGCAGGCGGCATACGATGCGGCGGAAGCGGCCAACAAGGCCAAGACCGACTTCCTGTCCAACATGTCCCATGACATCCGCACGCCCATGAACGGCATCATCGGCATGACGGCCATCGCCGTGGCGCACATTGATGACAGGGAGCGCGTTCAGGACAGTCTCCAGAAGATTACGCTGGCCAGCAAGCATCTGCTCAGCCTCATCAATGAAGTTCTGGACATGAGCAAGATCGAGTCCGGCAAGGTGGACCTCATCGAGGAGGAATTCAATCTTTCCGACCTTATCGACAATCTGCTCACCATGACGGGCTCCCAGATCGAGGAGCATCATCACACGCTCAGCGTCAATATTTCCGGCGTGACGCATGAGGCGGTGATAGGCGACAGCCTCCGCATTCAGAAAGTCTTTACAAACCTCATGAGCAATGCCGTAAAGTTTACGCCGGATGGCGGCAGGATTCAGCTTTCCATCACCGAAAAACCGTCCAATCAGGCCAAGGTCGGCTGCTTTGAATTTGTCTTTGAGGACAACGGCATCGGCATGAGCAGGGATTTTCTGGACAGGATTTTCGAACCCTTTGCCCGCGCCCGGGACACCAGAGTGGACAAAATCGTGGGAACCGGTCTGGGAATGCCCATCAGCCGGAACATCGTCCGCATGATGGGCGGCGACATCAGGGTGGAAAGCTCCCTGGGCGTCGGCTCCCGCTTTATCGTCACCATCTACCTGAAGCTTCAGGATACCGTGCCATGCAACTATGACAGATTTGTTGACCTGGATGTGCTGGTGGCGGACGACGACGTGCTGAGCTTGCAGTCCTGCTGCGGCATGCTGAATGATTTCGGGATGAAAGCCGAGGGCGTCTGTTCAGGAGAGCAGGCTGTTGCGCGTGTTGTCCTGCGCCATGAGCAGAAGCGGGACTACTTTGCGTGCATCATTGACTGGAAGATGCCGGACATGGACGGCATCGCCACCGTCAGGGCCATCCGCAAGGCCGTGGGAGCTCATGTGCCCATCATCATCGTGTCCGCCTACGACTGGTCGGATATTGAACAGGAGGCCCGAGCGGCCGGCGCCAATGCCTTCATCAGCAAGCCCCTGTTCCAGTCCAGACTGGCCAAGACCTTCTCCAGCCTGGTGGGCGGAGAAGAGTACCATGAGCGGGAGGAACCGCTGGTCGAGCTGGGAGAGATGGATCTGTCGGCCTTCCGCGCCCTGCTGGTGGAGGATAACGAGCTGAACGCGGAGATTGCCAGCGAGATTCTGGCCATGACGGGAATCGCCGTTGAATGCGCCGCTGACGGCACGGAAGCTGTTGACAGGATGGCCGACTGTCCGGACGGCTACTACGACATCATCTTCATGGATATTCAGATGCCGCGGATGAACGGCTATGACGCCACCAGAGCCATTCGCGCCATGAGCGGCGACTACTGCAAGCGGGTGCCCATCATCGCCATGACGGCCAATGCCTTTGCAGAGGATATACAGGCGGCCAGAACCGTGGGCATGAATGAGCATATCGCCAAGCCGCTGGAGCTGCATGTTCTGGTCAGCACGCTGCGCCGCTGGCTCCGCTGACACGGCGGCAGTCCCCGCCATATTGCGGCACAGCCGCGCGAGGAGAATGCCAGCATGGATTTCCTGCTGTGGACATCTGTTCTTGGAACGGCCGCCTTTGCCGTCTCCGGGGCCATGCTTGCCGTGCAGAAGAAAATGGATCTGTTCGGCGTCAATATTCTGGCCCTGGCCACGGCCGTGGGCGGCGGGGCCATCCGCGACCTGCTGATAGGACAGACGCCTCCGGTCATGTTCCTGCATCCGGCATACGCCACCATCGCCATTCTCACGGCCAATGTCGTCTTTGCCGTCGCCTCCCTGCACAGGCGGCTTCCCCCCGGGCGCATCGCCGCACTGTACGAACGGACGCTGGCGCTCTCGGATGCGCTGGGGCTGGCCGCCTTCACGGTGAACGGTGTCAGCATCGGCATGGAATCCGCCAGCCCGACCTTCTTTCTCGCGGTATCCCTCGGGGTTGTCACCGGCGTGGGAGGAGGCGTTCTGCGCGACATGCTGGCGCAGGAAATGCCTGCCGTATGCGTGAAAGACATCTATGCCGTCGCCGCACTGGCCGGCGCTGTCTGCACTGCCTTCCTCTGGAGCCGCGTGCCGCCTGAAGCCGCCATGTCGCTGGGCTTCTGCGTTGTCCTTGTCATCCGCCTGCTGGCCATTGCACGACACTGGAACCTGCCACGAATACGCTGATGCGCAACGCCCTGCCCTGCCGCCGACGAGGCAAGGCTGCGTGCGCCGCCGGCATGACATCTGTGACCGCGTCTGTCCTCCCTTTCAAACGCGGACAGGACACCACTCCTTTTCTGCGGCAACGGCAGGACTGTCCCACCCCGGCGGCACGCCGGCAGGAAGCATGCGCCATGCCGCAAAAGAGCCGCCCCGAAGGGCGGCTCTTCAGCATCTGCGCCATGAGAGGCACGCTGCTACATGGCGGTTTCGTCCACCTTGAAGAAGGCAGCCTTGCCAGCGCCGCAGATAGGGCACTTGTCCACGGGGCCTTCATGGGTGTAGCCGCAAATCTTGCAGACGTAGTAATCCGTTTCAGGCAGATTCGCGGGGTCTTCCAGAGCCTTCTTGTACAGGCCGGCATGCACTTCTTCCACTTTGTTGACGAAGTCGAAGTACTTGGCGATGGCGGTATTGCCTTCTTCCTGCGCTTCCTTGATCATGGCAGGATACATCTTGGTAAATTCGTGGGTTTCGCCCGCGACGGCGTCCTTCAGGTTGGCCACGGTATCACCGATGTGCCCGGCGTTCTTCAGGTGGGCATGGGCATGGATGGTTTCAGCGGCGGCAGCGGCGCGGAAGAGCTTGGCCACCTGCTTCAGGCCTTCCTTCTCGGCGGCCACGGCATAGGCGAGATACTTGCGGTTAGCCTGGGATTCGCCGGCAAAGGCGTCCATCAGATTCTGCTGAGTCTTGCTCATTGTTCACTCCTCGTTACGGTAACATTGGCTGGAAAAGATTTCACTGCCTGTCTTTATTGAAAACAATTCCTGTTTACAAAAAAACCACAGGTATGTAAAGGTATTTCTTTCCGTTTGCGAAAAAAACCTGCACGGCTCCGACGGCCGGAGAGTTGACGCCGTCTGGCCGCCCCGCTACAAGGCGGCATGACCGACCGCTACCCCATTCCCCACCTGCCGCCGCAGGCCCTGCACCGCACAGAGCAGATCATCAAGCGCAGCCGCTTCATCACCTCCACAGCTCATGCCCCCAGCAGCGAGGCGGCGCGGGCCTTTGTGGAGCGCATCCGGCAGGAATTCCCCGATGCCACCCACAACTGCTGGGCCTTCGCCGCCGGCGCGCCCGGGCATACCGCGCGGGTTGGCTTTTCCGATGATGGCGAGCCGCACGGCACCGCGGGCCGTCCCATGCTCACCGTGCTGCTGCATGGCGGCGTGGGCGAGATAGTGAGCGTGGTGACGCGCTACTTTGGCGGCATCAAGCTGGGGACCGGAGGGCTGGTACGCGCCTATCAGGGGGCTGTGCAGGAAAACATGGGCACCCTGCCCACGCGCGAGCGCATCATCCCCTCGCATCTGGACGTCATTCTGGAATACGCCTTCATCGAGCGCTTTCGCCGGCTTCTGCCCGCGCACGAGGCCGTTGTCACCGCCGAGGAATTCGGCACGGACGCCGTGTTCAGCGTCAGCCTGCCGCAGGAGCACGCCTCAGCCTTTGCGCTGGCACTGGCGGAACTGACAGACGGCGGCGCGCTGGTGGAGCCCCGCGACGCAGAGACATGACGACGAGCGACACCGCCCCCCATGCCACGGCAGGCCCCTGGCCAGGGTATCCCGCCGCATGGTGCCGCAGCCATCGTTTTCCCCGCTCAGAAGCAGAACATGAATACCGTGACACTTGTGGACATCCCCCGGGCCAACAGGGCCGCATGGCTCCCGACTGTTCTGGACATCTGGGAAGCCTCCGTGCGCGCCACCCATGACTTCCTGTCTGAAGAGGATATTGCCGGCCTCAGACCTCTGGTGCGTTCAGGGGCCAGCGCCGTATCCACCCTTGTTCTTGCCAGTACCGGCATGCCCGTCGGCTTCATGGGCGTAGAGGGGCGGAAGATTGAAATGCTCTTCCTCCATCCGGCCCACTTCGGGCGCGGCACAGGAAGGGCGCTGGTAGAGCATGCCATCCAGCGGCTTCATGCCGATGCCGTTGACTGCAATGAGCAGAATACGCGCGCTCTGGCCTTTTACCGGCGCATGGGTTTTGCGGCAGAGGCCCGCACGGCAGACGACGGGCATGGCAATGCCTTCCCCCTGCTGCACATGCGGCTTGCGCGGCAGGGATAAGCCCGATAATCATGCCAGCACAATGAGCAGTGCGGCGGCATACATCAGGCAGGCGCCGATGCACGATGCCTGCGTCATCAGCTGACACAGCGCGGACAGGCGAGGGCCGTCCCATACGCGCCCGCCGTCGTCATCCGGCCCCAGCAGGGGCTTGCGCACAGCCTCTCCAAAATAGACCTCATCTCCTCCCATGCGCGCACCCAGCAGCCAGGCGCAGGCCGTCATGGACCAGCCGGAATTGGGGCTGGGCATGCCCGAAGCCTGCGCGGCCACGCGGCGGAAGCCCGGCCAGCTCCCCTGCCAGCGTGCGGATGTGCCCGTCAGCCTGTCCGTCAGCCAGAGAATGGCAACGCCCAGCCGTGCCGGAATCCACGCCAGCACGTCGTCCGCACGCGCGCCGCCCCAGCCCAGCCGCAGCCAGCGCGGCGTCCTGTAGCCCCACATGGAATCCATGGTGCTCACCGCACGGTGCATCCACAGTCCCGCCGGGCCGCCCACCACCAGCCAGAACAGCGGCGCGATGCAGGCATCGGTAAAGTTCTCCGACAAGGTGTCCGCCAGCGTTTTCTTCAGCCGGGGACGATCCATTGCCGATGTCTCCCGGCTCACAAGCTGATTCAGCGAGGCGCGGGCCTCGGGCAGCTCATCTTCCTCCAGCGAGCGCAGTACGCGGCGCCCCGTGTCCGTCAGGGAACCTATGGCCAGTCCGGCCCAGGCAAAATACAGCGCAAACAGCGGCCCCACATAGGGCAGGGAGGACAGAAGCCACACCAGCCCCGAGGCCAGAAGCACCGTCAGCACCACGCAGGCCGCGCCCACGGCGCGCCCGCCGCCCAGGCGCCGCGCCCGTGGCTCCAGCCAGTTCAGCCACGATCCTATCCAGCAGACAGGATGCCGCCACGGCAGACGCGGGTCCCCCAGCGCCAAATCCAGCACAAGCGCCGCCGGCACCAGCCACAACCACTGCATGCCAGCCAGCATCAGCCCCATGCCTCCAGCATCCCGCAGCGCGCCAGCGCGGCATAGAGCACAATGCCCGCCGAGGTGGAAAGATTCAGACTGCGCACGGCACCCCCCATGGGAATGCGGACATGCCAGGGAGAACGCTCCAGCATGTCCTGCGGCAGGCCGCGGGATTCCGGGCCGAAGACCAGGGCATCCCGTGAGGAAAAGGCAAAGTGCTGCACGGGTTCGCCGCCGCGCGCGGAGGTCATCACCAGACGCCTGTCCCGCCCCGCATGGCGCAGATATGCGGCAAAATCCGGCCAGACATGCTTCTCCACATGCGGCCAGTAGTCCAGACCGGCACGCTTCAGATAGCGATCCTCCAGGCTGAAGCCCAACGGCTCAACAAGATGCAGGGGCGTACGCGTTGCGGCGCACAGACGGGCGATATTTCCCGTATTCGGAGGTATTTCCGGATGAAAAAGCACTATTTCCATGCACTGTCCTTCATTTCCCGCGTCAGAGCGAAGCCTGCCGGTTCTGTTGTTCCGTGATGGGGTGTGCCTGCCGGATCAGGCCGGCGGCCATCCCGCGCCCGGCCCGTCATGCCTGCGGCGCAATTACGCCGGCAATGCCCGGCGAAAGCTGGCACACCACGCGAATGTCCCTGCTGCCGCGCCCGCTGTCATCCAGCGTAGGGAAGAGATTCTCCTCCACCGTCTCCACAGGCAGGCCGTCCACCCCTTCGGCCCGCAGCATGTCCAGCAGGGCGGCCTCGGCATCCTCCCGCGCCTGCTCCAGTCCGTAGGAGCGCGGCACCCTGCGCGCGATATCGCAGGCAGGAATGCGCATCAGCCCCTCGCCCGTATCCGCAAAAAGCTCCAGCGAGGCCGTGGGCAGGGTCAGCGCCGCGCCCACGGCATTGGCCACCTCCGCATGCGGCGGCACGGTCACGGGCATGCCCAGCGCATCTGCCAGCCGCCCGCGCAGCAGGCCGGCGGGCCCGCCCACCAGCCAGGCATGGGCCGGGCGCACCTGCCGATCCTCCAGCAGCGCGGCCAGCGTATAGACAGGCGCGGCATTCACCCGCGCCACCAGCTCGCGCACCGCGGCGGCAATCTGGCTCACGGCGCTTTCCACGCCGGCCTGCGCCAGCGCGTCCGCCGTCATGCCCCATGCGCCCGCCAGCGCCTCCAGCGCGGTACGGGAGGCGGCCGCGTCGCCAGCCGTCCGCGGCCCCAGCACATTGAGAGCATCCAGCAGCGTGGCCGCCGTCCCGCCAAAGGCCGCCGCCGGTCCCTGGCGCAGCGGCCCGGTCACAACCGCACCCCCCTCCCGGCGCAGCAGCGAATCTCCGCCTACGCCGATGGACAGCGTCGCCAGCGAGCGCACCAGCGTGGAACGTCCGTTCAGCCGCATGCCGTCACGATCCAGCACAGGCGAACCCTCCGCATACAGCGCAATATCCGTCGTCGTCCCGCCCACATCCAGCAGCAGGGAATCCTGCGCCGCAACGGCGGGACACAGGGCCAGCAGTCCCATGACGCTGGCCGCCGGGCCGGACATGATGGACTGCGCCGGTTCCCGCCGCGAGAGCGACAGGGGCGCGGCGCCACCATCCGCCTTCAGCAGCCGCACGGGCGCGGCAATGCCCGCGGCATGCAGGGCGGCCTCCACAGCATCCAGAAATTCCCCATGCAGGCGGGAAACCGCCGCGCTGTAGTAGGCTGTGGCCACGCGGCGGGGAAAATTCAGCGCTCCGGAAAGCAGGCGGCCCTGCGTCACGGCGGCATTCGGCAGTACGGCGCGCACGGCGTCGGCCATGCCCGCCTCATGCGCCGGATTGCGCGGCGAGAACTTTCCCGCGACGGCAAAGGCCCGTACCCCGGCCTGCCGCCAGCTCCGGACAATCCCGGGCACGCCTGTCACGTCCAGCGGCGTCACTTCATGCCCCCGGTGATCCAGACCGCCCGGCACCACAGCCACGCAGTCTCCCAGCGCCGCGCGTTCCGGCGCCAGTCCCGGCCCCGCGCTGAGCAGGAGGCCCACGGCATCCGCCTTTCCCTGCACCACGGCGTTCACGGCCAGCGTCGTTCCCAGTGTCACCCGCGATACGCGGCTCAGGTCCACGCCATGCAGCGCGCGCAGCACGGCGCCTATGGACGCAGGCAGATCATCATGCCGGGTCACGACCTTGGCTGAGGCCACAATCCGTCCCCGCTCCACCACGGCGGCGTCAGTATGCGTGCCGCCCGCATCTATCCCTAAAAACATGGCTCACCTCGCTGTTGGCATCCTTGTATCGCTCCCCCCTGCTGATGACAAGCGGAACGACGGGGAGGCCCCGGCGGGATGCCGCGAAAAGACTTGACCAGAACCCCTGCTTTCCCGTAGCCTTGAGTTCTTGCCATGTATCCCCGCATCCAACGGAGGTGCACGAGCCCAACCGCGAGGTATCGTATGAAAACAACTGAATTTATCTGGTTTGATGGAAAGCTGGTTCCTTGGGCTGAGGCCAATGTGTCCGTCATGACGCACGCCCTGCACTACGGCAGCGCCGTTTTTGAAGGCATTCGCGCCTACAAGTGCGCCGACGGCACCTCCGCAGTGTTTCGTCTGGAAGAACACGCCCAGCGCCTGATCAACTCCGCAAAAATCCTGCGTCTGGAAATCCCCCTCACCGCCGAGGAAGTGGCCACGGCCATTCTGGACACCCTAAAGGCCAACAAGCTGGACGGCGGCTACGTGCGTCCGCTCTCCTTCGTGGGCGCGGGCGAAATGGGCGTCTATCCCGGCGCCAATCCCATCCATACCATTATCGCCGTATGGCCGTGGGGCGCCTACCTCGGCCCCGAGGCGCTGGAAATGGGCATCCGCTGCAAGACCAGCTCCTTTGCGCGCATGCACGCCAATACGCTCATGAGCAAGGCCAAGGCCGCCGGCAACTATGTCAACTCCATTCTTGCCAAGGTGGAAGCCAAGGAAGACGGCTATGACGAAGCCGTGATGCTGGATACCAATGGCTTTGTGGCCGAAGCCTCGGGCGAAAATATCTTCATGGTGCACGACGGCGTCATCAAGACCCCGCCGCTGACCTCCATCCTCGGCGGCATTACCCGCAGCTCCATCATCACGCTGGCGCGCGACCTTGGCTACACGGTGGAAGAGCAGCTCTTCACCCGTGACGAGCTGTACATCGCCGAGGAAGCCTTCTTCACCGGCACCGCTGCCGAGCTGACGCCCATCCGCGAAGTGGACCGCCGCGTCATCGGCGCGGGCCGCGCCGGCGCCGTCACCAAGCATATCCAGCAGGAATTCTTCAAGATCGTCAAGGGTGAAAATCCCAAGTACGCCTCCTGGCTCAGCCATTACACCTTCTAACCACCACTGCCGGGGGAGTCTTCTCCCCCGGCCTGCGCCGCCATGCAAAACATCTCGCTCGCCTCGCGCTACCGCCCCCAGACCTTTGCGGATGTCGCCGGGCAGGACATGGTCAAGGCCGTCCTTTCCCGCGCCGCCGCCGAGGACAAGGTGGCTCCGGCCTACCTGTTCAGCGGCACCCGCGGCGTGGGCAAGACCACCATCGCCCGCATTTTTGCCAAGGCCCTGAACTGCGCCCATGCGCCTGCGGCGGACCCCTGCAATGCCTGTGAACAATGCCGCAAGATCACGCAGGGCGTGCATGTGGACGTGGCGGAAATTGACGGCGCCTCCAACAACAGCGTGGAGGATGCCCGCGCCCTGCGCGAAAAGATCGGCTACGCCCCCATGGAGGGGCGGTACAAGGTCTTCATCATCGACGAAGCCCACATGCTGTCGCGCTCGGCCTTCAACGCCCTGCTGAAAACGCTGGAAGAGCCGCCGGCGCGCGTCGTCTTCATCTTTGCCACCACGGAAGCGCACAAGTTCCCCATTACCATTGTCAGCCGCTGCCAGCACTTCATCTTCCGGCATCTGCCGGAATCTGCCATCGCCGCGCACCTGACCAATGTTCTGGAACGCGAGTCCGTTCCCTTTGAAGCGGGCGCCGTGCGGCTTCTTGCCCGCCGCGCCGCCGGCAGTGTGCGTGACAGCATGTCCCTGCTTGACCAGACCCTCGCTCTCGGCGGCGACAGGCTCACGCAGGACGGCGTCCGCGCGGTACTGGGCCTTGCCGGGCAGGAGGCCTTCACGGCGCTGCTGGACGCTCTGCTGGCGCAGGACTGCGCCGCCGTGGCCCAGCTGCTGCGTGGCCTGCTGGATCAGGGCGTGGATATAGGATTTTTCCTGCGCGAGCTTGCCAACATCTGGCGCATGCTCTTCCTGCTCCGGCAGTCCGGCGAGCGCGTCCTGCCCGTCCTGGAACTGCCGGAAGACGAGGCGCGCGTGTGGATGGAGCAGGCCCCGCGCTTCAGCCTGCCGCACATCCATGCGGCCTGGCAGATGGTGCTGGACGCCCAGCGCCGCATCATCCAGAGTCCGGAGCCGGCGGCGGCACTGGAACTGCTGCTGCTGCATCTGGCCCTGCTGCCTCGCCTGCTGCCGCTGGATCGCCTGCCCGGAGCGCTGGAGGAGACGCCGCATTCCCCCGCCGCCGGCCAGCCGGCCCCGGCCAAAGCCAGCGCAGCCCAGACCGCCGGCGCTTCCGCCGGCAATTCCGTGACGCCCCCGGCGCGCAGGGACATCCCCATGCCGGCCCCCGCGCCGCGCACAGGGAATCCCCTGCCGGCCCCTTCGGCGGACCGAACTGCCGCGCGGCCTGCTTTGGAAAAAGTATGCAGTACCCCTGTACCCGCCGCTGGCACGGAAGCCCCGGCGCCGGATGGCATGGCGGACATGCGCACGCCATCGCAGGACACCGGCGCCGCAGCCCCGCCGCCGGATGCGCCGGCCGCCACGGCAGCTTCCCGCTCATGGGATGACTTCTGTGCCTTCTGCGCACGGGAGCAGGAAGAAGGACGCCCCATGCCGCTGCCCATGCCCATGATGAAGCAGGCGGAAGCGGTCTTTTCGGCGGAAGGCTGCCAGATAGCCACGGGAACCCGCGTGCTGTGCAGTCTGCTGGAAAAGAATGCCGCCGATCTCTCCCGTCTGCTTGCGGCCTACTGCGGCAGGCCCGTCCGCGTGACCGTGGCCCCTCCGGCCCAGCAGTGCCGCACGGACGCCCAGCTGAAGGAAGAGTTTGCCCGGCGTGAGGAAATACAGCGCTGCTGCGATGTACTGGACGCCACGCTGGTGCACTGCGAACCTCTGGGCTGACAGCAAATTTCCGGCGTACCGCGCCGGTTCCATCCATTCCCCGCGGGCCGCGCCTGCCGGCGCTCCCGCTGTAACCAAAGGAGCACGCGATATGAGAAATATGGGCGACATCCTGCGCCAGGCGCAGGTGATGCAGCACAAGATAGCGAAAATGCAGCAGGAAATGGCCACGAAAGACTTCGAGGCCAGCAGCGGCGGCGGCATGGTCAAGGCCGTTGTCACCGGCAAGCAGGAGCTGAAGGCCCTGACCATCGATCCCAAGGCGCTGGAAGGCGGCGATGTGGAAATGCTCCAGGACCTCATTCTGGCCGCGGTCAACGAAGCTGCCCGCATTGCCCGCGACAGCATGGAACGCGAAATGAGCGCCATTTCCGGCGGCATCAAGCTGCCCGGCATTTTCTAAGCCCCGTTTCCCGGGCGGCGTTCTCCGGCTTCACTGTGGACGCCGCCCGCCCTGCCCCCGGGAGCCTTTCATGAGACAAGCCCTCCGGGATGCCTTCCCCACAGCAACAACATGATGCACACCATTCCCGAACCGCTCTCCGCGCTGGTGGAACAGCTGGCCCGTCTGCCCGGCCTTGGCCCCAAATCAGCCATGCGCATCGCCATGAGCCTGCTCAAATGGCCCGAAGCCGAAACCCGCCGGCTTGGCGCATCCATCCATGATCTGCGGGACAATCTCCATCTGTGCTCGCGCTGCGGCGGCCTTTCCGCCTCCGATCCCTGCGCCGTGTGCGCCGATGCCGGCCGCTCGCAGGAAACGCTCTGCCTTGTGGCAGAGTGGGACAGCATGCTCACGCTGGAAGAAGGCGGCTTCTACCACGGGCAATATCTCATCCTTGGCGGCCTGCTGGCACCGCTGGAACATGTGAACGCCGATATGCTGGATGTGGATCGCCTTGTCCGCCGCCTCCAGGAAGGCGCTGTCACGGAGCTTATCCTCGCCCTGGGCGCCACGGCGGAGGCGGAGAACACCGCCACCTACATCCGCGACCTGGTGCGGGCGCGCTTTCCCCATGTTGCCGTCACCCGGCTGGCGCAGGGCATTCCTCTGGGCGCCGAAGTGAAGTTCATGGACAGGGAAACGCTGCGCCAGTCCCTGCGCTTCCGCCAGGCGCTCTAAGCCGGAGAAGCAATAGGCAGTCTTCTGCAATGACGAAAGGCGCCGCTCTCCCATGCTCTTCGGGAAAGCGACGCCTTTGCCTGCATGCCGCGCGCAGGGCGCGCACAGCTCTTCATGCAGGGCCGCCGGAAGACGGCCCGCGCTGCTACGGATGATCCTTGAACTTGTTCGCCAGATGCTCGCTGCCGCTGTGGCAGGGAGTGCAGTCCATCACGCCCTTCACGATGTCGGCATCCTTGCCCTTGGCATGGCATTCGCCGCAGTAGGAATTGGCCTTCTGCAACGGCATGGTTCCCTTGTAGTTCTTGCCCTGATCAATCTTGGCGTTCAGGATTTCACAGGCCTTGTAGGCCACGTCCGCGGTCAGGCGGCCGCAGCGCTCGCTGCGAATCTTGCTGCTGGCCTGCTGCTTCTGCTCGCTGCACCACTTGGACACGGAAATGTGGCACAGCACGGAGCCGGCGACGTTGGAAGGCACATCGCCCTTCACGCCCTTGGCGGCATCGCCGGGGTTGTACATGGGCAGCTTGGTCACTTCATACCAGCGGAACAGCTCGTTCACCATGGGCGTGCGCTCCTTGCGGCCCCAGAACAGGCCGAAGGCCGCAGCGGAACCGTACAGCGCGCCGCAGATGGTGCCCCAGTCGGAAATGCCGCCCTTGTTCGTCTCCAGCATGCTGAAGGGGAACTGGTTGTAGGGAGCGCCGAACTTTTCGCCCATGAGGCCGATGAGCGCATAGAACGCACCGTAGCCACAGGCATAGCCCTTGTACCAGTAGCCTTCATAGGCCACCTGGGCGCATTCCTTGGGGTCCAGCTTGTGGGGCTTCCAGCCGAACTCGCCGCCCACCTGCGCAAAGCGCTTCACTTCGCCGGCCGTGGGGGCCTTCACCGCAGGTTCAGCGGCATTGGCCACGGAGCCGATGAGACCGGCCACGGCAGTACCGGCGGCCACGCCGCCCAGTCCGCACAGCAGATTGCGTCTGGTCAGTTCCATAATAATACCTCCTCAATATGGAATAACCCTGATAAAGTGTTGTTATTTTGACGTGATGCCCGCCGTATGTCAACTCCGGACGCACCCTGCCGGGGCGGAAAAGCTGCGCCGGCAAAAAAATTTTTCACTTTTTTCCTGCCTGCCTCTGGACGGGACCGCAGGAAGACTTACATTTTCGTCGCGCGGAAAAGCGCATGACTATGCTGATTGCCGAGGAGGATTAAATATATGTCCAAGATTATTGGTATCGACTTGGGTACCACCAACTCCTGTGTGTACGTGATGGAGGGCAAGGACCCGAAATGCATCACCAATCCTGAAGGCGGCCGCACCACCCCGTCCGTCGTGGCCTTTACCGACAAGGAACGCCTGGTGGGTGAAATCGCCAAGCGTCAGGCCGTCACGAATCCTCAGCGTACCATTTTTGCCATCAAGCGCCTGATGGGCCGCAAATACGATACTCCCGAGGTGGATCGCTGGAAGGAGCATTCTCCCTATAAGATTACCTCTGCCGCCAATGGCGACGCCAGCGTGGAAGTGGACGGCCGCCCCTACAGCGCGCCCGAAGTCTCGGCCATGATTCTGGCCAAGCTGAAGGCCGACGCTGAAGCCTATCTGGGCGAAACTGTCAGCGAAGCCGTCATCACCGTGCCGGCCTACTTCAACGACGCGCAGCGCCAGGCCACCAAGGACGCCGGCCGCATCGCCGGTCTGGAAGTGAAGCGCATCATCAACGAGCCCACTGCCGCTTCTCTGGCCTATGGCTTTGACAAGAAGGCGAACGAGAAGATCGCCGTGTTCGACCTTGGCGGCGGCACCTTCGATATTTCTATTCTGGAAGTGGGCGACAGCGTTGTGGAAGTGCGCGCCACCAACGGGGACACCTTCCTCGGCGGCGAAGACTTCGACCAGCGCATCATCAACTTCCTTGTCGAAGAGTTCAAGCGCGACAACGGCATTGATCTTTCCAAGGATTCCATGGCTCTGCAGCGCCTGAAGGAAGCTGCCGAAAAGGCGAAGAAGGAACTTTCCACCGCCATGGAAGCGGAAGTGAACCTGCCCTTCATCACCGCTGACCAGAACGGCCCCAAGCACCTGATGGTCAAGATTTCCCGCGCAAAGCTGGAACAGATGGTGGCCGACCTCGTGGATCGCACCGTGGGCCCCTGCCAGAAGGCTCTGGCCGATGCCGGCCTCAGCGCACATGAAATCGACGAGGTCATCCTTGTGGGCGGCATGACCCGCATGCCCCTGGTGCAGAAGGTCGTGGGCGAATTCTTCGGCAAGGAGCCCAACCGCTCCGTGAACCCCGACGAAGTGGTGGCCATGGGCGCCGCCATTCAGGGCGGCATCCTGACCGGCGATGTCAAGGATGTGCTGCTGCTGGACGTGACCCCGCTTTCTCTGGGCATCGAGACCATGGGCGGCGTGTTCACGCGCCTCATCGACCGCAACACCACCATCCCGACCCGCAAGAGCCAGGTGTTCACCACCGCCGCGGACAACCAGCCCTCCGTGTCCATCCACGTGCTTCAGGGCGAACGTCCCATGGCCAGCGACAACATGACCCTGGCCCGCTTTGAACTGGCCGGGATTCCGCCGGCGCCCCGCGGCGTGCCGCAGATTGAAGTGTCCTTTGACATTGACGCCAACGGCATCGTGAATGTTTCTGCCAAGGACATGGGCACGGGCAAGCAGCAGTCTATCCAGATCACTGCCTCCTCCGGTCTGTCCGAAGAAGACATCCAGCGTCTGGTGCGCGAAGCCGAGGCGCATGCCAACGAGGACAAGAAGAAGCAGGAAGTCATTGAAGCCCGCAACCATGCCGACAGCCTGATCTACGGCACGGAAAAGTCCATGAAGGACCTTGGCGACAAGGTGGACGCCGCCACCAAGGCTGATATTGAGGCCAAGATTGGCGAACTGCGCAAGGCTATGGAAGGTGAAGACACCGATGCCATCAAGCAGGCCACGGAAGCGCTCGCCCAGGCGTCCCACAAGCTGGCTGAACAGCTCTACCAGCAGCAGGCGCAGCAGGGTGCGGCCGGACAGGCGCAGCCCGGAGCCGGACAGGCCGCCGGCGCCAAGGACGGCGATGACGTTGTGGATGCCGACTTCACCGAAGTGAAGAAGTAATCCTCCGCGGACGCGGAGTTGCAGGGGCGCCTCCTACCCGGGGGGCGCCCTTTTTGCGCACCGCGCTTTGCCCCGGCCTTGCCTTGTCCGCCGCTTACGGGTACAAACAGGGATTGAGACGCCCGCACCGGCAGAACGTGCTGCCGCGCGGGGCGCGTGCACAGGCGCATGCGCGGACATTTTCCCATCCCCCAACACACAGGTGAATTTCCCATGGCTGATTCACGCCAATACCGTCCCCTACAGGCCCTGCTTGCCTTGCTGCTCTGCCTTTCGCTTACTGCCTGCATGACGCTGCCCTTCGGCAGCGGCATGGCGCCGGCTTCCATCCCTGCCGTGGAAGAAGCCCGCAAGGCCTGGACGGCGGGCAACATGGCCCGCGCGGAAAAGCTCTATGGCGCGCTCATCAGGACCGCCGGCATCACGCAGGCGGAAAAACGCGAGGCATGGAGCCGCCATGCCACGGCGGCCGCCCGCAACGGCAGGCCCGGCGAAGGTCTGAAAAGTCTTCAGGCATGGCTGAAGGCCGAACCCGGGGCCCGCGCCGAGGCCGCATGGCAGGATGCCTGGTTTACCTGCGCCCAGGCTTCGCCGCCCGCCCGTGCCACCGCGCTGGCCAAAGCCATCTGGCAGGATGCAACCATGCCTGAACTGCTGCGTCTGCATGCCGCCTTCATCCTGACGGGCCGTTCTTTCACGACCCAGCAGATTCTGCAGGCCGCGCCGCGCATGTCCGCCATGTATGCCCATGCCCCCTCCAGCCGCCGCCCCGCTCTGGAGCAGCGTCTGCTGGCGGAAGCCCGCTGCACCTCCTCCGCCGTGCTGAGCGGCGTCATAAAGGCCATTCCCGCCGGAAAGGACGCGACCTTTCCCTACTCCGTCCTGATTCTGGAACAGGCCCGCCGCCTGGCCAGAAGCCAGCCGGATCAGAGCGCGGCCCTGCTGGCCCGCGTGCGTGGCGCCTTTGCGGACAAATCCCTGCCTGACAAGGCTCTGAAGCGGGCGCAGGAAGGAGTCTGCGTGGTGCTGGCCCTGCCCGGCAGCGGTTCGGTGTCCGCCATCGGGCGCAGAGTCGGCGCGGGCGCAGCCCTTGCGCAGCAGGAGCTGGAGCAGAAGGGCACGCAGGTGCAGCTGGAAACCATTGATACGGAGCAGCCTGACTGGCTCTCGCAGCTGGCCTCGCTGCCGCCGCAATGCGTCGTGGTGGGCGGTCCGCTGCGAGCCGGCAATTTCCAGAAGATGAAGTCTGCCGGAACACTTTCCCGCCATGCGGTTTTTGCCTTCATGCCCCAGCTGAACGCGGGTGAAGAGGGGAATCTGGCCTGGCGTTTCTTCCCCAGCCCGCAGGATCAGGTGGATGCCGTGCTTCGTCTGGCTGCCGATGATCTTGGACTGCGCTCCCTGGCTTCCGTCTATCCGGAAGAAGGCTATGGCCGGCGCATGAACGAGCTTTTCACACAGGCCGCACAGCAGCGTGGAGCCAGGGTGCTGTCCGCCGGCTACGCGCCGTCCGCCGGCGCCAATCCGGAGGAAGCCGCCGGCCGTCTGCTTCAGGACAGCAACGGAGAGCTGCCGGAAGCCATCTTCCTTCCCGACTCATGGAAAAAGATGGACAGGCTGGTCAAGGGCCTGCTTCCCTGCCTTTCCGGGCGTACCGTGCTGCTGGGCACCGCGCTCTGGGAGCAGAGCCTTTCGACCAGTTCCGCGCCGCAGGCAAAGAACATGGAACTGGCGGTGTTTCCCGCCGCATGGAATCCGCGCTCCGTGCCGACCTCTCTTGCCGCCGGCGGCAGGGCCGACTTCTGGAAGCTGCTCGGCTATGATTTCGTGCGCTTTGCCGCGGCCATGAACATGGACGACAGGCCCGATGCCGCCGGCATCACTGCCCGCGCCCGCAATGCGCAGCAGCAGGCATGGACCATGGCGCCCATCAGCTGGGACGGACAGGGCGTGGCCCACCAGGCCATGCAGCTCTTTACGCCGGCCGCCGGCATGACACCTCTGAATATTGACTCCTTCAGGCTGTTGCGGCAGAACAGGCCCGACATGACGCAGGAAGACGGCGCCAGTCCCGCCGCGCAGGATGGGCAGCAGCAGCCCCTGTCCACTACCCCGCGTTCCACGCACAAACTCCAGCTGCCCGGCGCCAGATAGCCCGGCGCACACAAGGAATTCCCATGTCCCAGAAAAATGACATCAGCACGGCAGAAGTCGCCAAGATGGCCAGGCTCGCCCGGCTGGACGTGCCAGCCGAACGTCAGGAACTGTTTGCCCGGCAGTTTGGCGACATCCTCTCCTATATGGACATTCTCGCCCAGGTGGATACGGCCGGCGTGGAACCGCTGTACAGCCCCGTGCTGCATGCCTCCAATCCCCGCCCCGACGCGGCGGAGAACCGCCGCGAACGCGCGGAAGTGCTGGGGAATGCTCCCGAGCAGGACGGTCAGTATTTCATCGTCCCCCGAATCGTCTAACCCGCGGAACTATGATGAACGCACTTCATACCGAAACATTGGCATCCCTGCGCCGCCGCCTTGCCTCCCGCGAGGTCAGCGCCGAGGAAAGCGTGCGCGCCTGCCTTGATCGCATGGCGGCCACGGAACCCCGCATTCACGCCATGCTGACCGTGGATGAGGCCGGTGCGCTGGAAGCGGCCCGTGCCCTGGACAGGGAAGGCCCCGATCCCTCCCGCCCCCTGTGGGGCGTGCCCGTCACCGTCAAGGACGCCCTTGTCACGCGGGGCATCCCCACCACGGCAGGTTCCAGAATTCTGGAAGGCCACGTGCCCTTCTACGATGCCACCGCCGTACAGCGACTGCGCGAGGCCGGCGCAATCATTCTGGGCAAGAACAACATGGATGAATTCGCCATGGGCTCGGGCACGGAAAATTCAGCATACGGCCCCACACGCAACCCGTGGGACACGGAGCGCATTCCCGGCGGCTCCAGCGGCGGTTCCGCCGCATCCGTGGCCGCCTGCCAGTGCTTTGCCTCGCTCGGTTCGGACACGGGCGGCTCCATCCGCCAGCCTGCCTCCATGTGCGGCTGCGTGGGGCTGAAGCCCACCTATGGGCGTGTCTCCCGCTACGGACTCATCGCCTATGGATCCTCGCTGGATCAGGTCGGTCCGCTGACCCGTACGGTGGAGGACTGCGCCATGGTACTTCAGGCCATCGCCGGACACGACTCCCGCGATGATACCAGCGATCCGCGCCCGGCGGACGACTACATGGCCGCGCTGACAGCCCGCACCGATCTCCGCGGCCTGCGCATCGGCATGCCCCGGGAATTTTTTGGCAAAGGGCTTTCGCCGGAAGTGGAGACCGCCTGCCTCAGGGCCGTGGACGCATGCCGCACGCTGGGGGCGGAGATTGTGCCCGTGAGCCTGCCGCATACGGATGCCGCCATTGCGACCTACTACATCATCGCCATGGCCGAAGCCAGCTCCAACCTTGCCCGCTTTGACGGCGTGCGCTACGGCCGCCGCGCCAGCGGCTGTGAAAAGCTGGAGGACCTGTATATCCGCTCCCGTAGCGAAGGCTTTGGCGAAGAAGTCCAGCGCCGCATCCTGCTGGGCACCTACGTCCTCTCTTCCGGCTACTATGACGCCTACTACCGCAAGGCCGCACAGGTCCGCCGCATCATTCGCGAGGAATACCTCGCGGCCCTTGAGCAGTGCGACGTGCTGTGCGCGCCGGCCTCTCCCGTCACCGCATGGAAGCTGGGCGAGCACAGCCAGTCGCCCCTGCAAACATATCTTATGGACATCTATACGCTGGCTCTGAACCTTGCCGGCCTGCCCGGCCTCTCCCTGCCAGTGGGGCGCGGCGCGGAAAGCGGCATGCCCGTGGGCATGCAGTTCTTTGGCCGCGCCTTTGCGGAGGCTGATCTGCTGAGCGTGGGCGCCGTGCTGGAGCAGGCTCTGCCCCCCGTGGGACTGGCTGCGCTGTAGCCCGTCGCGCGCTTCAGAAATGAACAGGCGGCGTTCTCCTGCACGGGAGGACGCCGCCTCTTTCATCCTGCCGCGTCACACGCCGCAGCCGGAAGAAGCATGGACAGATTGTCAGCGCAGCGCCTGCACAATGGCGTCGGCAGATACGCGCTCCAGCACGCGGCCGTTGACAATCACGGCGGGAAGGCCTTCCACGCCATAATATCTGGCAATCTGCGTGGCCTGATACTGGTTGACGCTGCCCGCGCCATAGGCATATCTGGCCACTGCCAGTTCCTCGGCCGCGGGCACAGGCGGCTTCAGACGTCCCATGTAGGCATAATGAATGGGCATATCCCTGTCCGTCGCCACAGCATCATACTCGTTGCTGAACTTCCGCAGGCAGCTGCGCGACCGCTGTGCCGCCTTGACCTCGTTCCAGCGGTGCAGGGCGTAGGAGAAATAGTCCACAGCCTGCCCGGGACGCTGGGCGGCAATCCAGATGCCGAAGCCCGTCAAATCCGTACCGAAGTGCTCGGCGCTGTTGGCAAGCACCACAATCTTGGCGGCTGCCGGACGCATCTGGCGGGCGGCGCCGGCCACGGCCTTCCAGACCTGCTCGCTCTCAGGACGGGAGAAATCCAGAAGCACCAGCACCTCTCCGGGCGCGGTTCTGTCGCCAAACACGACGGGATAGACCTCGCTCCTCCAGTCGGCGCGATGCGCAGCCTCATTTTCCAGGCTGGTCTCATGCGCGCCCAGCGACTTCAGAAACTGGCGGCCCTGCGCCGTCGGCTGGCGCAGATTGGGGAGACTTTCGCGCATGTAGGGGTTGTAGTCATTGGCCGATGCGGCCAGACAGCAGGGCGCGGCCGCCAGCAGCAGGCCCAGCGCACAGGCGCATGTGTTCACAGCAAGCTTACTCATCCGTTTCATCCTTGGTCTGAATTGAAAGACCGCCTCCGGTCAGGCCCCGCATAGCTTCCTCCAGATGATCGAGCCACAGGGCAATGAATCCTCCATATTCCGCAGTACCGCGCAGCACGGGACGGCATTCGTGCCCCGCCGCCTCAATGCGCGAACGCCATGAGCTCGGGCCGTGGCCCGCCATATCCTCCAGCGCGTGCCGCCCGACCACAGACAGCAGGGGCATCAGCCATACGCGCCGGGAGGCAAGGCCAGGCAGAATATCTTCCAGACAGACCGCTCCGTTCATGGCCCCCACATGCACCCGCCTGTCCAGAACGGCCACAGCCTGCGCCAGCGCGGCATAGCGTTCCACGGCGGCATGCTTTGCGCCATGCCCCATGAGCACGACATCCTCGTCTGGACGTCTCTCGGCAGGCAGATGCGCCACGACGGCTGCCGCCGCCCGCGCCACATCCTCCCGGCAGGCCAGCAGGGGCGCCCCCACGCGCAACCGCAGCGACGTATCCCGCGCCATGTCGCGCACGGCGGCGCCTATATCCATGTTTTCCCTGCCGGGAATGGTCTGGAGCGGCTGCACGGCCACATGGGTAAATTTTTCAAACCAGAGCTTCTGCAGGGCCTTCTGCACGGAATCCGTCTTCTTGCGCGCGGCGGCCATGCGTTCGCGCACCCGGCAGGACGTAAATGCCCAGCGCACGGGCACGCCGGGAAAACGCTCCCGGGCCACGGCGGCAAAATGGCGCAGGGCGGCCTCGCTTTGCAATGTGGCGGCTCCGTACGCCGCAAGCAGGATTGCGCGTTTCATGAAAAAATTCCTACGCTATCGTGAGCGGGGAGGCAAGGGCCCTGCGCGCATGGCCTGTTTTTGCGTTGACCCTGCCGGCATCTGCGGCTAGGATGGCTCAGGACTCCCGGAAGCGTCCTCTGCGGATGCGCCTCCGAGGGGTCTCCATCGCGACATGGCGGCCTGTCCGCCAGGAGCAAGATCATGACCAAAGCTCTTATCCTCGGCGGGCGCACCGGCCTGCTGGGGCAGGCCCTGATGCGAACGCTCGCCGCCAGGGGCTGGGAAGTCTCCGCCCTCGGCCGCGAAGATGGCCAGGTGGACGACTGCGCCTTTCTTTCGGAGTGCATCGGCACGACGCAGCCCGACGTCATCTTCAACACCATCGCATGGACGCAGGTGGATGCCGCCGAAGATCAGCCCGATGACGCGCTTCACTGGAACCGGGGACTGCCAGATGCGCTGGCCCGCTGCATCAAGGGACGGCCCGTACATCTTGTGCACTACAGTACGGACTTTGTCTTTCCGGGTACGGGGGAAAGGCCGTGGACGGAAGACGCGCCGACCAGACCGCTCAATGCCTATGGCAGAACCAAGCTGGCCGGGGAGCAGGTGCTGCGGCAGCTCATTCCCCAGCAGTGCTGCATCCTGCGCACCGCATGGCTGTTCGGCCCCGGGCGCAGGAACTTTGTCAGCACCATGCTGGAGCTGGGCAGAAGCCGGGATGTGCTGCACGTGGTGCATGATCAGGTAGGTTCGCCTACCTATTCTCTGGACCTTGCCCAGTGGAGCGCCGTGCTGGCCGAACGGCGGACAGCAGGTCTTTTCCACGCCGTCAACGGCGGCCGCGCAAGCTGGTGCGAACTTGCGTCCGAGGCTGTGGCTCTGGCGGGCGCGCACTGCCGCGTGGAACCCATCGCCTCCGCCGACTGGCCTCAGAAGGCAGTGCGCCCGGCCTTCTCCGTGCTGGATACGTCCCGCCTCGCCGCCGAGCTGGGCGTCCCGCCCCGGCCATGGCCGCAGGCCCTCCGGGATTATATTTTTACGGAGCTCCATCCGCAGACATAGGCGGTAGCGGCATGGCGCCCCGCGACGCGGGGGAGGCGCCGCCTGTATGCTCCGAATGCCGCGTCCAACCTGCAACCACGGCCGCAGGCCGCACAGGACGGCACGTCATGCCCGAACAGCATGCTTCTTCCGACCGCAACACGCTCAAGGGCCGTCAGGGACTGGAACGTCTCTGGAACGCCACCCGCTACTCACGCGACGGCTTTCTCGCCGCCTACCGTGATGAGGAAGCCTTCCGCCAGATCGTCCACGTGGCCGCACTGGGCCTGCCGCTGGCCTGGCTGCTGGGGGAAAGCTGGGGCGACAGCATCCTGCTGTCCGCAGTTCTCCTGCTGGCCATGATTGTGGAGCTGCTGAACAGCGCCATTGAAAACGCCGTTGACCGGATTTCGCTGGAGCTGCATCCCCTAGCCAAGAAGGCCAAGGACATGGGCTCCGCCGCCCAGTTCACCGCGCAAAGCCTGATCGTGCTGGTCTGGGGCAGCTATCTCGTGCATCTTTTTCTGTAAGACGGGCGGACAGACGCCCATTTCCACAGCGCTTCACACAAGGGTTTTCTGACGGTACCAAGGCAGACTTTTGCGGTTCACCCCAAACGCCGGCCACACAGAACATGCCGCCGGCAAGGAGCGTGCCCATGCGTTTTCTCCTCGTCCTGCTGAGCCTCATGTTTCTTTGCGGCAATACGGCGCTGGCGGCCACCCGTTCCGCCCCCGCCTACCTCGCTCCATCCATCACCAACTGCTATCCCTGGACGGACGGCATCCTCATCCGCCTGGAGCCGGACGCGGCCCAGTGCCGAAAAAAGTATGGAAAGAACTGGCAGGATGCGTGCCGGGTCTTCCTCGGGAGCGCCGGAGATCGCGTCAAAGGGGCGCGCATCAGCCCTGCCGTGCCCGGCACGTGGCGCTGGGACAGCGACGGCACGAGCATACGCTTCACGCCGGAACAGCCGCTGACACCCGCCGCCACCTACACTGTCTCTCTGAAAGAGCTGCATTTGCCTGCGCAGGCCGTGCTGACCCGCACGCAGGAAACGTTCGTCAGCATGCCCCAGGCCGTCACGCTGGAGCAGTGGAAATTCTGGACAGACCCTTCCGCCCGGGGAGCGCATGCCCTCAGCGCTACGCTCAGCTTCACCTGGCCGGTTTCCGGAGAGCCGGCCCTGTCCCTGCTGCCTCCCGCCGGCTCTTCCCTGCGGCTGGGCCAGACGGAATGCGTCTGGAATGCCGCCCGGGACAGCGTCACCATTTCCGCCCCGGTCCAGCGCCTGGCCCGGGAGGATGTCCCGGTTTCCCTGCATGTGCCCGGCATCCGGCGCTTTGACATCAAGTATGGCCGCCTGCGCTTTTCCCCGGCCACGCAGCGTCCCTCGGCCGAATTCCGCCTGACGGCCACGGGTTCATCCCGGCTCTTTGCCGTGGAACATCTCGTGCTGGAAAACGCCCGTGACGATGCGCTGAATCAGGGCTATCAGCTGCGCCTTACCACCTCGCTGCATGTGCGGCCGCAGGAGGTGCTGCGCCAGCTCAAGGTCATCCAGCTTCCGCGCACCCTGCTTCCCAGGGCATCCAGCCCCTACAACTGGGCGCAGGCGCCCAGCGTTCCCGCGTCCGCGCTGAACCGGGGCACCCCGCTCTCTCCCGTCTCCCTCCAGCCGGACGACAGCCCCGTGTCCACCCTGCGCTTCCGCGTGGATGCCGCTCCCGGCAGCTACCTGCTGGTCTATCTGCCGCCGGACTTCAGCAGCGCGACCGGCCTGCCTCTGGGCCGGCAATGGCGGCAGATTCTGCACGCATCCAGCCAGTCCGCCACGCTGGACTTTCTCCAGCCGGGCAACGTGCTGCCCCTGAGCGGCGAGCGCAGGCTGGACGTGTATGCCACGGACGTGGACGTCATCCGCTGGGAAGTGCAGCAGGTACGCGATCCTTTCATGGCGCTGGTCGCCACCCACAGCGGACGCCCCTTCACCGCGCCGCTGGAGGATGCCGCCATCTCGCTGGAGAGCACCAGCGAGCGCTCCCAGGGCGAAATCGCCCTGAAGCCGGCCGCCCCCGGCAGGGCGCAGTTCGCCACGCTGGACCTTTCCCCCCTGCTGGCCCGGCGCAATGACTGCCGCGGCCTCATGCGCGTGACGCTCTATGGCATGCGCGCCGGAGAAACCGTTGCTGAAACGTCGCGCATGGTACTGGTCACTGACCTTGGCTTGCTGGTCAAGCAGTCCGCCACGGGAAGCTACAACGTCTTTGTCTGCTCTCTGGACAGCGGCACGCCTGTGCGTGATGCCAGCGTGCGCGTCCTGGGGGCCAACGGCCGCCCCGTGGCCAGCGCCCGTACCGACGCGCAGGGGCATGCCTGCCTGCCCGGATTGCAGGGACTGGAGCGGGAAAAGCGCCCGGTGGCCGTGGTGGCCGAAAAGGAGGCCAGCGGCACATCATGGATGGACATGGCCTGGCTGCCGCTGCATGACAGCAGCCTCATGACGGAGTACAGCGCCTTCCCGGTAACGGGCCGCTCCACCTCTGCCAGCGGCATCAATGCCTATGTGTTTTCCCAGCGCGGCATCTTCCGCCCCGGAGAAACGCTGCGCTTCGGCTGCCTTGCCCGCCGTGCCGACTGGAAGGCCCTGCCTGCGGACCTGCCCCTCACCGCGCTGCTCACGGGCCCGGCCGGAACGGAGCTCATGAAGCGCACCTTCACCGTGGGGCCGGATGGGCTGGCGGAATTTTCATGGCCCGTGCCGCAGGATGCCCCCACGGGACGCTACCGTCTGGACATTGAGCTGGATGGCGGACAGGTGCTCGGCTCCGGCGCTGTCCGCGTGGAGGAATTTCAGCCCGATACGCTGGGCCTGCGCGCCGCCGTGCACCCAAGGCCGGCGGCAGGATGGCTGCGCGTCAGCGCTGACGGACTCACGGACGGCCAGCCCGTCACCGTGGAGGCCAGGCTGCGCAACCTGCATGGTCTGCCCGCCGCCGGCCACCGCGTGACGGCCGCCCTGCATGTCGCGCCGGCCGTCCTCTCCTTCCCCGGCTTCGAGGACTATCAGTTCCATGATGCCCTGCCCTTCCGGGGCGAGGGAGTCTCCCGCGATCTTGCCGATGCGACCACCGACGGCGATGGCGTGGCCCGTCTTTCCCTGCCGGCGGACATCACGGCGGGGAGCACCGTCCGCTGTTCCCTGCTTGTGGAAGGCTTCGAGGCTGATGGCGGCCGCGCCGTGAGCCAGCCTGTTGCCGCACTGCTCTCTCCTCTGGACATGATGCTGGGATTCAAGCCAGCCGGCGGGGCCACCAATCTGGAATTCATTCCGCAGGGACGGCAGGCCATGCTGGAATTTGTCGCCGTCGATCCCAATCTGCGGCGTGTGGACACCGGGCCGCTGACCTTTACCGTCTACGCCCGCCGCTTCGTGACCTCGCTGGTCACGGACGCCAGAGGCGCCTACCGCTATGATGAGACCCCGGTGGATACGGAACTGGCCAGCTCCACGCAGCGCGTCGATGCGGCAAAGGGGCTGCGCTGGACCATCCCGACGGACAAGGCCGGGGAATATCTGCTGGCAGTACGGGATGCCGCCGGACGCACGCTGGCCATGACGCCCTTTACCGTCGCGGGCGAACGGATTGCTGCGGCGGATCATGATCTGGCCGCCGGCACGCTGCGCCTGAAGCTGGACAAGAGCACCTACGCCAGCGGCGACACCATGCAGATTTTCCTGTCCGTGCCCTATGACGGCGCGGGTCTGATTACCGTAGAGCGCGAGGATGTCGTCGCCTCGGCATGGTTCCAGGCCAAGGCCGGCGACAGCGTGCAGCGCATCACCCTGCCCCGGGATTTCGAAGGGCGCGGCTATGTGAACGTCACCTTCACCCGCGCCCTTTCCTCGCCGGATATTTACATGGAACCCAGCGCCAGCGCCGTCGCCCCCTTCAGCGCCAGCATCGCCCGGCACGACATGGGGCTGCGCATCTCCGCGCCTCCCAAGGCCAGTCCCGGCAGCACGCTGGATGTACGCATCACGGCCAGGGAGCCGGGAAGGGCCCTGGTATTCGCCGTGGATGAAGGCGTTCTTCAGCTCACCCGCTTCTCCACGCCCTCTCCGCTGGCCTATCTGCTTGAGGATCGCGCTCTGGACGTGCGCACCATGCAGGCATTCCGCCTGCTCATGCCCGATCACGCCCGGCTTCAGGGGCGTATTCCCGGCTTTGGCGGCGGCATGAGCCTGAACGGCGGGCGCTTCCACAATCCATTCCGCCACCGCGATGAGCCGCCGCTGGCCACCTGGCAGATGGTGGACGTGGGGCCGCAGGCCGCTACGGTGCGCATCCCTCTGCCGGACTACTACAACGGCACGGCCCGCATCATGGCCGTGGCCGCCTCCACGCAGTCCGCCGGCTCGGCAGAGCGCAGCGTGACCGCGTCCGCACCGCTTATCCTCACGCCGCGCCTGCCCCTTACCGTCACTCCCGGCGACCGCTTCACCGGCAGCCTCACTGCCGCCAATAGTACCGACAGGCCGATGACCGTCCGTCCGGGTCTTTCCGCCGGCGCGGGGCTGAAATTTGCCGGTGCGCTGCCGGCAAGCATCACCATACCCGCCGGCGGGGAAACAACGCTTCCCCTGCCCTTTGAGGCCATGCCCGAACCCGGCGCCGCTGCCGTCACCTTCTCAGCGCGGGCCGAAGACGGGACAAGGGCCGAAAGAGGGACTTCCGTCTCCGTGCGCCCCGCCACGCACCGCCGCGTCACCCGGCAGGCAGGCAAGGTCAGCGGCCCGACGCGCATCACCGTGCCGCGCGAGCTGTTCAACTTTGAGGCGCGCGGCAGCGCTTCCGTTGCCGCCCTGCCCCTGCCCGTCATGGGAACGCTGGCGCGCTATCTGGAAAGCTATCCCTACGGATGTCTGGAGCAGCGCATCAGCAAGGCGCTCGTCTGCGTCGCCCTGCGCGAACGTCCCGAGCTGCCGCCCGCGGCCAGGGAGCGGGAACGCATCATCAGTGCCGCCGTGGGGCGCATGCAGTCTGAGTTTGACGGCGGCCTGCTTTCCCCGTGGCCGGACGGCGGCGGATCGCTGCTGCTCACGGCCTATGCCGCCGATTTGCTGCTGGAAATGCGGGATGCCGGCATGGGCATCCCCGAACCGCTGCTGAACAGCCTGTGCGACGTGCTGGAACGTCATGTGGGCAATGCCTCTTCCTCGCTGGAGGACGGGCGCGCCGCGGCCTATGCCATCTGGGTCCTGACCCGCGAAGGGCGCGTGACCACGCAGCTGCTGGAGCGTCTCCGCACCGGCCTTGACGAGGCCGGTATCCGCTGGCAGGGCGACGTAACGGCCGCCCTGCTTGCCGCCAGCCAGCGCATCATGCGCATGCGCAGCACGCAGCCCTTCCATGCGCCCGACGCCGTGCCGGGGAGAGACTGGTTCGACGATCTGGCGGCGCAGTCGCTCCATGCCACCGTGCTGGCCGCGCACTTCCCGGAACGGCTGGAAGGCGGAACCGTGGCTGAAGAGCTGGCGGACAGCACCCTGCTCGCCATCAGGGAAGGCCGCTATGCCACCTTCTCCGCAGCGCAGGCCGTGCGGGCCCTGCACGCGCTGGGCGCTTCCGCAGGGGCCGGCCTGAAGGGAGTGCGTCTCACCTGCGCGGATGGCGAAGCACAGGCCACCGCACAGCTCCGCGCCGGCGGAACGCTGCTCACGCTGGACGCCCCGCAGTGCCGCGCCTACAGCATCGAGCCGCAGCCCGGCACGGCGCCACTCTACTGGCAGGTGACGACCGAAGGCTTTGACAGGATACCGCCCGCAGAGGACGTCAGCCAGGGAATGCGCATCAGCCGCGTGTACCGCAATGCCGCCGGAGAGCCCGTCTCCACGGCCCGGCAGGGCGAGGTGCTGACCGTCACCGTGACAGCCAGCGCCGACAGCGGCGACATCCGCGACTGCGTCCTGCTGGACCTGCTGCCCGGCGGCGTGGAAATGCTGCTGTCGCCTGACGGAGCGCAGGAACAGCCGGAAGGGCTGGTGCGGGTGGATCGCCGCGATGATCGCATGATTATCTTTGCCCATCTCTCAACGCGGCCCTTCAGCTACAGCTATCGCGTCCGCGCCGTCAACCGGGGCCGCTTCATCCTGCCGCCTGCGCAGGCTGAAGCCATGTACGATCAGAATCTGCATGCCGGCAGTACGTCCGGCATGCTTGAGGTGCGATGAATCCGTGCCGCCGCTGTGCCGCCCGGCCTCCGTCACAGGACACGCCGGGCGGCACGGAGGATACCCGTTCCCGCAGGTGGCTCCGGGCGGCTCTGCTCACAGTCCTTCTCCTGCCCCCGCTTCTCTGGGGCGGACTGGGGCTGCTCCAGCCGCCCCCCCTGCTGGAAGGCGTGTCCTTTGCCCGCGAGGTTCTGGACAGGCAGGGAAGGCTCCTGCGCATGGGGCTGACGCCGGACGGAAAGCGCCGCATCCACGTCCCGCTGGAGGCCGTCGCTCCTGCCGCCGTGCATGCCCTGCTGCTGTATGAGGATCAGTATTTCTTCCGCCATCCCGGCGTGAATCCCCTGTCCCTGCTGCGTGCCGCCGCCGCGTGGCTGGGCGGAGGACGACGCACTGGCGCTTCCACCATCACCATGCAGGTGGCCCGCCTGCGCATGGGCCTTGCCTCCGGCTCATGGCACAGCAAGATTATCCAGATATGGACGGCGCTGCTCATGGAGCGCCACTACAGCAAGCGGCAGATTCTGGAGGCATATTTCAATCTCGCCCCTTATGGCGGCAACATAGAAGGCATTGAGGCGGCCGCGCGCGTCTATTTCCACAAGTCCGCCTTCCAGCTGACTGTTCAGGAAGCGCTGGCGCTTACCGTGATTCCTCAGAATCCCGTGCGCCGCCATCCCCTGCACGGCCCGCGCTTTGCCTCGGCCCGCGCCCTGCTGGCTGCCCGCTGGATCATGGCCGGCACGGGGGAGGAGGAAGAGCCGGCCGCCGGAGAAACGCCTCCGCCGCTGCGTATCTTCTCTCCCTCCGATCTGCCCTTTGAAGCGCCGCATGTGGCGGCGGAGCTGCTGGCCGCCCCCGGCGCGGACAGCATTGTACACAGCACCATCTCCCTGCCGGAGCAACATCTGCTGGAAAGAATGCTGGCCCGTTTTGCAGCCCGGGGCGCGGCCTACGGACTGCATAATGCCGCCGCGCTGCTGGTGCACGCGCCTTCGCGGGAAATCCGCTCGCTGGCTGGCTCCGCCAGCTTCCACAACGCGGGCATTGCCGGACAGGTGGACGGCTCGCGGGCGCGGCGTTCCCCGGGCTCCACGCTCAAGCCCTTTGTCTATGCGCTGGCGCTGGATCAGGGGCTCATCCATCCCATGACCCTGCTGGCAGACTCGCCGCGCTCCTTCGGCGGCTACGACCCGGAAAACTTTGACAGGGGCTTCCGCGGCCCGCTGCCCGCCCATGAAGCGCTGAAGGCCAGCCGCAACCTGCCTGCCATTACCCTGGCCCAGAGGCTGCGCGATCCGGGACTCTACTCTTTTCTCAAGAGCGCGGGCGTGGCCCTGCCTCACGACGAGGAGCATTATGGCCTGAGCCTGGTGCTTGGCGGTGCGGAGGTGAGCATGCGCGAGCTGGCCGGCCTCTACGCCATGCTCTGGAATCAGGGGCTGCACCGTCCGCTGCGCCTGACATCAGGCACCGGAGAGCATGAGGCGCCCGCACGCCTGCTGTCTCCGGAGGCCGCCTGTATTACCCTGACCATGCTGGAGCATGCACAGGAGCGCGTGCGCAGCGGCAATCGCAACATTCCCCTGCGCTTCAAGACAGGAACCTCCAACGGGTTCCGCGACGCCTGGACCGCCGGGCTTCTGGGCGAGTATGTGCTTGTGGTCTGGGTCGGCAATTTTGACAACAGCGCCAATCCTCTGCTGGTCGGCGGAGAAACCGCCCTGCCGCTCTTCACGGATATGGCGCGGGCACTGGGCCGCCTGCTGCCCCTGCATGATACGCTGGCTGAACGCCTTTCCCGCCTGAATGTGCGCTCCATTCCCATCTGCACAGCCACGGGAGACACGGATACCAGCCTCTGCCCGGACGTAACGGACACACTCTTCATCCCCGGCGTGTCCCCCGTGCGCAATTCACGTATCTTTCAGGAAATTCTCGTGGACAAAGCCAGCGGACTGCGTGCCTGCCGCCCCGAACCGGGGCGCACGGAGCGCCGTGTCATGGAATTCTGGCCCAGCGATCTGGCCCGCATCTTCGCGCAGGCCGGCATACGCAAGCCCGCGCCGCCGGAATGGATGCCCCAATGCCGGCCGGACAATGCCGACAGCGCGGGACCGCCGCCGCGCATCCGCATCCCCAAGGCCGGCGTTACCTATCATCTCCAGCTTTCCGCGCCGCACCGCAGCCGCATTCCGCTGACAGCGAGCGCGGCGCCGGACGCCACCGTCATCTTCTGGTTCGCGGGAGATACGCTGCTCGGCTCCAGCCCGCCGGACGCGCCCCTGCTCTGGACGCCCCGTCCCGGCAGTACGGAGCTGCGCGCCGTGGATAATCTGGGACGCACCGCCCGCCGGACGCTGCGGGTGCGGGCCGCCCGCTGACCTGATGTCCCGCGCAGCCCGCGGCGCATGCTGACGGACGGGCGCCGGAGGCCCGCACCGGTTGTCTTTCCCCCTCCCCTGCGCTATAGACGGCCAACATCGCGCAAGGAGCTTTCATGAAAAATCTGTTCGCCATCGTCGCCTTCTGCCTGCTCACTGCCGGCGAAGCCTGGCTGCTGCAATCCTTCGGCGTCAATGACTCCCTGCATTCCGCCATCACGACCGGCGTGCAGCAGGCGAATCTTGCCGCGGACCTGGCCGTGGCCTTCATGCTGCTGTGCCTGCCGCGCCGGGCAACGGCCGTCATCTGCGTGGCACAGTGCATCCTCGGCAGCGTGCTGGCATCCAACCTGCATTTCCTGCGCATTCCGCTTTCTCTGGCTGCCATTCTCTCCGGCTGGGAGGATTTCAGCGGCATGGGCGCCACCGCCATGCTGGAATATGTGCATCTGCCCAGCGTTGCCGCCTGCCTGTGCGTGCTCCTTGCGCAGCTCCTGCTTCTGCGGCGCCTTCATCTGCCACTGCCCGGCAAGGCCAGACTGGCCATCTGCCTGTGCATCTGCGTGGCTCTGGGCTGCCTGCTCCACTCCAGACTGTACAGCGCGCAGCGTGTCAGCCAGCGCATGAACGGCACGGAAATTGTCATGTACTTCGGATATGTGCCCGGGTGGATTGTGGAACTTGCCACAGGCCGCACCGACGAGCTGCAATCCGCACTGGCCATGCCCGCCTGCCCGCGCCTGCCGGAAAACATGCCCATGCTCCCCTTTACCAGAAAGCTGGCGGTCATTCAGGTGGAAAGTCTGGACTTCGGCCTGCTGACCCAGCCCCGGCCCTATCCCATGCCCTTTCTGCAGCAGCTGATGCGGCATGCCGCCGTCTTTCGCGTGGATGGCATGAAGAAGCTCGGCTCTGCAAATTCAGACTATGAATGGCTGACCGGCTGTCAGGCTTCACCCAGCGCGCTGATGTATGGCGCCCTGCCCTCCATTCCCAAAACCTTCAATCAGCTCCTTCAGGACGAGGGCTATTCCAGCCGCTTCTTCCACGGCCTGACGGGCCTGTTCATGCGCCTGCGCCCGACCTATGAAAAGCTGGGCTTTAGCCATCTGTATTTCAAGGAAGAATACGAGGCCGCAGGCTATCACGGCAATGCGAAGACCTTCATGCAGCAGATTCATGACGCTGATCTGCTGGACTATGCGGCGCGCTTCCTGAATGATCCCGCGCCATTCTTCCATTTTATCGTCACCATCTCCATGCATTCCGCACGGGATTTCCCCCCGCCGGCGGAACTGGAGCACAGCCCCCATGCCGGGTACTTCGGCGGCGCGCGGCTGTTTGACAACGCCCTCAGGGACTATGTGGCAAAGATGCCCGACGACGTGACGCTGCTGATCATTGGCGACCACACGTCGTATTACGAGCCGCGCCTGCCGGACATGCCGGCCATTGTCTACCGCAAGGATATGAATCTGGCCAGGCTCATGCCGGCGGGACTGCCGCGCATCACCCGCTGCCAGTGGGGCCTGTGGCTCAGGGAAAATTTCCACTTTCCCATGCCGGACAACTATCTGGAGGAGCATGGACGCTGATGCGACTCTGTGCGCCTCTCGGAGGAGGAATGGCAGGCACAGAGCAGCACCCGATGCGGGAATATAGAATATAGCAGGGGCCAGGGGAACCGCCCCTGATGTTCCGCTGTCCCCATGCACATCCTGTGGACAGATCGTCAAAATGCTGTGGAGGTGCTCATGTCACGCCGGACAGCACCCCGCAACGCGGCGCGCCTCTGCTTCCCGCGATGATGTACGCGCGTGCTCATCATGGAAGCACGACCGTGCCTACGGACGGCCCGCAACTGTTCTGGAAAGAAGGCAATGAAATGATGCCATACGGAGGCCCGGCGGAAGGGCTCGGGAGAACGGTCATTGTTTGGTGACAATAAAAAAACCGGTCACATGGGAACTTCATGTAACCGGCTGAAATTTGTGGGGCGAATGACGCGGCTTGAACGCGCGACCTCCTGGGCCACAACCAAGAGCTCTACCAACTGAGCTACATCCGCCGTAACGAGGAAGTGTTTATACAACTGCCCTGGAAAAGGCAAGCATTTTTTGTAAAAAATTTTCGCACCGGACTTTTTCTGGATTTTTCCGGGGAAGCAGGCTAGGTTCCGGGATATGAAGGGCGGGGTTGAGCCCCGGCCCGCCAGACGGAACCCGCCCCCGCCAGCCGGGCGGATCGGCGGCCTACCCTAGCGCCGCGCACGCCCCGGAGCGCCGCGGCAGAGCAGAGGAACAACACTGCCATGGACAAACTCGTCATCGAAGGCGGCGTCCCGCTGACTGGCGTCATCCCTGTCAGCGGCTCCAAGAATGCCGCGCTGCCCATCCTCTTCGCCTCCATCCTGATGGATGAGCCCGTCACCTTCACCAACGTGCCCGATCTGCGGGACATCCATACGACCATCAGGCTGCTGACCATGCTCGGCTGCGCCTGCGAATTTTCCAACGGCACCGTGGTCATGACGCCTGGCGCGCTGAAGCCGGAGGCTCCCTATGACCTTGTGCGCACCATGCGCGCTTCCGTGCTGTGCCTCGGCCCGCTGCTGGCACGGCTGGGCGAAGCCACCGTGGCCCTGCCCGGCGGCTGCGCCATTGGCGCGCGTCCTGTGGATCAGCATCTGAAAGGGCTGGAAAAGATGGGCGCCAGCTTCGATCTCAACGCAGGCAACATCATCGGCCGCTGCCGCAGGCTGACGGGAGCGCACATCAGCTTTGACATGCCCACTGTGGGCGGCACGGAGAATCTGCTCATGGCCGCCGCCCTTGCCGATGGCGAAACCATTCTGGAAAACGCCGCCCGCGAGCCGGAAATCGTCGACCTGGCCAATTTCCTCAATGCCTGCGGCGCACGCATCAGCGGACAGGGCACAAGCTGCATCCGGATTCAGGGCGTTTCCCGCCTGGGCGGCACAACCTACGCCATCATGCCCGACCGCATCGAGGCCGGCACCTTCCTGGTGGCCGCCGGCATTACGGATGGCGAACTTCTGGTGAAGGACTGCCCCTGGGATGCGCTGGAAGCCGTCATCCGCAAGCTCCAGAGCATGGGCATGCACCTTGAGCGCACCCCCGAAGGCGTACTGGCCCGGCGCGCCGGCAGAACGCTGAACGCTGTGGACATCCAGACCCGCCCCTATCCCGGCTTCCCCACGGACATGCAGGCCCAGATCATGGCCCTCATGTGCCTGGCCGAAGATACCTCTATGGTGGAGGAAAGCATCTTTGAAAACCGCTTCATGCACGTGAGCGAACTCATGCGCATGGGGGCAAACATCAAGCTGTCCGGCCGCTCCGCCATGGTGCACGGTGTGCGCCAGCTCACCGGCGCTCCCGTCATGGCCTCGGACCTGCGGGCCAGTGCCTCGCTGGTGCTGGCCGGCCTGGCCGCGCGCGGCACCACGCATGTGCGCCGCATCTATCATCTGGATCGTGGCTATGAAAACATTGAACACAAACTCAACGCCGTGGGCGCCCGCATCCGCCGCGAACAGGAATAGGCGCGCCGCGCAAGGGGGAACTTCATGCGCATACTCTGCCTTCTGCTTCTACTGGTTTCTCTCCCGCAGGTCTGGGGCTGCGCCAGCTACGGCATCTATGAAGACAAACGCATGGTCGGTACCATCAGCAGCGACAAGGCCATTGCCACGGATGTGAAGACCACGCTCATGGGGCAGGACTTCTCCAAGGGCTGGGATATTTCCGTGTACTGCTACTACGGCAAAGTCTATCTTGTGGGTGAGGTGCCCCAGAACATGCACAACAAGGCCGTGAGCCTGGCCCGCAAATGCAAAGGCGTGCGCTCCGTCACGCCCCACTGGTTTGCGGCGCGCACGGCGGACAGCAGCGACCTCGCGCTGGCCACAAAACTGCGCAGCAACCTGATCTCCACCAAGGGACTGAGCTCCACCCGCATTGACACGCAGGTCAATGCCAACCGCGTCGTCCTGCTGGGCGTGGTCAACGACAGCCGCGAAAAGGACCTGGCGGTGAAGATCGCCAAACAGACCGAAGGCGTACGGGAAGTGACCAGCTATCTCATGCTGCCGCAGTAGCGGCGCCTCCGCATGTCCGGGGGAGGGGACAGTGCGCTCCTCTCCTCCGGGCATCCCCCGTCACGCCGGATGGCCTTGCCGGGCGCCTCTTCATTGTACAGAATGCCGCGGCGTCCTTGCAGAGGATACATCATGCGGTGCGCGTGTCTTTGCTATCCTGTACGCATCCGCATGCAGTTTCTGTGCATGCGGACAGCGGAATCTGCCAGCTATATGCTGAAAATACCATGCTGTTCCTGACGAGAAAAAGGATTACGCCTTCCCAGATTATTATTCTGGGATATTTTCTGCTTATTATTGTTGGTACGGCCCTTCTCATGCTTCCCCTTGCCGCCAGAAGCGGGAACGCCGCCTCGTTTCAGGATGCCCTGTTTACGGCAACCTCCGCCATTACCGTTACCGGACTGGTCGTTCATGATACCATGCTGTACTGGTCTGATTTCGGCCATGCCGTTATTCTCCTGCTGATTCAGGTAGGCGGACTTGGCGTCATCACCATGTCTGTGGCGATTGCGGTATTCTCCGGCCAGAAGATAGGGTTCAGAATGCGCTGGGTGATGCAGGAATCCATTGTTGCGCCCCATCTGGCCGGAATAGTACGCCTCACAGGCTTTATTCTGAAAGCGGTTCTCATCATGGAGCTGGCCGGGGCCGCGCTGCTTTCCATACGCTTCTGCCCGGAAATGGGCTGGGCCAGGGGGGTGTGGATGTCGGTCTTTCACTCAGTATCCGCGTTCTGCAATGCCGGGTTTGACCTGTTTGGAGAGACGAAGCCGTATTTTTCCCTGATGGGATATGCGTCTGATCCTCTGGTGTGCATGGTCATTGCGCTGCTTGTCACCATTGGCGGCCTCGGCTTTCTGACCTGGGATGATATTCGTTCCCATACTGTACATATACGGCGGTACAGGCTCCAGAGCAAGCTGGTACTGCTTGTCAGCGCCGTCCTGTTCCTTACCGGCTTTCTCTTCTTCTTTTTGTATGAATTCCGGGGAGGACACTGGAATATGCCGATTCCCGATGCTCTTCTTGCGGCGCTGTTCCACTCCGTAACGCCCCGCACGGCAGGATTCTGCACTGTTGATATTACGGAACTGACGCCGCAGGGAAAGCTGGTCACCATCCTGCTCATGCTGGCGGGGGCCGCACCCGGCTCCACAGGAGGCGGCTTCAAGGTAACGACCTTGGCGGTGCTTCTCCTCGGGCTTGCGTCCATATTTCTGCATCGAAGGGACGTGCGGGGATTCGGCCGCAGGCTGCCAGACATGGCGCTCCGCCGTGCTTCCGGCATCTTCATGTTCTATCTGCTGCTCTTTCTGCTGGGAGGAGGGCTTATCTCCGTGCTTGACGACCTTCCTCTCATGACAGCATTTTTCGAGGCGGCTTCGGCCATAGGCACGGTGGGGCTTTCCCTGGGCGCTACGCCGGAGCTTTCCGAAATTTCCCGCGGGATACTGATCCTGCTTATGTATTTCGGCCGGGTCGGGAGCCTGACTGTCGTGTTTGCCGTCGCCTCCGGCATACGTCAGGACAGCTTCCGCTATCCTTCCGAAGATGTGGCCGTAGGGTAATGGGAGAGTGAGGCATGAAATCTGTACTGCTGATAGGGCTGGGGCGCTTCGGCCGCCGCATGGCGAAGAAGCTGGGCGAGCTGAACCATGAGGTGCTCGCCATTGACCGTAGCGAACAGCGCGTGAACGAGGCGCTTGATTTTGTGACCAATGCCCAGATTGGCGACGCCACAAGCGAACCCTTTCTGCGTTCCGTAGGTGTCAGCAACTTCGATATGTGCGTCGTGGCCATAGGCGATGACTTCCAAAGCTCGCTGGAAACCACTGCGTTGCTGAAGGAGCTCGGCGCCCGCTTTGTTGTCTCCCGTGCCTCGCGGGAGGTGCATGCCAAGTTTCTCCTGCGCAATGGCGCTGACGATGTGGTGTATCCGGAACGGCAGACTGCCGACTGGGCGGCCATGCGGTATAGCAGCGATTATATTTTCGATTATGTGAAGCTGTCTCCCGAATATTCCATCTATGAAATTGCCACGCCGCGGGAATGGGCGGGAAAAACGGTAAAGGAGCTGGCGGTGCGGCAGCGATACCGCGTCAATATACTCGGCGTGAAGCAGGGCGAGACGCTCCGCCCCATGCCCGGGCCGGAGCACCGCTTTCAGGCCGAGGAGCGCGTGCTCATTCTCGGGCACGATATGGATGTTCAGAAGCTCTTCCGCAGAAGCTGACAGCGGAGACCCGCCTGCCGCCCGGATCGATTCTGAACCCAGGCATATCGCCACCCGGGAGAAGATGTCCCGGGGCAGCACGGCTAGAACTCTATGCCCTTCCGGGCGGGCTTCCCGGCACGCCACGCATGCCTGACCTCGTCCACGCGGGAGACAATGTCCGCCGCCTCCGCCAGCCAGGCCGGGGCATCGCGTCCGGACAGCACCACATGACAGCCGGCCTCCCGTGCCGCCGCCAGCAGGTCTTCCAGCTCCGCACGCTCCAGCAGGCCGCTTCGCAGCGCATAGAGGGATTCGTCCAGCACCAGCATGGCCGCTCCGGGCAGCCGTTCCCGCGCCCAGTCCAGCACGCGCAGCGCCGCCTCCCTGTGCTGCGGGCGCTCCTCCTCGCGGCGAAAAAATCCCGCGCCTCCAGCCAGAAAATTCTCCCCCAGCAGACGCTTCAGCATAATCTGCTCGCCGGCCTGCCCATCCCGCTTCATGAACTGCGCAAACACCACGCGCATGCCCTGCCCCAGCGCACGGACGCACTGCCCCACGCTGGCCGACGTTTTGCCCTTGCCGTTACCTGTATAGACAATAATCATGGTCGCGCTCCTTCTCGCAAAGACCGCCGCCCCGCTGCCACGGCCCCAAAAATATTCTTGGGTATTCACCTTTTTTCTGCTACCGTAAGGCATTCAGTAATTCACTTAAGGAGAAGCTCATGTCTTCCGGGCGTTCTAAAGCATACACTGAGGCGGGGGTTGACATCAATGCCGGCAATGCCCTTGTGAGCCGCATCAAGGATGTGGTGGCGAAAACCCAGACCAAGGGAGTCATTTCCGACATAGGCGGCTTCGGCGGGCTCTTCCGTCCGGATCTCAGCGGCATGGAAGAACCCGTGCTGGTTTCCGGCACGGACGGCGTGGGCACCAAGCTGAAGCTGGCCTTTGAATTTGACAAGCATGATACCGTGGGCATCGATCTGGTGGCCATGAGCGTCAACGATATTCTGGTGCAGGGTGCCAAGCCCCTCTTCTTCCTTGACTATTTTGCCACGGGCAAGCTGGACGTGGACAAGGCCCAGGCCGTCATCGCCGGCGTGGCCGAAGGCTGCCGCCAGTCCGCCTGCGCCCTGCTGGGCGGCGAAACGGCGGAAATGCCCTCCATGTATGCCGATGGCGAATACGATCTGGCCGGCTTCTGCGTGGGCATTGTGGACAATGCCAGGCTCATTGACGGCTCCACCATCAGCGTGGGGGACAAGCTCATCGGCATTGCCTCCTCGGGCGTGCATTCCAACGGCTTCTCGCTGGTGCGCAAGCTGCTGGCCCAGAGCGGCCTCAAGGGCGACGACATCTTCCCCGGCACGGACAGAACCGTCAAGGACGTTCTGCTGGCTCCAACCATTATCTATGTGGAGACAGTGCGCCACCTGCTGCGCGATCTGCCCGTCAAGGGCATGGTGCACATCACCGGCGGCGGCTTCTATGACAATATTCCGCGCGTCCTGCCCCAGCAGGTCAAGGCGGAAATCTCCTTCGGCTCCTGGGAAATGCTGCCCGTCTTCAGCTGGCTGAAGGAACAGGGCTCCCTGAGCTGGCCGGAAATGCTGCAAATCTTCAACTGCGGCATCGGCTATGTGCTGGTGGTGCCTGAAGCCGTGGCGGCGGAAACCCGCGACCGCATCATTGCCACCGGGCACAAAGCATGGGAAATCGGCACCATCACCCGCCGCAAGGATGACGAGGAGCAGGTCTCCGTCATCTTCTAGCCCGGCATTGCCGCAACAGACACGTCTTCCGGTGCTGCCGGGGGATTTTTCACGGCCCTCTGTCGCGGCGCCTCCCGCAAGGCGTCAGCGCCGGAGGGCCTTTCTGCCGCTGTGTCGGAATTGTGCATCCGGCGCAGAACATCCCCATCATCTGAAGGAGTTCCCATGCCGCCCGCCCCTCTTGCCTATACCTATGCCCATACGGCTACGGAAGCGACCACCGGCTACTTTTCCTGCAATCCTCCAGCGGACATGACGCTGGAAGCCGCGCTGGAACGGCTGGACGCAACGCCCCTTGACGATTTTCTGCATCAGCACTGCCTGCGCCGCCTGTGCGCCCTGCCGGCAGCGGAGGTGCGCGCCCTGCTGCCCCGTGCGGCGGCCCGCGGGCCCCTGGCCGCCCTGCTGCGGGAATGCGCGCTGCTGCGCCCGGACTGTGCGGACATGGCGGACGCCCTGCCCGATGTGACGGTGCTGGCAGTCCACACGCCCCTGCCCTATCTGCGCTGGGCGGCCCTGCCGGATCGGAAGGCCTCCCGCGCCTGGGCGGAGCTCTTCCGCGCAAATATCTGCGATCATCGCGCCCTGCCGCACCCCGATGACGCGGAGGAAGAGGCAGGCGCTCCCCTGCCCTGCACGCCGGAAGAGCTGCGGACGCTGGCCCGTGCGGATGCCATGCTGGCGGCCTGCCTGCCGGAAACATGGCGCGATGCGGACATGCCTCCCGCCCCGCCCGTGCTGGCGGACATGCACGCCCGCGCCCTTGCCGAGCCCGCCGGCCCGGCCTGGCAGCGTCCTCCGGCACAGGAAACAGCCCTGAAGGCTCTGGATGCGCTCATGGAATGCGGCATCATCGCCGGGCAGGAAATGCGGCATCAGGCATCGCTTTCTCCCATTGCCCTGCTGCGCCCGTGGAATGTGGACATAGCGGTACGCAACGGCAGTCTGGACTACAGCCTGCGCGGACAGGCCACCACCTACGGACGCGGCCTTTCGCTGGCAGGTGCGCGGGCATCCTACGCCATGGAAATGATTGAGCGGGCCTCGGCCTATGCTTCAGTTAGCGATGCCGGGGCCGGAACACTGCGGGACGGGCTGCCCTGCGCCGGGGAAATTGTCGGTACGGTACGGCCCATGCCGCTCATCCGCGCCACCTATGCGGAGCTTCAGGCACGGGGAATGGACGCCCTGAACCCGGATACCCTGCCGCTGGAGGCTCCTTATTCCGGCGGCCCCCTGCACTGGATCGACGCGAAGTCCGCCGCCGGCACGCGCGTTCTGGTACCTGCACAGGCCGCCTATCTGTTCTGCAATCTGGACGAGCAGGCCCTGTTCATGGCCGGCGGCTCCACGGGACTGGCCTCCGGCAACACGCTGGACGAGGCCAAGGTCGCCGCGCTCACGGAAATTATCGAGCGCGATGCCGAGGCCACCACTCCCTTCAGCCGCGCCCGCTGCTTCACGCTGAAAAGCCGGGACGAACGCATCCAGGCGCTGCTGGACGACTACGCGGCACGCGGCATCCATGTGCAGTTTCAGGATATTACCACGGCACTGGGCCTGCCCTGCTACCAGTGCTTCGTGATGCACCGCAGGGGGCAGGTGGCCCGCGCCACGGCGGCCAAGCTGGACGGCGCGGCGGCCGCACTGGCGGCACTGACCGAAACGCCCTATCCCTATCCCTATGGCGAGCCCTCCGGCCCCGGGCTGCGCGGCCTGCCGGAGCGCGTGCTGGAAGACCTGCCGTCATACCGTCTGGAAAGTCCGGCGCGTGAGGTGGCCATGCTGGAGCGCCTCTTTGCCGCGCACGGCCGGCAGGTGCTCTATGTGGAGATGACACGCGCCGATCTCGGCCTGCCCGTGGTGCGCGCCATTGTCCCGCGCATGGAGCTGACGGCGGAATGGGATGGCTTCTCCCGCCTGCCGCCGCGCATCTTCGCCAGCTATTTCAAAGCCTCTGTCTGATGCTTTCCGGGACTTGTACGGCGAAAACCCCGGAGAAACGGTCACTGTATTGCCATAATCACGGCTTCAGTATAGTATTGCCGCGTCAAACCTGAACGCGCCGCAGGGTCTTTCCACAGAGGGAGAGACCGCCGCGCAAACAAGGAGTGCATGCGTATGAAACTGGGAAAACGTCTTGCCACACTGGCCATGACCGCCTTGGCACTGGGCATCGCCGGCGCGGCCTTTGCCGCCGACGCCGTGAAAATCGGCGTCTATCTGCCGCTGACGGGGCAGAACGCCTTTGGCGGCCAGCTGGAACTGGAAGGGGTGAAGCTGGCCCATCAGCAGATGGGTACCGTGCTGAATCGCCCCGTGGAACTGGTGATCGTGGACAACAAGTCCGACAAGGTTGAAGCCGCCAACGCCGTGAAGCGCCTGGTGGAACGCGACAAAGTCGTGGCCTTCATCGGCACCTACGGCTCCTCGCTGGCCATGGCCGGCGGCGAAGTGGGCGAAAAGGCCAAGGTGCCCGGCATCGGTACCTCCTGCACCAATCCGCTGGTGACTCAGGGCAAGAAGTACTACTTCCGCGCCTGCTTCATCGACCCCTATCAGGGCGCGGCGGCCGCCACCTATGCCTTTGAAAACCTGAAGTGCCACAACGCCGCCATCCTGATGGACATGACCAATGACTACGCCGTGGGCCTGGCCAACTTCTTCAACAAGTCCTTCACCAAGCTGGGCGGCAAGATTGTCTCCAAGCTGATGTACAGCTCCGGCGACCAAGACTTCACGGCCCAGCTCACCGAGCTCATCGCCAAGAAGCCCGACATCGTGTTCATGCCTTCCTACTTCGCTGAAGGCGCCATTATCATGAAGCAGGCCCGCGAGCTGGGCGCCACCTTCCGCCTGATGGGCGCGGACGCCATGGACAACCCGGACACCGTGAAGATCGGCGGCAAGGCCGTGGAAGGCTTCCTGCACACCACCTTCCCCTATGACGCCGCCATGACCAACATGAGCGACGAGGCCAAGAAGTTCACCGAAGCGTGGAACAAGGCCTATCCCGGCAAGGAAACCAACGTCAACGGCGCCCTGGGCTACAACAGCTACATGCTGGTGGTGGATGCCATCAAGCGCGCCGGTTCCGCCGAACCTGCCGCCATCACCAAGGCGCTGGCCGAAACCAGGGACCTGCCCACCGCTCTGGGCCGGCTGACCATCAACGCGACCCACGATGCTGAAATGCCCGTGGGCATCATCGAATACAAGGACGGCAAGCGCGTCTACGTGGGCGAAGTCACCCCCAAGTAGCCGCCAGCATGGCCGGGGAGAAGGAGGGAGCCCCTCCTTCTCCCTTTCTCGCTGTTGCCCTCCTTTTCTATAGGTGACCTCATGAGTCTTGAGTTGTTCCTGCAGCATTTTTTTAACGCCCTGACGCTGGGGTCGCTGTACGCGCTGATCGCCATCGGCTATACCATGGTGTACGGCATCCTGCGCCTCATCAACTTCGCACACGGCGACATCCTGATGGTGGGCGCGTACTTTGTCTTTTTCGGCACCTTTGCCTTCGGACTGCCGTGGGCCGTTGCGGCGGTCATCGCCATTGTCGGCGCCAGCCTCTTCGGCGTGCTCATAGAGCGCGTGGCCTACCGTCCCCTGCGCGACGCGCCGCGCATTTCCGCGCTGATCAGCGCCATTGCCGTATCCTTCTTTATCGAAAGCCTTGCCGTGGTGGTCTTTACCGGCCTGCCGCGTCCCGTGCTGCAACCAGAATGGCTGGTGGGCAACTGGAATGTCATGGGCGTGCGCATGCTGCCGCTGACCCTCATCGTGCCGGGCATCACCCTGCTGCTGGTGAGCGGCCTGCTGTGGATGGTGTATCACACCAAGCCCGGCCTTGCCATGCGCGCCATTTCCAAGGACATCGAGACCACCCGCCTGCTGGGGGTCAAGGTGGACGGCATCATCGCCCTGACCTTTGCCATCGGCTCCGCGCTGGCGGCGGCATCCGGCATCATGTGGGCGCTGCGCTACCCGCAGATACATCCGTACATGGGCATCATGCCCGGGCTCAAGGCCTTCGTGGCCGCCGTCTTCGGCGGCATCGGCTCCATCCCCGGCGCCGTCGTGGGCGGCATCGTGCTGGGCTTCATCGAAATCATGACCATTGCGTTCATGCCGGAACTGTCCGGCTATCGTGATGCCTTTGCCTTCGTCCTGCTGATTCTGGTGCTGCTGTTCAAGCCCACCGGACTGTTCGGCGAGCGCCTGCAGGAGAAGATCTGATGCGCTTCGACAAGTACACCCTGCTGAGTCTCACGCTCATGCTGGCCTGCGGCGTGCTGCTGCACTTCGCGGACGCATTTCTGGGAGACTACCAGATTTACATCCTCAAGCTGATTTTCATCAACGCCATTCTGGCGCTTTCCCTGAATCTCATCTACGGCTTCACGGGCATGTTTTCGTTGGGCCACGCCGGCTTCATGGCCATTGGCGCCTACATTTCCGCCCTGTGCATCCTTTCTCCCGAACAGAAGGAAATGATGTGGATTCTGGAGCCCATCATCTGGCCCTTCTCGGAGATGATGACCCCCTTCTGGATTTCCGTTCTGCTGGGCGGCCTGGTGGCGGCGCTCTTTGCACTGGTCATTGCCGTGCCTGTCCTGCGTCTGGGGGATGACTATCTTGGCATCGCCACGCTCGGCTTTGCGGAGATCATTCGCGTGCTCATTGTCAACGCCACCAGCATCACCAATGGATCGCTGGGCATCAAGGGCATTCCCGCCCATGCCGACCTGGTGGGCTGCTACATCTGGTTCCTCCTCACGCTGATCTTCCTTGTCCGCCTGCTGGGCAGCAACTTCGGCAACGTCCTGCGCTGCATCCGCGACAACGAAATTGCCGCGCGCGTCATGGGCATCAATGTATTCGCCTACAAGGTGCTCTCCTTCTGCCTCGGCGCCTTTCTGGCGGGGGTGGGTGGCGCGCTGCTGGGCAGCCACCTCTCCACCATCGACCCGAAGATGTTCAACTTCCTGCTCACGTTCAACGTACTGATGTTCGTGGTGGCGGGCGGCCTCGGCTCCCTCAGCGGCAGCATCATCGGGGCGGGCGTCATCACCGTGCTGCTGGAGTGGCTGCGCTTCATCGAAGAGCCCATGGACCTGGGCTTTGTGGAAATTCCCGGCGTGCCGGGCATGCGCATGGTGGTCTTTTCCGTCGTACTTCTGCTCATTATTCTGTACCGCCGCGAGGGCATCATGGGCATGCGTGAAATCACCTGGAAATCCTTCGGCAGATGGGGGCGCAAGGCATGAGCACATCCACCACGGCCGTACAGACAGAGGACGCCATGCTGATCATGGACAGCGTGATCATGCGCTTTGGCGGCGTAACCGCGGTCAACGATCTGTCGCTGCGCATTCCGCGCGGCAGCATCACCGGCATCATCGGCCCCAACGGCGCGGGCAAGACAACGGCCTTCAACATCATCAGCGGCTTCTACAGGCCCACCGAGGGCGCCGTCATCTTTGACGGCAGGGAGGTCACGGGCAAGGCGCCGCACGAAATCTGCCGCGCGGGCATGGCGCGTACCTTCCAGAATATCCGCCTTTCGCAGAGCATGACCGCGCTGGAAAATGTCATGGTAGGCTGCCATGTCCGCCGCACCTGCCCCTGGTGGATGGCGCCGCTGGGTCTGCCGCCCTTCCGCAGGGAAGAAGAGGCCATGCAGGAAAAATCCAGACAGCTCATCCATGATCTTGATCTGGACACCTACATGAACGAGCCGGCTGGCAGCCTGCCCTACGGCGCGCAGCGCCGGCTGGAAATCGCCCGGGCTCTGGCCACGGAGCCGAAGTTCCTGCTGCTGGATGAACCCGCCGCCGGCATGAATCCGCAGGAAAGCATGGATTTGCTGCGGCTCATCCTGAACCTTCGGGAACGCTATGCCCTCACCATTCTGCTCATCGAACATGACATGAAGGTCGTCATGGGCGTATGCCAGTATATCTGGGTCATGGAATACGGCGCGCTCATTGCGGAAGGCGATCCCGACGCCATCCGCAGCAATCCCGATGTCATCAAGGCCTATCTGGGCGACGGAGTGCTGTAGCTTATGGACATGATGCTGGAAATCAGGAATCTGGATGTGCGCTATGGCGGCATCCATGCAGTGCAGGGCATCAGCCTCAACATCCCGCGCGGCAGCATTGTGACGCTCATCGGCGCCAACGGCGCCGGCAAGAGCAGTACCATCCGCAGCATAGCCGGCCTCAACAAGACCGTGAGCGGGGAAATCCTGCTGCGCCGCCGCGAAGGGGACGCGCCAGTCTCCCTCATGGGGCTGAAGCCGGAGGACATGGTGCGGCATGGCATTTCCCTTTCGCCTGAAGGCCGGCGCATTCTTCCCCATCTGACAGTGGAGGAAAATCTGCTGCTGGGCGCATACAGCCGCAGCGACACGGACGGCATACGGGCAGATATGGAGCAGGTCTACGATCTCTTTCCCCGCCTGCGGGAACGCAGCTGGCAGCAGGGAGGCACGCTCTCCGGCGGCGAGCAGCAGATGCTCTCCGTGGGCCGCGCGCTCATGAGCAATCCTGACATGGTGATGCTGGACGAACCGTCGCTCGGCCTTGCTCCTCTGCTGGTCAAGGAAATCTTCGACATCATCCGCCGCATCAACGCGCAGGGAAAGACCGTGCTGCTTGTGGAACAGAACGCCTTTGCCGCCCTCTCCGTCGCCGACTACGCCTATATTCTGGAAGTGGGCCGCGTGGTGCTGGAAGGCCCGGGCGCGGAAATGCTGGAAAATCCCAAAGTCAAGGAAGCCTACCTCGGCGGATAGAATCCGCGGCGCTCCACAGCCTGCACGCGCAGCTTGCAGGTCATCCCGGGAATGATTATGAGAAGGAGGGTCACAACCCTCCTTTTCTCATCTTTTACCATAGGTGGAGCATGAAAACATTCCTGCCTTTGATATTAGGAGTTTGCATGACATTGGCTGCGGCGGCGCGCCCCGCATACGGCGCCGCTCCGGAAACACGACTGGCCCGTCTGCCCAACGGCATGACCATTCTTGCGGCAAAGGACAGCCGCTTCCCCCTGGCGAGCATACGCCTCCTTGTGCATGCCGGCTCGGCCTACGAAACGGACGAGGAAGCGGGCATCAGCCATTTGCTGGAGCACATGGTCTTCAAGGGCACATCCTCCCGTCCCGGCGGGGAAACAGCCCGGCAAATCGAAGCCGCCGGCGGCTATCTGAATGCCTTCACCAGCTTCGACCGCACCTGCTACCTCACGGACATGCCGGCGGATCAGTGGAAGCTGGGCATGGACGTGGTTCGGGACATGGCCTTCAATCCCCTGCTCGATCCCAAGGACCTGGAGATGGAGAAAGAGGTGGTCATCGCGGAGCTGAAGCGCTACAAGGACTCCCCCACGTCCAATCTTGCGGAGAGCATGCTCGCCGCAACCCTGAACGGCACGCCATACGAGCGGCCCATCATCGGTTTTGAAAACACAGTCCGGGCCATTACGGCGGATCATATGCGTGCCTACATCAGAAAGTTCTACCAGCCGCAGAACATGCTGCTGGTGGTCGTGGGCAACGTGGAGCTTGAGAGCGTCATGGACGAGGCCAGACGCCAGTTCGGCAGTCTGGAAAACAGCGCGGAAATCGCCGTGCGCGACGCCGTGCGCGTGGAAGACCTGGCCAGCGGTCCGCGCGTCTCCGTGCAGCCGGGGGCATGGAACAAGGTGTATCTGGGGCTGAGCTTTCCCGCACCCGTCCAGCGGGACATGCGGAGCATAGACCTTGATGTCCTTGCCTATCTGCTCACAGGCAATGGGGCTTCCTGGCTTTCCCGCAAGTATCAGTATGAAAAGCAGCTGGTGGACAGCATCCATGCCGATAACCAGAACTTTGCCGGCGCGGGCATATTCAGCATTGTCGCCACGCTGGATGCGGACAAGCTGCCGCAATTCTGGGAGGAGCTTGTCAAAGACCTTGCCACGCTCAAGGCCACGGACTTTACGGAGGAGGAACTGCGCTGCGCCAGAGTAAATGTGGAGGACGCCTTCCAGCGCGAGCACGAAAGTCTGGAATCCATGGCCTCGTGGATGGGCTTTCTCCAGTTTGAACAGGGCGGGCTGGATGCCGGGCCGAACATGCTGACGGCCTACCGCCGCGTCACGCTGGCTGATGTGCAGAAGGCTCTGGACACATGGATTCGCCCCCAACGCCTGAACGTGCAGTGCATCTATCCCAAGAGCGGCACCGCGCCTGACCTGAAGACCGCGCTGGAAAAGAGCTGGCCTTCCGGCGGGGCGGAAGGCAGGCAGGCCGCTGCGGCGGACGAGCCTCTGGAAACCATCGATCTGGGACAGGGACGCACGCTGCTGCTCATCCATGACACGACCATGCCCTATACCTCCGTGAACATGGAATTCACCGGCGGCAACGCGCTGCTGCCGGCCGGGCGGGAAGGTCTGGCCCATCTCACGGCGCAGACATTGACAGATGGCGCCGGCAGCCTCTCCTCGCAGGAAATGGAGGTATATCTGTGCAATCGAGCGACGTCCATCGCCACCTCCGCCGATCAGGAAACTTTCAGCATCTCCCTGCGGCAGCCCTCGCGCTTCAATGCGGACATCTTCTCCCTGCTGAAAAGCATCCTGACCGAGCCGCGCTTTGCCCCCGATGATGTGGCCCGGGGAAAGAAGCAGCAGCTGGCGGCCATTGTCCGGCAGAATGACCAGCCGCTGGGACTGGCCTTCTCCAAACTGGGAAAATTCCTGTATCCCGGCCATCCCTATGGCTATGCTTCTCTGGGCACGGCTGCGGATGTTGCCGCCTATGACGTGCAGGATGTGAAAGACTTCTGGAGCCGCCAGGTGCGGCAGCCCTGGGTTCTGGCCGTGGCCGGCGACTTTGACCGGCAGGCCGTGCTGGATTTTGCCCGGTCGCTGCCCGTGCCGCGGGATGAGGCCGTCTCCGTGCCCGTGCCGGCATGGGGCGGGGAAAAGACGCTGAAGCTTGCTCTTCCGGAACGGAATCAGGCCCATCTGCTGCTGATCTTCAAGACCGTGCCCTCCACGCACAAAGACCTGCCCGCCTTTTCCCTGCTGAAAGAGGTGCTGGCCGGACAAAGCGGCCTGCTGTTCACTGAACTGCGGGACAAACAGGGCCTTGGCTACACGGTGACAGCCTTCACGCACATGGCCGCGCAGTCCGGCTACATGGCCTTCTACATCGGCACGGAACCGGACAAGCTGGAACAGGCCCGGCAGGGCTTTGCCTCCGTCATCAGGCAGCTTCAGGAAACGCCGCTGGAGGCGTCTCTGCTCAAGGCAGGCTGCGCCCAGATGCGCGGCAGCTACCATCGCGGGCGGCAGCTCCTGTCGGAACGATCCTCGGAAGCCGCCACACTGACAATCCTGAACAAGCCGACTACCTTCCTCAGGGATATCATGGCAAAGGCCGAGCAGCTTGAGCCTGCCGATCTTCAGGCGCTGGCCAAAAAATATCTGAACATGGATGAGGCCTATACGGTCACAGTCCTGCCGCACTAGACAGCACGGCACGAAAACAGGGGCGTCTTCCCGCAGCGGAGGACGCCCCTTTCGTGCAGCCATTTCCTTCCGGCGCCGTCCGCCGGAACGGCCCTATTCCTCCACGCGCACTTCCTGCCCCGCCCCGGGCAGACGATGGGTGCGGATGAAGCAGTCCACCATGCCGAAGACCTGCTCGTTGCCGCAGAAATTTCCGCGCGCAATATTGGCGCGAAACTCCGGCAGACGGGCCTCGAACCTCTCCAGCAGGGGGGGCTCCAGCGTGGCCATGTCCGCCTGCATGCCGTATCCCAGCCGCTCCATGTACAGCGCATTGAAACGCTGCTCCACCATCGCCCTGATGGGCATGGTCAGCACGGGCTTGCCGCAGTGCAGCGATTCCGTCATCAGCGTATGCCCTCCGCCCTGAATGACGTAGGAACAGCCTTCCAGCAATTCCAGAAAGCCCTGCTCCGACTTCTTCATGAACACCACGTTGCCGTCCCGCCCTTCCGTGCGGTCATAGCCGAACACATAGCAGGTGCGCGATGTGGAACGCTTCAGGAAGTCAATGAGCCGGCGATGCGTGGAATTGCTCTGATAGACCAGCACATGCCCGTCGTCGCGCGGCCGCAGGCGCAGCACCTGGCGCCGCAGGATGGGCGGCACCACGCGCGCATTGTAGCGCGGCAGTACCGGCGGCTGATAAAATGCCACGATGATGTTGGCCTCCGTAGGCCGGAACAGATATTTCGGCGTGATGCCCTGCACGGCATACTCCCACAGCATGTCCCGGGGCAGATCATGCCGGCAGCAGGTAATCACATGCTGATGATCCAGTGTCAGGCAGGGCAGCCCTTCCCGCTCCGCCGCACGCGGCACAAAGTATTCCAGGTCCGTCATGCAGACATCGGGCTTAAATTCCCTGATGATCTCACGAACCTGGCGGATGTAGCGCTCTCGATGCCACAGCAGCGGCACGGCGCGGCGAATGGTGGCAGGCATGTCCACCTGATAGTTCCTGAATACCGTCCCCAGATTGGGAATGCGCCGCACGGGAAACTCGTTCCCGAACACCTGCGGCGCATCGTCATTGGCGATAAAGAGAAATTCATGCCGCCCCAGACGCCGGGCAATGGTCAGCCCGCGCATGGCATGGCCGTGCCCCGTGCCGTGTATGCCGTAGAGAATGCGTGCCATGTCCGCTCCTTGACAAAAACTGCGCTTCAGTCTGCACCATAACCCGCCGCAGGGCAAGCATGCCCCGGCCAGGGCTACGCCGCGTCCCAGTCCGCCGGCCAGATGGCCCAGCGTGCCGCCATGCCGTGGGAAAGGGCTCCGCCAGACCTCCCCAGCGCCGCCGCCCCGTTGACGGTCAGCATGCGTGCCAGCGCCGCCACCGGCACATCCAGCCGTTCCCGCAGCCAGCGCGCCTCGCCCATGACCTGCACATCCGTATTGGAGCTCAGGCCGTCCGTGCCCAGGCACAGCAGCGTTCCGGCGCGCATATGCTCCCGGACGGGAGCCGTCCCCACGGCCAGATGCTCATTGGAACGTGGGCACAGGCATACGGCCGCGCCGCGTTCCGCCAGCAGGCGGCAGTCCGCGGCATCGCACTGCACGGCATGGATGGCCAGCGTACCGGCCCCCAGCAGGCCCAGCGCATCCGCCAGACGCACCGGAGGAAGCCCGGGCGCGCGCCAGCCTTCCGGCAGCACAATGCCGGCATACAGATCGGCCAGCGGCCCCCTGCCGCCGCACAGCAGCTCCGTCTCCTCGGGAGATTCCGCAAGGTGCAGGGAAAATACGCCTCCCGTGGCCCGGCAGTGGGCATGTGCATCGCGCAGTACGTCCCCGTGCGTGGAATACAGCGCATGCCCGCAGGGCTGCCAGCAGGTACCGGGAAGGCCCGCCGCCCGCGCCATCAGGCCGCGGCAGGACGGCGGCCACGGCCGCTCGTCATCCGTGAAGGGCGCGGCAAAGCCGAACCATTCGCAGAATCCCGTGTAGGCCACCTCCGCAGCGGAGGCCGCACGCCCGGTCAGCAGTGCGCCGCACCCGGCATAATCGCCCACCAGCCACGTGCCTCCATCCCGGAGGGCAGCTGCCTCGCCGGCAATGCCCTGTTCATCAAGAGCTTCGTGGAGCAGGGGAATCATGGAGGCCAGCCACGGCGTGAAGCCCCGCCCCCATGCCGTTCTGCCCGCCAGATGCGCCAGTTGCAGATGGCAGTGCGCATTGGTCAGCGCAGGCATGAGCGTCACCTCTCCCAAATCGCGCACGGCACATCCCGCAGGCACCGCGGCAGGCGAAAATTTCTCCACAGAGACTATCCGCCCTCCTGCTGTCAGCACCAGCGCATCATCCATGAAGGACAGGGGACGGAGCAGATCGGCCTCGCCACGCGCCGGGCCCTCTCCCCGCATGGTCAGCGCGCGGCGGGCCCGCACGGCCCGCACAGACCGGGCGGCTGTATCGGTATTATGCATAGGACTTCCTGGAGAACTGGCCGCCGGAGACATAGAATGTATTTTCCACAATGAACAGCGCATGGGGATCAATATCAAAGACGAGGTTTTCCAGCTGCTTCAGCACGGTATTGGTCGTAACGGTAACCAGCACTTCCCTGTTGCCGCCGGAATAGGCTCCCTTCCCCCGGATCATGGTGGCGCCGAAGGGCTGGGACACGAGAATGGCTTCGCAGACGGCTTCCCCCTGCTCGGAAATAATCATCACCAGCTTGCGCTTGTTGAACATGCTCAGCACGTACTCAAGTACCTGCGCCTGAATAAACATCATGATCATGGAAAGGATGATGGTGTCAAAGGGCATGAAGAACGCGCCCAGCAGGAAGAGTACGAAGTTGACCCCGAAGGTGAACTGCCCGATGGGAATATTCCAGCGCTCCTTCAGGGCCACGGCCACCACGTCCGTGCCGCCGGCGCTCCCCAGCGTGCGCAGCATGATGCCTGCCGCCGCGCCCGTCATCACCCCGGCGACAATCCCGGCATACAGCTCCGAGGTCACGGGTATGGTAAAGTTGATGAACATGCCGAACAGGGCCGTCATGCCCGACCCGTAGGCCGTGTAGAGCAGAAAGCGTCTTCCCACAAAGAACCAGCCCCAGAGATAGACGGGCAGGCAGATCAGCAGATACAGCACGGGCACCGTCAGCGCTCCCGTGCCGTACCACACCAGCAGGGCCGCCCCCATGAGTCCGCCGGAAAGCAGCCCATGCGGCGCGGCCACGGCCTGCACAGCCACGGCCATAACAAACGCGCCGATGGTCAGCAGCAGAATGTTCCACCATACCGCCTGCGCCAGCTTGCGGTTGTATGTGTACAGCGCCATGACAGTTTCTCCTTGTTGGGGTTGGGATAACGCTCCTGGGAGCATGACGGACGGGCCATGAAAAAAGGCGGCGCGCCGGAGCGGGCCGCCCTGTTGCCGGAACCGGCATGCGAGCCGGCCTAGAACAGCCCCCACAGCATTTTAGTTGCAATGATAATCACAAAAACGGCGAACGCACGCTTCAGGGTCTTCACCGGCATGGCGTGCGCCAGCTTCGCGCCCAGCGGCGCGGTGCAGAAGGAAGCCGAAGCCAGCCCCAGCAGGGCCCAGAGATGGACGAAGCCCAGACAGCCTGCCGGCAGGTTTGGCGCGCTCCAGCCGCCTATGACATAGCCCAGCGTCCCCGCCACGGCAATAGGAAAGCCTATGGCGGCGGAGGTGCCCACGGCATGATGCAGCGGCACGTTGCAGAAGGACATGAAGGGCACGGAGAGCGTCCCGCCGCCAATGCCCACGAAGCTGGAAATGAGACCTATGCCCGTGCCTGCAACAGCCGTCCCCAGACGGCCGGGCATTTCACGGCTGGCGGCGGGACGGTAGTTCAGCAGCATCTGTACCGCCACAACGTACAGGAAGCAGATGAAGAAGACCTTCAGAAACATGGTGGGCATTCTGGTGGCCACAAGTCCGCCGCAGAATGTGCCCAGCAGGATGCCGGGCGTGATGCGCTTCCAGATGTCCCAGTGCACCGCGCCGCGGCTGTGATGCGCGCGGGTGCTGGACACGGACGTGATCACAATGCTGGCCAGCGACGTGCCCAGCGCCAGCTGTTGTACATATTCGGGAGGAATGCCCTGCGACGGGAATACCATGACCAGCATGGGCACAATGACAATGCCCCCTCCCACTCCAAGCAGCCCGGCCAGCACGCCGGCCACTGCGCCGCAACACAGATACACTATCAGCGACATGAACATCAGAAACTCTCCTCCTTTGCGTACCTTGCCCTCCGCGGCGGTTCGCCGCCCTCCCCTTGTACGCTCCCGGGCAGGGTATGACAAGGGGGCCGGCAGGCCCTCATTTTCCCTCTTTTCGCCCCGGAACGGGACTTTACACGGCCAGAGAGGGCACGTATATTTGCGGCAGCGCGGTCTCACAGCGGCAGGCATGCCCAGTTCCAAGCCGTCTCCCCCGTCCACGGGGGCTTTTCGCCAACCGCAACCCCCACCAAGCCATCATGGAACACGAAAACCACTACCTCTGGCAGCACAAGGACCTGCTGGACGTCACCCAGCTTTCCCGCGAAGACGTGCGGCATGTGCTGGACCTGGCAGAATCCTTCGACGCCATCAACCACCGGCCCGTCAAAAAAGTCCCGACCCTGAAGGGCAAGAGCGTGGTGCTCTTCTTTGCGGAAAACAGCACTCGGACCAAGACTTCCTTTGACATGGCGGGCAAGCGCCTTTCCGCGGATACCTTTGCCCTGGCCAAGAGCGGCTCCAGCATCAACAAGGGCGAAAGCCTGAAAGACACGGTCTGGACCCTTCAGGCTATGAACCCCGATGTCATCGTCATCCGGCATTCCAGCAGCGGCGCGGCCAGATTCATCGCCGAGCGGCTGGACTGCGGGGTAGTCAACGGCGGCGACGGCTGGCACGCGCATCCCACGCAGGCCCTGCTGGACTGCTTTACCCTGCGCCGCGCCTGGCAGAACGCCTTCGAGGGCCGCACGCTGCTGATTCTGGGCGACATAGCCCACAGCCGCGTAGCGCGTTCCAACGCGCATCTGCTCTCCATGCTGGGCGTGAAGGTGCGCATGTGCGCGCCGCGCACCCTGCTGCCCGCCGGCCGGGAAACCTGGCCCGTGGAATTTGTGGGGGACGTGCGCGAAGCCGTGAAGGGCGTGGATGCCGTCATGTGCCTGCGTCTTCAGCTGGAACGGCAGGAAGCCGGCCTGCTGCCGAGCCTGTCGGAATACTCCCGCCGCTTCTGCCTCACGCCGGAGCTGCTGGGGCTGGCCAAAAGCGGCGCACCCGTGCTGCATCCCGGGCCCATGAACCGCGGCCTTGAAATTTCCGCGCAGGTGGCGGACTGCCCCCAGAGCCGCGTGCTCGATCAGGTGTCCGCCGGCGTGGCCACCCGCATGGCCGTGCTCTACCTGCTGGCGACACGCAAAGACGGAGGCAATCAACAATGAAATTGTGCGTGCGGAACGCCCGTTATCTGGGCGCAGCTGTAGACCTGTTCGTACTGGACGGGCAGGTGCAGAACATGGTTCCCGCCGGGCACCACCAGCCGGAACCGGATGCCGAAATTTTCGATGCCAGGGGCCTTGTGCTCTTCCCCAGCTTTATTGACGCGCATGTGCACCTGCGCGAGCCGGGCTTTGAATACAAGGAGGACGTGGCCTCCGGCCTTCAGGCCGCCGCGCATGGCGGCTTTGGCGCCGTCATGTGCATGGCCAACACCCGCCCCGTCAACGACAACGCCGCCGTGACCTCCTTCATCCTCCAGCAGGCGCGCAAGGCCTTCCCCCAGGGCGGCCCCCGCGTCTATCCCATTGGCGCGGCCACCGTCGGGCTGAAAGGCGAGGAGATGGCGCCTCTGGAAGAGCTGGCCGCCGCAGGCTGCGCCGCCTTCTCCAACGACGGACGCTCCATGGAAAACAGCGAGCTGCTGCGCCGCGTCATGGAATATGCCGCCGATCTCGACCGCATCGTCATTGATCATTGCGAGGATGCCTCGCTGGCCAGGGACGCGCACATGAACGACGGCGTCACCAGCGGCCGCCTTGGCGTGAAAGGCCAGCCCGACGTGGGCGAGGCCATGCACATTGCCCGTGACATCCTGCTGGCGGAATACCTCAATCTCCCCGTGCATATTGCCCATGTCTCCTGCAAGCGCGGCGTGGACCTCATCGCCTGGGGCAAGGCGCGCGGCGTGCGGGTCAGCGCGGAAACATGCCCGCACTACCTGCTGCTGGATGACACCGCCCTGGAGGGCTACAGCGCCAACGCCAAGGTCAATCCGCCCCTGCGCACGCCGGAAGACGTGGCCGCCCTGCGGCAGGCCGTCAGGGACGGAACCATAGATATTATTGTCACTGACCACGCCCCCCACGCCGCCCATGAAAAGGAATGCCCCCTGGATGAGGCGCCTAACGGCTTCACCGGCCTGGATCTTTCCGTCACGCTCATGTGGCGTCTTGTGCGGGAAGGCGTGCTGGAGGAAGCCGATCTGGAACGCCTGTGCTGCCGGCGCCCGGCGGAGATTTTCAAGCTGCCGGTCAATATGTTCGCTCCCGGCGATCCCGCGGACTTTTTCCTCTTCGATCCCGACGCCCGCTGGACGGTGTCTCCCGAAACCCTCTATTCCAAAAGCGCCAACACGCCCTGGCTGGGGCAGGAGATGACAGGCCGTGTGGCCGCCCACTGGATCGGAGGACGGCGCATCGCATAGGAGCTCGGCCCTCCGGGGGGGGAGGGCCGTACCCGCGCAGACGCCGCAGGAAAAAATTTCGCGAGCGGCAGTGTGAAAAAAATCTTTTCCCCTGTCTGGACATCTGCCGGAATCATGTGCTATAATTTTCGAAAATTAAAAATATTATAGTATATTACAAGAAAGATGCGGTACGGAATGCGGCCAGCCGGCATTTGCCGGTCATGGAACGCTCCCGCCAGATTTTCCTGCGCGGTCTGTGTCGCATCCCCTTGTGATAAATATCACATCTTGCGAAAAACGCCCTGTTGTGGAACAAGGTGTCGCAAGTTCTTCAATTGATCTGATGGAGGTATACCATGTCACAACAACATCAGGATAATGTCGTTATCGACAAGGCCCAGTCCAGCTGGTCCGACCTGTGGACCAAGGAAGACTACTGGGCCATCTGGCTCGGCCTGGCCTTCTGCCTTCTGGCCCTGTATCTGCACGTGAGCAGCGTCCCCGCCGAATACAAGGCCAAGGCGCTGGACAAGATTGCCAAGGCCGAAGCCACCATGCAGGCCGAAGCCGCCAAGGCTCCGTTCAAGACCATTGAATGGTATCAGGCCCAGGCTTCCAAGAAAGTGAAGCCCTACGGCGCGGAACTGGCCAAGAGCATCAAGCACTTCATGGGCAAGCCCGGCTCCTGGACCAACAATCCTCTGGACGCCTTTGTGACCACGCCGGAACAGGCCAAGGCCAAGGCTGAAAAGGCCAAGCCCGCCGCTGAAAAGGCCAAGGCCGCCGAAGACGCCGCTCTGGCCGCCGCTCAGGAAGCCCAGGCCGCCGCTGCCGGCGCCGAATACAAGGACGCCGAGCTGAACAAGGCTGCCGAGCAGAAGATTGCCGACTGGCGCGCCGCTCACCTGAAGGCCAAGAAGGCCAAGGACAAGGTGGGCAAGGCCAAGGCCTTCAACATCCTGCCCACGCTGCCCGTGCTCTTCCTGGCTATGGCCATCTGCTTCGGCGTTGGCATCGTCTTCATGGGCCAGAACTTCATGCAGTTCTTTGTCGGCTTCATCGGCGTGTTCATCTTCACCGTGCTGGCCATGCTGATGGGCGCCCAGACCACCATGAAATACTGGGGCGTGAGCACCGAAGCCTGGGCCATCTTCCTCGGCATGCTGATTGCCAACACCGTGGGCACCCCCAAGTGGATGAAGCCCGCGCTTCAGGTTGAATTCTACATCAAGACCGGTCTGGTGCTGCTGGGCGCCGAAATCCTGCTGGACAAGATCATCGCCATCGGCATCCCCGGCCTGTTCGTGGCCTGGGTCGTCACGCCCATCGTGCTGATCTCCACCTTCATCTTCGGTCAGAAGGTCATCAAGATGCCTTCCAAGACCCTGAACATCACCATTTCCGCCGACATGTCCGTGTGCGGCACCTCCGCCGCCATTGCCGCCGCGGCCGCCTGCCGCGCCAAGAAGGAAGAGCTGGCCCTGTCCGTGGGTATCTCTCTGCTCTTCACGGCCATCATGATGATCGTCCTGCCCGCCGTCATCAACGCCCTGGGCCTGCCTGAAGTGCTGGGCGGCGCGTGGATCGGCGGTACCATCGACTCCACCGGCGCCGTGGCCGCTGCCGGCGCGTTCCTGGGTGAAAAGGCCATGTACGTGGCCGCTACCATCAAGATGATCCAGAACGTGCTCATCGGCGTCAGCGCCTTCTGCATCGCCGTGTACTGGGTCACCAAGGTTGACCGCGTGGAAGGCGCGGACATCAACTTCATGGAAGTGTGGCACCGCTTCCCCAAGTTCGTGCTGGGCTTCCTCGCCGCGTCCGTGATCTTCTCCTACATCTCCGGCCAGCTTGGTCCTGACCTGAGCAGCGGTCTGGTTTCCGCCGGCGCCATCAAGGGCATGACCTCTCCCCTGCGCGGCTGGTGCTTCACCCTGGCCTTTGCCGCCATCGGTCTGGCCACCAACTTCCGCGAACTCGCCCACTACTTCAAGGGCGGCAAGCCGGTCATCCTGTATGTCTGCGGCCAGAGCTTCAACCTGGCCCTGACCCTGGCCATGGCCTACGTCATGTTCTACATGGTCTTCCCCGAAATCACCGCCCGCATCTAGTGCCCGCGTGATTCAGTGAACAGACGGCCCGGAGCAATGCTCCGGGCCGTTCCCGTCTTCTTCCCCGCGGGTCTTTACAGCATGGCCGGGAACACGTACAAAGCAGGCATCATGTTCCTGCAAGGAACCGCCTGAACCTTCCCCATATCCAATCCCAGTCCATCCCGCCACAAGGATGGCAACCTACCGGAGTCTTTCATGCGGAATACGCTTTTCTCCCGCTGCTGCGGCCTGCTGGGCGGCATCCTGTTCATCTGGTTTTTCTTCTGGGTAGCAACGCCCTTCATCGTCGCCCGCATCCCCGCCATGGAGCATTACGGCAATTCCGTGGAGCGCGTCGGCATCACCAATCCCGGCGTGCTGTACTACAACGATGTGCCTGTCACCGAAGAAGTGGAACGCATGAACCGCGATACCGTGCGCTTCCTGCCCGGGGTAAAAAAGTAGCGACCGCTCTTCCGCGGCAGGCGCGGGAAACAGTTTCCCTGTCTGTCCCATCGCGCGTCATTCTCCTCACCTGAACGAGAACGCGCACGCAATCCGACCAGAAACAGGAGCCCCCCGGTACAACCACCGGGGGGCTTTCATCTGTTCAGTATTGTGCGGGCATCCTACCTGTGCAGATTCCGCACCAGAAGATAGCGGCTGTTCTCCCAGATTATGGGACCGACACGCTCTTCCAGCAGGGCCCTGTCCTGCGGCCGCTCACTCAGCAGATAGTCCGGCCCTGTTTCCAGCCCGGCGTCGATATAGGCCGTCGACCCCGAAGCCAGAGCAGTTTCCATGCGATCCCACAGGCGCCGCCGGGGAATGGCCTTGGCATAGTACATCAGACAGGCGTCCTTCCAGCCATAGGTGCGCGGGCGCAGGGCACTGTATCGTATGGACTGATCCTCGCCCGCGTAGAAAATACTCTCTCCAAGCCGCGTATGCCGCTTCAGGGCCTCCACCATTGCCGCACGGCGGAGCTGCGGGCCATAGGCGGCTTCATAGCGGGCGGCATCCAGCCTGTTCCAGTACCACAGCAGGCTGGTGCGGACCATATCCTGCTGACCTCCGCAGAAAAATCCCACTGCCAGCGCGCATGCAAACAGGCGTGCGGCCCTCTGCCTCCAGCCCCCGCGCGCCACCCGCAGCAGAATATCTGCTCCCAGAAAAATCAGACAGATGGCGAAGAAGGGAAAGAAGCGGTGGACGCGCACCAGATCAAATTCGTAATGCTGCCGCCCCAGGGCGGCGGACACCTGCTGATCCAGCACAAAAAGCACAATGACTGCCAGCGTGCCGGCCACCCAGAGCCAGATATGCTTTCCCAGCAGCCGCTCGCGGGGCGTGCCGTGCCGGAAAATCATCCATGTGCCCCACAGGGCCAGCGGAATGACCGGCAGTCTCGTATACTGCCAGAGGAACTTCCCCATGCCGTACCAGTATTCCGCATATTCAATATCAAAACGTGTACGCAGAATATGCCGCATGAAGGCCACATCCTCCGCCCCGAGCGTGATGCCGGAAGTATGCAGATAGACCAGCGCATAGGGCGTCATGGCTGCCAGAAAACAGCAGCCGCTCACCACCAGCCAGCCCAGATGCCGCCCCCACGTGCTGTCCTTCGGCCTGGAGGCCGCAAAAGAAAGCCACAGGCCAGCGGCAGCAGCCAGCGCGCTGATGGAATGCACATATACCAGCAGGCCCGTGGCTGCCATGAAGAGCGGCCACCAGCGGGGGCGCTCCAGCAGCGACAGCGCCACGCACAGATAAACGGCGTACAGCGCGTTGAACAGGCTGCGTGGCGTGTAGTCCAGATACCCGCCCCCCCAGTATGTGCCCCACGGCACCCAGTACGACAGGCCCATGAGCACGGTAAATATCAGGGCCTTCCAGCGCTCCCTGAACAGAACGACGCCCAGCAGATAGAAGGCGGCGTAGTGCATGAACACACTTACGCCTGTGAGCCTGAGATAGGCCAGACCATAGTTTCCATCCCAGGCCAGCCAGTGTACGGCCTTCACCAGCGGAGTGACGTGTGTGGAAAACAGAGAGGCGGCGCCGAACACAAAGTCCCCTGCAAAGGCTTCCGGCTGTCCGCACGCCGCCGCAATGGAAGCATACATGGCCGGATCGGTGGACAGGTCCACCCCGTTGATGGAGGCGCCCATGCGCCCCACATGCACCAGGACGGAAACGCAGAAGATGCCGGCCAGCACCCACCAGTCAGTTCGCAGCATGCCACGCATGGAGACTCCTAGCGGTGCGACGTTCCTGCCTCACGAGTCAGCAGGTCGCCGCAGTTATTGAGGCTGACGGCAGCGACCGCCAGCGGAATAAAATGAACGGCGTGAATGAACAGAGCCACGCCCAGCGCGGTATTCCGATCCACGCCGGCCCAGGAAAGCGACAGCACCACGGCGCCTTCAAACACGCCCAGCCCGCCGGGAGAAGACGGGACGGCCATGCCCAGACAGGTGACGGCAAATACCGCAAGTATCTGGGCCAGCGTCAGTTCAAGCCCGGCCACCAGGCAAAGCGACAGCGCAAAGCTGGCAAAATAGCAGCACCAGATGCACAGAGACAGAACAAAGGCCCGCAGAAACCAGGGGAGAGAGACGGCATCCACAAGCCGGGCATGCGCGCCGGAGAGGATGGACGCCAGACGTCTGGAAGGCAGGCGGGCATAGGCTGCATGAAAGCAGGGGGACCAGCGGCGGCATATCCAGAAGGCTGCCGCTCCCCCCAGCGCCAGAGCAGCCGGCAGCAGAGGGCCCTGCCCTGTTCCAGACGCATAGGCCAGCATGGCGACGCACAGCAGAACCAGCACGTCCATGAGGCGTTCCCACAGAATTGCGCTCCCCACGGTCAGCAGGGAATGTCCTGTTGTTCTGGTCAGATATACGACCTTGAGCGCGTCGCCCGCCTTGGCTGGCAGGATATTGTTATAGCCCGCGCAGAGCACCACGGCCCGCAGGCTCCGTCCATACCGCACTCCCGGCGGCAGCAGCCATCGCAGCCGCAGGCCCATGCCGGCATAATCCAGCGCGGCCACGCCGAACACGGCAAGCATGGGCAGAAAGGCATAGCTCCGCAGCGCCTCCTACAGCCGAAGCACATCCGCGCCAGCCAGCGCATAGGCCAGCGCGCCCAGACTGATCAGCCACTGAAGTGTCAGCACCAGCCGGCGTCCACCGGGGGAACGCATATTCATGCTAGCGCTGTGCGCTCCGCAGCACGCTGGCAACGCTGGGCAGAGGGCGCGCCTCCAGCACTGTCTGCCAGGCAAACAGACCTGGCAGCACCTTCACAAGAAGCCCGTTCACGGCCATGAGCGCACGGGCGAGCCAGCCTTCTCCCAGCGCCAGAGGGTAGGGAGCGCCCACGTCCTGCCGTCGCAATACTTCATATCCGGCATAGCGAAAGAGCCGGCCCAGCGAGGCGCGTGTGAACAGCCGCTTGTGCTTCAGCGCCAGAATACCGCGCCGGCTGTAGTTGAACTGTCCCAGCAGGAGCATGAAGCGCGTGATGAAGAAGGCCACATTGGCACTGCCGGCAATAATCCGCACTCTGCCGTTGTTCGCAAGCCGCTCCTTCAGCCTGTCGAGAAATTCCCCGGGCCTGTCCCGCTCTTCCAGCACATCCAGGGCAAGCACGCAGTCCAGACTGTCCCAGGGGACATGGGGCAATTCCCTGTCCAGATCGACGCCGGCGGCATCCAGCACGGTGCAGCCCTTTTCCCGGCGCAGGTAGTCTGCCAGCTCGCCATCCGAACAGCCAAGATCAAGAACCAGACTGCCCGGTGTCACTGCCGCCGCCACCACGCGGCTGGAAGAGAAGAAGCTGAACCTGCTGACAGAACGGGCCACATCCGTCTGCGGAAAATAGAACTTCGGGTCGTAGAAGATACCCATGCGCACAAGCCTGGCCTTCAGCGTAGCCACCACCACATCCCACGCATAGCGCAGGCCGTTGACATGGCATACCTCGTCACCATAGAACGTGGGAATGGGCAGCTCCACAATCCGGCCGCCGGAAAACAGCATCTGCACAATGATTTCCGTATCAAAATGGAAGTCATTGGTATTCAGATGCAGAGGCAAAGCCTTGAGGGCATCCACACGATAGATGCGGTATCCGGTGTGGAATTCGGAAAGGTGCGACCCCAGCACCAGATTCTGGAACGTGGTCAGCACAGTATTGCCCACAAATTTGTAGTACGGCATGCCGCCCTTCAGGGCGTCGCTCTTCCGCAGCATACGCGAGCCGAATACCGCGTCCACCCGTTCTCCTGTGCGCAGGAAGGGCTCCAGCAGCGCAGGCAGGCGCTCCGGGGCGTACTGACCGTCGCCATGCACCATGGCCACGACATCATAGCCGTGCTCCGCCGCGTACAGGTACCCGACCTTCTGGTTGCCGCCGTATCCCTGGTTCACAGGGTTGCGCAGCGCTTCACCCGGGCACCAGAACTCCTTCAGATGGTCGCGGGCCTTCTGCCAGGTGGCGTCGCCACTGCAATCGTCAATAACCAGCACCGAAGGTTCGCACATGCCGGCCAGTTCCTGCGGAATGCGATCCAGCACGTTGGTAATGGTTTTTTCCGCATTATAGGCCAGAATAAAAATCAGAACCTTGAGATTTCTGGAAGTACTCATGTCTCACTTTGCTGCCAGACAGCATTGGGGAAACAACTGGGAACGGCAATGCCGCCGGGCGGCCCCCTGCCTGCAACGCCGGCGGCGGGCGGGAATGTGCTACCCGCCCAGATAGGCCTCCCGGACAGAAGGATTGGCCAGCAGACTGGCGGCGCTGTCCGCCATGACCACTCTGCCCACCTCCAGCACATAGCCGCGCGTCGCCAGCTTCAGGGCGGCACGGGCATTCTGCTCCACCAGCACCACCGTGACGCCGCGCCGGTTAATCTCGCGTACCGTATCGAAAATGGAGCGCACCAGCAGCGGGGCCAGTCCCAGCGAAGGCTCATCCAGCAGAAGGACGCGCGGCTTGCCCATCAGCGCCCGGCCAATGGCCAGCATCTGCTGTTCGCCACCGGAGAGCGTTCCCGCCAGCTGCTCCTTGCGTTCCAGCAGACGGGGAAACAGCTCAAATATCCATTCCAGCGTGGCCTCATTGGCGGCGGCATCCCGCAGCGTAAAGGCGCCGAGGCGCAGATTTTCCAGCACGCTCATGGTGCCGAAAACACGGCGCCCTTCCGGCGACTGGGTAATGCCGCGCCGGACAACCTCATGGCTGGGCAGCGTATGCAGGGCCTCTCCCCTGAACAGCACCTCCCCTTGCGAGGGTTTCACCAGCCCGCTGATGCTCAGCAGCGTGGTGCTCTTGCCCGCACCGTTGGCGCCAAGGATGGTGACGATCTCACCTTCCTCCACGCACAGGTCAATGCCGTGCAGCGCCTCCACGTTGCCATAGCAGACGTGCAGATTCTTCAATTCCAGCAAAGGCATGTTTACATCTCATCTTCCGCGCCCAGATAGGCGCGTATCACGTCGGGGTCCTTGCGCACCACCTCCGGCGCGCCTTCGGCAATCATGGTGCCGTGCTCCAGCACAATGAGATGCCTGCACACCTGCATCACCAGCCGCATGTCGTGCTCGATGAGCAGTACGGTCACACCCCGCCTGCGGATGGCGGTAATGGTATCCACCAGGGCGACAGTTTCCTGATCATTCATCCCGCCGGCAGGCTCGTCCAGAATCAGCAGACGCGGATTGCTGGCCAGAGCGCGGGCGATCTCCACCAGACGCTGGTTGCCGTAGGAGAGGCTTCCCGCCTCTTCAGCATACTTCTCCGCCAGGCCCACAAAGGCCAGCTCTTCCATGGCCCGTTCCACGGCCTTCCGCTCCTCGCGGCGCTGGGACGGCGTGTGAAACATGGAGGCCAGCAGGCCGGACTTCAGGCGGCAGTGCTGGCCGGCCAGCACATTTTCCAGCACAGGCAGCCTGCTGAAAAGGCGAATGCTCTGAAAGGTGCGGGCAATGCCCAGCTCCACAATGGCATGCGGCTTCTCCCCGCGGATGGAGCGGCCGGCAAACAGGATGTCGCCCTGCTCCGGCAGATAGTTACCGGTAATGCAGTTGAATACCGTCGTCTTGCCCGCGCCGTTGGGGCCGATGAGTCCCACCACGCTTCCTTCACGCACATTGAAGGAAACATCATTCACGGCAATGAGGCCGCCGAATATCTTGGTCACGCCGTCCAGCGAAAGCAGGCTGGCCGGCGCGGTTCCGGCTTCAGCGCACATGCGGCACCTCCCTGGTATTGCCAGCTTCGGCAGCATCGCCAGCCCCCCGCGGCAGCAGGCGGGACAGGCGCTCCCGCACCCGGTACCGGCGCGGCAGAGGCGGCAGCAGGCCCTGCGGCCGCCAGACCATCATCACCATCATGGCCAGACCGAAAATCAGCATGCGGGCGTTGGAAAATTCACGCAGCAGCTCCGGCAGGCCGATGAACAGGAAGGTGCTGACCAGCACGCCGAGCTGGCTTCCCCCGCTGAGAATCACCACGGCAAAGATAATCACGGATTCCATGAAACTGAAGGATTCCGGCGCAATGATGGTCATCTTTGCGGCATACAGCGTGCCCGCCATGCCGGCCCAGAAGGCGCCCAGCACAAAGGCCGCCAGCTTGTAGCGGGCCACGTCCACGCCGCAGCCCTCGGCGGCGATGTCGTCTTCCTTGATGTAGCTGAGGGCACGGCCAAAGCGCGAGCGCGCCAGCCAGCCAAGCAGCAGCAGACTTGCCCCCACCATGCCCCAGACCAGATAGTAGAACTGAATGCCCTTGCGAATCTTGAAGCCGAACAGTTCAGGCCGCGCAATGCCGAAAATGCCGTTGGCCCCGCCAGTCAGCCCGCCCACGTCATTGACCAGCGCAATGCGCACAATTTCCACAATGCCAATGGTGACAATCAGCAGATAGTCACCGCGCAGGTGGATGATGGGTCTGGCCACGATCAGCGCAAACAGGGCCGCCGCGCATCCGGCCAGCGGCATGAGCCAGAGCACGGGCACATGGCACTGCGTGTTCACAATAGCGGTGACGTAGGCCCCCACGGCATAGAAGGCCGCATGTCCCATGTGGAAGATGCCCGCCTGCCCGAGAATGACGTTCAGCGAAAGCGCCAGCAGCGCGTACAGGCCGATGCTGACGCAGACATCCGTCCAGTAGCGGTCCAGCAGCAGGGGAAGAACAGCCAGCACCAGAGCCAGTATCACGGAGGCGGCGCGGCGGCGGGACGCGGAATTCATCATAGCTTGTCTGCCACCCTTTCGCCCAGCAGTCCCGTGGGGCGGATAATCAGGATGAGAATCAGCACAAGAAAGGCAATGGCATCCTTCCAGGCCATGGAAACATAGGCCGAGGACAGCGCCTCAATGACGCCCAGCAGCAGGCCGCCCAGCATGGCGCCGGGAATGTTCCCTATGCCGCCGAGAATGGCGGCGGTAAAGGCCTTCAGGCCGTAGCTCCAGCCCATGGTGAAGTCGATCTGCCCGTAATAGATGCCCACCATGAGGCCGGCGGCGCCGCCCAGCCCGGGGCCAATGAGGAAGACAAGCGAAATGATGCGATCCACGTTGATACCCATGAGCCGCGCCGCCCCCTGATCGATGGCCACGGCGCGCACGGCCGCGCCAATGCGGGTTCTCTGGATGAAGGCATGCAGGGCAAGCATGAGGACAAGGCTGGCCACGATGACCAGCAGGCGCACGCCGGGCACGGTAAAGCCCAGAATATCCACGGTGAAGTCCGGCCGCCAGTCCTCGGGATAGACGTACAGACGCGCGCCGTAGATGAGCATGATGGCGTTCTGAAAAAAGATGGAGGCGCCCAGCGCCGACACCACGGCGGAAAGCCGGCTGGCCTTGCGCAGGGGCCGGTATGCCGCCCGCTCCAGCAGGCAGCCCACCAGCGCCACCAGCAGGGCCACCATGAAAAACACGGCCAGCAGCACCAGAACCGGCGGCAGGGAGCCGGCCAGCCTGGAGCTGACAAGCAGCGTCATGCCCAGATAGGCGCCAATGGTGAACAGGTCCCCATGCGCAAAATTGATGAGCTTGAGCACGCCGTATACCATGGTGTATCCCAGCGCCACCAGCGCATAGATGCCGCCCACGGCCAGACCGTTCAAAAGCTGTTGGAGAAATTCTTCCATGATCCCGAATCCGCAGCCGGCCCCGTCCGCCGGCTGGCACGCTCCGACGGATGGGGCCGGGCGGCAGAGCCCTTCCCGGGGGGAAGGGGTAGAACGTGCTGCGCGGGGCGATCTGCACGCCCCGCGCGGACAGCGGTGCTAGGGCTGGAGGATGAACCTGCCCTGCGCATCCACGACATAGGTGCGATAGAAGGCGCCCACGCGGTCGCCCTTCCTGTCAAATCCCAGATTGCCCGTCAGGCCGGGCAGGTCACGCAGCTGGCGCAGCCCTTCCGCAATGGCTTCGGGCTCGGTATTGCCCCCGGCAATGGACGCTGCCAGAGCCTTGAAGGCATCGCCGGCCACCACAGCCCACACGGAGCTGGGCTCGCCGCCATACTTGGTCTTGAATGCCGCCAGAAAGGCGCGGGCCGCCTCGGAATCGAGGTCCTGCGGCATGGGCGGGCTGACGAAGTAAAAGCCCTTGGCCGCCTCCGCCCCGGCAATCTGCACCAGGTCGGGGTGGTTGGTGGCGTCGCCGCCCAGCATGAGAACATTCCAGTTCATCTGGGCGCGCTGGCGCAGCAGCATGCCCATTTCAGGATAGTAGCCGGAATAAAAAACAAGGTCCGCCCCCGTGGCCTTCAGCTTGGTCAGGATGGCGGTATAGTCGCGCTCCCCGGGGGTCAGCGCATCAAAGAAGACCAGCTCCACGCCCTGCTTCTTCAGCACGTCGCGAGCTTCTTCGGCAAGGCCCTTGGCGTAGGAGGAGTTGTCATGCAGCACGGCAATCTTCTTCGCGCCCATTTTCTGAATCTGGCTGGCAACGGAAACTCCCTGCGAGTCGTCGCGCGGGCAGGTGCGGAAGAAGAGCGGCAGGCCCTTTTCCGTCAGACGAATGCTGGTGGAGCCGGTGGCAATCTGCACCACGTCGGCTTCCGCGATGATGTTCTGGCTGGCTTCGGTCACGGCAGAGCCATAGGTGCCGATAACGGCAACCACGCCACTGGAAACCAGCTTCTGCGCGGCCAGGGCCGCAGTGCGCGGATCGCCGGCATCGTCTTCCACGACAAGCTTCACCGTGTTGCCGCCAAGAGTACCCTGGCTGTTGGCTTCATCGGCCAGCAGGGAGACGATCTTCTGCATGTCCTGCCCTTCCGAGGCCCATTTGCCCGTCAGGGGACACATCACTCCGATTTTGACCTCCGCCGCCAGCACACCCAAGGGCAGTGCCAGCGTCAGCGCGCAGATGCCGAGCGCGGTGAAAAGACGCTTCATTTTGCCTCCTTGTCCTGTTGACGCGCGGCCCCGCAGAAAGCATTTCCCGCATTCCTCCCATGCCGGCGCGTGTTGAACGGTGCATCCTAGCGTAAATCCGTGTAAAGCAAAAGCCCTTTTTACGGCATCCACCACAGGGGAGCGCGCAGCGGCTCTGCTGGACAAATGGCAGGCAGGCGCGTACCGTGCGGCGTATGCCATTTCCTGGGAGGGAACCTGTGCCACTGTTCCATTGTCTGCTGCTGTGTCTTCTGCTGCTCTGCCCCGCCCCTGTCCACGCTGCCGCGCCGCTGCGCGTAACACTGCTGCTCGAAAGCGGCGGAGGCGACAGCGGCTGGAACGACAGCCTGCTGGCCGGCCTGCGGGAAGCGCAGAAGCGCTGGAAATGCCGCACGACGGTGCTTGTGGCCCGGAATCCGGACGAGCAGGAGGAAAGCTTTGCCCGCGCGGCATCGTCCTCCGATCTTGTGATCGTTCCCACCACCGCCTTCCATACCCTGCTGCGCAGCCGTGCGGGGGACTATCCGAAGACACGCTTCGGCTGCATTGACGTGGCCGCGCCTGCGCCGAACATCATGTCCTTCATCTTTGCGGACGCCGAGGTTTCTTTTCTGGCCGGGGCCGCGGCGGGCATGCTGGCCCGCGACACGCGCGTGCCCGGCATTCGCGGCGGCGACGATCTGGCCTGGATCAGCGGGAAGAACACCGCCGTTTCCCAAAACATGCGCAATGCCTTTGCCATGGGCGCCCATACCGTGGACCCGTCCCTGCGCGTTGTGGACAAGGTGCTCGGCACCTATTCCGATCCCGAGCTGGGGCATGCCGTGGCCCTGCAACTGTACAGCAGCGGCATCGACATCATTGCCTCTTCAGCCGGAGCTTCCGGACTGGGCTGTCTGCGGGCCGCACGGGAGTCCGGACGCTACGCCTTCGGCGCAGATGCCAATCAGGACGATCTGGCGCCGGGGCACGTCATTTTCTCCATCATCAAGCGCGCCGACATGGCCGTTCTGAAGCTTGTCGAGGCTGCGGCCACAGACTCCTTTCAGGGCCGTGCCGTGGTCAGCCTGGACCTGAAGAGCGGCGGCGTGGACATTTCAGACATGGCCCCGCTCAAGCGCGCGCTGGGAGGCCACATGCCGCCCCGCCTGGAAAGCCGGCTGCGGGAGCTGCGCCGGGAGCTGGAACTGGGGCGCATCGACGTCACCACCCGCAAAAAGGGCCAGCTCTGCGACTGCCTCTAGCCGGCATTGCGCATGCACGGCCGACCGGGAGCTGGCCTGCGCACGCATGCCCCTTCTGCCGCGCGTTTCTCTCCTCCCTCTCTCTGCACAGAGAGCCACGCTGGCAGCGCGGCGACGGGCCCTTCCGCACAGCCGTGCGGCGGAGACTGCCCTCCCCGACCGCACAGCCGCCGCAACCTGAGACAGCGCTGCCGCTCTGACGCCACAGCCACATCTCTGGAGATACCGGAACATGCGCTGTTTCCGGCGTACAGCGCGCCCTCTCCTTCCCCTCGCGGCAGGCCCATTCCGCCGTATGCGGCGCCACCCCTCTTCCGCGCAAGCTTCCCTCGCTGTTCGCGCAGAAATACCACGGCACCGGAAAGGTGTCCGCCGTTCCACGCAGCGCATGCCTTCGTTCTCCTTTCCGCCGGCAAAAGGCCGCATCCCGCACGCACGTTGGGCAATAAAAAAGGACGGCCCCGAAGGACCGTCCCTGTGCATGCAGTTTCCGGCAGGGCCGGTGCGGCATTAACGCTTGGAGTACTGGTAGCGGGCGCGGGCGGCACGCAGGCCGTACTTTTTGCGTTCCTTCTTGCGGGCATCGCGAGTCAGGAAGCCGGCCTTCTTCAGGGCGCCGCGCATGGAAGCGTCCACCGTCAGCAGCGCGCGGGAGATGCCGTGGCGCACAGCTTCGGCCTGACCAGCCACACCGCCGCCGGCGACAGTCACCTTCACGTCAAACTTGTCAGCCACCTTGCAGAGCACCAAGGGCTGGCGGATGATCATCTGGAGGGTCTTGCGGGGGAAGTATTCCTCAAAGGAACGACCATTCACCAGAATGCTGCCAGAACCGGCGTAGAGACGGGTACGGGCAGTGGCGGTCTTGCGGCGACCGGTGCCGTAATTGAAATCAGCGGACATGATACTCTCCTACGTCTCTAGTAAGGCAGGGTCAGGGGCTGGGGATTCTGGGCGGTGTGGGGGTGCGTTTCACCCGCATACACCTTCAGCTTCTTCAGCATGTTGCGGCCCAGCGTATTGCGGGGCAGCATGCCGCGCACGGCTTCCACCAGAGCCTGGCCGGGCTTCTGAACCATCAGATCGTGCAGCCTGGTGGTCTTCAGACCGCCCACATAGCCGGAGTAGCGGCGATACAGCTTGTTCTGCATCTTGGTGCCGGTCACACGAATCTTGTCGCAGTTGACCACGACGATGAAGTCGCCATTGTCCATATGAGGGGCAAATTCGGGCTTATGCTTGCCACGCAGGCGATGGGCGATCTGGCTGGCCAGACGGCCCAGCACTTGATCCTGGGCATCAACCACGAACCACTGGCGGTCGATGTCTTTGGGAGTGGGGCTGAACGTCTTCATTGGGATTGACTCCTCAGAAAATTGCTATCGAAAGGTTGTTTTCATAAAGTAGCGGGCACGGATTGTCAATGTAAAAACGGTAACGGGGGATGGTGACAATGACAACCCTGCCGGAGAAGAACTGAAACGCTTGTTCTTTACACCAAAACACCCTATACTGCCAAGAGTTTTTTTGCGCATTCCCAGAAAAAGTTCGATCAGCCATAATTCCAGGAGGTTACCCATGCTGCATATCCGCAGGAGCCTTCTCGGCTTTCTGTTTTCAGGCGCGCATCTGCTACGCTGGAACGACAAGCTCCGCCCGGCAGAGCTCATGGAAATTGACAAGCAGGGTCACAAGATGCTGACGGCCTGCGCCCTCTGGCTGGAGCACACTGCCGGCAGCAGCCCGCAGGAACGGCTGAAGCTGGGGCTGGAAATCATCGAAGGCGGCCTCTTCGACTACTGCTACCGGCTGGTCGTCACGGATATCAAGCCGCCGGTCTTCTATCGCATCCGCAGCAATCCGGAGCACCGCCGGCAGCTTTCCGACTTTGTCTTCAGGCAGCTGGAGCCTGTGCTGGCTCCCGCAGACCCCGGCTTCTGGGAGCGCTTCCGCGCATGGCATGCGGACGGGGACGGCAGCGGCACCGCACGGCGCATCCTGGAGGCGGCGCACCGCTATGCCTCGCGCTGGGAATTCCGCACGCTGCGCCCGCTGAATACCTTTGATGATGAAATGGAAGAAATCGAGCGGAACTTCCAGAGGGAGCTGGACGCCCTGCGCGACCTGCCGGGCGTGCCGGCCCTGCTTGATCCGGCCAGCGCCCTGAGCCGCTTTGCCAATATCTGCGGCCAGCTCCGCTTTCAGATTCGCTGGACGCAGGTGCCGCGCCTGCCGCGCACGTCCGTACTGGGACACATGTTCATGGTGGCAGCCCACTCCTACTTCTACAGTCTGAATCTGGACGTGTGCAGCGCACGCCGCTGCAACAACTTCTTCTGCGGCCTGTTTCATGATCTGCCCGAAGTGCTGACGCGGGACATCATCTCGCCGGTCAAGCGCTCCGTGGCCAGCCTGCCGGAGCTCATCCGCGACTATGAGGAGCAGGAAATGGAGCGCCGCATCTTCGCCCCCCTGCGCCGGGACGGCTTTGCCGCGCTGGCCGAGCGGATCGGCTACTATCTGGGCATGGATGTCGGATCGGAATTTCAGGAAAGCACCCGCACGGCGGACGGCACAGTCCACAGGATAGACGGTTTCGCCACGCTGCATACCTCCTGCAATGCCGATGCGCTGGACCCCAAGGACGGCCAGCTCATCAAGGCCTGCGACCTGCTGGCGGCCTTCATGGAAGCGCACAGCTCCATCCGCAACGGCGTCTCTTCACCGCAGTTGCAGGAGGCCGCCGGACGCCTGCGTGCCGAGCTGGCGGAATATCCTGAAAAGGCCTTCCAGCTTCCGGCGCTGATGGCGGATTTCGACTGAACGCGGCGAAGCATTTCCGACCGCAGGATTGCTGCGCCAGAGCCCCTGCGCGGCACCCGGACGCCACGGCACGCCATGCGCCAGATGCCGCACCGCCGGTTCCGCCCGCTCTCCTGTCCGGGGATGACAGCGGCTAGTGAGCCGCTCCCCAGTCGTCTCCCACGCCCCAGTCCACCAGCAGAGGTACGGAAAGCTCCTGTCCGCCGGGCCGCACCGAGGCCATCAGCGCCGCCACGCGCCGGGCGGCATCCTCCGCATGTGCCGCCGGCACCTCCAGCAGCAGCTCGTCGTGCACCTGAAGCACCTGCCGCGCATTCCATTCCGCCAGCCGGGCATCTTCCTGCACAGCCAGCATGGCCAGCTTGATCACGTCGGCAGCGGAACCCTGAATGACGGTATTGACGGCCTGCCGCCGGGCCAGGGCCGCGGCCTGCCCGTTGCGGGAATTGATGTCCGGCAGCATGCGCCTGCGCCCGGCCAGCGTGGTGACATACCCGCGCTCGCGCGCGCCTGCTACCACGCTTTCATAAAATTCCCTGAGCCTGCCCAGCTGTCTGAAATACTGCTCTATGAAATCCCGTGCCTGCTGGATGCCAATGTGCAGCTCCCTGGCCAGCTTCTGCGCTCCCATGCCGTAGATCAGGCCAAAATTGATGGTCTTGGCCGAGCGCCGCTGATCCGGCGTCACGTTCTCCGGCGCCAGATCGAACACCAGTGCCGCCGTGCGGGTATGAATGTCCTCGCCACGGCGGAAAGCCTCCAGCAGGGCCGGTTCCTGCGAAACATGGGCCAGCACGCGCAGTTCCACCTGCGAATAGTCGGCGGAAACCAGACGGCAGCCTTCCCCGGCCACAAAGCATGTCCGCATGCGCTTTCCCAGCGCGCCGCGCACAGGAATATTCTGAAGATTGGGATTGCTGGAAGAAAGGCGCCCCGTGGCCGTGGCTGTCTGGTTGAACGTGGTATGGATGCGCCCCCGGCTGTCCATCAGCCTGGGCAGTGGCGCCAGATAGGTGGAGCGCATCTTTTCCAGCTTGCGATATTTGAGAATGGTGTCCACCACGGGATGGCTGCCCGCCAGCTTCTCCAGCGCGGCAACATCCGTGGAGAACTTGCCGCCGCGCGTCTTGCCGGATATGGGCAGTTGCAGGGTGGAGAACAGAACCTCTCCCAGCTGCTGTGCGGAGCGGATATTGAACTGGCAGCCGGCCGCCGCATGCACCTCCGCCGTCAGCGCGTCCAGCTCCCGCTGCACATCGTCCAGAAAGGATGCGAAGGCCCGGGCATCAATGGCCACGCCCTGCGCCTCCATCCTTGCCAGCACGGCAATAAGAGGCAGCTCCAGCTCCCGGTACAACGCGCTCAAGCCGCAGTCCTCCAGCTGCCGCCCCAGCTCCTCCGCCATGCGCAGGGCCAGCAGGCCCGCGTCCTCCGCGGCCAGCCCCAGCCTGCCGGCCCAGCGAGCAGCCAGCTTCGGCCAGCCGTAGTCGCTTTCCTCAGGATCAATCAGATAGGCGGCCAGCCCCACGTCAAACCACAACTGCGCGGGAAGGCTCCACCAGCAGGATGAGCGCGCCAGCAGGCCCTTCACATCGGCGCTCACCACCTGCGCCGCCTCCGACAGCACGGGGAGCAGCTCCTCCACGTCGCCGGCATAGCGCCACTGCCAGCCATCCACGGCCAGCACGGGATATTCCCCCGGGCCCTGGGGAAAGAGCACGGCCGCCACACGTCCGGCACAGTCCGGCAGGGCATCTCCCGGCCCCAGCTCCGGCATGTGCCGGGGAGAGGGCGTCAGACTGAAGAGCGACATCTGCCGCGTGCCGCCTGCCGCCCCGGCCTCGGCGGCGGACGCCGCGGACGCCGGCATGTCCGGAACCCGCCCGCAGGAGCGGATCAGCAAATCCACATCCCGGCGCAGGGTTTTCAGCTCGAACTCCTGCGTCAGCAGGGCCAGTTTCTCCACCTGCGGCGCGCGCACGGCCAGCTCCTCCAGACCAAGGTGCGCGCAATGCTCCAGGGAAAGGCGCGTGAGCCGGCGATACATGAACGCGGCATCCAGATGCCCTTCGATCTTGGCGCGCAGGCGGGGCTCCATCTCGTCAAGGCGATCGCGGATGTCCTCCAGCGAGCGGAATGTTCTGAAAATCTTCTCCGCCGTCTTGGGGCCAATGCCGGGCACGCCGGGAATGTTGTCCGCCGTGTCGCCCATAAGGGCCTGCATGTCCGCCCATGCCGCCGGCTCAAGCCCGTATTCCGTGCGGAAGCTCTCCAGAGTATGCAGCTTTTCTTCCTTGAGGCCGGGGTCCCACATGAAGACATTGGGGCCGAGGCACTGCCGCAGGTCCTTATCGCCGCTGACGATAATCACCGGGCGCCCGGCAGCGGCAATGCGGGCCGCCACGGACGCGATGCAGTCATCGGCCTCGCATCCGCTGGCCACTTCCAGCGTCAGCCCCAGCGCCGCCACCGCGCGCTTCACGGGCTCAATCTGGCGCGTCAGATCCTCCGGCGCGGCATCACGGTTCGCCTTGTACAACGGAAAAATCTCGTGGCGGAAATTGGGGCCGCGCCCGTCCAGCAGAAAGGCAAAGTACCGGGGCTGCTCCTCGCGCAGGATGCGGAGCAGAATGCGGAAGACCACCACCAGGGCATTGGTGGGAAAGCCGTCCGAGCGCTGCATGGCGCGGTTGGCAAAGAATCCACGATAGATGAAGGCCGACCCGTCCATCAGATAGACGGGTTCCTGTTCCAGGTGCAGACGTTGTTTCAGCGACATGGCAGCATCACAGGCTGGAGGTGAACGTGACGGCGGCCGGCGGCGCACGGCGCAGGCATCCGCGCGGCAGGCCGGCATTCCTGCCGCAAGCATAGCGTCAGCGCGTACCGCCCGCAAGGGGAATGTCCGGCAGCGTCCCCGGTGGTTCCGGAATCTTCCAGCCCGCGCCGGGGACGGCCGCGCTGGCCGCCGCAAATTGCCCCTTGCTATGCTGAAAGAATTTTCTATACTGTGGGATATGGACACGATGCCAGCCCCCCCGTATCTGCGCCACGATCTGAACGACGGCATTCTCACCGTGCAGGTCGGCGGCGAATGGAAGCTGGGACGGCCCGCGCCTTCTGGCTGCCGCGACGCGCAGCGCGCGCTGGAAGAGCCGGGCCTGACCGCGCTCCGCCTATGCGCCGGCGATGACCTCGGGGCATGGGACAGCAGCCTCATCTCCGTGCTGTTTCACCTTGCCAGGACTGCGCGCGCCCGCAGCCTGCCCATCCATGACGCCGATCTGCCGCAGGGACTGTCCCGCCTGCTCACGCTGACGCTGGCTGTTCCGTCCAAGGAAGGTTCCGAACGCCGCGCCGGAGAGAAGGGCCTGCTGGCCGCCGTGGGCGGCATGGCGCTGCGTCTGCCGGCGGTCTGTTCGGAAGTCCTGTCCTTCATTGGCGATGTGGCCTGCGCACTGGCCCGCCTCTGCCGGGGGCGCACGGACATGCGCCGTCAGGACTTCATCGCCGCCATGCACGAATGCGGCGTGGGCGCACTGCCCATCATTTCCCTCACCAGCATGCTGTTCGGCCTGATCCTCGCCTTTGTGGGCGCGGTGCAGCTCACGCAGTTCGGCGCGCAGATATACGTGGCCGGCCTGGTGGGCATAGGCATGCTGCGCGTCATGGGCGCGGTCATGGTGGGGGTGGTCATGTCCGGGCGCGTAGGCGCGGCCTATGCCGCGCTCATCGGCACCATGCAGGTCAACGAGGAGGTGGACGCCCTTGCCACCCTGGGGGTCTCTCCCATGGAATTTCTCGTCCTGCCCCGCATGCTGGCCCTGTCACTCATGGTTCCCCTGCTCACGGTCTATGCCGATGTCATGGGCATTGCCGGCGGCTTTGTGGTGGGCGCCTGCATGCTGGATATTTCTCCGCTGGAATACCTCAGCGCCACGGCAAGCATGGTCTCCTTCAGGCAGGGGCTCATCGGGCTGACCTATGCCACGGTCTTCGGCATCATCATCGCGCTGGCCGGCTGCTATCAGGGACTGCGCTGCGGCCGGAGCGCGGCGGCTGTGGGCATGGCCACCACCGCCGCCGTGGTGCAGTCCATCGTCTGGATTATCGTGGCCACCGCAATCATCACTGTCATCTGCAACGTGCTGGGCATCTAGGCATGGACAATACCCCCTGCATCACCATTTCCGGCCTCACCGTGTCATACGGCTCCTTTGTGCTCATGCATGATGTGGACGCCACCATCAACAGGGGAGACGTATTCATCATCATGGGCGGCAGCGGCTGCGGCAAGAGCACGCTGCTCCGCGTGCTCATCGGGCTGAAGGAACCCTCCGCGGGGAGCGTGCATTACGGAGATCTTGATTTCTGGGGCGCCACGCCTGCCCGGCGCCAGGCGGCCATGCGCCGCGCCGGCGTGCTGTTTCAGAGCGGCGCCCTGTGGAGCTCCATGACGCTGGCGGAAAACGTGGGGCTCCCCCTCCAGCTGCATACCAGCCTGTCCGCGGCGGACATCCGTGAACAGGCCTCGCTGAAGCTGGCCATGGCAGGGCTTGCCGGATTTGAGGACTATTATCCTTCGGAGATCAGCGGCGGCATGCGCAAGCGCGCAGGGCTGGCCCGGGCGCTGGCTCTGGACCCTGACATCATTTTTCTGGACGAGCCTTCCGCCGGGCTGGACCCGCTCTCCGCCCGCCTGCTGGACGATCTCATTCTGGAGCTGCGGGAAACGCTGGATAAAACCTTTGTCATTGTCACGCACGAGCTGGCGAGCATCTTTGCCATTGGCAGCAATTCCGTCTTTCTGGATGCGGGAAGCCGCACGGCGCTGGCGCATGGCAATCCGGGCGCCCTTCTGGAAGCGCCGGACACAAATCCGCTGGTGCGGCGCTTCCTCCTGCGCGGCGCGGCGGAATAGCAGGAAACGCCGGCCCGTCCGGCCCGTTTCAAGGGGAAAACTATGGCGCGGAATATAAGCAAGGCCAGTGTGGGCGCCTTTGTGCTGGGGGGGATTTTCCTGCTGGTGCTGGGCATAGTCACGCTCGGCGGCAAAAGCCTCCTCAGCAAGGATGAGGAATACAGCCTGTATTTTTCCGGCTCCGTCAATGGCCTGAGCGTGGGCGCGCCCGTGGTGTTCCGCGGCGTGCCGCTGGGCAGTGTGACCAAGATCAGCCTCACTCCCAATCCCAGGGAGCGGCGCGGCATGCTCATTGCCGTCAGGGTGCGGCTCTCGCCTGATGCCTTTGGCGGCCGCAGCGGCAGTGAGCTTTCGGACAATGCGCGCCACCATGTGTTCAAGAGGCTGGTGGACAACGGCCTGCGCGCCAGCCTGCACCTGAACAGCCTTGTCACGGGGAAATACCGCGTTGACCTGGACATGTTCCCCGGTACAACGCCCATCTACTATTCCAGCAATCCAGACAGGGAAATCCCCACCACGCTTTCCACACTGGACAATCTGGCAAAATCCATGGAGAATATTCCCCTGGCGGAAATGGCGCAGGAGATGCGCCGCTCGTTCTCCAGAATATCCGCCCTGCTGGAAAGCGGCGAGCTTGAAGACACGCTGAAAAAGCTGAACGCCACCCTGAGGGACACTTCCGAGCTGGCGGCCAATCTGAACCTTGCCGTCACCGCTGCCGGGAAGGAACTGCCGGAAACCATGCGCTCTTTCCGGACGGCCATGCAGGCCGTGACCGGCGCCGCCACAAGCGCGGACAGCACGCTGAAGGTTGCCAGCGCCACCCTCGGCAATGCGGAGTCCGCCCTGAGCAACGATTCGCCCGCCATGCGGAAATTCCAGCAGGCCATGCAGGAGCTGGCCGCCGCCGCCCGTTCCCTGCGCGCGCTGGCCGATACGCTGGAACGCAACCCCGAGGCCCTGCTGACGGGCAAAGGAGGCAAACGCCGATGAACATGCTTTTTCCGGTTCTGATCAGCTGCGCCCTGCTGCTGCCGGCCTGCATGCCCCGCAGCCCTGAAACACACTATTATGTGCTGGATGCGCGCCCCGGCGATGCTCCTGCCGGGACGCCTCTGTCCGGGCGGACTCCGGTGCGCCTGGATCGCATTTCCCTGCCGGACTATCTTGACCGCGGCGGCATTGTCTGCCGGGGAGCGGACGGCGTCACCCTGAATGTGGCCGAGTTTCATGTCTGGGCTGAGCCGCTGAAGAACGGCGTGCGCCGCGCCCTGACGGAGACGCTGGCCCCGCGCCTGGAACGTGCCGGTCATGTTCTGCTGCATCAGGATGATGACGGAGGGCTGCGCATTGCTGTGGACGTGCTGCGCTTTGAAGGCGTGCAGGGAGGAGCCGTGCTGGACGCCCAGTTCTCCATCGAACAGGATGGGCATGCCCCCGTGCGGGAGCACCGCGCCTACAGCGAGTCCTGCGGCGAAAATATCGGCGATCTTGTACAGGCACAGAGCCGGCTGCTGCGCCTGCTGGCAACGGATATGGCCGAAGCCGTGCTGAAGACATCCGCCCGCCGCTAGCGGCAAGGCAGACCTGCATGCACAGAGACGCCCCGGAATTCCGGGGCGTTTTTTCGTTCCCGCGGTACGTGCCGCCAGACTTTTTCCACCGCATGCGCGGCGAAGAGAGAGCCCTGCCGGAAGCTAGTCCTCCGTGGCGCGGACGACTTCCAGAATGGCGGGAATGGCGCGGATTTCGTCGATAAGGGTGTACAGCTGGCTGACGTTCTTCACTTCCACGGTAATGTTCATTTCGGAACGACCGTCCACCATGCCGTGGGTCTCCAGCGCCTCGATATTCACGCCATCGCGGGCGAGGCAGGCAGCCACCTGCGCCAGCACGCCCTTTTCGTTGCGGCAAAGAACGTAGATGCGCGCCTCATAGGGCTTTTCCGGCTCCTGCCCGTCCCAGTGCACGGAGATCAGGCGCTCCGGCTCCATGTTGGCCACGTTGGGACAGTCGGCGCGATGCACGCTGACGCCCTGCCCGCGGCTGATATAGCCCACAATGGGATCACCCAGCACGGGATTGCAGCATTGGGCGAAGCGCATGAGCACGCCATCCACGCCAGAGATGCCCACACCGCCGCTGGGGCGGGATTCTTTTTCCCTGGCCGGAGCACTCCCCTCCTCCGCGGCAGGGGCGGGGGTGGGCGCATCGGGATGCAGCACGGCATAGAGACGGTTCAGCACACGGCGCGGCGTGACGCTGGCATAGCCCACGCCCGCCAGCAGATCGTCCACGGATTCGTAGTTCATGTCCTGCGCCACAATGGCCAGCTCGCCCTTCTTCAGGGCTTTGGACACGTTCAGGCTGAGCTTCCGCCCTTCCTTTTCCAGCATTTCGCGCCCCAGCGTCAGGGCATGGGCGCGTTCCTCCGTGCGCAGGTAGTGCTGGATGCGGCTGCGGGCCTTGGCCGTTTTGACCATCTTCAGCCAGTCGCGGTTGGGATTGCGGGCCGGATCGGTGAGAATTTCCACCGTATCCCCGTTCTGCAGGGGAGTTCCCAGCGGCACGAGGCGGCCGTTGACCTTGGCGCCGGAACAGTGATGCCCCACCTTGGTATGGATATGGAAAGCGAAGTCCAGCGGCGTGGCGCCTTCGGGCAGCTCCTTCACATCCCCGGCGGGCGTATAGACATAGACCTCATCCTTGAAGAGATCGAGCTTCAGGGAGTGCATGAACTCCTTGGAATCGCTTTCATCGCGCTGGCGCTCAAAAATTTCCCGCAGCCATGAGAACTGCTCCAGGTCCTTGGGATTGATGGCCCGGCCCTTTTCCTTATAGAGCCAGTGCGCCGCCACGCCGTGCTCGGCCTGCCTGTGCATGGCGTTGGTACGAATCTGAATTTCGATGCGTTCCGCATCCGGCCCGATGACCGTGGTGTGCAGACTCTGGTAGCCGTTGGCCTTGGGCTGGGAGATATAATCCTTGAAGCGCCCATGCACGGGCTTCCATACGGAATGCACCAGCCCCAGCACGGCATAGCAGTCCTTCACGTCGTCCACCAGCACGCGGAAGGCCATGATGTCGTGCATCTCGTCCATGGTCAGGGACTGGGACGTCATCTTCTTGTAGATGCTGAACTTGTGCTTGATGCGGCCCTTGACCGAGCCCTTCAGATCGTTCTCTTCCAGCAGAATCTCCAGCTGCTCCACCACGGTGTCCAGAATCTGCTTTTCCACCACCTGATGCGCGTCCAGCCAGTCCGTGATATGATTGTACATATCCGGCCGCAGATACTTGAAGCTCAGGTCCTCAAGCTGCTGCTTCACGCGATACAGCCCCAGACGGTTGGCCAGCGGCGCATAGATGTCCATGGTCTCCTGGGCAATGCGCTTCTGCTTGTACTCCTTCTGGAACTCCAGCGTGCTCATATTGTGCATGCGGTCGGCCAGCTTGACCATGAGCACGCGCATGTCGTGGCTCATGGCCAGAATCATCTTGCGGATGTTCTCCGCCTGCGCCTCCTCCTTGTTTTCAAAGGGGATAAGGCTGATCTTGGTCACACCGTCCACAATGTCGGCCACCTCATCGCCGAACTGCTCAGCCAGCTCGTCAATGGTGGCCTTGGTGTCTTCCACCGTATCATGCAGCAGGCCCGCCGCCACAGAAGGCTCGTCAAAACCCATCTCCGCCAATGTGTTTGCCACGGCCAGAGGATGCGACAAATACGGCTCGCCTGAAAGGCGGGTCTGCCCCGCATGATGCGCGGCGGCGAAAACATAGGCGCGCTGGATCAGCTCCAGATTGGCGTGCGGATCACGGGCGGACACCTTGTCAAGAATTTCCTGAATGCGAATCATACCATGCCTGCTCTGCTTCTTGCCCCACGGCGGAGGGTGCGCGGCCGGCGTTCAGCGCCGGACATGAACGCATCTTACGGCGTAACCGCATATTTCTGCAAGTCTTTCGGAACCCACCATTTGTCAAAATTATACATGATGCCGGCCTGCGCCGGCTCCACGCCCCGGAAGCGTGCCTGCACGGCCATGAGCGCGGACGGCACATACAGGAAGCAATAGGGCTGGTCACGATCCAGCACTTCCTGAAACTTCCGGTACAGCGCCGCACGTACCTCCTGATCCGGCGTGGATCGGGCGTCTTCCAGCAGCCTGTCCACCTCCGCATTGCGGTAGCGCACCAGATTCAGCCCGCCGGGCACGGCCTGCGAGGAGTGCCACACGGAATAGCAGTCCGGATCAGGCGGCAGCGTCCATCCCAGAATGATGGCATCGAAGCGGCCCTTGTCCACGAACTCGCGGATAAAGGCCGCCCACTCCACTGTGCGCACCTTCACGGCAATGCCAATCTCCCTGAGCTGGGCCTGTATGACCGTGGCTGTCAGAATGCGCTGCTCGTTGCCCTGATTGGTCAGAATGGTGAACGCCAGCGGACGGCCGTTCTTTTCCAGCACGCCGTCTCCGTCCGTATCCGCATAGCCGGCCTCCGCCAGCAGGCGGCGCGCCGCGGCCACATCGCGCCGCGGCGGACGCAGATCAGGATGGCTGGCCCATGTGCCCGGCTTGAACGGGCCAAACGCCGCCACGCCCTGCCCCAGCAGAACACCCCTTACCAGGTCATCACGCCCAATGCCCCGTGAAATGGCCTGCCGTACCCGCACGTCCTGAAACACGGGATGCTCCAGATTGAACCCGAGAAAGACATAGAGCGAGGCCAGATAGTCGTATTTGCGGAACTCGCGCCGCCACCAGGGGGTGTTCGTCTGGCGCAGATACTGCTGCGGCGTCAAATCCACCACATCCAGCCGGCCGGCCCCGGCCTCCATGAAGGTGGTGGACACGTCGGGAATAATCCGGAACACGACCTCGCTGATGTGCGGCCTGCCCTCGAAATAGGTGGGAGAAGCCTTCAGCGTGATGCGGGAACCCGTTTCCCAGGACGCCAGCCGGTAGGGGCCGGCCCCCACGGGCCTGCGGGCAAAGGAGGTGGTGCGGATATCCTGCCCTTCCAGCACGTGCCGGGGCAGAATGGGATTCATCCATGTGCCCAGCGCCCGCACAAAATAGGTATCGTACACCACCTCAAAGGAATAGCGATCCAGCACGTGAAATTCCTTCACCTGCCGGAAATCCTCGGCATAGGGACTGCCCGTGGCCGGCTCGCGCACCAGCTGCCAGGTGAATTTCACATCTTCCGCCGTCACCTCCTCGCCATCTTCCCAGAGAATGCCCCTGCGCAGCGTGAAGCGCAGCCGCCTGCCCCCGTCCAGCACGGCATAGGATTCCGCCGCATAGGGCTCCACGGCAAGGTTCCTGTCATAGCGAAGCAGAGAAACATAGAGCAGGCCGGCCACCGAATGCGAGGCGGCATCGGCCGTCAGATAGGGAATGAGGTTGGAGGCTTCGCCCAGCGAACCGAGAATGATGCGGTCGCCGTCAGCGGGGCCGCTCCCTCCGGCCACAGCCCGCGGCTGAACCGCCGCAGGCTCTCCTCCGGCCCCGTCATCGCCGCCGCAGGCCGCCAGCAGCGCCATAACGCACAGACAGCATGCCAGCGGCAGAATTTTCGCCTTTTTCATGACGGAAGACCGGATTTTTCTCCCGCCGCCTGCAAAATGGAACAAATTATCCATAACTTTACCCATTGCTATTGATTTCACGATTGCTTGTGTGATATGCAGGCACCTACACCTTGCGCCAAGGATAGCATTTGTCAGGAAAGGAGTGCCATGACGCGCGCTGAAAAAAACATCGTCCGGGAGCTGAACCAGCAGTTTCTCCACGATGCCATACCTGAGTACATCCGCGACATGGGGCAGTATACTCTGTCCGAAGGCGGTGTGCAAAAAATAAATATCCAGCAGGAAAGCGACAGCTGGCAAATCCAGGGAGTCATCCAGGGGGATGACTTCCAGGTCTATACCCCGGTTTTGCGCTTTACGCTGATTGATCGCACGACTAAACATGAGTGCAACTGCACCGAAGCTTTTACAGGGGTTTGCAGTCATGTGGCCGCCCTGTCGCTGCGCATTCAGGATGAGTTCCGCAATGACGATGTCACCGCCCCGGAAAGCGAGGCCATCGTCAAGAAGGACTGGAAGCAGAGCTTCCGCTCATTCTTCGCCACGGACATGGAGCCCGAAGCGGGCAAGCACTATCTGATCTTCCGCTTCTATCCCGAGCCGGGCAGGCTTTCGGTCTCGCTCTTCCGCGGCAGGCAGAACAAGTCCGGCCTGTCCACCGTACATACGGAAATTACTCTGGAGCAACTGCTGCGCAACCCCGACTGGAGCGAGCTTTCGCCCCAGCTCCCGGCTGTGGCCCGCCAGATTGGCCAGCATCTCGACTACTACGGACACCGCGTGGAAATTCCCGCCGGGCTGGTCTCGTGGTTCTTCTGGGCCGTGCGCCGCGAATACTACCTGCTGTGGCAGGATACGGACACGCCCTGCCGCATTGAAAGCGCTCCCTTCGCCCTGAAGCTCAAGCCCAACCTTTCGGACGAGGGCTTCAGCTTCACCGTGCTGCTGCTGCGCGAGGGGCGCCCCCCCATTCCCATCGGCCAGCAGCACAGCGGAGAGGACGGGCGCGACCATGCCGAGGAGCCCGTGACCTTCCACGGGCAGATGCCGCTGTGGGTGTGCCACCAGCACAATTTCTATCCTGTGCAGACGGGCCTGCATCCCGCGCTGGTGCATGACCTCATCGATAATCCCCCCGTGGTGCCGCAGGCCGAGGTCTCCGAATTCCTCGACCGCGTATGGACGCGCCTGCCCGCCACGGAGCTGTACGAGCCGCAGAAATTCCTCAAGCTCATGGAGCCGGTCTTCCAGCCAGCCACCTACAATCCCAAGCTCTTCCTTGACGAGGAAGGAAGCCTGCTCACGCTGGAAATCGAAAATATTTACGAAACCATGCACGGGGAGTTCCTGCTGAACGGCCCCAACCCCGACTTCCAGACCGGCAGCTATACCTATCAGAACGCCACCTATCTGGTGCGCCGCCATCAGGACGAGGAAGCCGGGCTTATGGACGAACTGGAGGACATGGGCTTTCAGTCACGCTCCAACAAGCTCTGGTTCTTGGAACCGGAGGAGGCCATAGCTTTCCTGCTGGATTCCTATCCCGCGCTGGTGGAAAAATACCGCGTCTATGGCGAAAAGGCCCTTTCGCGCTACAAGGTGCGCACGTCCCAGTCCGTCATCACAGCCAGCGTGGAAAGCAACGAGAAGGAAAAGTGGTTCTCACTGGACATCAACGTGGAATATGACGGCCAGTCCGTGCCGCTGGAAAAAATCTGGAAGGCCTGGGCCAAGGGCAAGCGCTATGTCCAGCTCAAGGACGGCTCCTACACGAGCCTGCCGGAAGCATGGCTGGAAAAGCTCTCGCACAAGCTCACGGCACTGGGTCTGGACCCCAGCAAGCCGCCGCAGCAGAAATTCCAGCAGTTCGAGGCCCCCGTGCTGGACAGCCTGCTGGAAGACCTGCCCGGCGCGCAGACAGACTCCTTCTGGAATTCCCTGCGCGAAAAAATCCGCAGCTTCCGCGAAGTACGGCCCATTCCGCAGCCGCGCGGCCTGAACGCGGAACTGCGCGGCTATCAGCTTCAGGGCCTGTCCTACCTCAATTTCCTGTCGGAATACGGCTTCGGCGGCATTCTGGCCGACGAAATGGGCCTGGGCAAGACGGTGCAGACGCTCTCCTTTATCCAGCACATGCTGGAGCACGGATACACCGGCCCCAACCTCATCGTCGTGCCCACCTCCGTGCTGCCCAACTGGGAACGCGAGGCGCAGAAGTTTGTGCCGGACATGCGGCGGCTGACCATCTATGGCACGCGCCGCGAAGGCATGTTCCAGCGCATTGCAGACTCTGATCTGATCATCACCACCTATGCCCTGCTGCGCCGCGACCTTGAGGAACTGGAAAAGCACGACTTCAATGCCGTCATTCTGGATGAAGCCCAGAACATCAAGAATCCCAACACCATCACGGCCCGCTCCGTGCGGCGCATCAGCTCGCGCATGCGGCTCTGCCTCTCCGGCACGCCCATCGAGAACAACCTGTTCGAGCTGTGGTCCCTGTTCGAATTCCTGATGCCGGGCTTCCTCGGTTCCCAGCATGCCTTCCAGCGCGGCATCATCAAGCCCATCAAGGATGGCGATACGGAAACGCTGGAATATCTGCGCACCCGCGTGCGTCCCTTCATCCTGCGCCGCACCAAGGCCGAAGTGGCCAAGGACCTGCCGCCCAAGGTGGAAAGCGTCACCTGCTGCGCGCTGGAAGACGAACAGCAGGCCCTCTATGCCGCGCTGGCGCACAAGCTGCGCGAACAGGTGCTGGCGGACGTGGATCAGAAAGGGCTGGCCAAGAGCCAGATGTCCATTCTGGATGCCCTGCTCAAGCTACGCCAGATATGCTGCCATCCGCGCCTGCTCAAGCTGGACATGCCCGGCTTCTCCAACAACCTGCCCTCCGGCAAGTTCGAAGCCTTCAAGGACATGGTCATGGAAATCGTGGAGGGCGGGCACAAGGTGCTTGTATTCTCGCAGTTTGTGCAGATGCTCCACATCATCCGCCAGTGGCTCGCCGCCAGCGGCGTTCCCTTCTGCTATCTGGATGGCGCCAGCAAGGATCGCTTCGAGCAGGTGGATCGCTTCAACAGCAGCCCGGACATTCCCATCTTCCTGATTTCCCTCAAGGCCGGCGGCACGGGGCTGAACCTGACCTCCGCAGACTACGTCATCCACTACGATCCGTGGTGGAACCCCGCCGTGGAAAGTCAGGCTACCGACCGCACGCACCGCATCGGCCAGACCCGGCAGGTGTTTTCCTACAAGCTTATCTGCGAAAACACCGTGGAGGAAAAGATTCTCAAGCTTCAGGAAGCCAAGCGCGGTGTGGCCGAGGCCATCATTCCCGGTCAGGACACCTGGAAGTCGCTCACCCGCGAAGACCTCGAAATGCTCTTTGACGTATAGGCATGCAGGCGCGGCGGCCATCCGCCATATCCTGCGGCAGAACATGAACCCCCCCGACAATGCCGGGGGTTTTCGCATACTGGGGGAAGCTATTTTCCGTCCAGTCTGAAATCCGTTACAAAGCCGCCCGACTGGCAGCGGGCCACCAGCGTGCCGGCGCCGTCGCGCACGCTGACTTCATACTGCCCCAGATGCTGTCCCTGCCGCACCACAAGCGCCTCCGCCACCAGAGGACTGACGCGGCCGGGCTGAAGATAAACGATATTGCTGCTCATGGTGACCACGGCGTTCTCCTGTCCGCTGTTGGCGGCGGCGCCAAAGGCCACATCCGCCAGAGCAAAAATCGCGCCGCCGTGGGCGACCCCCACGCCATTGCACAGTTCCCGGCGCAGGGGCATGCTGACGCGCGAACGCCCCTTTTCCGCCACTTCGATATTCATGCCCAGCAGGCGGGCAAAGTGATCATGTTCCATCATGTGCTGCTTCACGTCAATCATGGGCAGTCCTTTGGCTGAAGTGAAAAAGGGCGGTGGTGATGCGTCCGGAAGGAGCATCAGTCCTCGCGGCCGAACAGTTCATAATAGCGCTGCTCCGCGGCGCGATCGCCGATGAGATACACATCATCCTCGCGGGCGAATACGTAGCCGGGGCGGGGATTGATCAGCATGGCGCCGTCCAGGCCATGCACGGCCACCACGCTGCAGTTTGTGCGATGCCGGATACCGCTGGCCTGAAGGGTCTGCCCCTCCAGTCCCGGCCCGGCCACGGTACGGAAGATGGACAGTCCCTCGCTGAGCATGAAGACGCGCCCCGGCGAAAGCATGTTGATCACATTGCTGGCCACCATGGAGGACAGGGAAAGCACCAGGTCCGCACCGGCGGCATGCAGGATGCCCACATTGCGATCCAGATTGGCCCGGCTGACTATCTGCATGTCCGGCCGCAGACGGCGGCAGTAGATGGTCAGGTAGATGTTGATATCGTCATCATGAGTTGTGATAATCACTGCCGGGGCAGTGGCAAGACCAGCCCGATCCAGCACCTCGCGATCGGCGGCATCGCCCTGAATATAGGCAAGGTCCGTATTCCGTATGCTGCCTTCGCGCTCCACTATGCAGCAGGCCACGCCACGCTGCCGCAGCATGTCCGCCGCCGCCTTGCCCACACGGCCGCCCCCCAGAATAAGAACCTGCCCCTCTTCCTTCGCAGGTTCCTGAAGCCGCTCCTGCACGAATTCGTTGAATGCGCGCATCTGCTCTTCCGTTCCGGCCAGCACCAGCACGGTATTGGGGGTAAATGGCTCGTGCGGCTGGGGCAGCTTGAAGCGGCCGCGCTCCCACAGGCCCACGATGTTCACACCCGTATGCTGGCGCAGGCCGCAGTTGACGGGCGTTTTCCCCTCCAGGTCCGTGCGCATGACCGGCGCTTCCGCCACCACCAGATCGCCAAAGCGATCGATGATGCTGGAGCGGCTGGTTCTGTTGATGACACGGCGGGAGAGTCCCTCCCCCAGCAGCTTGTGGAACTGAAACACGGCGGAACAGCCGGCCAGCTGCAGGATGTCCAGTGCGTCGCCATGCTCGGCACGGGCCAGCACGGGCACGGCATGCGTTTTTTCCAGTCTCTTCTCGTATTCGCGTATGGTGAAGGCAATGTTGGTATTGCGCATCTCCCCTTCCAGCGCCACCACCAGCGCGGCCCTGTCCGTATTCAGACGGGCGTAGGTCTCGCTCTTGTCATAGTCTCCCACCACAACATGAAAGCCGGCATCCACCAGCTCCAGTGCGCGCGGCATTTCATTGCACAGCGTCACGGCATATACGCCGTAGCCGGCAATCTCCTCGCACAGGCTCAGGGCGGCGGGCGACGTGCCCACCACGATGACATGATCCTCCAGCGAGGCGGGCACGCTCCTCGGGGCGCGGTTCTGCTTCTGCGCCTCCAGCCACGGGGCATACACATACTGCGTGAAGGTGAAGGGCATCATCACCAGCAGGAGGATGACGCCGGAAAGCAGCACCACAATGGAAAAAAGCTTCCCCATGTCGGACGAGAAGGTGATGTCGCCAAAGCCCAGCGTGGACATGACCGTCAGCGTCCAGTACACGCCCGTCAGCCACGAGAACTCCCGCCCTTCATAGCTCATGATGCCGTGGAACAGCACGCTGTACAGAATCACAAGCCCGACGAGAACAGCCGTGAACTTCAGCAGAAAGGTCGTGTTCGCGGTAACCCCCTGCGGCTTCAGCAGGGCGGAGAGCTGGGAAACCAGAAATTTCATGATGCACCGAACAGTCCGGAAGCGAAAAACAACACGGGGCGGCGTCCGCCCGCTGCGGCCGCCGCCCCTACCATAGCTCACTCATGTCCGGGAGAAAAGCCCCCGGTCAGCACTGCGGAATATCAGGATTCCACCTGCTGAATACCATCCAGGCGCCACATGGTGTCGCCGGACGTGCGGCGCACAAAATGCCACACTTCGCGCACCTGCGACGCCATACCGCCGGAACCTTCGCGCAGGTTGGCGTCAAAAAGCACCTGCGCGCGCTCCTCGCCCGCGCCGCTTTCCACACCCAGCAGAGTCGCATCCAGCATGAGGATTTCCGTCTTCGAGGGCGTGGGGTCCTCCGCAAACTGGCGGCGAACCTCCTCCATCACCGCATCCGTGGCAAACTGGGCAATATCCGTCAGATTGCGGGCATCCCACGAAGCCTGCATGCGGTTATAGGCCATCTTCGCGCCGCGCAGAAACTCCTCCACGTCAAAGCCGGCCGGCACCTGCACGCCGTTCCACTGCGCTCCCGTCCGCGCCGGCTCTTCCTGCAGGCGGCTCCAGGCATTGTCCTGCGCGCCCTGGCGGAACATCCCCTGCGGCGCGCCCTCACCCCCGGCAGGAGAGGCCGCCGGCGTCTGGGCCTGCCGGCGGGCGGCGAAGAACCTGAATGCCAGGAAGGCCAGCAGAGCAATCAGGAGCAGATCGAGAAAGCCGCCTCCGCCGCCCATGCCGCCGCCAAAGAGCAGCGAGCCGATGAGAGAACCAGCCAGCAGACCGCCGAGCATGCCGCCCATGCCGCCGAACAGGCCGGGGCGGGAGGCCGTGGCCGCCGCACCGGGACGGGAGGTCTGCGCCGTGCTCTGCCGGTTCAGCGTGGACGAGGGAGCCGCCTGGCTCATGCTGGGGCGGCTGCCAAAGGAGCGCCCGCCGCCGAGGCGGGCTGCATCGGCATCCTGCACGCCCAGCAGAAAGGCGCCAAGCAGAAGGACAAGTATGCTTAGTATCACTGTTACTTTCATGACATCTCCATAATGTTACAGAAGAAACAACGTCCACGGAAGGACATGTAGCGCCGCCGCCACTCTCATGACATCTCCATGAATGTCCGCCGGCAGAGCACAGGGACGCCGGAAGGCAGCAGACTGCGGAATATGAAAGCCCTGCACCATACTAAGTATATGACAGCGGCACAAAAAAGGCAAGGCGATCCGCTACAGACCCGTGCGCGCCACAGTAAGCAGGCGCACGGACGCGGCACCTGCATCCAGCAGACAGCGCGCCGCATGGCTGGCTGTGGCCCCTGTGGTCATGATGTCATCCAGCAGGAGCACCTTCAGCCCCTCGGCGCTGCCAGCGGCAAAGGAACCGCGCGGAGCCTGCCGGCGGGCAGCCGCGTTCAGGCGCGTCTGATGCGGCGCATCCCGCACGCGGACAAGCAGGCCCGATGACAGCGGCACAGCCATGCGGCGGGACAGCTCCCCTGCCAGCACACAGGTCTGATTATAGCCGCGCTCCCGCAGGCGCGCCGCGTGGCTGGGCATGGGCACAATCATATCACAGGGCGGCAGGACGGCGGCGGCATCCACCAGCATATCCGCAAAAAAGGGCGCAAGGCCCACCCGGCCGTGAAACTTGAACTCCAGCAGCAGGGCCCGCAGGTCTGCCCGATAGGGGCCGTGCCATGCGTAGGCATCCCACGGCGGAGGACTGTGCAGACAGTTCTGACACATGTCTCCCCGCTCCGGCCCCACCGGCCGGCCGCACAGCCGGCAGCAGCCGGCGTCATGCGGCGCGAAGCGGGGACGGCAATCCGGACAGAGCCAGCGCTCTCCGGCGAAAGAGGCCGGGGGCGAAGGCAGAAATGGCGCGCGGCAGAAGCAGCAGCGGCGTTCTGCCCACACGGGCATGCGGGAGACCAGCCTGAACAGGCGGGACAGCATCTGCGCGGCACGGCCTGCATGCCGTGGCATTACTCTGCCCGCCGCGCTGCGGCGGCTGCCGCCCGTCTGCCCCATGCGCGGATAACCTCGCACCGTGCACGATCCTGCCGCAGGGCATCCGGCCCGTCACAGTTCAGGCAGTGATGGCACTCTGCCAGCTTCAGCCCCAGAGCAAGGCCCCAGTACTTCAGGCTCAGCTCCGTACCGAGGAACAGCTTTTCCCCGCGCGGGCGGCCGGCAACCAGCCCGGCCCAGAGCGCGCCGCCTTCCTGCCGTGCCGTCCCGCCCGCCCCATCCGCACGCCAGAAGCGCTGGGCACGGTCAATGAAAGCCTTCAGCCCGGCGGGCGGCCCGTAAAAATAGACGGGCGCGGCAATGCAGACCAGCGGCGCGGCCAGCATCCGGGAAAACAGCGCCTCCGCATCATCCCCTGCGGCCAGCATGCACTGCCGGCCGGGACTGGTGGCACAGCGGCCGCACCCTGTGCAGGGGCGCACGCGAAAATCCCGCAGGCGCAGCACCTCCGCAGGCTGGCCGCCGCTGCGCACTCCCTCGGCAAAGCAGTCCGCCAGGGCATCGGAATTGCCACCGGGGCGCGGGCTGCACGCCAGCACCAGTACCGGCGTCATGCCCCTGCCGCTCCGGGCATGGCAAAATCACCGCAATAGGGATTTCCCGCCCGCTCGTCTCCCACGCGCGTCTCCGGGCCATGCCCGGGGAACACGCGGGTGTCCTCCGGCAGTGTGAAGAGCCGTGTGCGGATGGAGCGGATCAGCTGCGCCGCATCGCCGCCGGGAAAATCCGTGCGCCCCACGGACCGATAAAACAGGGCGTCTCCTGTGAATACAGCCTTTTCTTCCTGAACATACAGCGACACGCTGCCGGGCGTGTGCCCCGGCGTTTCCAGCACCTGCATGGCAAAGGCGCCGAAGCGCTGTTCCCCCAGGGGCAGGGGCTCCGCCGCAAAGTCCGGCACCAGAGGCAGGCCCCACTGCCCGCCCCTGCCCACGCTGGATGCACGCAGGCAGTCATCAGCGGCCGGGGCCAGAGTCTGCGCGCCCGTCGCCTGCTGCAGGGCGGCCACGCCGTACAGGTGATCAAAATGCTGGTGCGTGATCAGGATATGGGTCAGCATGAGGCCGCGTTCCCGCAAAAAATCCAGCATGTCCGCGGGGTCTCCCCCCACGTCCACAGCCACGGCCTGCGTAGTGTCATGCAGAAGATAGCAGTTTGTTTCCAAAGGGCCCAAAGCAAAAGTGACTATCGGCATGCCTGTCTTCCTTGTTTTTCCGGTATGTATACGGCAGGACTGCGGCGGGAGCAAGGCCGCTGCCCGGAACCTCCCGTCCGGCACCTCCGCGCTTCTGGACATGGAAGAATCACTTCCGCCGCAATCCGCCCCAAGGGGCGGCGCTGCACCCCGCATCTTGCCGCGCCGCATGCGAGAGAATGTCTAGACTTTTGCCATGACGGACGCTATAGCCTCTGTCATGGACTTACAGACCCCAGAACTCCGCCGCCGCGATCTCATGGAGCTGGAGCCGTTGCTGTGCGACTCGCTCCGTGCCGTGCTCCCCTTTGCCGCCCACGCCCTGTACTTTCCGCAGGAGGATGTGCTTCCCGCTGCGGAATGGGTTGCCGGCGAGCGCAAGGTTCTCCTGCCCCTGCGGCGAGGCGGACGGCTCCTTGGCGTATTCATGATGAGCGGTGTGAACGGCAGACAGGCGCGTCCGCTGCTTCCGGCCCTGCCCGCCATCGCCGCACTGGCGCTGGACAAGCTGGCCTGGCACAGGGCCAGCCTTCTTGATCCTGTGACCGGTCTGCTCCGCAGCCGCGTGCTGCTGGAACGCATGGCCCGGGAGGCAGATGGCGCACGGGCCAGCCTGCACGTCATGCCGGACGCTGGCGATGACGCGGCCGCGTATCAGGAACAGGCGGACAGGCCCAACGATTTGCACCGCCTCTGCACGGGCATGATCTGCCTGCGCTGCGACAATTTTTCCGACATTCTCCAGCGGGAGGGCCATGCCTTTGGCGATGACATGATGCGCCGGCTGGCCGAGGCACTGATGCAGGAGCTGCCCGCAGACGTGAGCGTCGCCCGCTCCGGGCCGCGGGAATTTCTTCTGCTGCTGCCCATGTCCGGCCGCGCCACCTGCCGCCGCACGGCGGAAGCCGCCCTCGGCCGCATGCGCGCTCTTGTCTTTCAGGATGCCGTCACCCGCCAGCCCGTGGCGCCCCGGCTCGTCGGCGGATATGCGGTGTATCCGCAGGACATGCAGGGCGTGGAACTGGCCCTGCCCATGTTCGAGCAGTCGCGCATCCTGCTCTCCCGCGCCCGGCTGGCGGCACACGTGGCCGCGGATCGCCTGCGTGTGGCACAGGCCCCTGACGAGCCGCCTGTCATGGATGTTTCCCGCATTCTGCATCAGGGCGGCGCGGTGCGGGAGGTGCTGCCGCCCAACCGGCTGCGCATCACGCTGGGCAGGCAGGCCGGGGCACGGGAAGGCATGCGCTTTACCGTCTGGAACGGCGCCGCCCGCCGCGAACAGGACAGGGACGCCGCCTACAGAGGGGAAATTTCTCTGCTGGACGTGCAGGAAACGTGCTCCATTGCCGAGATCAGGCACCCTGGCGATCCGGCCTGGCCACCGCAGCGCGGCGATTCCCTGATCCTTCTGCCGGACGGTGACGCTTCACAGTACGGAGCGCAGCTTCCGCTCCGTACTGATCCCCTAACCGGCCTGCTGTGCCACGATGATTTTCTGCGGGCGCTGGCCTCGGAACGGGAGCGGCGCACGGCCTTTGCCCTGGCTGTGCTGCGCGTGGCTCCGCAGACGGATGCGGCGCTTTCCGCCGCTCAGGTGGAACAGCTCCTGCCGGAGATTGTGGGCGAACGGCGGGCGCTGGCACAGGCTGCCGGCATGGAAGACTCTCTGCCCGGCGGCCGCTACGGCAGCCACTGCCTGATCTTCCTGCATGCAACCGCGGACATGGACGCGCTGCGGGAGCTGTATGCCAGTCTCGCCTCCCGCATGGCTGAACGCCGCCTCGATCTGGCTACCGGCATCGCGGCCTATCCTCTGCTGCATTTTGACAGGGCGGAAATGCTGGCCTGCGCGCTCAAGGCGCTGGATTGCGCCCTGCTCCTGCCGGCGCCGCGCGTCAGCCAGTGCGATTCGCTGGCCTTCAACGTCAGCGCCGACCGCCGCTACAGCCTCGGGGACGTGTTCGGCGCCGTGGAAGAATACCGGCTGGCCCTGCTGGCCGATGACGGCAACGCCACGGCCTGGAACTCTCTGGGGGTGTGCATGGCCGCCGCGGGGCAGACCGGACAGGCGCGGCGCTATTTTCTGGAAGCGCAGAAGCGCGCCCCGCAGGACGCCTCCGTGGCCTACAACATGGGCACGCTGTGCCAGACGCTGCATGAAACCCGCGCCGCCGCGCGGCAGTTCAATCTGTGCATCAGGCTCGATCCCAATCATCTCTATGCGCACATCCGCCTCGGCCAGATTGCCGAACAGGGCGGACGCAGAAAGCTGGCCTGCCAGTACTACCAGCAGGCCGCGGCCCTTGAGGCCGCACTGCCGGATTCCTGCCTGGCCCGGCGGCATCTGGCGCGCATGGCCCTGCTGCAGAAGCGCGGCGCAGAAGCCCGCGAGCTCCTGCACGACGCCCTGCTGAAAAACCCGCGCGATGCCGCATCCCTGCGGATGCTTGCCGGACTGTATCTGGATGGCGGCGAAGACCCCGCCATGGCGGAAATGCTGGCCCGCAAGAGCGTCTGCCTGCAACCTGTGCCGCAGGGCTGGCGCCTGCTGGCCCGCGCCCTGCGCGCGCTGGGACGCGAAGACGATGCACTGCGCACCGAGCGCATGGCCAATGGCAGCGTTCCTGTCCCCAACGGCTTTGCGCGGGACGAGGAAGAATCTTCCAACACCTGATCGCGTTCCCGCCTGATGCCGGAGGAGCCTGCCATCCATGCGCGACAGGCCGCCACAGGACTGTCCGGCATCCAGGCGTCTTCTCTGTGCCGCAGGCCGGGATGCCCCGCCAGCGATGGGCTGTCCGCACTGCGCGGGAAGCTGCGTCCAATGTCGTACCTGTCCGTGCGGGCGAGCACAGCTCGCGTCCCATAAATGCGGCATGCCGAAACATCCCGCCGCCATTCCCGCCGGAAGCAGGCTCTCCTCCGGCGGCGGGGGAAACGAGCATTCCCCCGCCACGTTCCGACGTGTCCCGCGGCCGGCTAGGCCCGCCGTTCCGGCAGGCAGGAGGCCAGAATGCCCAGCGCCAGCAGGCCGGCCACCACGGCCAGACTGGCCATGGCCGGCAGATGCACGATGCCAAGAACGGCAAGCAGCATCTTCACGCCAATGAAGGCCAGAATGGCAATGACGGCCTTTTCCAGATGGCGCAGGTAGCGCTTGGCCGCCGCCAGCAGGAAGTACATGGAGCGCAGGCCGAGAATGGCAAAGATGTTGCTGGTGTATACAAGAAAGGGGTCCTGCGTGATGGCGATGATGGCGGGCACGGAGTCAAAGGCGAACATCACGTCCGAAAGTTCCACCACCACCAGACAGAGAAAGAGCGGCGTGGCCTTCCACACATGGCGGCCGCCCTCCTCCACCTTCACAAAAAAGTCGTGGCCGCTCATCTGCGTATGCACGGGCACGATGCGGCGCACGTGGCGCACAGCCCAGTGATGGGTGAAATCCTCCACTTCCTCCTGCCGGCCGCCGCGCATGGCCTGCCACATCTTCCAGGCCGTCCACAATACGAACAGCCCGAAGCCGGCCAGCGCATAGGGCCCGAAGGCGGCCACCAGCGAGCTGCCTGCGGCGACAAAGAGGAAGCGCATCACCAGCGCGCCCAGAATGCCGTAGTACAGCACGCGGTGCTGCATGGCGTCCCTGACTGAAAAGGACGCGAAAATGGCCATCATCACAAAGAGATTGTCAATGGAAAGGGATTCTTCCAGCAGATAGCCGGCGATGAAGAGCTGCGCCTGCTCCGCACCGAAGCTGATGCCGATGTATGCGGCGAAGCCCATGGCCAGCCCCACCCAGACGCAGGTCCACAGGGCGGCATCGCGGGCGGAAACAGGCTTGTCCGAGCGGTGGGCGTGCAGGTCGCACCACAGGCAGGCGGCAACCAGTACGAAAAAGATAAGGACTTCTGTCAGTGAATGCTGTGCAAACATGTGTTCTCCTTTGGATGTTCCGCCGGAGAAATACAAAAGACCTCCCCGACGCTGTTCCGTCGTGAAGGTCTCACTTGCCAGCATATCCTGTCCGTTCCCGGCGCAGGAAATATTCTGGCGGCCGCACCAGGCTCACAGGCCATGCTGTTGACGCGGCCAAGGGCTCAAGGCCCCAGCTACTCCCCTTAGCACAATGGGGCTACGCTATTCCATATCCGCATGAAGGTCAAGCCCTCATGACCACCAGCCATGCCGTGCATAGGGACATGCCCCAATATTCCCATTTTCCCTGAAGCCTGCTATAGAGGTTTTTCAGCACCCCGCGGGGGGCGCTGCTCCGCTCACAAACCGCAACCAGGGGGAGCCATGTCCAACTACCTCGCACCGGCGGAAATATGTGCCGCCACTGTGGAAACCGGCATTAAAAAAGCCGCCATGCCCGCGGCCCGTTCCTTCGTGCTGGCCATTCTGGCAGGCGCCTTCATCGCGTTCGCTTCCGAAGGTTCCAATATGGCCGCCTTCAATCTTCTTGCCGAACCCTCCACCTACGGCCTGGGCAAGGCCCTTGCCGGGGCCGTGTTCCCCACCGGCCTGATGCTGGTTGTCATTGCCGGCGGCGAGCTGTTCACGGGAAATACGCTCATGCTCATGGGTGTGGCGGAAAAGCGCCTCACGCTGGCGCAGGCTCTGCGCAACTGGGGCCTTGTCTACGCCGGCAACTTTGTGGGCGCGCTGCTCATCGCGCACATGATGACGGAATCCGGCCTGTTCAATTCCGGGGCGCATCTGCTGGGCGGCATGACCATCCGCATTGCCGCGGGCAAGACCTCTCTGCCCTTCCTGTCCGCCTTCTATCTTGGCATCATGTGCAACTGGCTGGTCTGCCTCGCCGTGTGGATGGCCTATGGATCCAGGGACATCGTCAGCAAGTGCTTCGCCATCTTCTTCCCCATCTGGCTGTTCATCACCTCCGGCTTCGAGCATTCCGTGGCCAATATGTACTATATCAGCGCCGGCCTGTTCGCCAAGGCCAATCCGCTCTGGGCCGCCGCCTCCGGTCTGGACGCCGGTGCGCTGGGCAATCTTACCTGGGCATCCTTCTTCCTGAAGAATCTCCTGCCCGTCACTCTGGGCAATATTGTGGGCGGGGGCGCCTTTGTGGGCATGGCCTACTGGTTCAGCTACCGGAAGTAATCGGCAAAGCGCGGCATTGCTCTTCCTGCGGCCCTATCCGCAGCGCAGGAGGAGCATGCCGCACACCAGAAGCCCCACGCCCGCAAAGGCGGACAGGCCCATGCGCTGCCGGAAGAACAGCCATCCGCCGAGGCTGGTTCCCAGAATGCCGAAGGCCCCCCACACGGCATAGGCCACGGCAAGGTCCATCTCCCGCACCGCCAGCGAGAGCAGGCCGAACGCCGCGCCCACCATCAGCAGGGACAGGACGCCCAGCCAGCGCCGGCGAAAGCCCTCCGAACGCGCCAGCAGCAGGTTGGCCAGCACGTCCAGCACGGCCGACAGCAGCACCAGCAGCATGCTCCATGAAAACAGCGGCGCAAGATCAGGCATGATGCTCGCTCCTTCCTTCCGCCGCGCCGCCGGAAGATGTGCCCACATGCACCAGCAGCGCGCCGGCCAGAACGCAGCACAGCCCCAGAAAACGCCGCAGCGTCAGCACCTCCCCCAGCACCAGGACGGAAGACAGGGTAATCAGCGCCAGCCCGGCAGCTTCCCAGCAGGCAAAGGCCACGCCTACAGGCAGTGCCATGGTGGCCACGGACAGACTGTAGTAGGACAGCCCCACGCACAGCCACATGGCACACAGCCCAACGCTCGCCGCGCCGGAAAAATCCCAGCCGTGCGACAGCTTCATCACCGTGGTTCCGGCCACCTCCAGCACGATTGCCGCAGCCAGCGCCGCCCAATGCCGCCAGTCCGGACGTCCACCCTGCTCCATGTCGTCGTTCTCCTTTGTCATTATATGGGGCCTCATGCCGCAAGGCCGCATGTATACCTGCCTTGCCGCCGCTGCCGCTACAGATCGTACAGACAGCGGCCGGCACGGTGAAGACGCCAGCCTTCCGCTCCCTGCGGCTCCGCCGCAAGGCCGGTTCCCTCCAGCAGCTCCGCCAGCGGACGCCCCAGAAGGAAGGGCAGCTCCTCCCGCGCAATGCCCGCCCGCTCCACGCACAGCGCGCGGAAGGCGGCGTCCTGCCGCAGCATGCCGCCCAGCGCCTCCGCTGCGGCGCGGCGTCCTCCTTCGGGGCCGCGCCATGCTTCCACCGCCAGCCGCACCATGCGCTCCACGCCGCAGGACTCCTCGTGCGCCTGCGCCAGCTCCAGCCAGCCGGGGCGCAGGGGAAGGGCCGCCAGCACTTCGGCGCGACCGATCTGTCCCTGCGCATAGAGCGCCTCCAGCGGCCGCGTATCCCTGCACAGCAGCGCACGGCACTGCGCAGGACGGCGTTCATGAATGCCGCACAGGCTGTCCGCGCGGTGAAAGATGCAGTGCCACGGAAAGGCCGCCTCTCCAGTCCCCCTGACTTTCACGGTCTCCCGCGGCTGGGGACGCAGGCGGCCCTGCGCCTCGTCCCAGGCCAGCTCAAACAGGCGCAGCGTCACCAGCGAGGCCAGCGGCAGCACCCCTTCTGCCACCAGCGCGGCATCCTCCGCCTGCAACGTGGGGCCGCCCTTGCGGCAGCAGGTGCCGCATCGCCCGCAGCGCGGCGCGTCATCACGGTCATACGGTCTCATGATTCCTCCAGAATCTGCCCCGCAGCGAGGCAGACAGCTTTTCCAGATAATAATAGTACACAGGTGTAATGTAGAGTGTCACCAGCTGGGAAAACAGCAGCCCGCCCACCACGGCCAGCCCCAGCGGCCGCCGGGCGGCCCCGCCGGCCCCCATGCCTATGGCCAGCGGCAGTGCGCCCATGAGCGCGGCAACGGTCGTCATCATGATGGGCCTGAAGCGGATGATGCAGCCTTCGGTAATGGCGGCCAGCGGCGTCAGGGAGGCGTCCCGGCGCTGCGCTTCCAGCGCGAAGTCCAGCATCATGATGGCATTCTTCTTCACAATGCCCATGAGCATAATCACCCCCACAAAGGCATAGAGATTCAGGTCCGCGCCAAACAGCCGGAGCGTGAGCAGCGCGCCAAAGCCAGCCGAAGGCAGGCCGGACAGAATGGTCAGGGGATGAATGAAGCTTTCGTAGAGCATGCCCAGCACCAGATAGATGACTGCCAGCGCCAGCAGCAGGAGCCAGCCCATGCCGGAAAGGGAGTCCTGAAAAGCCTGCGCCGCCCCCTGAGACTGCGCTGTAATGCTGTCGGGCAGCAGTTCGCGCCCGACCCGCTCCACGGCCTCCAGTCCCTGGCTGAGCGCGACGCCGGGGCGCAGGCCGTAGGAAACTGTCACGGCGGGAAACTGTCCGTTATGATTCACGGCAATGGGGCCCACAGCCGGCCGGAAGGTAGCCACGGCGGAAAGCGGCACCAGCCCTCCGCCTGAAGCGCGCACATGCAGGCGGCTCAACGCCGCCGCTTCCTGCTGGAAGCGATCCTGCAATTCCATGAATACCTTGTAGTCGTTGGCCGCCGTGTAGATGGTGGATATTTCCCGCGAACCATAGGCGGATTGCAGGGCCTGCTCGATACGGCTGACGGAAAGCCCCAGTGCCGCCGCCCTGTCGCGGTCAATCTCCACGCGCAGCTCAGGATTCTTCAGCTGGAGGTCCGAGTTCACATCCTGAAGCTCGGGCAGGGCGCGCAGCGCCGCCTCCACCTTCTGCGCCGCGGCGTACAGCTCCGCGGTATCCTGCCCGCTCATGGTGTACTGATACAGCGCCTTGGAAGCACGACCGCCGATATTGATGGCCGGAGGAATGCGGATAAAGGCGCGGATGTCGGGATGTGCGTTCAGCTCGCGACGCAGGCGTGCCGCCGCTTCCTGAATGGAGGCGCGCCTGCCCCACGGCTTCAGATAGATCACCACCTGCCCGTTGTTCATGCTCTGGCTGGAGCCCACAATGCCCACCATGGAGCTGTAGCTTTCAATATCGGGATTGGCGGCGAGGGCCGCGTCCAGCTTCCGCTGCGCCGCCACCATGCCGGAAAAGGACACGCCCTGGGCGGCCTCGGTGGAGGCTACGATCATGCCGGCGTCCTCCACCGGAAGAAAGCCCTTGGGCATGGTTACTGCCAGCCAGGCTGCCGCTCCGGCCAGCGCCAGCGACAGCAGCAGGACCAGCAGGCGATGCCGCAGCGCCGCACGCAGCGAAGAGGCATAGGCATCCGACATGGCCGCCAGCCAGCGTTCCAGCAGGCCAAACAGACCGCCGCCGCACTGCGCTCCGCTCCGGGGGCTCTGACGCAGAAAATGCGCGCAGAGCATGGGCGTCAAGGTCAGGGAAATGACGCCGGACAGCAGAATGGCGCCAATGATGACCACGGCAAATTCCTGAAACAGCCGCCCTATGATGCCACCCATGCAGAGCACGGGCAGGAAGACCGCCGCCAGCGAGATGGTCATGGACAGAATGGTGAAGCCGATTTCCTCCGATCCGTCCAGCGCCGCCCGCATGGGAGGCTTGCCCATCTCCTGATGGCGGACGATATTCTCCAGCATGACGATGGCGTCGTCCACCACGAAGCCCACGGCCAGCGTCAGGGCCATGAGCGAAAGATTATCCACGCTGTAGCCGCCGGCATACATGATGCCAAAGGTACCCGCCACGGAGAGCGGCAGGGCCAGTCCCGGAATGACCGTGGCACGGACATTGCGCAGGAACAGGAAAATCACCAGCACCACAAGACCTATGGTGAGGATCAGGGTAAAGGTAATCTCGTTCACGGATTCGCGGACGGACAGGGAGCGGTCATAGGCCACCCGTACCTGCACGGCGGGAGGAATGCCCTTTTCCAGCACGGGCAGCAGCGCGCGTACAGTGTCCACCACCTGCACGGTATTGGCGCCGGGCTGGCGCTTCACGCCCAGCGTGATGCAGAGCCCCCTGCCCGTCCAGGCCACCTGCCTGTCGTGCTCCACGCTGTCCACCACCTCACCCAGCTCCCTGAGGCGCACGGGCGCGCCGTTGCGCCATGCCACGATGGTTTCGCCAAATTCCGCCGCGCTGAACAGCTGGCCGCTGGCCTTGATGCTGCTGGCGCGGCTGCTCCCCTGCAGGGAGCCTGTGGGCAGCTTGCTGTTGGCCGCCTGCACGGCATCGCCCACCTCATCAATGCCCAGTCCGCGCGAGGCCAGGGCGTCGGGGTCCAGACGGGCCCGCACGGCATAGCGCTTGCGCCCGAAGATAAGCACCTGCGCCACGCCGGGCACCATGGACAGGCGCTGGGCAATGAGTGTATCCGCATACTCGTTCAGGGCATGCAGCGGCAGCGTATCGGAAGAGACCGTCAGATACAGGATGGGCATGTCCGCAGGATTTACCTTGCGGAAGCTGGGGGCAGCCGTCATGGACGAGGGCATGCGGCGCTGGGCCAGCCCGATGGCGGACTGCACATCCAGCGCGGCGGCGTCAATATTCCTGTCCAGATCAAACTGGATGGTGATGCGGGTGCGCCCTGCCGCATTGATGGAGCTGATGGACGAGATGCCCGCGATGGCGAAGAGTTCCTTTTCCAGAGGCGCCGCCACGCTGGCCGCCATGGTTTCGGGGTCGGCGCCGGCCAGCTCGGCCTGCACCTCAATGGTGGGAAAATCCACATTGGGGAGATGGTTGACAGGCAGCCGGCCATAGCCGGCAATGCCGAATACCAGCAGACCCAGCATAAGCAGCACTGTGGCCACAGGCCGGCGGATGAACAGGGCCGCGACATTCATAGGACCTCCGGGGCGGCCGCAGCCATGCCCGCATCGCACACCGTCCGCATTGCTGCCGGCGGCAGTGTTCCGCCGCAGCATGCGATCCGGCTATTTCTTCTCGCTCACCTTCACCGGCATGTCCGGGGCAAGACGCATCTGCCCCTCCGTGACCACCAGCTCGCCTTCTTCCACACCGGAAGCCAGCACGGCCAGACCGCCGCCGGCAAACAGTTCCCGGACTGCACGGTACCGGGCCCGCCCATCCCGCACCACGTACACATAGCGCTTGCCTTCCCCGTCCAGAATAGCTTCGGCGGGTACCGTAAGCGCGCCGGGCTCCTCGCCCAGCAGCAGGCTGATTTCCACAAACTGGCCAGGCCACAGCGCCCTGTCCTCATTGGGGAATTCGGCGCGCAGCCTGATGGTCCCCGTGGCAGTATCCACGGCGCTGTCCACCAGTCCGACCAGCCCCTCCGCCGGCCTGCCGCCTCTGGGCGTGGCCTTCACCCGCAGCATGCCGGCCCGCATGCGCTCCTGCACGGCGGGAAGATGGCGCTCCGGCACGGAAAAATACACATGGCAGGGGCTCAGCGCGTCAATGCGCAGCATGGCTGTTTCCGTACTTCTGACCATGTTCCCCCTGTGCAGGGCAAGCTCTCCGGCGCGGCCGCTGATGGGGGCGGCCAGCGTGCAGTAGGCCACGTCCAGCGCGGCCCGCTCCACGGCGGCACGCCCGGCCCGCACCGCGGCCTCGTCCGCGGCGGCCTCCGTGGCCATCTGCTCACAGGCATCGCGGCTCACATAGCCGCCCTCCGCCAGACGGGCATAGCGCCCCGCATCGCGTCTGGCCTTGCGCATCCTGGCTTCGCTCTGAGCCAGATTGCCCTGCGCCTCCCGCAATGCGGCCTCGTAGGGCCGGGAGTCTATGCGCAGCAGCACCTGCCCTTCACGCACGTCCTCGCCTTCCGTGAAGCAGACTTCCGCAATCTCACCGGTAACGCGGGCGCGCACCTCCACAGAGGAAGAGGCCTGCACCGTCCCCACAGTTTCCAGCGTGCGGGGAACATCCTGCCGGACAGCCTGCGCAACGCGCACAGGAGCGGGACGGGCTTCTCCCTTTCCCCGCCCCTCGTCGCCGCAGGACGCCAGCAAGGCGCACAGCAGGCAACAACACAGGGTAAATGCCTGTCGCATAACGCATGCCCTCCCGTACCATGATGAATTGCTCCAGCCTGAAACAGAGTCGCCCCCTTCGTCAAGCCTTTTGCATGGCAGCCCGACCGCTTTCCCTTGACACCGGGGAATGGTGCATCTAAAGGTTATGCCTGAAAATATGCCCGTGTCGCGGGTATCCCGTTTTTTCTGGAGGTGGCAGGTGGCGAAAAATCGTTCTATGCAGCAATGGCGCGTGGATGACTCGGTGGAGCTGTACGGCATCCGCAACTGGGGCGGCGGCTTCTTCGACGTTTCAGAGAAAGGCGAGGTGGTCATTTGTCCGCAGGGCCGCAACAAGGGGCCGCAGGTCAGTGTGATGGAGGTCATCAACGGCCTGCATGATCGGGGATATGACATGCCCGTGCTGCTGCGCGTGGAAAATATTCTGGACTCCCGCATCACCCGCCTGCATGAATGCTTCCGCAAGGCCATACACAAGCTGGGCTACAAGGGCGAGTACCGGGGAGTCTTTCCCATCAAGGTCAATCAGCAGCAGCAGGTTCTGGAAAAAATCGCCCAGTTCGGCAGCAAGTACCACCACGGCATGGAGGTGGGTTCCAAGGCCGAGCTGATCGCCGCCGTCTCCCAGTTCCGGGACAAGCAGGCCTGCCTGATCTGCAATGGCTACAAGGACGAGGAATTTGTGGACCTCGGCCTCCAGGCCATGCGCATGGGCCTGAACTGCTTCTTTGTGCTGGAAATGCCCGGCGAGCTGGAAATGATCCTGGATCGGGGCAAGGCGCTGGGCGTGAAGCCCAATATCGGGGTGCGCGCCAAGCTGGCCGTGAAGGCCAGCGGCCACTGGACGGAGTCCGGCGGCGAGCGCTCCACCTTTGGCCTGACGCCGGCCCAGATTGTGGACGTGGTGGACAAGCTCAAGGAAGCCGGCATGCTGGACTGCCTCCAGCTTCTGCACTACCACCTCGGTTCGCAGGTGCCGAACATCCGCGACATCCGCACCGCCGTGACCGAAGCCGGACGCCTGTACATGGGCCTTGTGGACGAGGGCGCGCCCATGGGCTACCTGGACCTGGGCGGCGGTCTCGCCGTGGACTACGACGGCTCCCACACCAACTTCGTCTCCAGCCGCAACTATCATCTGGATGAATACTGTGCGGACGTGGTGGAAGCCGTCATGACCATCCTGGATGAAAAGGACGTTCCCCACCCGCACATCATCACGGAATCCGGCCGCGCCACTGTCGCCTACTATTCCGTGCTGCTCTTCAACATTCTGGACTTCAGCGTGGTGGAAATCGGCCAGCTCCCCGACGAGCTGCCCGAAGGCACGCCCGAAACGCTGCGTAACCTGAAGGAATGCTACAATTCCATTACCCTGCGCAGCCTTCAGGAATGCTATAATGACGCCATCTATTACCGCGATGAAATGCGCCAGCTCTTTTCCGCCGGGCGTGTGACCCTGCGGCAGCGCACCCTGTCCGAGCATTTCTTCTGGGCCATCATGAAGCGCATCGCGCAGGAGAAGAACAGGCTGAAGCATCTTCCCCGCGATCTGGCGGACATTGACAGCAGCCTGGCGGACATCTACTACGCCAACTTCAGCGTGTTCCAGTCTCTCACCGACTCCTGGGCCATTGACCAGCTTTTCCCGATCATGCCCGTGCACCGTCTGAACGAATGCCCCACCCAGCACTGCATCATCTCGGACATCACCTGCGATTCCGACGGCCGCATCGACAAGTTCATCGACCCGCAGGGCATGAAGTCCACGCTGGAGCTGCACCGCCTGAAGGATGGCGAGGAATACTACATGGGCGTATTCCTTGTGGGCGCCTATCAGGAAACGCTGGGCGATCTGCACAACCTGCTGGGCGATACGCACGTGGTCTCCATCCGCATTCATGACGATGGCAGCTACGAATATGTGCGCGAAATTCGCGGCGATACGGTGGCCGACGTGCTTTCCTACGTGGAATATGATCCGCGCCGCATTCTGGAAGACATCCGGGCCGCTGCCGAAAGCTCCGTGCGCGAAGGGCGCATCACGCCTTCCGACCGTTTTGCCATTCTCCAGGCATTTGAAGACGGCCTGCGCGGCTATACCTATTTTGAACGATAGGCCCCCCGGCCTCAGCATGCAGTGCGCCGCATCCTGATACGGGGTGCGGCGCGCGTGCGTCTGTGCGCAAAAAAGGCATCCTTTCCGCCAGCTACCGTCCCAGCCCATCCTGCCTGCCATACGGCAATGTCAGGAACAGAATATTTTCACTGCTGATTCCAATGGAATAGAAGGGCGTCTGCTTCAGCATGCGCGGCTTCCAGTCCGCAATCTCCCGCGGCAGCATGCGTTCCGCGGGCACGCCCCAGGCACTGAGCTTGCGCGGGGTGTGCCAGTCTCCATTGCGCAGGCTGACCTGCACCATTTTTGCGATGGCCGGAAATTCCTCTTCCAGTGTATGCAGCTGCGGCGAACGAGGCATGAAACCGGCAAAGAAGACCCGCGACGTGTGATAGCGTTCGCAGAATACCTTCATATCCATGACAATATGACTGCGCAGCATGCGCTCAAAATCATCCTGAATGGCAAGCGCATTGCCATAGGCCGCGGCAAAGCCAAAGCAGTATACAAGCAGCAGGCCGCATGCCACGGCAGACACCCAGCGCAGTACGCTGCGGGCATAGCGGTGAATCAGCAGCATGCTCAAGGCAAGATAACAGCCCGTGGGGGCAAAGACGCGCGGTTCCAGCACCATGGCCTGCAAGAGCAGCATCAACCCCGGCATGGCAAGAGCCCCCAGCCACCACAGCCCCTGCGCCGCCGCCAGGCGCAGCCAACGCTCCCGCCATGCGGGCGCGGCACGAAATGCCGCCACACACTGGCTCAGGACGCACAGCATCAGCATGATCGCGGCCACTGCCCCCAGCCTGTTGCCGCTCCAGTCCGCACGGATGTATGCCGCATAGGACAGCAGATTGCGCACCATGCCCGGCAGCAGCTCCCTCAGGGGCAATGTCCCGCTGTGCTGCTGCGTGTAGGCGTTCAATGTCACAAAAAGCAGGCTGCCCTTGTACAGAAGCAGCGCGCAGAGCAGAGCGGGAATGAGATGCAGGGCATCGCCCAGTATGGCGCGCCATCCCTTGCCATCCAGCACGCACACAAGGCACCAGAATGCGCCAAGAAGAAAAAAGATATTGAGCATGGCCTGATACAGGCACAGCGAACAGAACAGCGCCAGCCCGCCCAGCAGTTGCCCCGCCCATGATCGTCCGTACCGTACCAGCCAGTGAAAGCCGGCAGTCACGCACAGGGCGGACAGCGCCATGAAGACGCAGTCAAACTTGTAGCTCATGTTCTGCAAAAAATAGGGCGACAGTCCCAGCGGGACGCAGCACAGCACCTGATACCGGTCCATGCGTCGCCCGCTGATGGTGACGCAGAGCAGCACTCCCGCTGCCGCCATGCAGGCCGCAGCCGCCAGCTGGGTGAGCGGCGACATGTCCGCAGCCGGAATGAACAGTGCGCTCCCCAGAGCATCCGCCAGCATCCGCCCCACATCGGTCAGAAAAAGCCCGCGTTCCAGCAACCGGGAAGTATCGTTCACATAGAGTACATTGCTGCGCAACAGGGCGAACAGACCCACGCAGTACAGGCCGCACAGCCATAGAAATGAACCGCGGTGGACAGTGAACAGTGCCCGCGTTTCTGCCAGAACAGTGCGGACGGAAGTCGTGGACAACATGTCATCCTCCATTGAGCATGGGGCATCCAGCAGCACAGACGCTATGACGCAGCATCAAAACACATGCGGAGTGCCTTGACCAGTTCCTGCCTGCATAACCACATGCAGACCGCCTGCAACTCATAGTGCAAGGCGGGCCCGCAGGCAAGCTGAATCCCAGCCCCGCCCTGCCGGCAGGATGCACCGCGCTGATGGGAACCAAGGCACTGGTAAATTATCTATGGAAAAACTCAATAGATAACTGTTTTTTTCTGCATGCGTACCATATCAATTCTGACATGAACCAGATGCTGATATGTTCGCCAGTATATAGTCAATAACGTTAAAATCTTCCCTATCGTTTTCATGAAGATATGATGAAAATATTTTTTGTGCAGGAAGTAAAACTATATGAATATTTTCAAGACCAAGTTCTTTAAGCATCGTAAATTCAACATATCCTTTATACTCTATTTCCTATCCTTCAGTTGGAAGTAAGAATATATTTCTGATATTGCATATACCGCAGGTATTCAAAAATTTTTTAAAAGCAAGATGATACAGATATTGCTTATCAATATCCTCAATCCCGGGAAGTTTTCCTGCCGATGTAAAGAATGTATAGTATTTTGCATCAAAAATAATAAAATAAAGTTCATTATTATACTTACAGAAAGTAACCATATCAGGCTTGAGCGTACCAGCACCAGCAAATGGCTGTATATCTGACAGGTGCCATACAGGTTTTTTGATAATTTCCATCAGCGTAGCATCATGAGAACTGTACGTCGATACCTGCTCTACTGATAAGGGCAATTCCGTCAGCGGAGTATGAAGCTGGTTTCCCAAACTCTCTGCACATACCGCTTCCCAGACATGCTCAAAAGCGGTCGTGCCATAGATATGCAGAGACTGGGCAAAGTTGCTTTCCTTACATTCGATGAATCTGACAAGAGCATGCAGTAACTCCTGTTTTCTGCTATCAAATTGAATATCGAGTTCAGAATGAAGTTTTTGCAGTATATAATCATCTGGGCCAAAATATTCACTGGAATCATCATCCAGATAAGGCAGGTTCACATCAAAAAGACTTGCTATTCCAGAATTTTCAAGTAATTTTGAGCACTCCATCAGTATATGTTTATGGAGTCTTGGTATATAGCTCTGTTCATCATTGTGACTATATCTTGTATAAAATTCCATATAGAGAGGCATTGAATTATAAAAGAATGGCTCTATATCACTGATAGTCTTATCCCAGATGATTTCGCCATCGCCGTTACGTATATATTTATGAATACTATTTGAATACAGTCCATGTTCAGCATAATCATCAAGAAGCAAAATTGCTTCTGCCAGGAGACTGAATTCTACACTCTCATTTTCATCGGCAGTCAGGCATCTTACTTGTTTTTTATGGTTATAACGGCGAATAACTTTCAGAATCTGCGTAAACTTAGTATCGGGAGCGTCTGTACTTTTGATATATTTTGGAAAAGAATGAATAGCAACAGTATCAAAAACAATAATACCCACGAATGAGAACTTAAAAAATTTTCCGGATGGATTTTTCTTTACAGGATTAAGAATGCCATAGGACAGCAGGAGAGAAAGAAGCTCCTCCCCCGACTCGTTGTGAAGTCCAAACTTTTTAAGAAGAATCATCTTGTCATATGTTTCTTCTTCTCTGCAAAGCAGATTGTAATATTCATATACTATATATGATTTTTTGATATACTTCTGATAAAGTCAGTACCAAAAATATAAAATCCTTTTTTATCAAAATCTCTGCATAGCGTTGAATACCGGTGGCAGTTCGCACATCCTGCAAAGAGGTCCTGCCTTCTTTGCCGTGCGGCATCTTCAAAGAGATACATAAGTATCTTATTTTTGAAAACTGTATTGAAAGATTCAAAATATTTTATCCTACCATGTTCATCACATGCCAGCACAGAATACTTTAGAAAATAAGGACCGATGAGTTTATTTTCATTAATACGCATAGAACTTAATTTATCATTTATAGCTATGCGTATACTGTTCCACGACACATCAACAATCTTTCCATCAATATGTACTGGAATCAGTGCAGTTGGAGCATCCGGATCATCAACAGGCAGATATTCAAAAGTCCAACGACGCTTGAATGCTGTGTCAAGAGGAAATACCCCCTGATCTGCACTGTTCATAGTTGCCCAGATAAGCATATTCCCGGGGATGCGTATGCGGGAACATTCGCCAGGAGAACAGTCAAGTTCTTTTCTGAGAAACTCTTTTATATCTTCAGATACAGTAATTGCATATTCACTATATTCATTATCTACACGGTCAAGAAGCTGAAACGTATCTCCAAAAACAGCAGACACGCGAGCTCGGTTAATTTCTTCAATGAGAAGCAGAGAAGGAACCGGAGTTCCCTGCATACCTGAACGTAGTGCCTTAACCAGGACACGAAGGAAGGGGCCAGGTACGAAGCCGTAGCGTACCATGCTCTGCGGTGTCATCTGAGGTTTATAACATCCCACAAAATGAGAGTAGGTATAGTCTGGATGAAACGTAACACGTTCAAAATTATCACCAAAGAGTTCTTTCGCATCCCTCTTGAGCTTGTAGCTTTTTCCTGTACCGGGAGCACCAAAGATAATCCTATTCTTCTCAAATAACGATGGAAATAATATTTTAAAATTTAACTTTTTTGTCTCATTACAACTATCATCTGAAATATTTTCCTTATTTTTATTTTCATATAATGGAATTGAGCTGATGTCATACAGTTCAAGAGCTTTTGAAAGTTCAGCACGTAATTTCCAGACATAAGTTCCTTCTGTGGCAGCATCGGCATACCGTCCCAAAAATAAAATCGGCCACCATTTGGAATTGGCATTATCCCGTTCAAGTACTGGACATCCCGTTTTTTGCGCTATCCGTTTCGCCAATCGCGAAGATGACAAATTATAGAACTGAGAATGGCGGCCATATTTCAAAGAAAGCTGTTTGCAGGTAGCTTCACCTCCAAAATCTTTCATACATTTCAATACAATGAGTCCTTCATCTGAAACAATATCCCTGTTAGCCAGCAGCTCCAGCCAGCGTTCGGTAGAAATGCAGGGAGAGTAGTCTTTAGGAAACCAGGTATCGGAAGAAGCCATATCGTCTTTCCTCGTAAGCAGGTGTTGGCATACTGCACAATCACATTACGTACAATCTTCTGCCTTGTCTATGACAAAATATATAGCTCGGGAAACCGTTAATTTTTCCAGGGATCGTATTACTGTGTCATACCCTGACGGCGCATATCCGCTTTGAGTCTCACGTTGCCTGACACGTACACCACCCTGAAATATTAACAAAATGACCCGCTCTGAATTATGACTCCCCCCATTCCGCCCCATGCATCATCTTTTACGATTTAGGGCCTGAGAATCGAAATATGGGCCATTTGGAGGGTGAGGGTCTGTGTGGGGGGGGAGAAACGCAAAAAGCCCCTGCGCTTGAAGCAGCAGGGGCTTTGGGAAGAATCTTTGGCGGCGGCCTACTTTCCCACAAGAG
>JAQXJC010000043.1 GCA_029008115.1 Desulfovibrionaceae bacterium | reverse complement strand
CGGGCTACACTGCCTGCCGGAACGCCCGCCGGGAACGGGCGGACAGAGAAAGGATGGGTACACATGGCAGAATTCTTGCCGGAGCTTCTGGCTCCTGCCGGGGGCATGGAACAGCTTGAGGCAGCTCTGATGTACGGAGCGGATGCGGTATATCTGGGCGGGCGTGAGCTTTCTCTGCGGGCACAGTGCGCCGGCTTTGACGGAGAGGCGCTGGCCGGCGCGATACGGCTGGCCCATGCCGCCGGGGCGCGGGTCTACTATTGCCTGAACGCCTTTCCCTATGACCGCCAGCTCCATGATGTGCACGCCCTGCTGGAGCATCTGCCGGAACTGGGCGTGGACGGGCTCATTGCCGCCGATCCCGGCGTCATCTGGCTGGCGTCACGGCTCTGTCCGTCAGTGGAGCTGCATCTTTCCACGCAGGCGCATTCAGTGAACGCCGCCGCCGTGGAGTTCTGGCGGGCGCAGGGCCTGCGCCGCATCAATCTGGCCCGCGAACTGCCATTGCCTGCCATTCGGGCGCTGATCCGCGCCTTTCCCGAGATGGAATTTGAACTTTTCGTGCATGGCGCCATGTGTCTGGCGCTCTCCGGGCACTGCCTGCTCTCGGCATGGGCCAACAACCGGCCGGCCAATCAGGGGCGCTGCACCCAGCCCTGCCGCTTCGACTACCGTGCCCGCGCCGTGCGGGGCGGACGCGCCGGAGCCGCCCTCCCCGTCCCGCACAATGATCAGCGCTGGACGCGCCACCCGGAGGCACGGGGCATGCTGCTCTCCACGGAAGAGGCCCTGCGCACGGGCAAGCCCTTCTGGGACGTGCGGGAAGGCGAGGACTTCAGCGGGATATGGGCCCCGCAGGATATCTGCCTCGTCCGGTATATGGACTGGCTGGCACGGAGCGGCGCGGCTTCCCTGAAGCTGGAAGGCCGCACCAAGAGCGGCGGCTATGTGGGGCAGGTGGTGGATGTCTATCGCGCGGCTCTGGACAGGGCCGGATTGCGTCACGGGCTTGTCCGGCGGAGCGCTGCAGGCCCGGCGAACGGCTGTGCAGGGGCAGCGGAGCAGCGTTCCGGAACACAGGCGGACAGGCCCCTGTCTCCCGCGGACTGCGTGGCGGAACTGCTGCATACGGCGTCCCGTCCTCTGTCCACGGGCTTCTTCTTCCCCAGACGCAAGGTGGAATCCGTGCCGGAAGACTTCATCCCCCGGCCCGTGGTCGCCCGTCTGCTGGCCCCGGCGGAAGGCCCCCTGGCCGTGAGCGCGGATGAGGCGCGCCATGCGACCTTCCATCCCGGCGCCGGGCTGGCTGCCCCCTGCGGCGGCTGGCATGTGCAGGTGCGCGCCGAATGGACAGCGGACAGGGATGTCTCCATCCTGCTGCCCGGCATGCGCCGTCCCGTACTGCGGGCGGGCAGCTACGTGCTGGAAAACCATCGTGGAGAAAAGACGGACAGGCTCCATCCCGGCACCACCGGCATCCTGCGCGGCACCCTGCCGCCGCTGGCCTACGGGCTGTACCTGCGGGCCTAGGCACCGGCGTCCACTGCCGGCGAAACGGGAAAGACCGGGCAGGCAGGCAGGTAGGTAGGTAGGTAAAATAAGTTCGCGCTTCCGGCACATGCCTTCCATCCTGCGGCATGCCGGCGCGGGACGCTCTGCAACGCGCGGGCAACGGTCATCGCCGCGGGCTCTTCAGTCTTCGCACAGGATAGCAGCGCTGGCGGCAGGAGCACATGCGGGACTCCGGCAGGGAGACCGCGCCTCTGAACCGCATTGCGCCGGCACATCCCGCCAGATCACAGGCCGCCGGCCCGTCAGCAGGCCAGCCACCAGTACAGCGCGGCCATGAGGGCAAGACTGCACGCCCGCAGGCCCTGATTGGCGAGGATGAGCTCCAGCGCCATGCGTGGCGGATAATAGGCCGCATAGGCCGGCAGCTGGTGGCGCAGGGCCCGCATGGGCGTGGAAAGGATATTGCCCACCAGCAGGGCCAGGACGGCGTCCTGCGGACTGAGCCCCCCGCTGTACAGCGCGCTGCCCGCCGCGCCCAGAGCCGCGCCCAGCTCTGCCGCCAGATGCAGGACAATGATGCCCATGGCTTCCGGCTTCAGAAAGGCCAGCCAGTCCGCATGGGCGGCCAGCCAGTTCTGCGCGGCTGTAAAAACACCCCAGCGGTGCAGGCAGAACATCAGCACGTATACGGGCACGGTGATGCAGACCAGCCTGGGCAGACGGCGCAGAAAGCGCTGCCAGGCCCTGCGGCAGGCCGCGCTCCAGCGGCCGCCCTCTCCCCGCGCGGACTGTCTGGAAGCACGCGGCTCCCGAGGGGCGGCTCCGCCGCGGCGATCGCCCGTTCCGTCAGCCGCCTCCGGCCTGTCCTCATGCGCCTTTCCGTCCCCGCCCGGCGGCAGGATGCACCGGGCCACGCCCAGCGTGAGCAGGGTGCGCAGCCCGGCGGCGCACAGCGTCAGCCCCACGTAGGTAATGGCAGGGCGGCCCAGAACAGGCCATGTGAGCAGAAAAATGGTCGGCGTATGCAGCAGGTAGGCCGGCAGGGAATTGAACAGATTGGCCAGCATCAGCTCCCGGCGGGAAATCCTGCCTTTCCGGCAGGCCTCTCCCAGCAGCGCATTGGACGATGCGGCGGAGAGAAAGGCCAGCGGAAAGGACGCGGCCGCCGTCTCCCCCAGGTGAGCGGCGCGGGCCAGCGGCAGGGCCGCGCGGGAAAGCCCCTGCGTCCAGCGCAGGGCCTCCAGAAGATTGGCCGCCAGCAGGCCGCAGGCCAGACCGCACAGCAGCCGGAGCAGGGGCCACAGCAGGCCGTTCCAGAGCTGGGAAAAATCCATCTTCCTTCCGTTCGCGTGACGACGGAAGAGCGCGCCGGCGCGCCCTCCTCCTGTCCGTTACCTGTTGGCCGGGTCCCGCATGCCGGGGTCTTCCGGCAGGCCGGGCTTGCAGGCTTCCGCACGGGCCATGCAGTCGCAGGCCTCGTTTTCAGGATGGCCCGCATGCCCTTTCAGCCAGTGAAACCGTACCTCATGTGTGCCCAGCAGGGGAAGCATCCGCTCCCAGAGATCGCGGTTCTTGGCCGGCTTTTTATCCGCCTTGATCCAGTTGCGCTTCTGCCAGCCAATGAGCCATTTCTTCTCTATGCTGTCGCAGACATAGCGGGAGTCCGTATACACATCCACGATGCAGGGCTCCTTCAGCGCGCGCAGGGCCTCCAGCACGGCGGTGATCTCCATGCGGTTGTTGGTCGTCAGGCGGAAGCCGCCGCACATGCGGCGTTCAGCCCCGGCGTCCGCCGTGCGCAGGATGGCTCCCCAGCCTCCGGGGCCGGGATTGCCGAGGCAGGAGCCGTCAGAATAGACCAGGACATGCTTTTTCATGCCTCGCCCTCCCCGGCAGGCAGCAGAAATTCCCCAAGATCGGAATGCAGCATGGCATCCAGCTGGCGGGCGTGGGCATCATCCGTGCGGGCAAAGACGATGCCGAACAGCGGCAGGCCCAGCTCCTGCATGGGGCGCACCTCCAGCACGTCCTGAAGCCGCCCCGCCAGCCTGTCGAAATCCAGGCGGGCATGCGCCGGCGTGCCGGGCCGCCTGTCCAGAATAATCATGCTGTAGGTCTGCCCCTCGCGTCCGCGCAGTATGCTCCCGAAGTCGGGACGCACGCCGCGCAGATAGCAGTCATAGGTGTCAAAGCCGTAGGCATAGTGGGCAAGGTCCGTGCAGCACATGCCGGCACAGCGCAGGGGGTTGAACTCAATGGGCAGCACGCGCCCCCTGTCCACACGCAGCTCCACATGCGCCGGAAAATCACGCACGCCAAGCACGGCATTGGCCTGCCGGAAGAAGCGCATGAACTCCTCCATACGGGCCTCGATGACATCCTTGCCCGTCACATACAGACGGTCGCTCACATCGTCAGCGGAGGCAAAGCGATGCTGGAAGATATTCAGAATGACCGGCTCGCCTGCCGCATCGAAGTACAGGTCCACGGCAAATTCCTCGCCGCCGACCAGCTCCTCCGCAAGAAAACGCTGCTGTTCCAGCACGGAGGCCGGAAAGAGCCCGGCATGGGATGCCATATCCCGCTGTATGTCCCGCACAGCGGCCTTCCAGTCCCCTGCCGAGGGCACTGTCCGCACGCCAAGGCTGAAAAAGCCCACGGAAGGCTTCAGCACGCAGGGGAAGCGCAGTCCGGAGGGATCAGTGCCGGGCAGATCGGCGGCGGCAATCTCCCTGAAGAAGAAGTCCGGGAACATGGGGCGCAGCAGGCGGCGCAGGGCGGCCTTGTCCTTCATGACCCTACAGGCGCGGGCCAGATCGCTGTCCCCGCAGTGCGTGAACACCCAGTCCAGCGCGTTTTCCGAGGATGTGTACAGGCGCCCGCCTTCGCGCAGCCGCGCGGCAAAGGCATCGTCGTCCAGCAGGCGCAGGGGTGCCGTCCGCGCCAGCGCCTCCGTAAAGGACGTGCGCAGCACCGGTACGGCATGGCGCACGGCGTAGTCAAGCATATGCCTGGAAACATAGGGCCTTTCCAGAATAAACATGGACGTGCTTTCTCCGGGAATGAATGATGGAAAAGAGGCGGTGCCGGCGGAACGCCGTGGACGCCTGCACCGGGCCGGCGGGAACGTTGGTGCTGACGCGCAGGCGGACAGGGGGACATGTGCCGGACCGGAACACGAAGCTCCGGCCCGGCGGCGGACTAGGCCTGTTCCAGAGCCTGCTTGAGATCGGCGATAATGTCGTTGAGGTTTTCCAGCCCCACGGACAGGCGCACCATGCCGGGCGTGATGCCGGCTGCAATGAGCTGTTCATCGGAGAGCTGGCGGTGCGTGGAGCTGGCGGGATGCAGCACGCAGGTGCGGATGTCGGCCACATGCACCAGCAGGGAGGCCATCTTCAGGCTGTCGATGAAGCGTGCCCCGGCCTCGCGTCCGCCCTTCAGGCTGAAGGAAATGACCCCGCTGCATCCTTCGGGCAGATACTTCTGTGCAGCGGCATGGTAGGGATCGCCTTCCAGCGTGGGATAGCGCACAAATTCCACCTTGGGATGCTTTTCCAGCCAGTGCGCCACGGCGTCGGCATTGCGGCTGTGCTCCCGGATGCGCAGGGGCAGGGTTTCAAGCCCCTGGTTGATGAGGAAGGCGCCGTTGGCGGACTGGCACGCGCCCAGATCGCGCATGAGCTGCACACGGGCCTTCACAATATACGCGGCCTTGCCGAAAGCCTGCGTGTAGACAATGCCGTGATAGGACTCGTCGGGTTCGGTGAAGTCCGGGAAGCGGCCGGATGCCGCCCAGTCGAAGTTGCCGCTGTCCACAATGACGCCGCCCATCTGCAGGGCATGGCCGTCCATGTATTTCGTGGTGGAATGCACCACGATGTCCGCGCCAAATTCAAAGGGCCGGCAGAGAATGGGCGTGGCAAAGGTATTGTCCACAATGAGCGGCACGCCATTGCGGTGGGCGATGGCGGCAAAGCGCTCGATGTCCAGCACGGCGATGCGCGGATTGGCGATGGTTTCGCCAAACAGGGCCTTGGTGTTGGGACGGAAGGCCTTCTGAATTTCCTCATCGCTGGCATCGGGGTCCACAAAGGTAACTTCAATGCCCATTTTCTTCAGCGTCACGGCAAACAGGTTGAACGTGCCGCCATAGATGGTGGAGGAGCTGACCACATGATCCCCGGCGGACGCCACGTTCAGAATGGCGAAGGCATTGGCCGCCTGGCCGGAGGAGGTGCACAGCGCCCCTACGCCGCCTTCCAGCGCGGCGATCTTCTGCTCCACGGCATCCACCGTGGGATTGCCAAGGCGGCTGTAGAAAAATCCCGCCTCCTTGAGATCAAAAAGCCTGGTCACTTCCTCGGTGGAAGTATATTTGAACGTCGTGCTCTGGTAGATGGGCAGGGTCTGCGGTTCGCCATTTTTGGGCGAATAGCCGGCATAGAGGCAAAGAGATTCGCGTTCCATGATATTTCTCCAAAAGAATCTGCGGACGGTATGCGCCGCCTTTTCAATTTAGCACCAGATTACTAGGAAATCAACCGGAGGCACGTGCCGTCATGCCGGACGGCTCGCGCGGGCGGTTCCCCCACCCGCGCGGCAACGGCGCAAATCGCCGGCAGTCCTGCCTAGTAGCGGTACATGTCCGCCTTGTACGGCCCTTCCACCTTCACGCCGATGTAGTCGGCCTGCTCCTGCGTCAGCGTCGTCAGCTTCACGCCCAGCGGCGCGAGGTGCAGACGGGCCACCTCCTCGTCCAGTTCCTTGGGCAGGACGTAGACCTTGCGCTGCAGGTCCCTGTCCGTGGCCAGCTTGATCTGGGCAAGCGTCTGGTTGGTGAAGGAATTGGACATGACGAAGCTGGGGTGTCCGGTGGCGCAGCCCAGGTTCACCAGGCGCCCTTCCGCCAGCACGATGATGGAGCGGCCGGACTTCAGCGTCCACTTGTCCACCTGCGGCTTGATGTTCAGGCGGCTGACGCCTTCCGTGGTTTCCAGGTAGTGCATATCGATTTCATTATCGAAGTGCCCGATGTTGCAGACAATGGACTCATCCTTCATGGCTTCCATGTGCGCACCGGTGATGATGCCCGTATTGCCGGTGCAAGTCACGAAGATATCCCCTTCCTTCACGGCCTCTTCCATGGTGGTGACTTCAAAGCCCTCCATGGCGGCCTGAAGCGCGCAGATGGGATCGATTTCCGTCACAATCACGCGCGCGCCATAGGTGCGCATGGAGCGGGCGCAGCCCTTGCCCACGTCCCCATAGCCCGCCACCACCACGCACTTGCCGGCGATCATCACGTCCGTGGCGCGCTTGATGCCGTCAGCCAGAGATTCGCGGCAGCCGTACAGGTTGTCAAACTTGGACTTGGTTACGGAATCGTTCACATTGATGGCCGGGAAGAGCAGCTTGCCCTCCGCCTCCAGCTGGTACAGGCGGTGTACGCCGGTGGTCGTTTCTTCGGAAACGCCCTTGATACGCTCGGCCACCTTGTGCCAGTGGCGCGGGTCCTGCGCATGGCGCAGGGCCAGACGATCCATGATGATCTGAAATTCTTTGTTGTCATATTTCTGCTGAAGCAGCTCGGGATGCTCTTCCACCTCCACGCCCTTGTGGATCAGCAGGGTGGCATCGCCGCCATCGTCCACAATGAGGTCGGGGCCGGAGCCGTCGGGCCACGTCATGGCCTGCTCCGTGCACCACCAGTATTCCTCCAGGCTTTCCCCCTTCCAGGCAAACACCTTGGCATAGCCGTAGTCCACCACGGCGGCGGCGGCATGATCCTGTGTGGAGAAGATATTGCAGGAGGCCCAGCGGATGTCCGCGCCAAGGGCATGCAGGGTCTTGATGAGCATGGCCGTCTGAATGGTCATGTGCAGGGAGCCCATGACGCGCAGGCCCTTCAGCGGCTGCTGCGGCCCGTATTTCTTGATGGATTCCATCAGGCCGGGCATTTCCTTTTCGGAAAGCTGCATTTCCTTTTTGCCGAAGTCGGCCAGCCCCATGTCGGCTACCTTGTAATCAAGGGAAAGATCAAGTTCCTGAGTCATCGATAGTGCTCCGTATTGGATATGCGGCCCCGCCCGCACGGGGGAAGCCGGGTTGTGTGTCTATGCCTGTTGCTTTTCCGCCAGCACCATGAGCAGCGCCAGCCCGCGCGAAACCGGCTGCCGGCGCACGGAACACACGTCCAGACCGGCCTCGGCCAGCATGCCGCGCATCTGCTCCTCGGAAAAGCCCAGCCAGCGGTCGCCATAATCCGTGCGCATGCTCTCATCCCCGTGCTTGTCAAAGTCCGTGACCAGCACCTGCCCCCCGGCGCGCAGAATGCGGCGGATTTCCTTCAGCGCCACCACAGGGCTGGAAAGATGGTGCAGCACCAGATTAATGGAGGCAAACGAGGCTTCGCCATCCCGCAGGGGCAGATGATCAAGCTCCCCTATGCGCAGGGAGATGGGCCCGCCCTCCTCCAGCTGCTCCGGAGAGAATCGACGCTTGCACAGCTCCAGCATGCGGGGGGAGCCGTCCACGCCGATGACGCCGGCGGCCCGGTGCAGCAGCTGTTCGAGCACCGTGCCTGTACCACAGCCCAAATCTACCGCCAGCGCGCACCTGTCCGGCAGGGCGGCGGCCACCTCCGCGGCCAGGTCGAACGAGCCCAGCACCTCGCGGTTCAGCTCGTCCCAGTCTTCCGCAATGGCGTTGAAGAACTGCCGTGTTTTCCGCGCGCGTTCCTCAATGAGCCGGGCGGCCTCGTCCAGATCGGCGCGCATGGTCTCGTCCGCATCCACAAAGGGCACGACAGCCGCAAGAAAATCCTTGCCATATCCCCGTTCCGGAGCCATGTAGAAAACCCACAGCCCGTCCCGGCGGGAGGTGAGCAGGCCGGCCTCCGCCAGTATCTTCAGATGGCGGGATACACGGGACTGCCCCATGCGCAGAATACTGACCAACTCGTTGACCGAAAGCTCGTAATGCAGAAGAATATGCAGGAGCCGGAGGCGTGTTTCATCGGAAAGGGCTTTGAAGCAGTGCAGGGCCTGGGACATGGCTTCCACGGGGTTGCGGGTTTGTATCAAGAAATTTTGATATGAATATTTGTTTTTACGCATATAGTCAAGCCGGAGGACGCATTCCCGCCCATGAAAAATCTCTACGAACTGTATGCCTCGCTGAACGGGACGCCGCTGCCACGGCGCTGCAAGCATCCGTGGGCCGCCAGAATCCTGCTGGAGAACGTGCTGCGCGGCATGGGCATGCGGGATCAGTCTGCTCTCCGCCCCCTGTGGGAACACTGGGACATGGCCATGGGCCCGCTGGCCGGCATGGCCTGGCCGCTGGGACACAGGGAGCGCACGCTGCTGATTGGCGGCGAGGATGCCATGATGCTTCAGGAGCTGCATTTCCTCAAAGCGGAAATTCTGGAGCGGGCCAACGGCTTTCTGGGCAGGAAGTATTTCCTTGACGCCCATGTTTCCCTGCTCCTGGGACGACGGCCGCTGAACGTCCCCCCTGCTTCTCCTGCCCCGCAACGCCGGCACAGGCAGGAGCTTCCGCCGCCCAGCGGCAAATACCTGGCGCAGATGGACCCCGCCTCCCCCGTGACCCGCGCCTACGCCCGCTTTGTCCGGCGCGGGCGGCACTGATGCCTCCCCGCGCGGGGAAAAGTCTAGACTTTCTCTTGATTATGCCTGTCATTATGGATAGTTATTGACATTTTCCCCTGAACAGTGCTACTCGGCGAAAAACAGGGGAACAGGCGTGCCGGTTCCGCCTGACGGGGAGGGTTTCATGAACGCCGAAGCTACAGAACGCATGCTGGAAGATGTCTGCCTGAAACACGACAACGGGGCGGACATTGTATTCCGCGGGCGGCTTTTCGCCGAAAGTTCCTGGTTTGATGAAGAAAGCGCCACGCTGACCCGCCAGAAGCTCTACGTGGCGGAAAATAACGATCAGGTCTACTACATTGTGCGCGGTTCCGGTCAGAAGCGCGAACGCCGCGCCTACCGTGTATCCGTGCGGGGCGACCAGTGCGTCATCCGCAACGGCGCCATGGAGATGACCCTCCAGTTCGATATGCTCATGCTGGCCGTGCGCGGCCTGTGCGGCCTGAAGGATGCCGATGCCACTCCCTCGCTGGATATGGTGGAGGAAATGCTCAAGGCCGCCAATTCCTAGATATTCCTTTTTTCTTCCAGAGACACAGGGCGTCCTTCCCATGCGGCAGGGCGCCCTTTTTGCGTCCGCATGCCGGGCCCGCATGACGCCGGCGCCCCGTCCTGCGCTTCATGCGCATGACGCGGGAACCCCGCCCTCCGTAAGGCAGGGGGCGGGGTTCCGAAGCACGCGGGAGCGGCGCGGCCGCTACTTGCCGCCGGCGCTGGATTCCTGCACGTATTCGCGCACCATGGCAAAGACCACGGGGCTGAGGAGCAGCAGGGCAATGAGGTTGGGAATGGCCATCAGGGCGTTGAACGTATCAGAAAGCAGCCATACGAAGTCAAGCTGGGCCACGGCCCCGAGGGGCACCACGCAGGTATAGAGCACGCGCCAGGGACGCAGCATCCTGTCCCCGAACAGATAGACGATGCAGCGTTCGCTGTACACGCACCATCCAAGAATGGTGGTAAAGGCGAAGAGCGTCAGGGCAATGGCCACCAGTATGGAGCCAACGCCGGGCAGGGCCGTTTCAAAGGCGGCCGAAGTCAGCGTCGCGCCAGTCTTGCCGCTGGTCCATACGCCCGTCACCAGAATGGCAAAGCCCGTCATGGAGCAGACAATGATGGTATCGATGAAGGTGCCCAGCATGCCGATGAGCGCCTGATGCACGGGCTTGCGTACTGTGGCGGAGGCGTGGGCAATGGGAGCGGAGCCGAGGCCGGCCTCATTGGAGAAGACGCCGCGCGCCACGCCGAAGCGGATGGCCATCCACACGCTTGCCCCGGCAAAACCGCCCGTGGCCGCCGTGGGAGTGAAGGCGTCCTTCACCACAAAGGCGATGACGGAAGGAATCTGCTCAATGTTCAGGAAGATGACCACCAGCGAGGCGGCAATGTAGAAAAAGGCCATGATGGGCACGATCTTGCCTGCCACGGCGCCAATGCGCTGAAGACCGCCCACCAGCACGGCGCCCACCAGCAGGAAGAGCACGGCGCCCGTAAGCCAGTGCGGCACGCCAAAGGTGCCGTTGATCACTTCCGCAATGGAATTTGCCTGCACCGTGTTGCCTATGCCGAACGCGGCCACTGCGCCGAACACGGAGAAAAGAACACCCATCCAGGCCCATTTTTTGCCAAGGCCGTTCTTGATGTAGTACATGGGGCCGCCCACCACATGTCCTGCGGGCGTCACTTCACGGTAGCGCACGGCCAGCATCACTTCGGAGAACTTGGTTGCCATGCCCACCATGGCGGTGCACCACATCCAGAAGAGCGCGCCCGGGCCGCCGGTGAAAATGGCCGTGGCCACGCCGGCGATATTGCCTGTGCCAATGGTGGCCGCCAGCGCTGTCATCAGCGCATTGAAGGGAGAAAGCTCCCCGGTATCCCCGGTCTTTTCCCGCCGCTGCCACAGCATCCTGAAGCCGGTGGGGATGTTGCGGAAGGTGAGAAAGCGCATCCGGAACGTAAGATACAGGCCGGTTCCCAGCAGCAGCACCAGCATCAGCGGCCCCCAGACAACGGAGTTCACTGACGAAAGAATGGTCGTGAGCAGTTCCATGGACAGATGCCCCCTTGCATGGCATAAAATAATTACAAATATGTGAACACACAGTGACAAAAAAAGGATGACTTGGCAAGAGCTCTGCGGAATATCCGCAATTTTTTCGTATTCACTCAAGCTGAGTGAACATTCAACCATTTATATATGCGAATATTTCTCACTATCGTTTTACGCATGAACCAGATATTTTTAACAAAAATGTAAATTTACCCACATTCCTTCCAAAGACGGCAGATACAAAACGGCCCCGCCGCAACTATGCGCACGGGGCCGCAACTATATCGCGCGGGAACTGTCTATTTTCCTGTCGCAGGCTGCGCTACGGGAGCCTCTGCTGCGGCGGGAGCCTTTTCTTTGGCATCCCCTGCCGCGGGCGCGGCGGGCTTTGCTGCCGGAGCAGGCTGTTCAGCGGCAGGGCTTTCCGGCTTGGGCGCCACGGGAGCAAAATCCATCTTTTCCTTGTTCATGGCCGCAATAACGGCATCGGTAATGTCCGCCTCCCTGGCATAGGCCAGGGCCACGCTTTCCGCGGGCACAATCACCGTATGGCCGCTGGAGGCGCGCTGGGCTTCCAGCACGCGCTGGAACATGTCGTTCAGGCGGCTGATGACATTCTGCTGCTCCATCTGCATGCGCTGCTGGGCCGCCATGAACACGGCCTGCATCTGCTGCTGCGTCTTTTCATCATCGGGTTTGACCTTCAGTGTTTCCTGAAGCCGGCTGATTTCTTCCTGCATGTCCTTCTGGATGTCCTCCAGGAACTTCATGCCCGCCTTGCCGGCATCGCTGTCACGCAGGGCGCGGGTTACATCCACCACGGCCACGGCGGGCGCGGCCTGCCGGGCGGGCTTTTCATCGCAGGCGCCCAGCAGAAGGGCCGCCGCCAGAAGACAGGGAAGCATGAATCTCGTGCGCATGAGCACTCCTTGTAATAGCGCTGTCAGTGATGTGAGCGAACTGCTCTTTTTTCCATACTGAAGGGATATTATAGCCTGTTTTCCCGCCAGTCTCAATGCTTTTTTCGCCTCCCTGACCGGGCGGCGGCCCCGGCCGCAGCACGCGCCCCGGCACGCCCGGACGTTTCTCCCGCTCCGCTGCCGGGGGCCCTCCACCCGCCCGCACAGCCGCGCAAGGCCTGTTCCCAGTAAAGAAGACGAAGGCGCCATCTGCCTCCCGGCACGAAACAGCCGGCATCGCTCCGGCACGCGCCAGACGGCTGGCGGCATATCTTCGGCGGCGTCAACGGGGGATATTGACAGCGTGCGCCTTTCCTCGCAGGATATATGCCGCATTTTTCCGCCGCAGGGCTTCTCGCCGAAGTTCCTGCCGTCTGTTTTCAAAGGAACGCCGCCATGCAGCCCACGCCTCTCGATCTTGCGGCAGCCACGCAGCTGCCCGCCGGCGCCATTCCCGGCACGCTGGTCTTTGATCCGCGCCGCCCGTGGCTGGCCCCTCTGGCCGGCTATACGGATTTGCCCTTCCGCCTGCTCTGCCGGGAATACGGGGCATCCGTATGCTGTACGGAGATGGTCAGCGCCAAGGGCCTGATCTATCACAGTCCCGGCACCCGCGATCTGCTCCTGACCCTGCCGGAGGATCAGCCCCTGGTCGTGCAGCTCTTCGGCTGCGAGCCGGATGTCATGCGGCAGGCCATGTCTCCGCTACTGGAGCGGGGCTTCCGCTGGTTCGATCTGAACATGGGCTGCTCCGTGCCCAAGGTCGTCCGTACCGGCTGCGGCGCGGCTATGCTCAAGGACGTGCCCAACGCGCTGGCTGTGGCTCGCGCCATGGTGGACATGGCCGGGGAAGGCCATGTTGGCTTCAAGATACGTCTGGGCTGGGATGCCTCGCAGGAGGTCTGGGCGGAACTTGCCCGTGGGCTTCAGGACGTGGGCGCGGGCTGGATCACGCTGCATCCGCGTTATGCGCGGCAGGGCTTTGGCGGAACGGCCCGCTGGAGCGCCCTGCGCGATCTGGCCGGCATGCTGGATATTCCCGTCATTGCCAGCGGCGATCTGTTCACAGCGGCGGATGGCGTGCGCTGTCTGCGTGAGACCGGCGCCAGTACGGTCATGTATGCGCGCGGCGCCATGCAATGGCCGGGCGTCTTTGCGGAGCATGCCGCCCTGTGGGATGCGCCGCAGGGAGCCACGCCGCCCGGAGCGACGCCACAGGAGGCCCGCGCAGCCATTCTTGCCATGATCCGCCGCCACGCGGCGCTGGCACGCGCCTACAGCAACAACCGCATCGCGCTCTTCAAGATGCGGACCTTTGTGCCGCGCTATGTGCACGACCTGCCCGGCGTGCGCCAGCTGCGGCAGGGCCTGGGCTCCTGCATGGACTGGAACACGCTGGACACCCTGCTGCATGAATTTCTGCTGCATGCGGAAGACGACATTGCGCAGCCGCACGCACGCCCATCCAACATTTGACAACTACGGGGGAACAGATGTTCGACCTTTCCTGCTTCAAAGCCTATGACGTGCGCGGCACCGTGCCGCACACGCTCAATCCCGCCATCGCCCGCGCCACGGGCCGGGCCTTTGCCGCCGTCATACATGCGCGTCATGTCGTCGTGGGGCGCGACGCCCGCCTTTCCGGCCCCGCCCTGCGCGACGCCCTTGTCCTCGGCCTGCGCGAAGGCGGCGCGGCTGTGACCGATATTGACGTGTGCGGCACGGAAGAAATCTACTATGCGGCCTTTGCCCACGGCTACGACGGCGGCATTATGATCACAGGCTCGCACAATCCCAAGGATGACAACGGGTTCAAGATGGTGCGCGCCGGCGCCGTCCCCGTCAGCGGGGATTCCGGCCTTCAGGACATCCGCGAGCGTGCCGCGCGGGAACTCGAAATACTGCTGGCTGCCGGGCTCATAACGGCTGACGGCACGACGGACTGCTCCCGCGTTCTCATGGCGGAAGGCGCCGCCCCTGTCCCGGCGGCGGAGGCCACTCTGCCCGCCCTGTCCACGGCCTGCCATCGTGCGGACTATGTGGAGTATCTGCTGCGCTTCACCGGCACGGACGACCTCAAACCGCTGAAAATCCACGCCGATGCCGGCAACGGCTGCGCGGGCCTTGTCCTGCGGGAGCTGGCCCCCCGCCTGCCCTATACCTTCAGCTTCGCCCACATGGAGCCGGACGGCAGCTTCCCCAACGGTGTTCCCAACCCCCTGCTGCCCGAACGGCGCGAAGCCACGGCGCGGGCCGTGCGCGAACACGGCGCGGACATGGGCATTGCCTGGGACGGCGACTTTGACCGCTGCTTCTTCTATGATGGCGACGGCAGCTTCATCGAAGGCTATTATCTGGTGGGCCTGCTGGGACGGGCCATGCTGGCACGGAACCCCGGCGCGGCTGTCATCCACGATCCGCGCCTGTTCTGGAATACCCAGGCTGTCATTGCCGCTGCCGGCGGAAGGCCCGTACAGTCCAAGACAGGACATGCCTTCATCAAGGAACGCATGCGCGCCGAGGATGCCGTCTACGGCGGTGAAATGAGCGCGCACCATTACTTCCGGGACTTCGCCTACTGCGATTCAGGCATGCTTCCCTGGCTCCTTGTCGCCCGGCTTCTCTGCGCCACGGGAAAGAGCCTGCGCGAGCTGGTGGCGGAATGTATGGCGGCCTTCCCGTGCAGCGGCGAAATCAACCGCAGGGTGGCTGACGCCGCCGCCGTCATGGAGCGGGTTCGCAGCCGCTACGCACCGGACGCGCTGGCCGAAGAGCATGTGGACGGCCTCTCCCTGACCTTTGCGGACTGGCGTTTCAACCTGCGCCGCTCCAACACTGAGCCGCTGCTCCGCCTCAACGTGGAGTCGCGCGCTGACCGGGCGCTCATGGAACAGCGCACCGCCGAACTGCTGGCCTGCATTGACGGCAAGGCATAGGGAGGAAGCAGCATGTCCATGCTCTCTCCCGTCATCCTCTGCGGCGGCAGCGGCACGCGCCTGTGGCCCATGTCCCGCGCCCTGTATCCCAAGCAGTTCATGAATCTCTCCGGCCGCACCCTGTTCGGAGATACGCTTGAGCGCTGCCGTCCGCTGGGCAGCATCATGAATCCCATTGCGGTCTGCAACGAGCAGCATCGCTTCTATGCCGCCGCCACGCTTCAGGAAGAGGGCTTTCAGGGGGACATCCTGCTGGAACCGACCGGACGCAATACCGCACCCGCCGTTGCGCTGGCGGCATGGCTGGCGCTGGAACGCGCAGGCAGGAGGCTGGGAGAGGAAACGCCTGCCGGCACGACGGACGACAATGCTCCCGTGCTGCTCGTCCTGCCTTCCGATCATCTGGTACGGCCGGTGGAAAGCTTTGCCCAGGCCGTACAGGACGCCCTGCCCGCGGCGGCCGCGGGCTATCTGGTGACATTCGGCATCACGCCCACGGAGCCGGCCACAGGCTTCGGCTACATTGTCCGCTCCGGGGAAGAGCGCGGCGGCACGCCCTGCCGGGCCATCAGCCGCTTTCAGGAAAAACCCGACGCCGCCACGGCGCAGGCACTCATCGACGCGGGGAACTGCTCGTGGAACAGCGGCATGTTCCTCTTCCGCGCGGACATCTATCTGCATGAGCTGCGCCGCCACGCGCCGGCTATCTTTACCGCCGTCCGCCTGGCCTGGACAGGTCGCCAGCAGGATCACGACTTCCTGCGCCCGGACAGCGCGCACTTCTCCGCCTGTCCGGCGGATTCCGTGGACTATGCCGTCATGGAGCACACGGAACGGGGCGCCGTGCTGCCCCTGTCGCTGGAATGGAACGATCTCGGCTCGTGGGAGGCATTCTATCAGATGATGCCCAAGGATGCGGACAGCAACGCCTGCGTGGGCGACGTGATCGTGAAGCAGTCCCGCAACTGCTACGCACACAGCACGCACCGGCTGGTCGCCGCCCTGGGGCTGGAAAATATTGCCATTGTGGAAACGGCGGACGCGGTGCTTGTGGCCCGGCGCGATCAGGTGCAGCAGGTCAAGAGCATTGTGGAGGAGCTGAAGGCCCGCAGCAGGCCCGAATTTGAGCTACACCCGCTGGTACACCGGCCCTGGGGCTCGTATGAGGGGCTGGCACTGGGCAACCGCTTTCAGGTAAAGCGCATTACCGTCCGTCCCGGCGCCCAGCTTTCCCTGCAACGGCACCATCACCGTGCGGAACACTGGGTGGTCGTCGAGGGAACGGCCGAAGTCACGGTAGATGGCGAAACCCGTCTGCTCACGGAAAACGAATCCGTCTATATTCCCCTGGGCGCCGTGCACCGCCTGAAGAACCCCGGCATCCTGCCGCTGGTCATTGTGGAAATACAGAGCGGCGCCTATCTGGGCGAAGACGATATTGTGCGTCTGGAAGACACCTACGGACGCACCGACAGCTGACAGCCCCGCCCCTTTTCCCGCACGCAAAGCAGCCCGGCGTCCTTGCGGATACCGGGCTGTCATTGCTTCTGCCGCAGAGCGGAGAATCAGCTATTCAGCGGCCTTTGCGGCCTTGGCCGGCTTTGCCGGCTGGGGAGCGCGCACCACGGAGCCGTCCGGGCGCACCATGCAGAGCGCGCCGGCCATGCAGGCTTCCATGCAGGCCGTAATATCCTTGCCGTTGGCGGCACGCCATTCCTTGCACATGTCGCAGCGCACAGCCACCTGGCGGCGGACTGCGCCGTCCACGTCAGGCTTGCCGTAGCCGTCCATCTGCATGACGCCGTAGGGGCAGGAGGCCACGCACATGCCGCAGGCCACGCACAGTTCATTGTGCATGACGATTTCGCCGTTTTCCATCTGCTTCAGGGCGCCGGTGGGGCACACCTGGCAGCAGGGGGCATTCTGGCACTGGTGGCAGCGCACCGTGATTTTGAAATCGTCGGACTTGATGACCTGCACGCGCGACACAAACTGATCGCGGCACTTCATGGCCTCCTTCATGGTCATGCCATGATGGGCGGCGATGCAGGCCACTTCACAGCGGCGGCAACCTTTGCAGTTGTCCGCTGAAACTATCATATGTTCATGAAGACCCATCTGTTTTCTCCTCAAGGTCCACATCCAGCTTAGACATGACGCAGCCCTGTCCTCCGCTGAATGCGATGTTCTCGCTGCCGCAGAACGGGCAGACGAAATGCCGTTCCCGCAGTTCAAACGCTTTTCCGCAGTCCTTGCATGTGCAGGGCAGCGGCAGGCGGTGCACCTTCAGTACGGCGCCTTCCGCCAGCGTGCCCTCCACCATGAGTTCGAAGCAGCCGGTCAGCGTCTGCTCTTCCACGCAGGAAATCAGGCCGATGTCCAGCGTAATCTCCCGGATGCGGCGCACCCGAGGCCCCTCCGGCCCGGAGGAAGCGCGGAACTTCTCCACTTCCTCCAGGGCCAGGGAAAGCAGTCCGGAAACCAGCGACGCCTCGTGCATCTAGCGTTCCGTGCAGGAGACGCAGGGGTCGATGCTGTTCGTGATCAGCGCCACGTCAGCCACCTTGCAGTCCTTCATCATCACGCCCAGAGCCTCCCAGTTCATATAGGAGGGCACACGCCACTTCAGGCGCACGGGAGTGTCGGTTCCATCGGTACGGACATAGTAGAAGACCTCGCCGCGCGGGGCCTCGGTACGGGCCACGGCCTCGTTGGCAATGAAGTCCGGCACAGGAGTGACGATGGGGCCTTCGGGAATGCGTTCCATGCACTGGCGCAGCAGCTTGATGGACTCGAAGCATTCCGCCATGCGCACCTGCACGCGGGACCACGCGCAGCAGCCGTCACGGGTAATCACGTCGAAGTCCAGCTCGTCATAGGCGGCATAGGGCGTATCCTTGCGGCAGTCCACCTTCAAGCCGGAACCACGGGCCACGGGGCCCACCACGCCCAGGGCGATGGCGTCCTTCTGCGGGAGCAGGCCAAGGCCGTAGGTGCGGGTGCGGATCATGGGATCGTTGGCATAGATATCCTGAATCTCGCGCAGCTGCGGCTCAATGATGTCCAGCTGCTTGGCGAGATAATCCATCTTTTCCCGCGGCAGATCATACTTGGAGCCTCCGATGCAGTTGGCCGCCATATTCATGCGGTTGCCATACAGCGTTTCCTTCACGTCCTGCATGATCTCGCGCACTTCCATCACGTGCATGAACAGCGAGCCGAAGCCGATGATATGCGCCTGGATGGCCGTGTTGAACAGGTGGGAGGCAATGCGCTTGATTTCCTCGGCCATGACGCGCAGGTAGCGCGAGCGGGCGGGAATCTGCATGCGCAGTGCGTTTTCCACCACGTTGGTATAGGTGAAGGAGTGGCTGTTGGAGCACAGCGAGCACACACGTTCCACCAGCGTGGCATTTTTGTAGAAGTTGCGCTGCATGGCCATGGCTTCCATGCCGCGGTGCACATGGCCGCTGGTCAGGTGCACCTTGCGCACGGTTTCACCTTCAACCGTCAGGTTGAAGTACACGGGCTCTTCCAGAGCGACGTGCACAGGGCCAAGCGGCATGGAGAATGTTCTGGTCTCGCTCATTATTCAGCCTCCTTCTGCTGGCGCCCCTGCAGAATGCGCTCCCACAGGTCGGTAGAGCAGGCGCCGTTCATCATGACCGAGAGGGGAACCGCGCCGTTCAGCAGGCCGGCATCCAGCACCTCGTCCAGGAAGAGGCGGTTGGGGTTGGGCTGATCACTCACGGGAATGCCGTACAGTTCGATCATTTCCCGTTCATGCCAGTCCGCGTTCAGGAAGAACTTCGTAATGGAGGGCACAGCGGGACAGGCTTCGGTCAGCGTAACCGTCAGCGTGTAGAGCATGCCCTTCAGCTCGAAGTGATAGCAGATGTCCTGCGTCAGGGTTTCCATGACGCGGCGGCAGGCGCTGATCATGGTCAGGCGGGCGCCCTTCCCGGCCAGCTCTGCGGCGGCGGGTACCAGCTTGGCAGGCTCGTCCAGCCTGAACCAGTGCTGGCTGTTGCCATACATGTCGGCCGTCTGGCGCACCGCATTTTCTCCGGTAGCCAGGGGGGACAGCGCCGCTATCAGTTCGGAATCGCCGAATCTTTTGATTTCCATAAGGTCTCCTCCCGCCGGCTACGCCTGTTCCGGCTTCGCCAGACTGTTGTGAAGGCGGCGGGCGTCTTCCATCTGGCGGCACTTGGGGCACAGATGGCGCACGTGGTCAGGGTCAATGTCATCCTTGCCCGCATACAGCCTGGTGGCCAGTTCCAGAGGAATGGGCCGGATGGGCTCGCCGCAGTTCAGGCAGTGTTCCTTGGTAATGACCTGCTGTTCAATCTGCTCGTACTGCACGGCATGATCGTGGGCGGAATGCCAGTTATCCGTCAGATAGATGGCGCCCACAGGGCAGTACTTGTAGCAGTTGGCACAGCGGCAGCAGGCATTGTGGTACACAGTGATGGTATGCCCGTCCTCGCGCTTGTCAATGTGGATGGCCCCGGCGACGCAGGTATAGTCGCAGATGCCGCATCCCATGCACTTTTCCGGATCGACAACCACCTGCCCGCGGATTTCCTTCGGGCTGAAGGTAGGGGCGAACGGATAGGGGTCCGTGCTCGGCCCTTGGAGGGCGTTGCGCAGAAGCACTTTCAGAAAGCCAGCCATATTAACCCTCCACCAGTCCCAGCTTTTTCATCCATATCTGCTTGGCCAGCACCACGCCTTCCAGGATGGCCTGGGGACGCGGCGGGCAGCCGGGCACGTTCACATCCACGGGAATGTAGCGGTCGATGGGGCCCACGATGGAATAGCCCTCGCGGAACACGCCGCCGGAAATGGGACAGATGCCCACAGCCACAGTGACTTTGGGGTTGGGAATTTCGTCCCACACCTTCAGTACCTTGTCCTTCACGCGGGCGGTCAGCGGGCCGGTAATCAGCACGATGTCCGCGTGGCGCGGGCTGCCGCAGTACCGGCAGCCGAAGCGCTCCACGTCATAGCGGGGAATGCAGGCCGTCGTGGCCAGTTCCACGTCGCAGCCATTGCACGACCCGGCATTGATACGAAAGAGCCAGGGCGACCGAACGGAGAGTTTATTGAGAATGTCGCTCACAGGAACCTCCTACATCCACCAGACCAGCACCAGACTGATGAGGGAAAGCACGGTGGGGAATTTCACATAGAACCAGAAGGCCTGATCGATGCGGAAACGTCCCGTGGAGGCACGCACCACGGTAACGGCCACCAGCATCAGCAGGAAGCACTTCACCACGAACCACACGAGGTTCACCGGAGCGAAGTCGCACAGCGTGCCGGGGAAGAACAGGGCCACGCCAAGGCCGAGCACCACAAAGGTCTTCAGAGCCGAACCCACATGATACAGGGCCAGCAGCGGGCCGCCGTATTCCAGCAGGGGGCCTTCCAGCACTTCCGTTTCCGCTTCAGGAATATCGAAGGGAACCACGCCCAGCGTACCGGGCAGGAAGATGAGGTAGGCCACCATGGCGGGAATCATGACCGGATTGAAGCCCAGCTGGCCGTTGGACTCCTGGAAGGCGATGATGTTGGCCAGAGAGAATTCCGCGCCGGCGCCCGTGCTCTTGCCCACCAGCATGGCCACGGCCAGCATGACGGCCAGCAGCGGCACTTCGTAGGCGAGCATCATCAGCATCTCGCGCGAGAAGCCCACCGAACCGAAGGTGGAGGAAGAGGCGGCCGCACCCAGCATCAGGGCGATGGCCGGAATGGGCAGCAGGTAGAAGAGGACCAGCAGGTCGCCCATGTTGGTCAGGCCGTCAAACACGCCGCTCACCGGGATGAAGGCAGCGCACACGGCCATGCCGGTGAAGCCCAGCACGGGAGCCATGATGAAGGCCGTGCGGTGGGCGGTCTTGGGGATGAGGGTTTCCTTGGTCAGCAGCTTGGCGATGTCCAGCACGGGCTGGATCAGCGGCGGGCCCACGCGGCGCTGGACACGCGCGGCGATGCGGCGGTCCAGCCCTTTGAAGAGCAGGGCCACGGCCAGCGCGAAGATGCCGCCGGGGAAGATGAGCATGTGCAGAATAGCCAGAATGGTGTCAAGCATGGCTTAATTCTCCTCCTTGGGAGCGGAGCCGCGCAGAATCTGCGGAATGCCGCCGTAGATGCTGGACGGATGCATGCGGCTGACGGCCTTTTCAGGATCGAGACCGCAGGAATGCACGTCGATGGGACGGTTGTTGGTGTTCACGAAGTAGGTGACAGCCTTCCACGCGCCCACAAAGGCGATAACCATCAGCACGGCCATGCCGGTGGCGTTCCACGCGCCGGGGCCGGAAAGGAGGCCGGTGACGCCCACTTCCAGAGGCTTCATGCCGTATTCGGCGATGATCGCGTTGATGGGGCCGAGCATCAGGCCGGGGAAGACGCCGGTCAGCACGCAGCCGAAGCCCAGAATGCCCATGGGAACCTTCATCAGGAAGGGCGCGTCGGCCACTTCCGTCACTTCCGTGGACGGTTCGCCCAGGAAGGCGGCATGCAGGAACTTGGCGATGTAGGCCAGCGTCACCACGCTGCCGATGAGGGAAAGCATGGCCAGGAAGGGTTCGCCGGCCTGCATCAGCGCATGGTAGATAATCCACTTGGAGGTGAAGCCGCTGGTCGGGGGAATGCCCACCAGGGACAGGCCGCCAATGGCGAACATGGTCAGCGTGAAGGGCATCTTGCGGCCGATGCCGCCCAGAGCGTCAAGGTCATCCTTGTGCGTCTGGAACATGACAGCGCCGCAGATGAGGAAGAGCAGGTCCTTGAAGAACACATGGTTCGCCACGTGCAGCAGACCGCCGGCATAGCCCAGCGCGGAGCCCACGGCAACGGCCAGCACCATGTAGCCGATCTGGCTGACGGTGGAGTAGATGAACACCAGCTTCAGCTTGTTGGCCAGCATGGCCTGCACAGCCGCCATGACGATGGTGATGCCGCCCACCCACATGACAATGGTGGTCACGATGCGCTGATGGTCAACGTTCAGGATGCCGGCAAGGGCCAGACCGCCGCCCAGCAGCATGAAGAGCTTCACAAGACCGAGAATGGCGCTCTTCAGCAGCACGGAGGAGATGTAGCCGGAAACCGGCGTGGGAGCCACGGCCGGGTGCATCTGCCAGTCAATACGGAAGGGCAGCTGCGCGGCCTTCATGACAAAGCCGATGGCCAGCAGGGAGAAGCCCAGCGTGGCGGCCCAGGAAGGCATGGCGGGCACGGCCTTGACGATCAGCACCGTGGTCAGCGGCGTGTAGGCGCCGAGGACGCAGACGCCCACGAAGATGAAGCCGGCGCCCAGCACGTTGAAGAAGAAGTACTTGAAGGCTTCGCGCAGGGCGATCTTGGTGCCGTCATGCGCCAGCGTCATGTACAGCGTCCACGAGGACATGATTTCCCAGAACAGGAAGAAGCTGAAGAGATACTGGCTGGACGCCACGCCCACAAGACCGCCGGCCATGCACAGGAAGGCGCAGTAGAAGCGCCACTGCGTGTGGCTGTGATCCATGTAGCTGATGGCGTACACCATGTTCAGCGCGCCGAACAGCGGCACGATGAGCGCAAAGCAGTAGGAAAGGGTATCCAGTTCGCGACCGAAAATCATGACCAGCAGCGCGGTGGCCAGCAGAATGGCCACGGCAGACCAGCCGGCCTTCTTGCGATCGTTCCTGAAGAAGGCAGGCACGAAGCAGCAGAAGATGGGCAGAGCCACATACAGCGGCCACGGCACGAACACGGAAGAAAGAATCAGGGATTCGTTACCGGCAGGGGCGAAGCAGGCGGACGCCACGGGGGCGACCAGCTCCATCCACATCTGCGGGGCCAGGCCCACCACGAGGCAGCCCAGCGCCAGCACGCCCATGGCCAGACGCATGGAGAGCGGAGCCTCCTGCACCACGGGCGCGTCCGCGGGACGCTCTTCAAAGACGAGAACCTTGAGGATGCGCGTGTAGTACACGGCGCCCACCAGCGAACCGCCCAGAATAAGGGCCGCCAGCCAGATGTAGCCCGCGTCCACCGCGGCCTGAATCATGAGATACTTGCTGAAGAAGCCGGCGAAGGGCGGCAGGCCCATGATGGAGATGAGGCCCACGGCCATGCAGGTAACGGTCCAGGGCATCTGCTGGCCAAGACCGCGCATATCCGCCAGCTTGCGGCTGCCGACGCGCAGGATGAGAGCGCCGGCGCCCAGGAAGAGCAGGTCCTTCATGAGCGCATGGTTGAAGACGTGCGCCAGCGCGCCCGCCGTCGCCAGCCACGTGCCGAGGCCGAGCACCAGCGCGATTTCACCAACCTGCCCCAGCGTCGAGTAGGCCAGCATGCGCTTGATGTCGTCCTGCTGCAGGGCCATGAATTCGCCGTAAATCAGCGTAATCCCGCCCATGAATGTAATGGCATAGCCGATCCAGGAAAGACCGGAATAGCCGGGGATGGCCTGAGCGGCAACGCCGGCCTGGCCGAGAATCACGGTCACGATGCCGAAGAAGCCCATCTTGGTGATGATACCGGACAGGGGGCCGGACACCGAAGAGGGAGCCGCGGGGTGGGCGTCCGGCAGCCAGCTGTGCAGCGGCACCAGACCGGCCTTGACGGCAAAGCCCGCCAGCACCATGACCAGGGCGGCCTTCAGCAGCCACGGAGGCATGGCCCCGGCCACGGCGGGCACGGCGGAAAGAGCCGTGCTGCCACCGCCCAGCAGCACCAGGCCGGGCAGCATGACAAAGGCGCCGCCGGCGCACATGACGTAGTACTTGAGACCGGCGTCACGCGCGGTAACATCGTTCTCATGCACGACGAGGAAGTAGGAGGCAAAGGTCATCAGCTCCCAGTAGCCGTACATGGCGCCCATGTCGGGGGAGGTGACGATGCCCACCAGGGAGGCGAAGGTCAGCAGCAGGAAGAACCAGTAGGAACCCTGCCGGTGCGCATGCGCCATGTAGCCCAGAGAGTACACGCAGACGACCAGCGCAACAAAGGTCACGATGACGGCGAAGAGGCGGGCCACCGGCGCGCATTCCACAAAGAGCGTGGCCACGAAGGCGGCGGCGGTGAAGGCCGTGCCGACGATGCCGCGCACCTCGGGCTTCTTCCAGCCGGCAATGGCGGCCACGAAGGCGCCGGCGTACAGCAGGAGGTAGGAAGGATGCGTGTAGGAGGCGTGGGCCAGCTGCGCCCCGAACATGGAGGCGAAGGCGGAGGACAGGCCGCCGCGCGCCAGACCGAACACCGCCACAACGGCCGCCAGGGCGATGAGCATGACGGGGATGTCGCTGCTGTCCTTTTCCGTGTTGTCCGCGCCCTTCAGGCAGATGGTGGCCACGGCATCCACCGTGAGCCACACAAAGAGCGTGGACACGGCGGCCATGACCAGCGCGCCGAGCAGAGCGCCCCACGTGCCGGCCGAGAAGATGCCGCTTATAATGTAAAGGCGGCCTTCGGGAACGAGGAAGGGAGAGCCGCCCAGAGCCGCCAGCATGCCCAGTCCGAACAGCGCGCCGGAAAGCGGCTTGCGCGCACCGGCGGAGGCCAGCGCGGTGAGCGTGCAGGGGGTCCCGGCAGGCGCCAGGGAGCACAGCCCCTTCAGCGCCAGCGCGCGGGAGGCGAGCTGGAAAAGAATGAACAGCATGACGCCCGTGGCCGCCATGGCGTTAGCCGCGCCGAACCCCATGCAGACGAGACCGACGTCAGCGAGCGCGCCCCAGAGAATCAAGCCGCGCACATTTTCCTTGCTGGCGACCGCTTTGTACGCGCCGCACAGCATGAGAAGCATGCCCAGCAGATGGAGTAGGGAAAACGCTCCTGTGCCTAAAAATGATTGTTCCATAACATTGCCCCGATGATGATGTAGGAAGGTGAGCCCCCGCAAAGGGCGCAAACGCGACACACCATAGACTTGTTCCCGCGCCGCCCTTGCATATCTGCAAGAATGGAATAATCACAGGGTACTAGTCTAGTATTGCGTAACTTATCCCAAAAACAATGGTATGACAACCCCCTTCTGCTGTTTGGATGTTCAAAATTTGCGGCAAAGCGCCAATATGCGCGGAACAGCAGGGATGCTGTGAAATAATTCTTTTTTTCAGAGGCGCCGGCGGGCGGCGGCATGGCGGGATGCCGCCGGGATGCGGAGGCTTCAGCCGCGCTGCATGGCCACCCGCACAGCCGCGACTCTGGCGGCTATATCCGGCGCGCCCACCAGCTCGGAAACCAGCGCGCAGCAGCGCGCGCCATGCCGGGCCACTGCGCCTATATTGCCTTCCTTGATGCCGCCTATGGCCACAAAGGGCAGGCGGCCATGCGCCACGACCCAGTCCAGATAGTCAAAGCCCACAGGTGCGCAGACATCCTCCTTGGTCTGCGTGGCAAAGATGGGGCCGACGCCGATATAGTCCGCGCCGCACTCCTCCGCCGCCAGAGCCTGCTCCGGCGAATGCGTGGACAGGCCGATGATCTTGTCCGGCCCCAGCAGGCGGCGCACCTCCCGCACCGGCAGGTCCTCCTGCCCCAGATGCACGCCGTCCGCATCCACCAGCATGGCAATATCCACATGATCATTGACGATGAAGCAGGCCCCGGCCTCACGGGTCAGACGCCGCAGCAGCCGGCATTCCTCCAGCATTGCACCGCCCTTGAGCTTTTTTTCCCGGTACTGGAGAATACGCACGCCAGCGCCCAGCAGGGACAGGGCCACCTCCTCCACGCCGCGCCCCAGAGAAAGGCGGCTGTCTGTCAACGCATAAATATCGGTCATTCCGGGTAAGATTCTGGCCATATTTAACTCCCGTATTGCTATGAAAACCAGCTCCGCCAGCAGCGCCGCAGCACACTCCACAGCAGACGGCGCGGACGGAAGGAAATCTCTGCCAGCTCGGCTGGCAGGCGGAATCCCTCCGTTGAAAACTCCTCCGGGCGACGCAGGGGATAGGTCGGCTCCGCCAGCGCCTGTGCCACGCCGGCACGGCACAGGGCATCCCAAATGGGCGAGGTCTCCGGCTTCAGCCCCAGCATCCGGCACAGGGCCACATCCAGGGCGGCAGCCGAAGACGATGCCCCAATGCAGCCCAGCGGAAAGGGCTGTCCGCCCGAAGGGCCTGTACCATGCATGGCGGTTACGCCGTCCGCCAGACCGGCAGCCGGCGGCAATGCCAGCAGCAAATCCGCCACGCCGTCCGTAAAGCAGGTGAGCGTCTCCCCCTGCCGGGCATGCGCCATGACCTTGCCCAGTCCGCAAATGCAGCCAAACAGATTCTTCACCGCCAGCGTCACCCGCACCTGCGTGTGGGCCTTGACGCGGGGAATGGACAGAATAGCCTCCGCCTCCAGCGCCATGCGGGAAACCCCCCAGCTCCCGCCCCCGCGCAGGGGGACGGGCACCGGCCCGTCCAGCGCATGCACCTTCAGCCCCAGCGGCTTCAGCGCATCTTCCAGGCCGATGGCCGCGGCCACGCCTCGCGCCGTGCCAAAGCCCGGAGAATCCGCCACCAGCGGACGGGCGCCGCAGTCCATCAGCCAGCGGCAGGCGGCGGCCGTCACTGCCGGATGCGTGCAGGCCAGCGGCACGGCCCGCAGCAGATTGGGTTTTACCAGCACGCGGCCACGCGGCGGCGTCCAGCGGGATGCATCCAGCACCTGTCCCACGGCCCTTGATACGGCGGTGGCATCATGGCTGGGACAGGCCGTCAGGGCCACGGCACAGGGAAGAGACTGTTCGAGCATGCAGGCACAATACCGGCATTTCGCCGCCATTGTAAAGTCCGCCGGCATCGCCTGCCCGCCGGAGGCATGACGGGGCATGCACACGAAACGCTTTTCCCGGAAATATCGCCGGAATGCAGCGAAAATCCGTCGTCGCGGCATGACCGCGGCCCGGCATCCTGTAAAACGGCCTGCCCGGCGCAGTGGAGATACCGTCATCCGCATGCGGGAGAAATTGCAATTCATTCGAGAGTGCGCTACCTCAAAGGCCATACATCCATCTGTCACGGAGTTCTGCCATGCCCCGCATCCTTCGCTCCCTCCCCGTCCTGCTGGTCGCCGTGCTGTGCGCGGCCCTGCTATGTGCACGTCCCCTCTGCGCAGCGCCGCAGGAAGGAGACAAGCCCGCCGCCGCGGAGCAGAGCCAGAAGGCGGATGGCCCGGGGGAAAATGATGGCGAGGCGGACAAGGCCCCCGAGGTGGTGGACCCCTGGCAGGCGGAATGGGACAACCAGAAGCAGCTTCTCACGGAAATTTCCAACAGCGTCAAGGACCTGACGGAAAACGTGCCCGGCATGGTCAAGGTCATGAACAGGCAGATTTCCCCCTACCGCACGGAAATGCGCCGCCTGTTCGTGCTGACCGGAACCTATTCCAAGGACCCCCGCACCCTGGAGGCGGTGAAGAGCCGTCTGGATGATACCATCGCAAAGACGCGGGCCGTGCTGGCGCCTGTGGAAAAGGCGCAGGAGGATGTTGCCAATCTTAAGGAGCAGGCCGGGCAGATTCTGAAATCCCTGCCGCAGGACAGTGTGCTTTCCAAGGATATGCGCCAGTTCGGGAAGAATGCGGAAAATCTTCTCAAACAGCTGAATACCCTCTCCAGCCGCATAGATTCCGCGCTTGAGCCGGGGCGCGGCATTCTTAAAAACATGACCGAGACCTCGGCGCACATCAGCGACTACCTGCCCAGGCTGTGGAGCCAGCTCTACATCAAGGGCCCGCAAAACTACTGGAGCGAGGAGCTCTGGACATCGCTGGGAACGCGCTGGAGCCAGACCAGGCAGCTTGCCAGCCTGCGCATGCCGCTGGAGCTTCCCGATACCAGCGAGGAAATCTGGGTGGCCCTGTTCCATGCGGGACTGGCCCTGCTGCTCTGCGCCCTGTTCACCTTCCTGCTGCGCCGCCGCATCCGCGCCGCAGCGGACAGCCCCGTGCTGCGTCATATTTTCCGGCACAGCATTCCCTGGCTCTGTCTGGGCATCATGCTGCTGGCCTCCTCCTGGGGCATGGACGGCAATATCTGGCATCTGCTCATGGCGCTGGGCAACATGGCCCTCATTGTGGGGCAGGTGAGCCTGTCGTGGGACCTGCGTCGCATGTATGATCCCAGCCTGCATGCAACGTCCTCGCCCATGTGGCAGCTGGTACCGCTGACACTCATGGGCTATGTGCTGCTCTACCCCAATCTGCCCTTCTTTATTGTCAACGCCATCTGGATTGCGCTTGTGGCGGGCTTCATCGTCGTGGTCTATTTCCTGCCCGACCGTGCGGTTCCCATGGAGCCGGACAATACGCTCATGCGCATGCAGCCCCTTTTCCTGTGGGTCTGCCTCATCCTTGCCGTACTGGGCATGGCTACCTATTCCATGATTCTGTACATGCTGTACCTTTCCATCACAGTGGCGCTCCAGCTTTCCATGGGCAGCATGCAGGTCATTCACTTCCTGTCGGAAAAGCTGCCGAAGAACGGCATTCAGGCGGCCCTTGGCAGCCTGGCCGTTGCGCTGGCCGCACCGGCCATCCTGCTGCTGGTCATTGCGGGCATGAGCCTGTGGATATGCACGCTGCCCGGCGGCCTGCTGCTGGTGAAGCACTACGCGGGAGCCAGCGTGGGCGTGGGCAATACCAGCTTCAGCTTTCTCTCCCTGCTGCTGATCATCAGCGTCTTCTACCTGACGCGCGCGGCCGTCTCGCTGGGCGAGACCTTCCTCAGCAATCTGGCCAGGCGCGGCTCCGGGAAAATCGACTCGTCGCTCATTCCTTCGCTGCAAACGGCCTTTACCTATGCGGCGTGGGCCCTGTTCGGCCTCTTCGTCCTGCGCTCGCTGGGACTGGAGCTGAGCAATCTGGCCATGGTCGCCGGCGGCCTGTCCGTAGGCATAGGTTTCGGCATGCAGACCATCATCAACAACTTTCTCTCCGGCCTTATCCTGATTTTCAGCCGCACGCTTCAGGAGGGCGACATCATCGAAGTGGGCGGACTGACCGGCACCGTGCGCAAGATCAGCGTACGCGCCACCATGGTGGAAACCTATGACAGCGCGGTCATCTATGTGCCGAACTCCGAATTCGTGGCCAACAGGCTCATCAACTGGACGCGCAACGGCCGCAACGTCCGCCGCGAAATCATCGTGGGCGTGGCCTATGGCTCCGATCCGCAGCAGGTCATGAAGATTATGCGCGAAGCCGCCGCCGCCACGGAAAATGTCATGAAATACCCCGTACCCGGCGTGCTCTTCAAGGATTTTTCCGCCAGTACGCTGGACTTTACCCTGCGCTACTGGGTACGCGACTTCAACATGGGGGCTGCGGTGGATTCCGCCATCCGCATGGAAATTGAAAAGCGCTTCAAGGCGCAGGGCATTGAAATCGCCTTCCCGCAGCTGGACGTGCATCTCAAGGACGTGCCTCCCCGCGCCCTGCCCAGACCCAGGGCGACGGAGAGCGCCGGAAAAAAGGCCGCCCCGCGTCCCCTCGGGCGCACTGCCGCCCAAGAGCCGGCCGCGGAACCTCCCGCCCGGTTCAGGCGGCTGATCCGCCGTCCGGCACGTCCGCTGCGGACGCTCACGGAAACACCCGCCCCCGCCATGCCCACCGGCAGCGCCGCCGCGCGGCTGGCGGACGTGGAAGACGACTAGGCCGTCCCCGCACGGAGCGGCATCCAGACTGGCATCCGGGGAATCCGCCGGGGATTTCCTGCTGTTACATCTCATCTCAGGAGTCGGCATGCTGACCAATATTCTGCAAAATATCGGGAATACCCCCCTGCTTCGTCTGAACCGCCTGGCAAAGGGACTGCCGGGCCAGGTATGGGTCAAGCTGGAAAGCTGCAACCCCGGAGGGTCCATCAAGGATCGCATCGCCTTCCACATGGTGGAGCGTGCTCTGGAGCGCGGCGATCTCGCCAGGGGCGGCACCATCGTGGAGCCCACCAGCGGCAATACCGGCGTGGGACTAGCGCTCATTGCCGCCGTGCGCGGCCTGACATGCGTACTGACCATGCCGGAGAACATGAGCATTGAACGCCGCAAGCTGCTGGCGCAGTATGGCGCGGAGCTGGTGCTGACCCCGGCCGCCGAGGGCATGGGCGGCGCCGTGGCCGCCGCCGAGCGCATCGTGCGGGAGCGGGGCGCCGTCATGCTGGGGCAGTTCACCAACGTGGACGCCGTGGAGGCGCACTACGTCACCACCGGCCCGGAAATCTACAGCGACAGCATGGGGGAAGTGCACGCGCTGGTGGCCGGCGTCGGTTCCGGCTCCTCCATCACGGGCACAGGCCGCTTTCTGAAGGAGAATATCGACGGCTTCCGCGTCATCGCCGTGGAACCTGCGGACTCTCCCCTGCTTTCCACCGGCAAGGCCGGGCCGCACACCATTCAGGGCATAGGGGCCAACTTTGTGCCGCCTGTGCTGGACCGCGATCTGCTGGATGAAATCCTGACCGTGACCGGCGACGATGCCCTGGCCACGGCCCGCGCCCTCTTCAGGCAGGAAGGCATCAGCTGCGGTATCTCCAGCGGAGCCAACGTCCGGGCCGCGCTTCAGGTCGCCTCCCGTCCGGAAATGCAGGGCAAGCGCATCGTCACCTTCATCTGCGACGGTGGCGAACGCTACATGTCCACAGCCCTTTTCGCATAAGTCCATGCGGCCGCCGGGGCCGGCAGCTCCGGCGGCATCTCCCGTCATACCACCCCACAGCACGCCGCTCCGCCCGCGCAGCATGCCGGAGCCCGCGGCGAAAGGAGTCCCCTGTCCATGTCCCTGGCCCTTTTCCTGCCCTATGCCAAGCTGATTGCCGTCTTCACCCTCATGCTTCTGGGCATGCGCTGCCGGCTGGGGCTGGGACTGTCCGTGCTTCTGGGCAGCCTGTGCATCGCCCTGCTGTTCGGCTGTTCCGTGCCGGACTGGCTGCGGCTGGCCGGGGGCGTCTTTCAGGACAGCGTCATTCTGACCGTGTGGGGCGTGGTGGCGCTGGTGCTGGCCCTCTCCGCCCTGATGGAAAGCAGCGGGCAGGCCGAACGATTCATGAATGCGCTTTCCCTGCGCGTCTCTTCGCCTGCGGCGCGGCTGGTCTTTTTCCCCATTCTCATCGGCCTGCTGCCCATGCCCGGCGGCGCGGTATTTTCCGCGCCCATGATTACTGCCGTCACCAAGAATCTTCATGTGCCGGAGGTGGACAAGTCTCTTGTCAACTACTGGTTCCGCCATGTGGCGGAGCTGTCCTGGCCGCTGTATCCCGCCGTCATTCTGGCGGCATCCTTTGCGGGCATCAGCACGGCCCTGCTCGGCGTCTGGACCTTTCCCCTCACCCTCGCCTGCTTCGGCGTGGGCTGGCTCTTCCTCATCCGGCCCCTGTCCATGCCCGCAGCCATGACAGCGGCAGCCACCTCCGAAGAAGGACGCTGGAGCAACATCCTGCGCCAGGGAGCGCCCATCTTCATTTCGCTGGCCGGAGCGCTTCTGCTGGAAGCCGTCTTTGCCTGCACGTCCATCCCCATGGATTACGGCATCCTGTTCGCACTGGCAGCGGGCCTGCTCTGCTGCCTGCGCCAGAACGGGCTGGGCATCGGGGATTTCTGCCGCACGCTTGTCAGGCCGCACGTCCTTAAGATGCTCTTCATGATCGGCGCGCTGGGGGTCTTCAAGAATGTTCTTTCCCAGGGCGGCGTGGCGCAGAGCATTATCGACGCAGGCTCCGGAGACGCGGCCATCTGGCTGCTGGCCACCGTGCTGTCCGCCCTGATGGGCCTGCTCACCGGCATGCTGGTGGCCTGCGTGGGCGCCGTGGCCCCGCTGCTCCTGGTCATGGTGGAATCGGCCTACGGCCCCGGCCATGCCATGCCCTGGCTCACGCTGTGCATGATCTCCGGCGCGGCTGGCTACATGGCCTCGCCGCTGCATATCTGCTTCGTGCTCTCCTGCCAGTACTTCAAGGTGGACATGGCCACGGCCTGGCGGCGCATGCCCCTGCCCGCGCTGGCCTACTGGCTGTGCGGCTTCGTCTATTTTCTGCTGCTCTGGAAGCTGACCTCCTGATCCGGCATCCCCTCCGCAGGCTCCGCGTGGCGCCGTCCCGCCCTCCGGACGGTGTTCCGTTTCCCGCCCCCCGCCATGCTGCGGGGCGGGACATGCCGCTTCCTGTGGATTTCACCCGGCATTAACTCTTCCGCGCCGCGCTTTTTTTTGCTATGCTCGCCGCGCCACAGCATGGGAAGGCGCGTCCTCCGGCGTTCCCGCGCTCCGGCCCCGCCGCACGGCGTTCGGGCGGCATGAAGTCACTTTCAGCAATCCAAAAGGCGGATGATATGTCTGAATCGAAGTACAAGCGCGTGCTGCTCAAGCTCAGCGGCGAGGCTCTGGCCGGCGAGCAGAAAACCGGCATCGATCCTGTGACGGTGGCGTCCATCTGCACCGAAATCGGCAAGGTTCTGGACATGGGCGTTGAAATGGCCCTCGTCATCGGCGGCGGCAACATCTTCCGCGGGCTTTCCGGCTCGGCCAAGGGCATGGAGCGCTCTTCCGCCGACTACATGGGCATGCTGGCCACAGTGCTGAACGCGCTGGCCGTGCAGGACATGCTGGAAAAGCAGGGACATCCCACCCGCGTGCTCTCCGCCATCACCATGCAGGAAGTCTGCGAAACCTACATCCGGCGCCGCGCCCTGCGGCACATGGAAAAGGGCCGCGTCGTCATCTGCGCCGCCGGCACGGGCAATCCGTACTTCACCACGGACACCACCGCCGCCCTGCGCGGCATGGAACTTCAGTGCGATGCCATCATCAAGGCCACCAAGGTGGACGGCGTATATGACAAGGACCCCGCCCAATTCCCCGACGCCGTGAAGTACGACACCGTGAGCTATGACGAGACGCTCTCCAAGCGTCTGGGCGTCATGGACTCCACGGCCATCGCCCTGGTGCGCGACAATCACGTGCCCATCATTGTCTGCAAGATGATGGGCGGAGACATACAGCGCGCCCTGCGCGGCGAACCCGTGGGCACGCTCGTCTGCGACAAATAGGCAGAGACATACGTAACGATACCGGGCGCCCGCGCGCGGCGGACACTCCCGCCGGGAGGAAGGCCCCCCAAGGAGCATTTCTATGGACAAGGACAGCATCCTGCTTGACGGCGAAGACCGCATGGAAAAAGCCCTGAAGGCGCTGGAACGCGACTTCGCCAAGCTGCGCACCGGCCGCGCCACCACGGCCCTGGTGGACGGCATCAAGGTGGACTACTACGGTACCCCCACCCCCGTGAGCCAGATGAGCACCGTCACCGTGCCCGACAGCCGCACCATCGCCATCCAGCCCTGGGATCGCGGCGGCATGTCCCTTATTGAAAAGGCCATTCTCAAGTCTGACCTGGGCCTGACACCGGTCAACGACGGGAAGATCATCCGCATCTCCATTCCGCCGCTGACGGAGGAACGCCGCAAGGAGCTGAGCAAGATCGCCAGGAAGTACGGCGAGGAAGCCAAGGTCGCCCTGCGCAACATCCGCCGTGATGCCAACGACAGCCTGAAAAAGCTGGAAAAGGACAAGGTCCTTACCGAAGATGAGCTGAAAAAGGCCACGGAAGAAGTGCAGAAGCTGACGGACAAGTTCGTGGCCGGCGTGGATAAGAAATGCCAGGCCAAGGAAAAGGAAATCATGGACATCTAGCGGCGCGGGCGCAGGGGGCCATCCCCCCCCGGCGCCCCGTCCTTCCGGTCGGCCGGGGCCGTTCCCGGCCGGCATCCCGGAATCCGCCCTTCCTTCTACCCCTCTTCAGATATGTCAGTGCCACATCATATAGCGATCATCATGGACGGCAACGGGCGCTGGGCGCAGGCCAGAGGTCTGGGCCGCAGCGAAGGCCACCGCGCCGGCGCGGAAAACGTGCGGCGCATTGTTGCCGAATGCCGGAACATCGGCGTCCGCCATCTTACCCTGTACACCTTTTCGCGGGAAAACTGGAAGCGTCCCGAGGCGGAAATCTCCACGCTGTTCTCTCTGCTGGCGGAATTTCTCGGCCGGGAAGTCCCCCTCATGGTGGAAAAGTCCATCAGGCTCAACGTGGTCGGGGACCTGGACGGCCTGCCGCTGGGCGCGCGCACGGCCCTGCGCCACGGCATGAAGGCCACTGCCGCGGGCCGGGAGATGACGCTCAACCTGGCACTGAACTACAGCGGCCGGGACGAAATCCTGCACGCCGCGCGGCAGCTTGTGGCGGACGGTCTGGCCGGCCGCGCCATTACGGAAGGCGCCCTGCGCGCCCGCCTCTATACCTCGGATATTCCTGACCCCGATCTGATCATCCGCACCAGCGGCGAAATGCGCATCAGCAATTTCCTGCTTTTCCAGTGCGCCTACAGCGAGTTCTACTTTACCAGCACGCTGTGGCCGGACTTCGATACTGCCGCCCTGCACGCGGCCATTGACAATTTCAACCAACGCAGCCGCCGCTTCGGCCAAACTCAGGAGCAAATTACCCATGGCAGTTGATCATGCTGTAGACATCCGCCGCATCTGCACCGGCGTCGCGCTGGCCGTGCCGCTGCTTGCGGCCCTGTATCTGGAAGGCTGGTACCTGTTTTCCGTCATTCTGCTTGCCGCCGCGCTGGGCCTGTGGGAATTCTATTCCCTCTTCTGGGGCAAGCGAGACCGCATCGCCAGCCGCCTGCTTGCCATAGGGCTCGGCTGGGGCATGCTGTATTTCACCTGGATACACCGCCCGCAGGACGCGCTGGTCTTTCTCGGCGCCGGCTTCATCATGGCGTCGCTGAACTTTCTCTTCCGCTGGGACGTGCGCGAGCACGAATCCTTCATGCCGGGCGGCATCTTCCTGGCCGGGCTGGCCTACGTTCCCCTGCTGCTCCTGCCTGCCACCTATCTGGGGGCATCCAAGCTCCTGTTCGTCCTGGCCTGCGTGGTGGCGTCGGATACCACGGCCTACTTTGTGGGCACGCGCTGCGGGCGGCACAAGCTGTGGCCCCGCGTCAGCCCCAACAAAAGCGCGGAGGGCGCCGCGGGCAGCCTTGCCGGCTGCGTACTGGCCAGCATGATTCTGGGCTGCTCGCTGGGCGTTGCTTCCTGGTGGGCCTTTGCCCTGCTCGGCATTGTCATCAATGTCTTCGCGCAGCTGGGCGATCTGTTCGAGTCCGCTCTGAAGCGCGCCGTGGGCGTGAAGGATTCCAGCAATCTGCTGCCCGGGCACGGCGGCATTCTGGATCGCGCAGACAGCGTGCTGTTCGCCATGCCGGTATTCGCCGTCGTGGATCAGTGGTTCGTATTTTTCTAACAGGCGCGGCAGCGCCGGTGCGGCGGGCTGGCAGCGGACATCAGCCGCGCCTCCCGTCCGCTTCCCGGAGGAAGATGACATGACACCTCTCTGGCCCGCCACAGAAGGCGGCGTGCACTATATTTCCCGCCGTCCCCCCGCAGCATGGGCCCAGAGCCGCCGGAGCCTCTGCCTGCTGGGCAGTACCGGCTCCATCGGCACCAGCACGCTGAAGGTGGTCGAGGCCGCACCGGAGCTGTTCAACGTGGTGGCGCTGGCCGGAGCGCGCAATGTAACAAGGCTGGCTGAACAGGCGGCCCGCTGGCGGCCTTCCTTTCTGGGCGTGCTGGACGCGGAGGCGGCCGACAGCCTGAAGCGCCTGCTCCCCGCCGGCTACCGGCCGGAGATTCTCACCGGGCCGGAAGGCTATGCCACTCTGGCCAGCCTGCCGGACGTGAATACCGTGCTTTCCGCCCAGGTGGGCGCGGCAGGCCTGCGCGGCACGGTCGCAGCCGTGCTGGCGGGCAAGGTGGTATGCCTGGCCAACAAGGAATCCCTGGTGCTGGCCGGAGACCTAGTGCGCGATCTCTGCCGCCGCACGGGCGCATCCATCCTGCCCGTGGACTCCGAACACAATGCCATCTTCCAATGCCTGGCCGGCAGACCGGGCATGGACGTGAAAAACATTATCATCACGGCCTCGGGCGGCCCCTTCCGGGGCAGGAGCCGCGCGGAACTGGCACAGGTAACACGCGAGCAGGCCCTGCATCATCCCAACTGGAGCATGGGAGCAAAAATTTCCATTGATTCCGCAACGCTGATGAACAAGGGCCTGGAGATTATCGAGGCGCGCCACCTGTATGGCCTTCCTCTGGAGCGCATCACGCCCGTCATTCATCCGCAGTCCATCATCCATTCGCTGGTGGAATTTCAGGACGGCTCCATGCTGGCCCAGATGGGCACACCGGACATGCGCATGGCCATCGCCCACTGTGCGGCATGGCCGCGCTGCATAGACAGCGGCGTGCGGCCGCTGAGCCTGATAGACGCCGGCACCCTGACCTTTCAGCGCCCGGATGAGGACGCCTTCCCCTGTCTGGAGCTGGCACGCCGTGCCCTGCGTGAAGGGCCGGCGGCGGCCGTGGCCCTGAACGCCGCCAATGAAATTGCCGTGGCTCTGTTCCTTGACGGACGCTGCGCATTTCCGGACATCCCCGATCTTGTTGCCCGCACCATGGACAGCATGGCCGAGAGCGCGGACGCCGTGCGCTCCCTGCCCGAACACTGCCCCGCCTTGACGGACGCTGTGGCGGACATATTGATGGACATTGAACGCATCGACGGAGCCGCCCGTGCCCGGTGCGCGTCGCTGGCATGCCGGCCGGTGTAGGCCGGCGCGCCGTCCCGGGCGCATACCGTCATTATCAAGGAGAATTGCTTGACCACAGTCATTTACGCCGTGCTGGTGCTGGGCGCGCTGATCTTCTTCCACGAGCTTGGACATTTTGCCGTCGCCCGCTGGCTGGGCATGGGAGTCTCCCGCTTCTCGCTGGGCTTCGGGCCGCGCCTGTGCGGCCTGAAGCGCGGCCAGACGGACTACTGCCTTTCTCTTGTGCCGCTGGGCGGCTATGTCGCCCTGGTGGGCGAGTCTGACGAAAACGATATTCCCGAAGGCTTTACCGCGCGGGAAAGCTTCTCTCTGCGGCCAGCATGGCAGCGCCTGCTGGTGGTGGCGGCCGGTCCACTGGCCAACCTCCTCCTTGCCTGGCTGCTGTGCTGGGGTCTGGCCTGGGGCTGGGGAGAAACCAGAATCCTGCCGGACATAGGCGCCGTACTGGAAAACAGCGCCGCACAGGAGGCCGGCATCCAGGCCGGCGACCGCGTAATCAGCGTGGACGGCAGGCCCGTAGCCACATGGAAAGAAATGGGGGACGCCATTGCCGCCAGCGAGGGCGCTCCCCTGCACTTCGAGCTGAAACGCGGCGACGATACCATCAGCGTCACTCTGACCGCACGTGAATCCGTGCGGAAGACCATCTTTGGCGAGGATGAGAAGGCATGGGTGGCCGGTGTGCGCTCCTCCGGCGCCTTCGAAATCGAGCCCCTGTCCTTCTGGCAGGCCGCCCACGCAGGCACAGCCCGCACCTGGGAGCTTATCGATCTGACGTGGCAGGGCTTTGTCAAGCTGGCCCAGCGCGTGGTGCCCATGGATCAGGTGGGCGGCCCCATCATGATCGCCCAGCTGGTAGGGCAGTCCGCAGAAGCCGGCCTTGCCGCCGTGCTAGGTCTGGCCGCCCTGATCAGCATCAACCTCGGCATTCTGAACCTGCTGCCTGTTCCCGTACTGGACGGCGGGCAAATCGTCTTCTGCCTGCTGGAAATGCTCTTCCGCCGCCCGCTCAACGAACGGGCCCGCGGCATTGCCATGCGCGTGGGCTTCTTCCTGCTGGTGGCGCTGATGATCTTGGCCACCTACAATGACATTGCGCGCATTGTCAAAACCTGGACAGCGGGGTAGGCATGGCTCGATTTCAGCATGATCATGTTCCCGGTTCCCTGACACTGGTGCTGAACGCCTCGGAAGGACTGTTGCAGCTCATTCTGGCAGATGAGGCGACCATGCTCTGCCGACAGGAATGGGATGCGCCCACGCGCAGCACGGAAATTCTGGCGCCGGCGCTGCGGCAGATGCTCTCCGGTCTGGGGCTGGCGCCTGCCCATGTCGGGCGCATTGCCTGTGTGCGCGGCCCGGGATCGTTCACCGGCATCCGGCTCATTCTGGCTACGGCCGCCGCTCTGCGCCGCACCACAGGCGCGCGCACCGCAGGGCTGGACTATCTGGAGGCGCTGGCCAGAGGCGCGGGGCGGCTTTCCCTGCCGCCGCAGGCCGGGCAGGCCGTCTGGGTGCTGACCCACGCCCGCCGCGATCTTGTCCACGCCCGGCGCTTTGTCTGGCAGGCCGGCGGGCGCCCGGCAGCCTCCGGGCCGGCAGAGCTGCTTCCTCCCGCGGAGGCCGCCGCCCGCATTGCACAGGATGGTTCGGCCGGGCTGCCTCCCGTGGTGCTGGGCAGTGCGCTGGAACGGAATGGAGAGACGCTGCGCCAGGTATGTCCTGACGCGCGCTTTGCCCCGGACGGCCTGCGCCATCCTGACTGCCGGGACCTGCTCAGCCTCGCACAGGAGGCAGGCTATGCCGATGTGGACATTGAGCCGCTCTATGTGCGGCCCTGCGATGCGGTAGACAACCTGCCCCATCTGGCCGCGCGGCAGAGCATAGCGCCGGAAGACGCGGAAGCGGCGCTGGAACGCATGCTGCATGCCGCGCCGGCCTCGACCATCTGAACAGGCACGCCGGCGGCGTCCGCCCCCGTGCGCCGCACGGCGCACCGTTTTCCCCGCACACAGAACTATCCCGTGAGGCCTGATGCCACACGGCTACAGGTAACAACATCATGGCCCTCATTGCACTGCAAGACATTTCCCTGAATCTGTACGGACGCCCGCTGTTTCACCACAGCGATCTCTATGTTGAACCGGGCGAAAGGCTCTGCCTCATGGGACGCAACGGCGCGGGAAAGTCCACCCTGCTGCGCGTCATGGCCGGCCTGCGCGCGCCGGACAGCGGCAGCGTGGTCTACCAGCAGGGCACCATCCTCGGCTTCATGCCGCAGGAAGTGCCGCTGCACTGGCAGGGGCCGGTATTCAGCGTGGTGGCCGAAGTCATGGGCGAAACGGGCAGGGCCCTGGCCGCGGCGCGGCTCATGGCCACGGGCGGCGCGCATACGCTGACGCATGCGCAGATGGCCGCCGCCGAGGCGCTCATGGGCACAGGGGAGGGCTGGGAAAGGCAGGGGGATGTTGACACCGTCATCAATCATCTTGGACTGGACGGAGACGCGGACTTCGGTACGCTGTCCGGCGGGAAAAAGCGCCGCGTCGCCCTGGCCCGCGCCCTGCTCACATCCCGCGACCTGCTGCTGGACGAACCCACCAACCATCTGGACATCCGCACCATTCAGTGGCTGGAGGACTTTCTCCTGCGCCGCGCGCGCACGCTGGTGTTCATCAGCCATGACAGGGCCTTTGCCCGCCGCCTTGCCACCAGCATGGCGGAAATCGACCGCGGCCATATTCATTCCTATGCCTGCGGCTATGATCAGTTTCAGGATCGCCGCGAGCTGCGCCTGGCCGACGAAGAGAAGCAGAATGCCACCTTCGACAAGAAGCTGGCGCAGGAGGAGGCATGGATACGGCAGGGCATCAAGGCCCGCCGCACCCGCAACATGGGACGTGTGCGCGCGCTGGAGGCCATGCGCGTGGAGCGTGCTTCACGCCGCGCCCGGCAGGGCAACGTGCGGCTGGCGGCGGAGGAAGCGGAACGCTCGGGCAAGCTGGTGCTGGAAGCCCGCGACGTATCCTTCCGCTGGCCGGACGGCTTTGAGGTCTTCCACAGCTTTTCCACCATCATCCAGCGCGGCGACCGCGTGGGACTCATCGGCAACAACGGCGCGGGAAAGACCACGCTGCTGCGCCTGCTGCTGGGCGAGCTCGCTCCCACCAGCGGCACAGTGCGGCAGGGCACGCGGCTGGAGGTGGCCTATTTCGATCAGCTCCGCGACACGCTGGACCCCAATGCCACGGTCATGGACTCCGTAGCCAACAGCAACGACACGGTCGTGGTGGGAGGGCGGCAGCGCCATGTGGCAAGCTATCTTCAGGACTTTCTTTTCGAGTCCGACCGTCTGCGCGTGCCCGTCAGCACGCTCTCCGGCGGGGAGCGCAACCGCCTTCTGCTGGCCAAACTCTTCACCAAGCCCTCCAACCTGCTGGTCATGGACGAACCTACCAACGATCTTGACGTGGAAACGCTGGAACTGCTGGAGGAGCTGCTGGCACAGTATCAGGGTACCGTCCTGCTGGTCAGCCATGACCGCGCCTTTCTGGATTCCCTTGTCACCTCCACGCTGGCGCTGGAAGGCGACGGGCTGGTGCATGAATATGTCGGCGGCTACACGGACTGGCAGCGCCAGCACGCCGAGCCGGAAAAACAGGACAGAAAGCCGGCAAGGGCAGCCGCCGATGCGCCGATTTCCGCCCCCGCGGCAGGCAGAAAGCGCAAGCTGACGTTCAGGGAACAGCAGGAGCTGAACGCCCTCAGGGCCGAGCTGGACAGCATGCCGGAACAGAGTGCCCGGCTGGAGGAAGAACAGCGCGCACTGGAAGCCAGGCTGGCCGATCCCGCACTGTTCCAGCAGGACCCGGAGGCATTCAATGCCGCTGCGGCCCGGCTGCCCGAGGTGGAAGCCGCGCAGATGGAGCTGCTGGAACGCTGGGAAGCCATAGAAGCGCGGCTGGCGGCGCTGGAAGCCTAGCGCCGCAGCCTGTTCAGCGCGGCATGCGGATCACGGCGACGTGCGCGTAAACCGCGCCGCAGGCGTGCCGCCGTGCGACAGCTCCAGCGTATCGCCCCGCACAGTCACGGCATCGCTCTCCTCCAGCGCTCTTGCCATGCGTCTGGCCTGCGCGTCGCCCTCGGGGCAGAAGCGTCGCGTGGACGCCATGCCGCTGAAGCGCGCTCCTGCCGCGGACAGCTCAAGCGTGCCCAGAAGATAGTTGCAGCCATCCGATCCGGACAGACGCAGCACCTTTCCCCGGCGGGCCTCTCCGCCCTCCTCCTCTTCCGGCCGGGCAAAGGCAATGTGCGGTTCCGGCTGTCCGTCATAGAGTTCCACAGCCTGACCGTACAGCTCCGCAAGGCGCCAGCGTGATCCCTCCAGGTCGGATGCCGCCGGCCCGGGGCCAGACTCTGCCGCATGACAGGCGCCCAGAAAACACATCATCAGAACAGACAGCGGCCCGCGCCCCCGGCAGACGCGGCGAAACAGGGCTGAACAGGGCATCGGAACCTCCTGCGGAAGGCATGGACGCATCCGGCCCCGCCGCATGGCGGAAAACACATGGCCTGCGATGCGAATATACAGCCCTATACCCGCGCAGCGCCATTCTGGCAAGGGGAGCGGCCGGCGAGCCGGCGCGCCTGCCCGTCCGCGCGCTCCCGCCCTTTCCTCCACCGGGCACTTGCCCACAGGGCTGACAGGGCGTATGCTCTCCACAGGGAGGATGCATGAACGCTGTTGACTGCCACGCCTATCTGGAAAAGATGCTGGCTGCGCCCCGCCCCGGCATGGAACGTATACTGGCCTTCTATGAACACCGCGTGGGCGCCATCTGCACAGACGCACGGGCCATGCTTGCGCCGCTGGATGACCACCTGTGCCACAGAGGGGACGGCGTGTTTGAAAGCATCGCCTGCCGCGGCCGCCGCATCTTCCAGCTGGATGCGCATATCACCCGCCTGCGCAATTCCGCCGCCGGTCTGCATCTTGCGCCGCCCTGTCCGTGGGAGGAAGTGCGGGAACGCATCATCGACATGGCCCGGGCGGGCGGCGACGCCACAGGGGCCATCCGCGTGCTGATCGGACGCGGCCCGGGCGGCTTCGGCATCTCTCCGGCGGAATGCCCCGCCTCCAGCCTGTACATCGTCGCCATGCGCTCCACGCCGCCGTCTCCCGATACCTACGCACGCGGCCTGAGCGCCTTCCGCAGCGCCATCCCCGCCAAGCAGGAATATCTGGCGCGCATCAAGAATATCAACTACCTGCCCAATGTACTCATGAGCGAGGAAGCCCGCGCCAAAGGCATGGACGTGGCCATCTCCTTTGACGGACAGGACTGCATGGCGGAAGCCGCCATAGCCAATGTGGGCATTGTGGACAGGGACGGCGTGCTGGTCTGCCCGGAATTTACCTCCACTCTGCCGGGCACCACGGCCATCCGCGCTCTGGAGCTGGCTGCCGCGCGCATGCCCGTGCGCCAGCGCCCCGTGCGCGCCGAAGAGCTCGCCAGCGTCCGCGAAATGCTGTTCTTCAGCTCCACGCCGCTCTGCGTGGCCATCACCAGCTTCAACGGCAGGCCCGTGGGGGACGGCCGCCCCGGCCCCGTGGCCCTCTGGCTCAGGGATGCCCTGCTGGAGGCCCTGACGGCTGAAGGCACGCCGTTCTAGCCCCGGACCGCCTCATAACGCGGCACTGCCGCATAACACAGGAGAGAACCCATGAAGCTGCCCCTCATTGCCGCCACCCTGCTGTGCCTCTGCTGCTGCGCCGGAAACGCTCTGGCCCGCGCCGACCTGCCCGAAATGTATGCCGCCGCCCTGGTCTCCAATGATACGGAAACGCTGGACAGCATCCTTGCCGGCAACTACTGGCACATTAGTGCCAACGGCCACATTCAGGACAAGGAACATTTCATCACCAATATCAAGAACAGGAAGATGGTCATTGACCAGCTGCGCCTTTCCAATGCGCGTACCAGCACCTACGGCAACACCAAGGTGGTCACGGGCAATGCCCTGCTGCGCGGCACCTTCGGGCATCCCCTGCCGCAGGGTCTGGTGCGCTTCACCATGGTCACGGAACGCGGCACCCAGGGAGAAAAGGTGGTGCTTTTCCAGATGACGCCGGTCACGCCTTCCAAGGCATGCCCGGACGGCAACTGCGAAATCAAGTAGCTGCTCCGGCAGCCTGAACCGGCGCGCTCCGCCCCTGTGCGCCTTTCCGCGGCGCAGGGGCCGGGGCGCACCATCCAAAGGGAGAATGTTTCCATGCCGCATCCGCTCAGCGACCTCAGCATGATGGCCAAGCCGCACCCCATGAAGGAGCCGCCAAAACTCTCGCTGCACATTCAGGACGGGCAGCAGAAGCTCGTAAAAAGCCTGCACCTGCTGGCGGCCGTGGCCTGGATGGGAGGCGCCTTTTCCCTGCTGGTGCTGGCCGCGCTGCGGGAGAACATGCAATTCGAGCCGGAGGCCGTGCGCGTCATCAACATCTGCATCTACTATGTGGACTGTCTTGTGGTGCTGCCCGGCATCATAGGCTGCATTGTGAGCGGCCTGCTGTATTCCATATATACGCCCTTTGGCTTTGTGAAATACTTCTGGATTGCCTACAAGTGGCTCATCAGCCTCAGCGCCTTTTTCTGGGGAAGCCTCTTCCTCGGGCCGTGGGCGGACGACGTTGTTGCGCTGGCGAACAGCGTGGGACTGGGCGGGCTGCTGGCCACCATCCACAACTGCGTCATGCCGCAGACCTCGTGGGGAGCCTACGCCCAGATTCTGCTGCTTTCCTCCGTCGTCATTGTCTCGGTCTACCGGCCCGTGTGCCTGTGGAACTGGTATGACTACCAGCATGTCCAGCCGCGCGGCCTGCGGCACGGACGGCGCTAGAGCCCGCTGATCCCACCGGGAGCGGAGAGGGCCGCATCCCCCCACACGGAGGGGCGGCATGACGCCGGCCGCCTGCCGAAAGGCTTGCCTTGCCCCGGAAAGAACCTATCTCAGTAGAGGACGGAGTCTTCCCGTCCTCTCCAGCACCCTTCAACCCGGAAGGACAGTTCCATGCTTGCAGAACTTTCGCCACAGGAAGTACACGACCGCATGCAGGCCGGCACGCTCCGCCTCATAGATATTCGCGAACCGGATGAATATCGCGCCCTTTCCGTCGCCGGCGCAGAGCTGATGCCCCTTTCCACCCTGGGCCGCTATCCGCTGAAGGATACCGGCCTGCCCGTGGTCTTCACCTGCCGTTCCGGCCGCCGCACACGTGATAACGCCGCCCTGCTGGCCTCGCTGGTTCAGGGCAGGGCATTCATGATGCGCGGCGGGCTGGACGCCTGGCACAGGGACGGGCTGCCCGTGGACGAGGACCCTGCCTATCTGCCTCTGTTCAGGCAGATTCAGATGGGGGCGGGAGTGCTGATACTTGCCGGCGTGCTGGGCAGCCTGCTGTGGCCGCCGCTGCTCTGGCTGGCGGGCCTTGCCGGAGCCGGACTGCTCCTTGCCGGCATTACCGGCTTCTGCGGTCTGGGAATACTCCTGCAGCGCATGCCGTGGAACCGCCGTTCCATGCCTTGCGCCTGCGGCCGGAAAGAAAGAGACAGGCGCCGGACATGAAGCCCGGCGCCTGAAGAGACTGTGGGGCGGCGGCATGAGCCGCCCCTAGCTTGAGGCTATTTCATCATAAGAGCACACGCCGTTGCGCCCGTGTTCCTTCACGTGGTACAGGGCCGCATCCGCCTTTTTGAACAGCTCGTCCCCGCCGTCCCCTGAATGGCTGCTGAAGGCCACGCCGACGCTGAGCGTGACCGACGGCAGGCCGTCACTGCCGGAGCCGGCAAGCTGGCGTTCCAGCTCCATGAAGCGTTCCCGTATGTGAGCCCATTTATCCGGCGAACAGCGGAAGAGGACGGTAAATTCGTCGCCGCCGATGCGGGCAATGAAATCTCCAGGGCGGAAGACACTCTTCAGACCGGAGGCCACTTTCTTCAGGACAGCGTCCCCCGTACTATGCCCATATTCGTCATTGACCTGCTTGAAGTTGTCCACATCGATGATGGCCAGAATCACGCCGGGAAAGCCGGCCATGTTGTTCAGCATGCTATCGAACTGCCGCCGATTGTACAGCTGGGTAAGGGGATCCTTTTCAGCTTCCTGACGCAGCCGGGCCTCATTTTCCATGTTCAGCTCATAGACATTGTTATAGGTCAGCGCCAGCTGCTTGAACTCATAGGCGCCGATAATATCAAACTGCCTGTTGTCATGGGCCAGCTGGATATAGAGCTTCAGCGGGCGGATGACCAGATTGCTGATCAGAATGAAGACCGCCACGGACAGCAGAAAGAGGAACACCAGGCAGATGGCCGTCTTGTACAGCGTACTCCACAGCTTCTGCATATTATCGTCATGCCGCTTTTTCAGCAGGCGGGAGATGGTGTCCAGGCTTGCCGCGCAGTCCGCGTATATCTTCTCCTTGTACTGGCGGTACACATCGCCCAGCACCAGCACCCGGGCGCGGCGGAGCTTTTCCTCATTGGAAAGGTTCCGCTCCTCCTCCGTCAGCGGATATTCGCGCACAGCTTCGGGAAAGAGGGCAAGCTCCTGCCCGCTGGACTCCGCCACCAGACGCATGGCACGGTATTCCAGCTTCATGAGCTCGTTGGACTGCTGGAGCGAGAGCTTGAGGTGGGAGCATGCCTCGGAATGATCCAGCAGGGAACAGATATTATTCACGGCCCTGTCGCGCCGCCGGGCAACCGTGGCCTCATGAAAGTAGGCATCCGCGTATTTTTTCTCGCCAGTGATGGCAAAGTTGCGCACGTCTTCGGTGAGCGTGTCTGAGCCGGCACGGAGCTGGACTATGCTCTGCTCGCAGAAGATGTAGTCGTCTGTGGCCTCCTTCATGGCCGAAAACTGACAGATGCTGATGTACATCATATAGAATATGACGACATAGCAGACGGATGACATGGCGATGAGCGCGATGTTTACCGTGGTGATCCTGATACCCTGTATCTTGCTGGAACTGTCTTTTGCGAACCCCATATCCCATGCCTCGCACTAACGTAGGCGTATCTAATCACAGGGGATATGCAGGTGTCAAGAATGAGACGCAATACGAATTGATCGCGTGCCCCCTCGGGAGCTTAGCCCTTGAACATGAAGCGGCGCATGCTCACGTTCAGCACCACGCCCAGCAGGGCGAAGTTCACCACCATGGCGCTGCCGCCGTAGCTGATGAAGGGCAGCGGAATGCCCACCACCGGCATCAGGCCGGTCATACCGCTGCCATTTTCCTCAGCCGCATAATCTATGAACTTATTAATAATATTTTTTATAAGTTCGCATCAGTCTCCATAGACAACAAAATGCAGTCCAGGGATGGCTCCGCCATCAAATTATGTCGAAGCAATGTAGATGTAATAGAATTTTTAGATGCAATATCAGAGACACGTATTGCCCACGTATTTAATGGTATTTTACTAAATACCTTCGGACATTGTGCATTAGCTTGTTCATATGTCGCAATATCAAAAGAGATACCAGAAGGTATATACTGTTCGCGAGCTGTTTCTATAGCCTGGCATATCTGTTTACTTTCTGTTGTGCTACCATTTCTAGGTGTAGGCGCATAATAAGATATAAACCATCCATTATTTTTATATTTTTCAATGTACACACCAGGATAACCAGTTTCAATAATAGATTTCATTTTAAAATTGTATACTGAGTTAAGGCGATCTAATTCTGAAAAAATGGCACCCGCATACTCACTATTACAATTTTTTATATCCAGCCATAGACGGCTGTAATCCCATTTCTTCATTGAGGACAAGAATATTTCTAATGACAGCCCACTCATAACTGAGCTATCATGCCCAACCATGAGCATATTCTTTTTTGGATCAAAGACGACATCAATCTCGACCCCATCAAAACCAGACCGTTGAGCGATCGCCGCCTTTTCCAAGGTATCTGTACGGTGAAGAAGAAAGTGCTTTTTAGTCAATTTTTTCAGCCGATTAACATTTTCCGCCACCTTGTAACAGGTAATATCTGATACAGAATATTCACCATTACGGATTGGAATATCACCAGCATCTTTCATTACAAGAGAATCAAAATTACAAGTTTCAGATTCTATCATTTTGATAATATCAGATACACGATCATTTGTAATATATAAATCCTTTATTTTTTCGATACTATCCCACAATTCTTTATTATGTTTACGGAAATATTGTGTTCCCCATATCATGAAAGGAATTGAAAACATGTCATGGCGCAGCTGTCTTGCTGAATCATGATAATAGCTTCCGACAACATCTTCCCCATGATCACCAACATAAATGAGTACAATATTTTGATCCTGAGGCAATATTCTCGTAATTTTTTGAAGTAATGTATCTGTGTATGCAATACTTATATCATATGTATGAATTTCGTCCTGCTTATTTTTCTCATGGATTCCCCACAGACCTGGAACGAGCTCACCCAGTTGAGGCTGGAATGTTTCCGGATAACGATCTGCATATCTTCCATGACTTCCCATAAAATGTACAACAATCAATTTTCCCTGCTGGGCAGTTTTTACACTTTCTTCAATCTTTGGCAGTAATACCTCATCATATCTGGTCTGCCTTGATTCTGTATTGCCAGAAAAAAATACATGCTGTGCCTCTTCTCCTAATACACTAATAAAATTTGTAAAAATGCCCTGACGTTCCTGATTTGAAATCCACCATGTTCCATACCCTTTAGATGAAAAAAGATTTACTATCGTTGGAGCATCAGCAATATCACCTGCCTGATATTGGCTACATGTACTTATCATGAGTGGTACTGTAAATGATGTATGACTATGTGCTGAAAACGCACGGGAAAATAAGATAGATTCACCGCGCTGAACAGCCTGCTCCATCCATGGAGTTGTTTTTCGATAGTATCCATATGCACTCATATGTGCTGATGTTGCTGATTCCCCGATAACCAAGATTACTGTGAGATTTTTCATCTCATCTCGCTGCACAAGAGCAGCCTGCTGCCGTAACTGTAATTTATTCTGATAATCATGAACTGTTTTATATGCAGAATATGTATTCGGTAAAAATTTTACAATAACATTATAAAAACCATAGTTAAGAGCAGCGTTAATAAAAAATACTATAACATAACCTGCTGGAAGTAGAATAACATATCTTACATATCCAAATCTTGAAAAATAAGTTGTCACACGTTCCAACCAATTTTTCTTCAAAAATACCGGGGAAATAGTAGCTATGATGAACAAAAGCGCAAATAGAACACCTTTTACACCTATATATATCTGAAAATTTTCTTTTATTTCATGCAAATTAGTTTGCAGCACTGCACCAATTTGCTCATTTTCAATTTTACCAAACTGTAAATAATATGCAACTATTACACCAAGATAACAACATATAACAAAAACTATACTATAGAAGAGAATATTAGCACATCCATATATTCTCTCTCTCTCTCTCTCTCTCTCTCTCTCTCTCTCTCTCTCTCTCTCTCGGTAAAGTTAGACAAAATATTATGCACCCAACAAGTACAGAAAATTCTGTATATGGCGTATTGATGCAAATCCGCTCAACACAATACCATAATAAGAATATGAGGGTGGCAACGATATTTGCGCTCCGCAACCCACGTATGCAAAAAAAGCCAAGCCATGCAAGGCATAGGGCGATAACTATTTTCATTTTTAAAAACCTCCTGTTAAGGAATTACTTGAAACGCCTATACAAGTCAAAGGTCAACTTCCCCCCCCGGGAGCTCAGCCCTTGAACATGAAGCGGCGCATGCTCACGTTCAGCACCACGCCCAGCAGGGCGAAGTTCACCACCATGGCGCTGCCGCCGTAGCTGATGAAGGGCAGCGGAATGCCCACCACCGGCATCAGGCCGGTCACCATGCCCATATTGATCAATATCTGCCAGAAGAAATAGAAGAAGACGCCCACGCACAGCGTGCTGCCGAACCGATCCTTGGCCTGCACTACTGTCATGAAGATGGACATGAGAAAGAGGCAGAACAGCGCCGTCAGGGCCACGCATCCGGCAAAGCCCCATTCCTCGCCAAACACGGCCACGGCAAAGTCCGAATGCTTCTCCGGCAGAAAGCGGAGCTGACTTTGCGTCCCTTCCTGAAAGCCCTTGCCCCAGATTTCTCCTGATCCAATGGCAATGCGGGACTGGAGAATGTGATAGCCCGCGCCGCGCGGGTCGTCCCCGGGGTTCAGAAAGGTGAGCACGCGCTGCCGCTGGTAGTCGCGCATGCCCACGAACCACATGAAGGCCGCGCAGCAGGGCAGGCCCAGCAGGCAGGTCTTGAACACATAGCCGCGCACGCCGTGAAAGAGAATCATGCCGCCCAGCAGGAGGAGGATATTCAGCGTGGTGCCCAGGTCCGGCTGGCGGATGATCAGCGCGCCAGGCGCCAGCCCCACAGCCAGCACGCGGAAAAAGTTCTTCCAGTCCAGCGCCTGCCCGTCGCGCGCCAGCAGGTGCGCCCCCAGCAGCAGCACGGCAATCTTGGCAAACTCGCTGGGCTGAATATTCATGAATCCCAGCGAAATCCAGCGCTGCGCGCCGTAGACCTTCTTGCCAATGAGCGGCACCAGCACCAGCAGCACCAGCGTGACGAGGAAGAAGGGCCATGCCAGATTGCGCAGGCGGCGGTAATCAAAACTCATGGTCACCAGCATGACGCCTAGCCCCAGCAGTCCCCAGACAAGCTGCTTCTCGTAATAGTCCGTGAAGGCCAGCCCGCCCTCCATGCGCATGCCGCTTGCGGAATAGAGATTGCCCACGCCCACCAGGAACAGCCCGCACATGGTCAGCAGCAGCCCCCAGTTCATGTAGCTCAACAGACGCTTTTCCATATTCCGCCCCCGATGCTTCCGCCGCTCCGCACTGCCGAGCGCGGGCTAGCGCTGCGTCGTTTTCTGCCCGTTCCCGCCCACGGGGCCGAAAAGATGGTCATAGACCTTTCTGGCCACCGGGCCGGCAGCCGTGCCGCCTCCGCCGCCATGCTCCACCATGACAATGACGACATAGCTCTTGCCGTTCTTGCGTCCCCAGGTAGCCACCCAGGCGTGATCGCGCTGCTCCCAGGGCAGCTCGTGCGTCTTCAGACGGCGCTGGCCGGCCATGCGCAGCTTGACCACCTGTGCCGTCCCAGTCTTGCCGCCCATCTCGGCATCCTTGCGCGCCACAACCTTGCAGGTTCCCACGCTGGCCGTGACCTTCATGGCATCCAGCACAAAACGGAAGGTCTCCGGCCGTGCCGCTACCGTGCCGCGCACTTCCACAGGCTCGTCCTCCCGCAGCAGCGGCTTCAGCACCTTGCCTCCGTTGAGGAAGGAAGCCACGTTCACCGCCATCTGCAAGGGCGTCACCAGCGTATAGCCCTGCCCGATGGATGCGTTAATGGTCTCCCCCTTGAGCCAGGCCTTGCCATAGCGGCGCATTTTCCATTCGCGCGAGGGCACCACCCCGCCCTTTTCGTGGGGCAGATCAATGCCTGTGGGCCTGCCAAAGCCGGACTGCTCCGCAAAGCGGGCCATCCTGTCCACGCCCAGCTTTTCCGCAAAGTGATAGTAATAGACATCGCAGGAATGGATGATGCTCCGCATCATGTCCACCTGCCCGTGACCGCCGCTGCGCCAGCAGCGAAAAACATGGTTGCCCAGCTTCATCTGGCCGCCGCAATAGGCGCTCTCCCACGGTTTGACGCCATTTTCCAGAAACATGGCGGCCATCATCAGCTTCCAGACGGAGCCGGGGGGATAGGTGCTCTGGATGGCTCGGTTCTGCAGGGGAAAGCGCTTGTTTTCACGCAGTTCCTGCCAATCCCTGTGCGAAATGCCGGCGGCAAAGAGATTGTTGTCATAGGCTGGCGAGGTGACCAGAGCGCGGAGCTTGCCCGTGTCCGGCTCCATGACGATGACCGCGCCGGCCTCGCCGTTCATGGCGTCCCACGCGGCCTTTTGCAAATCCCGATCCAGCGTCAGACGGATTTCCTGCCCATTGCGCGGCACTTCTTCCAGAATCCTGTCCAGCGAACGCCCCAGCGCATCCACTTCCAGACGGTAGCGTCCCTTCTGCCCGCGCAGCAGCTTCTCATAGCTGTATTCCAGCCCCTGCTTGCCCACCAGATCGCCCAGGGCAAGCTCCGGATCGGCGTCCAGCTCCTTTTCATTCGCTTCGGCCACATAGCCCAGCACGTGCGCGAACAGCTCCTTTTCAGGATACCAGCGCTTGGAGCGCACCACGATTTCCAGCCCGGGCCAGAACACCAGCTCCGCCTCTACGCGGGAGGCCAGCGCAAAGTCCATGTCGGAGGTCAGCAGGATGGGCTCGAAAGGGCGTGTACGCTGGCGGTCATGCTGGAAGCGATCCCGCAGCTTGTCCAGGGGAATGCCCGTCCAGGCCGCGACCTGGGCCAGCGTGGCGGGGATGTCATGGCAGTCTTCACGCACCAGAGAAAGGCCAAAGGCAATGCGGTTGTCCGCCAGCGGCAGGCCGTTGGTATCCAGAATGCGGCCGCGCGGGGCGTATATCTGCTCATAGCGCAGCCTGTTGGCCAGAGCCTGGCGGGACATATCCGCACCCATGTGCACCTGAAGATACCAGAAGCGCAGGACAAAGAGAAAAAACAGCAGGACAATCAGCACCTGAAGCAGGATCACCCCGTGGGCCGGAGGCTGGTAGGCCTCGCCCTCCACGGGAATTTCCAGCCAGGCGCGCCAGGTACGTTCTGCTTCCTTCCCCTCGTTCCGCCGCTTACGCCTGAACACGCTCGATCCTCCGGCGCGTCAGCATGGACAGCAGCCATGCCGGTGGCAAAAAGAACATCTGCACGATGCTGCGCCCCAGCAGGATATGCGGATCAACGGCAAGCTGCTGCAATGAGGCCAGCATGGACATCAGCCCCACGGATACGGGAGCCAGCGCGCAGGCCACCAGCAGCACCAGCACGGAGCTCCGCCCTTCAAACCAGCCGCGCCCCAGCGAGAACAGCAGCAGCGCGCAGGCATACCACAGCATGGACGCACCAAAGGACTGCGTGCCCACCCCTTCCTGCACAAGAATGCAGAATGGCAGAAAGCACGCCATCTGCCGCCAGCGGCGCTCCTGCGCCAGCACAAGCACGCCTACCAGAAGCGCATCCAGCCCCGGCACCAGGCTCTGCACCCACAGAGCTCCGGGGATGAACACGCTCCACCAGCAGCATTCGGCCCAGGCGCTCATGAGGCAGGGGCGGGCTCAGGGCCCTGGATAAGAGGAGAGTCGGGAGATTCCGCCGGCTCTTCAAACACGCGCTCAGCCGGCGGCAGGATGCCCTTGTATTCCAGAAGCAGCACGTCTTCCAGGTTCTGCATCTGCACGAGCGGCACGGCGCGCACCTGCATGAACTGGGAATACTCCGTGGCTTTGGCGCTGAGCACCCGGGCCACGGGAATGCCGCGCGGATAGGCCCCGTCCAGCCCGGAAGTCACCAGCAGCTCACCAGGCGTCAGCCCCTGCGTGCGATCCACAAAGCGCACCTCCAGCGCATGCTGCGCCCCCCGGCCGGCCAGAATGCCCGTGGCGCGGCTCTGCTGCCCGCGAACCGCCACGCGGCAGCCGGGGTCCACCAGCAGAAGCACCGTGGCCGTATGCGCGCTGGCCCGCAGAATGCGGCCCACCAGTCCCCGCCGCGCCAGCAGAGGCGTGCCGGGCACCGCCCCGGCCAGATAGCCGCGATTGACGGTCACGCTTTCCAGAACGGCATTGGGCCCCATGCGCCCGGTGAGCACCGTGGCGGCCACGGCCTGCCAGTCGTCATTCAGCGGCAGCGCCAGCAGCTCGCGCAGGCGCTTCAGCTCGGCACGCTCCTCGCCCCGGCGCAGCAGGTCAGCCTCCAGCTGCTCCACCCGCTCGCGCAGGCGGACATTTTCCCGCTGCACGTCCACCAGATGCACGTAGTCGCGCCACCATGCCTCCACGCGGCGGCGCGCGTCATGCAGCGGCGTGAATACCATATGCAACACTTCAAGCCCCACCTCGGATGCCACATCGTCCAGCGCCCTGGTGCGCTGGTTCCACGAATACAGCCCAAGGAACAGAAAAAGCATCACAATGGCAAGGGAAAGGATGCGGCGGAAATTCACGGAATCACGGCACCTTTGCAGAGGCAGTTACGGCGGCGCCCCGCACGGCTCCGGCCGTCGGACGCCGCCAGCATTGGCGGCCGGACGCGGCGGGCGTCCTAGTCCACGCACACGTCCTTCAGGATGTCGATACTGTCGAGCGCACGGCCGGTCCCCATGACAACAGTGGACAGGGGATCGTCCACCACGGTGATAGGCAGGGAAACTTCTTCGCGCAGGAGCTGATCCAGGCCCTTCAGCAGGGCGCCGCCGCCGGTGAGCACGATGCCGCGATCCACAATGTCCGCCGCCAGCTCGGGAGGCGTCTGTTCCAGCGCCACGCGCACGCCCTGCACAATGGTTTCCACCTGCTCGGAAATAGCCTTGCGCACTTCTTCGGAGGTGATGATCACGTTCTGCGGGATGCCCGTCACAAGATCGCGGCCCTTGATCTCCATCTGCTCTTCGGGGTCCTGCGGACAGGCGGACGCGATGCGCATCTTGATTTCCTCCGCGGAGGCTTCGCCGATGAGCATGCTGTACTTGCGGCGGACATGCGTCATGATCGCCTCGTCCATCTTGTCCCCGCCCACGCGCACGGAGCGGGAATAGACCACCCCGGAAAGGGAAATGACCGCCACTTCCGTGGTACCGCCGCCAATATCCACCACCATGTTGGCCGTAGGCTCCTGAATGGGCAGGTTTGCCCCGATGGCTGCGGCCATGGGCTCCTCGATGAGATACACCTCGCGGGCCCCGGCGGACTCCGCCGATTCCCTGACGGCGCGCTTCTCCACCTGCGTAATGCCCGTGGGCACGCAGATCATGATGCGGGGCCGCACCAGACGGCGGGAATTGTGTACCTTGGAAATGAAGTGCCGGAGCATGGCCTCGGTAATTTCAAAATCCGCAATGACGCCATCCTTCATGGGGCGGATAGCGGAAATGTTGCCGGGCGTCTTGCCGAGCATGCGCTTGGCATCCTGGCCCACGGCCAGCACCACGCTGTTGCCGCGTCCGTCCTTCTTCACCGCCACCACGGAGGGCTCGCGCAGCACAATGCCCTTGCCCTTGACGTACACGCAGGTGTTGGCTGTACCAAGATCTATGGCCAGATCGCTCGAAAACATGCCGAGCAGGGAATCCAGAACTTTTACCATTCGCTGCTTGCCTCACTCATCGGCGGCCGCTACTATGAATCCGCCACTGGTACTTTTTTTCACTGTGTTCTTTCAAAAACGCGCGCAAGTCAATGCTCTGCGGGCAAAGTTCAAAATCTTTGCCCCGTCCGGCCCCCCGCGCCTCCCAAGGACGCCGCCCATGCTGCTCTGGCATACGCTTGGAACCTACTTTCGCCTCCGCCACGGCCGCCGCATCCAGAAGATTCCGCTGGATGCAGGCTCAACCTGCCCGAACCGCGACGGAACGCTGGCCCGCACGGGCTGCATCTTCTGCAATGATCGGGGGTCCGGTTCCGGCATGGCCGGGCTGGACTTTGCCGCGCAGTGGGCATACTGGCGCGAAAAGTATGTCCGCACGGACGCCGACCGCGGCTTCATGGCCTACATCCAGTCATTCTCCAACACCTATGGCCCGGCCCGGCGCCTGCACGCCCTGCTTGCACACGTGTCCGCCCTGCCGGACTGTCTGGGCCTGAGCATAGGCACGCGCCCGGACTGCCTTGATGCCGGGAAGCTGGACATGCTGGCCGCCCTGCCCCTGCCGGAAGTCTGGCTGGAGCTGGGCCTGCAAACCGTGCATGACGCGACGCTGGCGCGCATCAACCGCCACCACAGCGCCCGCCAGGGGGAGGATGCCGTGCGGGAAGCCGCCGCACGGGGCCTGAAGGTCTGCGTTCATCTCATGGCCGGCCTGCCCGGCGAGGATGAACGGCACTTTCAGGAGTCCGTACTCTGGGCCGCGTCCCTGCCTGTGGCGGGAATCAAGCTGCACAATGTCTACATCTGCCGGGATACGGAGCTGGCCCGCTGGTACGGCGACGGCCTCTACGCCCCCATCTCGCGGGATGAATATGTGGACATGCTCTGCGCGGCCCTGCCCGTCATTCCCTCGCGCATGGTCATGCACCGCCTTACAGGCGACCCGGCTCCCGGCGAGCTGCTGGCCCCCGCCTGGGCGGCGGAAAAGCGCCCCCTGCTCACGGATGTGCACAGGGCGCTGGCCGCGCGCCGGCTGTGGCAGGGCTGCCAGGCCGATGTGCCGGACGCATGCCCCGCGTGGTACGGACGCTGACAGGGGCAACAAAACAGGGGGAGCGCGGCGCACTCCCCCTGTCCGGTATTACATGGAATCCGTCAGCGAATCAGGCTGGAAGGCTACTCGCTTTCGCTGGCCTGCTTCAGCAGATCGCCCAGATTCAGACCGCTTTCCTGAGGTCCGGCGTGGAATTCCTTGGGCTTGCGGCGTTCTTCCTCGTCCTTGATCTGCTTGATGGACAGACCCAGACGGCGTTCTTCAGCGCTCACATGGATGACCTTGGCCTGGATTTCCTGGCCTTCCTTGAAGGATTCAGCCGGGGTCTTGGTCTTCTTGCCGGAAAGCTCGGAGACGTGCACCAGACCTTCAATGCCTTCTTCCACTTCCACAAAGAGGCCGAAGTCAGTGATGTTGGTGACGATGCCCTTCACCGTGCAGCCCACGGGATAGGCGGCGGGCACGTGCGCCCACGGGTCTTCCACCAGCTGCTTGATGCCCAGCGTGAACTTCTCGTTTTCCTGATCCACGGTCAGCACCTTGGCCTGCACCACGTCGCCAACCTTGTACAGCTCGTTGGGATGGCGCACCTTCTTGGTCCAGCTGATGTCCGACACATGGATGAGGCCGTCGATGCCGTCCTCGATGCCGATGAACATGCCGAATTCGGTGATGTTCTTGATGACGCCTTCCAGAATGGTGCCTTCGGGGTACTTTTCAGCCACCAGCTCCCAGGGATTGGGGCGAACCTGCTTCATGCCCAGGGAGATGCGCTTCTTTTCGCCGTCCACGCCGAGGATGACCACTTCCACTTCCTCGCCGACCTTCACCATCTGGGAAGGATGGCGCAACTTGCGGGTCCAGCTCATTTCGGAGATGTGGACAAGGCCTTCCACGCCGCTTTCCAGCTCCACAAACGCGCCGTAGTCCACAAGGTTTGTCACCTTGCCGAGGCACTTCTTGCCTTCGGGGAAGCGGGCGGAGATGTCCTGCCAGGGATCGGCCACCAGCTGCTTCAGGCCCAGGGAGACCTTGTTGCTTTCGCGGTCGAAGGAGAGAACCTTCAGCTCCAGCTCCTGTCCCAGCGTGATCATTTCCTTGGGATGGCGGATGCGCTTCCAGCTCATGTCCGTAATGTGCAGCAGGCCGTCGAGGCCGCCAAGGTCCACGAACACGCCGTAGTCGGTGATGTTCTTGGCCTTGCCCTTGACAATCTGGCCTTCTTCCAGCGTGGCCAGCAGGTCCTGGCGCTTGGAGTCGCGCTCCTCTTCCAGCAGCACGCGGCGGGAAACGATGACGTTGCTGCGGCGGCGGTTGATCTTCAGCACGCGGAATTCAAATTCCTGGTTGACCAGCGCGTCCATGTCCGGCACGGGGCGCAGATCCACATGGGAACCGGGCAGGAAGGCTTCCACGCCGCCGATGTCGACAGTGTAGCCACCCTTGATGCGGCGCACGATGTGACCCTTGATGATGCTGTTGTTTTCCTGCACCTCTTCGAGCTGGTCAAAAAGCTGCATGCGCTTGGCCTTCTCGAAGGAGAGGGTAATGGTGCCTTCAGATTCGTTCTTGCGCACCACGTACACATCCACCTGATCACCAACCTTCACAGTGAGGTTGCCGGCGGGGTCCCTGAACTCGGCAGCGGGAATCTGCCCCTCAGACTTGAAGCTCACGTCCACGAGGACGTTTTCGTCGTCCACGCGCACCACTTCGCCCTTGACGATGGAACCTTCTTCCAGCTCGCCAATTTCGTCATTCAGATAGTTTTCGAGGGCGTCCGCAAAATTGAAATCGCTGTCGTGCCCGGTTTCCAGGTTTGCCATATTATCCTTAGCCTCCAAACATGATTTCCCTGACGGGGATGGTGGGTCTTATCAGAAAAGCATGGAAAACACAAGATGCGCGCGGCTAGCCCTTCCGCCGCCATGCCTCCAGGCTGACCCATGTCAGCTCGTGCTTGTTGCAGGAAAGGTGCATGAGCCGCGAGCCGGGAATGGCGGCAAAGGCCCGCATGGTCTCGAAGTCCGTCTCCGCCTGAAACTTCAGCGTGCAGACGTAGTTGCGGCACCGCCCCTCCGCCAGCCAGCGGCGAATGGCCTCCAGCAGGCGCGTGGGATAGCAGATCATGTCCGAAAAAAGCCAGTCCACCGCCCCCGCATCGCGCGGGTCCAGCCCGAAGCCGCTCCCCCGGCAGCTCTCCACCGTGGGCAGGGCCGCCACGCCGGGAGCCAGCGGCGCCCTGTCTATGCTGAACACGGACGCGCCAAGCTGCCCCAGCACCCATGTCCAGCCGCCGGGGGAAGCCCCGAGATCAAGGCAGAGCTCGCCCGGCCCGGGGCGGACGCCCAGCAGCGTGAAGAGCTCCCAGAGCTTGAGATAGGCCCGGCCCGGCGGATCGATCTTGTTCTCCACAAATTCCACGTCGCCGTCCGGGAAGGCGGAGGTCGTCACCGGAGACGCCAGCATGAGATCAGGCTCCCACAGCGTCCAGCCGCCCAGCCTGCCCGTGGGCGCCGGCTGGCCGAAGACCTGCCGCCTGGCGCTCACGTGCGGCAGCTGCGACTGGATGAGTCTGGCGCGGCGGTGATGATCCACCGAGTGCAGCCACCAGTTGCGCTGAATCTCCCTGAGCTTCCGCACGCCATCCCCCACGGAAACAATGGGAATCCACTGCGGGTTGATCCAGCCGTTCTGCGCCCAGGCCGCGCCGCGCGCCCCGCGCGCCAGCACCAGACGTCCGCGCGCCACAAGCACGCGGCTGCCCAGCTCGGTCAGCAGCTCCTTCTCGAAGCCCCGCGGCGCAATGAAGGCCGCGAAATTATTCTGTGGCAGAGTCACTGTCTGTTCCTGAAGAGACGCCGCATGCAGGCTGCACCTTGACGACGCGCACGTCGCCGCGGGTTCCGTTGACCTTGCGGCGGAATTCCGTCCGCCAGTCTGGCCCGTCCAGCAGCGCCGCCAGCCATTCGGCCAGATGCAGCACGGGGCGCCTGTCGTGCATGCGCAGCAGGTTGCGGCCGATGCCAATCTTGCAGGAGGGGCAGCCCACCACTACCGGCCCGTCATAGCCGCTGGCAAAGGCCCGCTCCAGATTCAGACGCTTGCGGTCGCGCAGCACGTTGTAGATGGCCGGAGACGTGATGGAGCCCATGCCGGATTCGGCGCAACAGCCGGGATTCAGGGCCACGCGCGCGCCGGAAAACGCGGCAACGGCTCCCGCCAGCAGGGCCCGCGCCTTGATCTTGTGCACGCCCGCCCATTCCGCATGGCAGGAGGCGTGGTACACCAGCGGCGTCCCCGCCTCCACGGGGAAGCGGATGGCCTCACGCGGCAGGGAGGACAGCACCAGCTGACCCACGTCCTGCTGCGTAATCTCCGGGAACTGCTCAAGCAGGCGGCTGCGCTCCAGGCTGTCGCGGCAGGAGCCGCAGGCCGTGACCAGATGCCTGACGGCAAAGCCCTGCCGGCTCCAAGTGCGAATCTGCTCGGCCAGCGCCTGCCGCACCTGTGCCAGATTGTCCTGATACTGCGTGTCCATGCCTGCGGCCAGCAGGGCATAGCCGCAGCACATGTGCTGCGGCGGCACGATGACGGCCCAGCCGGCGCGCAGCATGAGCATGATGGAGGCCATGCCGATGCGATCATAGAAGAGCGCCCCCCCGCAGCCGGGGAAATAGAGCACCGCGGGCATGTTCGGCGTGGGCTCTCCGGGCGTGAAGACAGAGCCTCGGCTCAGGCGCAGGCTTTCATACAGGTTCTTGTAGCCCATCTTCGGCCCCTTGCCGGAGAACATGGGATTCTGCAAACGGTTCTTGACAGCCTGCGGCACAAATCCCAGCAGATTGTTCTGCATCTTCTGGCCCAGCGAGGCCAGCTTGGAGGCCTTGGGAATGCGGACCGCGGGATCGCGCACCAGCCATTCCAGGGCCCGCGCCTTGATGGGATGGCCGCCCGCGCCCTCATGCTCCAGCAGGGCGCGCAGGGCAAGGGCCACATCCGCCGAGGGAATCTTCACGGGGCAGTTGGCCGTGCAGCGGCCGCAGCCGGTGCAGTGCTCCACCAGCTCGCGCAGCTCGGAAAGCAGATCGGCATCAATGTGCCCCTTGTTCACCTGTGAATAGTACACAGCCTCCAGCAGCATGCCCAGTACCATGTTCTTGTTGCGCGGATGGTACTGCATGGAGCGCTCGGGATAGCACATGCCGCACACCAACTTGCACTTGCCGCAGCGCGTGCAGGTCTGGATGGTGCTGAGCAGGTTGATCAGCGTCTCCTTGCCGGAAAGACCGCTCTGGCGAATGTCCTCGATGAGACGGTTGAACGAGAAGGTAAACGGGCGGACAGGCAGCTCACGGCGCACCAGCTTGGCCGGGTTCATGACATCGCGCGGGTCCACGCGCGTCTTGAACTCGCGCAGGGCCTCCATCTTCTCCCTGCCCAGGAAGGCAATCTTGGTGATGCCTATGCCGTGCTCGCCCGAGACCTCGCCGCCCATCTGCTGGGCCTCGGCCATGACGCGCATGGCCACCTCTTCGGCTTCCTCCAGCATATGCGCGTCATTGGAGTTGACGGGAATGTTCACATGGCAGTTGCCGTCGCCGGCGTGCATGTGGCTGGCCACCACGATGCGACTGCGCTCCATGTATTCCAGAATGGCGGCAATCTTGCGCTCCAGCGGCCCGTATTTTCCGGCAAGCCCTCTGATGAAGTCCACGGCGCGCTGGTACAGCTCCTCGTCGGACGTTTCTTCCGTGGAAATTTCACCGGAGGCCGCCCGGGTCGCCAGCGCATATTCGGCATCCAGGTCCCTGTCGCCCAGGGGAAAGCCCGGCAGGCGGCTGACTTCCTGAAGGGCATAGCGGTACGCGGCTCCAGTGCATTCCAGATTGAGCTGCTCAAGGAAGAGCGCCCAGTCCGGGATGCGATCCATGGGAATGACCACGTCCTCATTGAGCTTGAACCCGGACGTGCGCCTGGCAATGGCGGACAGCTTGTGGCGATCTTCCCAGAAGACCTCCCCTTCCCTGTCATCCCTGGCCACGATGATGTCCACATTATCCTGCTGTTCCACCACCTCCACAATCTGCCGCACGCAGCTGTCCAGCAGGAAGGGATCGTCTCCGTCCACCTGAAGGAGAATGACGGAAATAGGCGTGCCCTCGTAGCGCCCGGACTTCCGCTTGTAGTCAATGACCCGCACGTACTTGGCGTTGAACTCCTCCAGCGCGGAGAGGTGGGCATAGTCGCCCTCCTCGCGGATGCGGTTGCGGAGCTGCACCAGCCCGCGCACCACCACCGCCGCCGGGTGCATGGAGCGTCCGAAGAATTCCATCACCATGATGCGCTTGTGGCGGGGCTTCCTGTGCAGGATGAAGCAGGCGTCGGTAATGATGCCGTCCACGCCTTCCTTCTGCATGCCGGGCAGGCCGCCAAGGGCCTTGTTGGTCACATCCTTGCCCAGGCCCGGCAGGCGTATTTCCGTTCCCTTGAGATGGATGACATTGCGCACGCCGCCGCTGGGATCCTTCACCACAAAGACGGCCGTCTCATCCGGCAGAATCTTGTGCCGGGGATGATTCTCCCGCTCCACGGTGATGATTTCGCCGGTGGGCGTGACCATGCGCCACCACAGCAGGTTGTCCAGCGTCGTGCCATATTCAAAGGCGCAGGGGCCGCCCGCATTTTCAGAGACGTTGCCGCCTATGCTCGACGCCTGCTTGGAGGCGGGGTCCACGGAGAGCAGAGCGCCCGCCTTTGCGGCGGCGTTGATGGCCTCCTGCGTGATGACCCCGGCCTGACAGACCATGGTCATGGCGTCCAGATCGATGGGACCGATGGCCGTAAGGCGGGTGAGGCTGACAATGAGCGTGCGCTTGCGGGCAGGCACGGCGCCGCCGGTGAGGCCGGAGCCGCCGCCGCGCGGGATAAGGGAGAACTTCAGCTCGTTGGCCAGCCGCACCAGCTCGGCCACCTGCTCCGTCGTGTCCGGCTCCACCACCAGCAGCGGCAGCTCCATGCGCAGGTCCGTGGCATCCGTGGCCGTCTCCACCAGCGCGCCGGGGCGGCGCAGGATGCACTCGTCCGGCAGGATGTCCTCCAGGCGCCGGATCAGCTCGTCGCGGAACTCCATTTCAGCATTGTGGGCCGACCAGAACATGGTGATGCCCTCGCTGATGGAGTTAGCATAGTGATGCGCCAGAGAAATGGATTCCTTCTCGAAACGCGCGCGCACGCTCTCGCGCACGGTATCCGCGTCGATAAAGGGATTGTACGCCACCAGGAACAGCTCTTCCGCAATGGCGATGGCCAGATTGCGGACGGATTCCGGCCATTCCTCGAATTCATTGATATTCAGCCGCAGGATGCGGTTGACGACGTAGTTCGGCGATATGGAAATATGGGGGCCCTTGTGTGCCATGACGGGGAACTCCTGCGCGAAGGCTGGAATAGAGTGAAGCCCGCACGGGTGCGTTCCGCGCCAGAAGCGCTCCACCCCCCGCGACTGGGCAGGCACACAACCTAGCCCCTTTGGAAGCCGTTGGCAATACACAGCGGCGAGGGCCCGCAGGCGGACGCGGTTTTCCGCTTTACTTTTCTTCCGGCCCACGCCAAGCTGGAAATGTTCTTCAGCTGTCCGCCACGGCCCTTCCGGGCGGTACAGGCTGACGCGCGAGGAGGAAGTATGGCGCTTATCTACAGGCTGGAACCCCTGACGCATATCTATGACGCGCTGCACCATTTCTGGGAAAATCCCAGAACGGAGCGGCGCGTGGCCTTCCTCGTCTTTCTCATCTTCATGGGGGCGCTGCTGGGCATCCTTCTGAACAGGCAGGGGCTTCTGCCCGCCCCGCTGGCCGAGCTGGCTCCCACCAACTACTTTCATGCCATCAACCTGGCCTTCACGCTCATCCTCGGGCTGGAAATCATGGGGCTCATCATGAGCCTCTCCATTTCCCTGTCGCGATCGCTGGGCAAGCAGTTTGAAATCCTGACGCTCATCCTGCTGCGGAATGCCTTCAAGGAGCTTTCCCATCTGCCGGAGCCGGTGGCCATCGGCAGCAACTTCACGCCGCTCATCCATATCGGCCTTGCCGCCACCGGAGCGCTGGCCATCTTCATCTGCCTTGGATTCTACTACCGCATGCGGCTCTATCAGCACTACATCAAATCGCCGGAGCAGCGCATGCGCTATGTGCTGAGCAAGAAGCTCATGGGACTGGCGCTCTTCTCCATCTTCATGGGCATTGGCGTGCGGGACTGCTGGCTCTTCCTCACCACCGGGCAGGAACAGCACTTCTTCGAAACCATCTATACCGTGCTGCTCTTCTCGGACGTGGCGCTGGTGCTCATCGCCCAGCACTTCATGCCCTCCTTCCACGCCGTATTCCGCAACTCGGGCTTTGTCATCGGCACGCTCATGATGCGCCTGTCGCTCTCCACCACGGCCCCGTGGGATGTGGCGGTGAGCGTCTTTGCCGCCCTCTTTGTGCTGACCCTGGCATGGGCCACCACCTGCTTTGCCCCGGAAGCCATGAAGGGCCCCGCCGGCAGCCGGAACAGGACAGGCGCGGATACCCGGCCGTCCGCATCCTGATCCCGCCGGCAACAGGAACGACAGCAGGCCCCCGGAGCCGTTCCGGGAGCCTGTGCGCTTACGAATCGCTCAACTGCCCGCTCCCTCTTCCACAGCCAGTCAGACTGACGTTACAGCGGGCGCATGGGGAGACTCCAGCCTTACCTCATCAAGAAAAACCTGCGCGGCGCGGGAAAGAATGGTCGAGCGGTTCCAGATAATGCGCATGGTAGATTCTATCCTGGGGCGGATGGGGCGAAAGCAAAGGACGCTTTCGGCGCTTGTGGGGACGATGCCGGCTATGACGAGGGCATGACCAACGCCTTCCTGAACGAGAATAGCCGCGTTGAAGGCCAGGTTGTATGTCGCCCGCACATTGAGATGTGAAAGATGCGTCGTGAGCCACTCCGGCATCTCTCCCGAAGTTACATATGCGGAAATGATGAGGGGAAGGTCTGCAAGCATCTCGACGGGAATCTCCCGCATGGAGGACAGCGGACTGTCCTTGCGCAGAAGCAGTCCCCATTCTTCCCTGTGAGGCAGCTCGCAGGCATGAAAGCGAGAGGGATTGGCCCCGCGCAGGACGACGGCGAAGTCAAGCAGCCCCTTGTCCATGCGCTCCAGCACCGTCTCGGCATTGCCGCTGAAAAGATGAATGCGGAAGAGAGGATAGCGATCCTGCAGCTGCTTCACAGCCCGGGCCACAATGCGCATTCCCTGCGATTCGGCGCAACCGATGGCAACCTCTCCCCCATTAAAGTCCGCCATCATCCGAAATTCTTCCTCGGTCCTGTCCACCATGGCAAGGATGTCCAGCGCCCTGGCGTAGAGTACTGTCCCTTCGGCAGTGGGCATGATGCTGTACTTCACCCGTTTGAAAAGCGTCTGCCCAAGCTCCTGCTCAAGTTCCTTTAACTGGCGCGACAGCGTCGGCTGCGTCACATGAAGATATTCCGCCGCCCGCGTGATGCTTCTGTGGCGGATGGCCTCCACAAAATAGCGCAGGACTCTCGTTTCCATAGTATCCCTCCCGGAGCATGGCGCCCGCCGCGGTACTATACGGCTGAAGGCAGCGCCTGTGAATGCCGCCCGCCTTGAGAATCCGACGTACTGCCGTTATCAACGCATCGCAACGCCGGGATATTCTTCGGGAACAGGACGACAGCGGAGAGCCCGGGGGAAGCCTCATCGACAGATTTAAAATACTCTTCCTCCGGGACATGTGGCAGGGGGCCCCAGATACGCTTCTGCATGGGGACTCTTCCCTCATCTCCGGCGGGCGCATCCTTTTGAAGGGAATATGCCTTACGGCATGAGCATACACATACCTGAAAGGCATTTATCTTCATGCAAAACAGGTATTTGCTATTTCTAGCTGTTGGCGTAGACGGGAAGAACAAGGAGGAGTTCCATGAAAAAGATTCTCATCATTTCCACAAGTCCACGAAAGAACAGCAATTCCGACGCCCTTGCCCGTGAATTCGCCCGCGGCGCCGCCGAGCGGGGGCACGAGGTTGCCACAGTTTCCCTTGCGGGGAAGAACATTGGCTTCTGCAGGGGCTGCCTTGCCTGCCAGAAGCTCGGCCGCTGCATCATGCGCGATGATGCCGATCTCATAGAGGAGCAGATGGCGCAGGCGGACGTACTGGTCTTCGCCACGCCCATATACTACTATGAAATGAGCGGCCAGATGAAGACCATGCTCGATCGCGCCAATCCGATGTACTCGAAGGACTACCGGTTCAGGGAGGTCTATCTGCTCGCCGCCGCGGCGGAGGATGACGATCATGTATGGGCACGCGCCGCAAGCGGTCTTGAAGGATGGATTGAATGCTTCCCCAAGTCCCATCTCGCCGGCGTCGTCTTTGCCGGAGGTGTCGCGGCCGAAAATGCCATCCACGGACACCAGTCCCTTGCCAAAGCCTTTGCAATGGGCAGGAACTGCTAGAAAAGGCGACCCACTCACGTTCTTCCCAGCGGGAGACGGGGGCCCATTGCGCGTCATCAGCCTGTCGGGAGCATTCCCGCAAGCGGCCAGGTTTCCCCATGCTCCTGCCGGCCAATCTCTCAAGGAGTCATCTCATGCTGACATCCGATAGTCCCGCCATCATGTCACGGCGAGAATTTCTTTCTGCTTCAGCCTCCGTACTCTTGCTCTCGGCCTGTCCCGGCATCTGCGCCGCCGCTTCCGCACAACATGAGGGGAAGGATATGAACATCCTCGTAGTCTACTTTTCCGCAAGCGGCAGGACGAAAAAGGCCGCCGAGCGCATCGCCAAGGGCCTTGGCGCGGATCTCAGGGAGATTGTTCCCGCCATACCCTACACACCTGAAGACCTCAACTGGCACGACAGGAACAGCCGCTCATCCGTCGAAATGAAGGATGAAACAATCCGTCCCGCCATGTCGAACCCCATCGACATCTCTCCCTACGATGTTGTCTTCGTAGGCTATCCCATCTGGTGGGGGCTTGCTCCCCGCATCATCAACACCTTTCTTGAGGGGGGATCGTTCAAAGGCAAGGTGCTCGTTCCCTTCTGCACGTCGGGCGGCGGAGGGCTTGGCAGGAGCGGCGCGATGCTCGCGGCATCAGCCCCCGGCGCGATCCTGCGCAGGGGACGGGAGATACATGCCTCGGACTCCGATGCATCCATCCTCGACTGGGCACGTTCCTGCCAGGAAAAGTAGCCATGCCTACCGGCCGGACAATATCACTGTATCTCCTTCTTGCCATCTTCGCCCTGTCCTCTCCCCTGTCGGCCGCGGCAGCGCAGGATGCATCCGCCCTTCCCGAAGGAACACCGAACATGGAAAAAATCGTTCAGACAGCAGGCCGCAGAGCCCTCGGAGAATTCGCCCCTGAATTCGCCCACTTCAATGACGACATCCTCTTTGGCGAAAACTGGAACAATGGGGATATAGACCTCAGAACGCGCAGTCTCATCACCGTTATCGCCCTCATGTCATCGGGCATTACTGATGCCTCGCTTCGCTATCATCTTGAAAATGCCAGGGCCCACGGGGTGACGCAGAAGGAAATAGCGGCCGCCATCACGCATGCGGCCTTCTATGTCGGCTGGCCCAGGGCCTGGGCCGTGTTCAATCTTGCAAAGGAAGTCTGGCCTGTGGATACCAATGACCCGGGAACTGGAGATACAGCCATGCGCAGGCATGCGGCCTCCATGCTCTTCCCCATTGGAAAGCCCAACCATGCCTATGCGCAGTACTTTGTCGGCAGAAGCTATCTCGCTCCCATCACGACGCAGCAGGTCGGCATCTGCAACGTAACCTTCGAGCCAGGATGCAGGAACAACTGGCATATCCACCATGCGGCAAAGGGAGGAGGCCAGATTCTTGTCTGCGTCGCCGGACGCGGCTACTATCAGGAAGAGGGCAAGGCGCCCGTTGAGATGCGGCCCGGCGATGCCATCAACATCCCGGCAGGCGTCCGCCACTGGCATGGCGCGGCCCCGGACAGCTGGTTCTCACATCTCGCCATCGAAGTTCCTGGCGAGCATGTGCGGAGCGAATGGCTGGAGCCTGTCGATGCACAGAGCTATGCACATCTGAAGTAGAGATTCATGCGGAGGCGCGGGAGGAATGCTCCTTCCTGCCACGCATATAAAAAGGCCCCCGGAGCTGCTCCGGGGGCCTGTGCGTTCCTGGTGGGATGTGCGGGGATCGAACCTGCGACTCTCTGCTTAAAAGGCAGATACTCTACCTACTGAGTTAACATCCCGTATTCGTCTGCGGGGTTATAGGCTGGACGGAGAACACTGTCAAGACTTTTCTGGCAGGGCTCCGCTTTTTGCTATCCTTTCTTCTCCAGCTTGGCCCAGGTATCCTTCAGTGTCACCGTGCGGTTATACACAGGTCTGCCGGGCCGGGAGTCCCTGTCCCTGCAGAAATAGCCGATCCGCTCAAACTGCACGCTCTGCCCTTCCGGCGCCTCCGCCAGCGAGGGTTCCAGATAGCCGGTGATGACCCGCAGCGAGTCGGGATTGATGAAGTCCGTAAACGAGCTTCCTTCCGGCACGTCGTTGGGATCATCCGCAAGAAAGAGATGATCATACAGGCGCACTTCAGCCGGCAGGGCGTGCGCGGCGGAAACCCAGTGCAGCGTCCCCCTGACCCGCCGTCCGTCGGGGCTGTTGCCGCCCCTGGAGGCCGGATCGTAGGTGCAGCGCAGCTCCGTCACGTTGCCGTCAGCGTCCAGCACAGCCTCCTGGCAGGTGATGAAGTATGCATAGCGCAGGCGCACTTCCGCACCGGGGGAAAGACGGAAGAACTTCCTGGGCGGGTCCATACGGAAGTCGTCGCGCTCGATGTACAGCTCGCGGCTGAAGGGCACAGCACGGGAGCCGCGCGAGGCATCTTCGGGATCATAGGGCATGTCGAACCATTCCACCTGCCCTTCGGGATAGTTGGTGATGACCACCTTCACGGGATTCAGCACAGCCATGACGCGGGGGGCGTGGGCATTGAGGTGCTCGCGCACGCAGAAGTCCAGCATGCTGTAGTCCACGGTGGAGTCCGCGCGGGCCAGGCCGATGCGGGCGCAGAAGGCGCGCAGGGCCTCGGCGGGGACGCCGCGGCGGCGCAGGCCGCAGAGCGTGGGCATGCGGGGATCGTCCCAGCCGCGCACATGTCCTTCCCGCACCAGCTGGATGAGCTTGCGCTTGGACAGGACGGTATGCGTCACGCTCAGGCGCGCGAACTCGATCTGCTGCGGCCGGTAGGCGCCCAGCGCCTCCAGAACCCAGTCGTACAGCTCGCGGTTGTTTTCAAATTCCAGCGTGCACAGCGAATGCGTGATATGCTCGATGGAGTCTGAAATGCAGTGCGTGAAGTCGTACATGGGATAGATGCACCACTTGTTGCCTGTGCGGTGATGCTCCGCATGGCGGATGCGGTACAGGGTGGGATCGCGCATGACCAGATTGGGGGAAGCCATGTCGATCTTCGCACGGAGCACATGCGCCCCGTCAGGAAATTCGCCGGCCTTCATGCGGCGGAACAGATCGAGATTCTCCTCGACGCTGCGGTTTCTGTAGGGGCTGTCCACGCCGGGTTCGGTCAGGGTGCCGCGCCGCGCGCGGATTTCCTCGGCGGTGGAGCTGTCCACATAGGCCTTGCCGGCCATGATAAGCTGCTCGGCATAGGCGTACAGCTGGTCGAAGTAGTCGGAAGAATAGAATTCGCGCCCTTCCCAGTCACCGCCCAGCCAGCGCACGTCCTCGCGGATGGAGTCCACGTACTCGGTGTCCTCCTTCAGCGGATTGGTGTCGTCAAAGCGCAGGTTGCACTTGCCGCCGTATTCGCGCGCCACGCCGAAGTTGAGGAAGATGGACTTGGCATGCCCGAGATGCAGATAGCCGTTGGGCTCGGGGGGAAAGCGCGTATGTAGGCGGCCGTCGAACTTGCCGGCGGCCCTGTCGGCCAGAATGCGGGTGCGGATGAAGTCAAGGCCGGCGCTTTCCGCGGCCGGGGTAGCGTTCTTGTCGCTCATGCTTTTCCCTCTGGGGTGGAGATGTTTGTCCTGAAAGGCTACGCCATTGTCCGGCGGCGGTCAATGAATGCGCGGTGCCATGCCGCGCCGCAGGCCCTCCCCTCCGCCGGAGCCCGCCGACGGCCGGCCTGTCCCTTCACAGCGCGGAAAACTTCGCCGCATGCGGATTTTGCGCTTGACAATGCCGCTTTTTCCCTCTACATGTAGTCCTCGCAGTTTGCCGCATTGCGGCAGGCATGCGGAGAGGTGTCCGAGTCGGCCGAAGGAGCTCGCCTGCTAAGCGAGTATACGGGCTTAAACCTGTATCGGGGGTTCAAATCCCCCCCTCTCCGCCATACCTAAATACGAAAAAGTCCTTCTTAGTCCGTAAGTGACTGGAAGGACTTCTTTTTTTACCATTTTTCCCCTTTTTGTATCCGTTTTGGTGTGCCATAGTACATGGACATCCGGTGGTAAGTGATGGTAAGCGTGATGGTACAGGTTTTCGAGCCTGATTTTCTGCCAACGCCATTACCACCACAAGGAGGGGCAGGCATGCCCAAGACCACACTGCTGACGGATGCAAAGTGCCGAGCCGCAAAGCCGCGAGTTGGTGCTGACGGCAAGCCCACATGGAACCGCATTTCTGATGGAGGCAACCTCTACCTGTTCGTCACTCCTGCCGGAAGTAAGTCGTGGCAGTACCGATTCAGGTTCAAGGGCAAGCCTGATACCATGACGCTTGGCACTTATCCCGCCGTTGGACTGGCGGAGGCCCGCAAGCGCAGGGATGAAGAGGCACGCAGACTGGCGGCAGGCATTAACCCGAAAGCCGCCCAGCGGGAAGCCGAGGAAACAGCCAGGGCACAGGCGGAGGCGGAGCGTAACACCTTTGCCGTTGTCTGCTCCGAATGGTTCAAGGTGAAACACGCATCCAGCGTGGAGCGCACACGCATTACAACGCTGGGGCGCATTGAGAAGCATATTCTGCCGGCAATCGGAGACAGGCCCTTTTCCTCCCTCACCACAGCAGACTTAATAGCCATAATCCGCCCTATAGAGAATGCAGGACATCTCGTACAGGCAAGCAGGGTGGGCAACATCCTCAAGCAGGTTTCACAGTATGCCTTTGATGCCGGCATCAGCAGCAGCGACATAGGCGCAACGCTCATGAGGCTGATACGTAAGCCCGCGGCGGGCAGTGAAAAACATTTTCCTGCGGTCACAACATGGGAAGGACTGGTGGACGTTCTGCGGCACGTTTACGCATACGCAGAGAATATGAACAACGGGCTTAGCCGCCAAATGCGAGCCGCGCTCAAGCTGTCTCCCCTCATCCCTCAGCGCTCCATAGAGCTAATGGGCGCACGCTGGGACGAGATAGATATGGACTCCGGTGTCTGGACGCTTCCTGTTGAACGGCAGGGCAAGACGCACATGGAACTAAAGGTTCCGCTATCTTCTCAGGCACGAGACATCCTTGCTGAACTGCACCGCTTCCGAACAACGAATTTTGTTTTTGCTTCGGGGAGCAAGGGAGGTCACTTGTGCGGGGAGAGCGTCAACAAGAGCATGCACGCTGCCGGAGTGCCAAAAGGTGAACACTCTTTGCACGGCTACAGGGCCGCCTTCGGCACGCTGGCGGAATCTGCCGGCATTCCACGGTCTCTCATTGAAGGCAACATTGGACACAAGCCAGACTCAAAGGTCTTCCGTGCCTACCACAGAGGCGACTTGCTGGAACAGCGCAGGCTTGTTGCCCAGTGGTGGAGCGACACATGCTTTGCCCTGATGAATGGCAGGGATATGCCAAAGATACATTTGAAAGGCATGTCTGCGTTTGAATAGGAATTTCTCCGGCATAGGTGAGGAAGTCGCGAGCCTCACCGAAAAGCGGAATACCTCTGCCCGCCTTGCCGGAGATTCATCAGAGGACAGCACCAAGAGGAGTGCGGAAGCATGGCAGAAGAAAATAGAGAACCTGTTGAATACGCCGCGCTGCTGGCGGAAAATGCCGCATTGAAGGCGGAAAATACCGCACTACGGGCGCGGGCTATAGATCAGGATCATGAAATATTTTCACTGACGTTTGATGAAATTAACAGGAAAGACGAACAGGATGCCCTACGGGAAGAAAACTCAGCATTGAAAACAAAAAATGACGCCATGAAGGAGGTTATCTCTGATGTGAAATGCGGAGTGCAGAGATCTGAATACATCAAGGTACAGGAAGAAAACATCGCGCTGAAGGCGCAGATTGCAGAGATGGAGAGGGACAAGCAGGAGCATTCCGGCAGTGGCGCAAAGCCTATTGACCCACGCGAGAAGAACACGCTGATGCTCATGACATACGCCGCAATCATGCTGCGGAATGGCACTTTTCCTGACAAGTCGCTCGCCAGTAGATTGAGTAAAATCATCCAGAGGGAACTGCCAGGCGCGACATTAGCTGAAAATACTATCAGAAATAAGATCAAGGAAATCAGTAGTTTTATATCTGAAAAACGGCTATAGCCGTTTCAGTTTCGGCTATTGCCACATGCCGGCCTTGTGTTCGCTATGCTCCGCGCAGATTCAACAAACTGCAAGGAGCATTTTTCATGGCTGAAAGAATACGTATCCGCGTTCGTGAAGTTGCCGCCATTCTTGGTATCTGCAAGACAACTGTCTGGGCTTGGTCAAAAAGCAGGCCAGATTTTCCGAAGCCTCGCCGTGACGGGGCGCGTTACACCTACTGGTTGCGCTCTGAAGTGGAAGCCTATGCACGTGGCGACGCCAGCAACACGGAGATGCGCTAGTGATGCCCTGCTCTGCTCTTCCTTATTCCATGCCGGACTATGGCTTGACGTGCGGGTGCCGCTGTGCCACACTGAAGGCCCCTAAAAACTCTCGAGGCATAGCAAGCGCCTTTCCAGCATCCCAAGTGTTGGGAAAAGTCTTGTTTACACATACCGCTGTCAAAACACCTGCCCGCATTTCGTGTGGCGGGATGTTTTCGCATATTGCAGGCAAACACGACGTCTGGAGCTCGCGAGGGCCCAGCAGTCTCGAGAGGACTGGGGAAACGTCGTTTTGCCTGCTTTTTTTATTCCCTCCCAAATCTCTCGAGGTTCCTATGTCTGATTCCAAGTTCACCCCTTCCTCTACCACCCTTGCCGGAAGCCTTGCCCTCCTCCGCGAGCCTCGTGTGCTTTCTGCGGATGAAAGCTTCATGAATGCCCTTCAGCGGGAGAAAAAGTGATATGGCTATGATGCAACCCATGCTGGAGGCCGCCTGCACACTGCTGCAACGCGGCGTAAATGTCCTGCCTGTGTCGAGAGAGACCAAGCGGCCGTATCTCACTTCATGGAAGAGCTGGCAGGAAAACAGACAGAGTCTGGAGCAAATCAGAAGTTGGTGGCAAAGATATCCACAAGCCAATGTTGCTATCGTAACAGGAGCCATTTCCGGGCTTTGCGTGGTGGATGC
>JAQXJC010000042.1 GCA_029008115.1 Desulfovibrionaceae bacterium | reverse complement strand
CCGGAGCCGGTATCTTCAAATGTCTTGTGCAGGGGCACGTCGGCAAGCTGCCTGTCCATGTGCTGTCCGGCGCTGCTTACCCGGATATAGCCCACATGTGCCCCGAATGAAGAAACCATGTCGTACCTCTCTGGCTGGGGTAAAATGGCCTGTGCGTGCCGCGCGCATCCCGGAGACTGTCTGCGTGATGCTCTGTGCCGCGCCATACATTGTTCCGGGCCGTCATCCTCGGGAAACTGATGAGAACATCCGAGCTTTGCCTGAACTATGGAGAGCGCGCCGGCGCTAGCTGCGCTGGCTGCCCCTGGCCGGCGCGCCCTGCCGCACATGGCGATAGGTCGTTTGCCGGGGAAGAACCGCCTTGCGCGCCGCGGCGGGCGCGGAAGGTTCTGCCGGAGCTGGGGACGAACCCTGTTCCAGCCGCAGCGCCGTGAGCTCGCACTGTCCGGCGCGTGGCAGCGGGCCAAGGAGCAGTTCGGCGGGCATGGCGCTCAGCTGGACATAGTATGAGGTATCCGGCCCGAGTTCGTTCCCCGCGCCTTTGGCAAGAAATATTCCCCGCTCCGTGGGCAGGGACAGTTCCTCAAGAGGGCTTTCCAGCATGGACTGGGCCGGCACCGCGCCGGCCGGGCCAACGGCATGGGCCAGCGGGCGTATGGCTGCGCCCAGAGCATCGTGTCCGCAGACGCCGCACAGCGCGCCGCGCCATACCGTGCTGACGGGTCCCACTTCCAGCCACAGCCCCAGGCCCTGCGGGCAGTGCGGGCGCAGCCGCCAGGGTCGCGCGGGCAGTGCCGTCGGGCGATGCAGGCGGGCCAGGATTTTTCCCGCCGCGCCCCTGTCCGCCAGTTCCGCGTCGGCAAGCGCCTCCGGCAGCAGGGGGGGGCGGCCGCCAAGGGGCAGGATCATGATGGGGAAATCCCGCCCGCGCAGAGCCTGCACGCCCAGTGCCGCCAGCGACAGCGCGCGCCGTGTGGGGCCGTCCTCAAGGGCGCGCCGTGTGCCTGCCACGCACCACAGGGCGCAGGCCGGGTCGGCCGCGGCATCCAGCAGGCCGGACAGTGTTTCCAGGCTGGGGTCCCAGCGATGTGCCTTCAGATCAAGCCGTGAGCGGTGCAGCTCCCGCCCCAGCATAAGGGCGGGACTGGCATCGGTGTCGAGAAGAGAGCAGAGAATAGAAAGTCTGGGCATGGGGCAGTGTCCTTGCTGGCATGTTGCACCGCCCGGAGGTGCATGTGGCGGTTGCCGTGGAGCGGATGCGGAGATGCCATTGTGTACGGTATGTGTACGTATATTTTATTGCTATTGCCAGCTTTTTCCGTCTGATTCCGGGGATTTTTTACCGGAACTGGCCATGCGGCGCCCCGGGCCGTATGCCGGCCACGATGCAGGCGCCCTGGCCCGGACGAAGCGGCGGCCTGCGGTTGCGCGGGCCTCTGCCGTTTGCCGCGGGAATGCTTATAGTATTGGGGAATCCTGCTTTGCTTCAAGCGGACAAAGCAGGGGAAAGGCTGGACAGGGCAGTATTTCTGCCGGTGCGGGCATGATGCGGGACTGCCCGCTGTCGTTCCCATCTGCCACCAGTACGGCGCGCAGATGACAGCCCACGGCAAAGGGCGGCAGCAGGGACAGCCAGTCCGGCATGCGGCCGTGAATCTCCCGCCCCAGCAGCTGCCGGCAGGGACAGCCGGGGCAGCATTCCTCGCGCCCATCAGGCAGCGTGCGTCCGGCAATGCGGAAACGACGTTGCGGCGCCTGCTCCACGGCGTCCATCACTGCCAGAGCGGCCTGCATGTCGGCCAGGAACCTGTCCATATACCGGCCGCATTGCCCGGCGTCCCAGCCGAGTTCCTCATAGAGCATCCAGACAACTTCCCCATTCAGCCTGGCATAGAGCGGATGCCGTGCCCGCAGCGCACGTCCTCGTTCCGCAGACAGTTCCCCATCGTTCATGCTTCTCTCCCCGCGCCCGCACAGCGGCGCATGCGTTTTTTTACAGGCAGTATTCAGGAAATTTTCTTCCTACAGCCATTCCCGGTTCCCGTCCAGATGACGTGCCGCGCGCACCCTGCTGACAATTGCATAGCATATATTTTCGACTGATATATACGTTGCAAAAAACATATTTGCGCTCATATTTCAGATGATATACCTGTAAATTTCCTCTCTCTCTCTCTCTCTCTCTCTCTCTCTCTCTCTCTCTCTCTCTCTCTCTCTCTCTCTCTCTCTCTCTCTCTCTCTCTGGAGGAAATATGAAACGAGCTGTTTTTCTTGTACTGGCAATGGTGCTGACTCTTTCTTCAAACATTCATGCCGCTGGAAACACGTCGAATGAAAGTTTTACCAGCGCCAAAAAAATGTTAGAGAAAGTCGTCTACAGGGATCATCGTATTACACTGTATTGCGGCGCAAGATTTGACGCCGCACGAAACGTCGTTCTGCCGGAAGGCTTTGCCACGCCGCACGACGGGCGCCGCGTCCATCGTATGGAATGGGAGCATGTAGTGCCGGCGGAAAACTTTGGCCGCGCCTTTCTCCAGTGGCGCGAAGGCGACGAGCGCTGCGTGGACGGACAGGGACGGCGCTACAAAGGCCGCAAGTGTGCGGAGAAGGCCAGTGCCGAATACCGTTTCATGCAGGCAGACATGTATAACCTTTTCCCGGCTATCGGCATTGTCAATGCCATGCGCAGCAATCGTCCCTTTCAGATGCTGGGGGACAGCGTTCCGTCCACTTTTGGCTCCTGCGCCATGAAAATTCAGGGCCGCCGGGCCGAACCGCCGGCGCGCGCCCGTGGACAGATAGCTCGCGCCACCAAGTACATGGCAGAGGCATACGGGCCGCGTTTTACCCTGAGCCATCAGCAGCAACAGCTGATGGACGCCTGGGACAGGATGTACCCTGTTGACACCTGGGAATGCGTCCGCGCCCGGCGTATCGAAGCCCTTCAGGGCAATGAAAACAGATTTGTGAAGGAGCCCTGCCAGCAGGCGGGACTGTGGTAGCGGGAGGGATACCGCCGCATATAACGGCACTGTGGGAATAGGAACATGCCGGGACAGGCCGGCGGAGAGAAAGAGGGAAGGGGGGCATTGCGCCCCCCTTTTTATGGGCGGTATGTTTTCCGAAGAAGCGCCGCCGTGACGCAGGCCCGGCGGATGTTCAGGAACGGCCGGACGCCAGGCAGTTTCGCAGCGAGGAAACCCCGCAGGAATGCAGCATGTGCAGGGGAATATTCTGCCCCCTGGCCACGGCAACCACCTTTTTCCGTGCCTCATGGGAAATCATGTTGGTAAACATGATGAGCATGTCCGGAGAGCCCAGCTTTGTTTCAATGCCGCATTCCCCGCCGTTAAAGCAGCGCAGGGAGATGCCCTGCTTTCTTGCCGCGTTGATGTACTCCTGCCGTAGTCTGTCCATGCCGCCTATGAGTGCCGCGCACATGTATGCCTCCTTTCGGGCTCTGTGTTTATCCGCTAGAAACTGTAGGCAAAAGAAACGTTGGCATTCCAGGCATCCGTTTTGGAAATGCCGTCGCGGAAGCCGTAGTTCTGGTTCCAGAGAGCCAGATAGGCAATGTCCGAATGCAGCGTCAGATTTTCATACAGCTTCCATTCCGTAGTCAGGCCGGCTTCCAGCGCGCGTTCCTCTCTGGTCAGCGAGTTCAGGCCGGTTTCTTCCATGTTCTTCAGCCCGTCCTTTTCATTGGTACCGCCAATGTAGTTCACGCGCAGACTGTGTTTGACATTTTCCAGAAAGCTCATGTCCGCCAGCCGCACGCCCACGCCCCATGTGCCGCTCATGGTGTCCCCCAGCACGGCGCCGCGCGAGATGTACTCCTGCCCGTCAAAGGCAAATCTGGCGTACTCATTGCCACCCTGCGCGCCGAACGTGACCATGCGCTCGGAACCGTTGGAGCTGTCGTCGTCCTCGCCGGAGGCATACCATGCGTACAGGCCGGGTGTTGCCCAGTCCAGCTTGTATTCTGCCAGCAGCGTGGCGAACCATCCCTGCTGATCATAGCGTTCCTTGCCGGTGGAAAGCCTGCTGTACTGGAAATCCCAGGCAATGCGGAAGGGATCGGCCAGCGTGACCTCGCCGGTCAGCCCCGCAAGAAGCAGATCGCTGTAGTCCTTGAGCCCGGAGCGATCCTGCTCGCGCACATTGCCCATGAGAAAGCCGAGATTGCCGGGATGCAGGTCTTCGTCATCCCAGCCGCGCATGGCATAATTCCGCCCCACCAGGCCATAGGCTGCCCACGGCGTGACGTTGACGCCGTCAAAGGTCAGGGGCAGGACAAGGGCAAGCATGTCCACATTGTCCAGATAGCCGGCATCCCTGCCGTGTTCGCCGTCCGGGCGCTCATCTGCAAAATTGTCATTGTACAGGCGCAGCCACATGCCGGTGAGTGCAACGTTGTCATTGAATTTGTAGCTGGCCACTATGCCCGCCGTTGTATGATCTTCATCGAAGGAAAACTGCTGTCCGGCAAAAGATGGCATGGAAACGCCCTGAAGGCCCATGCGCAGCGTGAGTGCAGTACCGGGCACAAGCCAGTCAAGATAGGCCTGCTTCACCTTGACCTGCCTGCCATCCGCCCCCAGCGCGGCGCCGTCTTCGCTCTTGCCCCAGACCTGATCGCCGATCTGGAAATAGACCGTGCCGGACAGGGCCTCCGAGGCCACGGCGTCCAGTTGCAGGCGGATGCGCTGTCTGGCGGTAAAATTGTCCTCTTCGCCACCGTATCCGTAGGCATCCTCGTCAAAGCTGCCGCCCCTGCCTGCTTCAAAGGACATGACCCACTCCCCCTTGGCTGAAAAGTCGACGGCCTGTGCAGTGCCTGCACCGCAAAGCATGGCCGCGGCCAGCATCAGCGTGACAATTTTCTTCATGTGTATTCCTCCGTATGCGGGCTGCATGGTCCCTTTTGCCCGGGTCTGTCTGAAGCCGGCTGCTGTTCCGCACGGCTTCAGTGTTATTTTTTATAAAAAAGTGCTACTCAAACATGCGGGGTTTGTCAATGGCGGCAGGAGCGGGTGCATGCGTATGCCTGCCATGCGCTGGTATGTCCCCCTCCTGCCGTGCCTGCCCGTGTTTGCCACGGCAGGAGCAGTTGGCACAATTGCCGCGGCAGACATGGCCCTGCGGCGTTTTGCCGTCATCCTGCCTGCGCTTCGGATGCGGCTTCACCAGCAGGACACGACTGCCGTCCAGGCCAAGGCTGAAACCTTTTTCTCCCTTGAAAAACAGGCAGGAGGTCGGAATATTGCTGTCCGGCCAGACCCGTCGCCATGCGGCCCTGCCTTCCGGCAGAACGGAGGTCAGAGCCGCCGTATCTACAAAAATACGCGCGCCAGTGCGATATTCACGTCGCACCGCACCCAGCAGCGTGGTGGCGGCCTGTGCGGTGAACTGGCCGCGCAGGGAGATGTGCAGGTTGTTCCGACTGTGGCGGCAATGCAGGTCAAAGTGCTGTTTCATGGCTCTTCCTTATGCACGGTATGCTGATTGTGAGATACGAGTGTCTGCCGGCGTCCCCTCTGGGGAGGGACGGGCCGCTTGAGATGGTTTTAAAGAAATTGAAAATCAATGTCAATTTTTATGTATGAAAAAAGTAGCTATATGCCATAATACAGTGTTTTATTTGGAAAAACAGAAGTGATACTGGGAAAGTCCGGCCTGGAGTGAGTCAGGAATGTGCCATGATCTCGCGCAGAGCCATGTGGATCATGGTTCTGGTATCCGGAGCTTTTCCCTGATGGACGGCCCATGATCCACGCTGTTCAAAGACGTCGCGCACGGTCATGCCCGCACCATCGGTCAGCTTCCACTGGTTGAATGTTTTGGGCAGAATGCCTTCGGCGGCCAGGGCGTGGGCCAGCGTTCTGCCGGAAGGATCGCTCAGCTTCCAGTGCGCGCGGGTGAAGCCGGCCAGGGAAGCCGGCAGAGGGAGCTGAAGGGTCATGTGCGTCATGAACTCCCGCACCTGCGGAAAGCGGGAGCAGATGCTGCGCAGGGAGCTGAGGCGCAGGCGGGCGCGATTTTCCGCAAGGGCGGCCTCCATCTCCGCCACACGGCGGCAGACACGGGCCGCGTGCTCCGGTCTGGCGGCCAGCATGGCGCGCAGACGGGCCGCGTCCGCCGGACAGGCCACTGCCGTCAGCCTGTCCACGGCCTTGTGCAGGCGCGCCCGTTCCTGCGCCGCCGCGGCATCAGCGGCCCGCACGTCCGCGCAGGCCCGCTCCAGCGGATCGGGGCCCATGCTCTGACGTGTGAAGGCCGGGCCTCCCCCCATGAGCGTGCCGCCGAAGGCAGGTGCCGGCGTGCGTGACTGCATGAGCGCCTGCGCGGCGGCCAGCGCCCGCCGTATCTGATCCTGTCCGGCGTCGGATTCCAGAAAGCGCCGTCGTTCGGACGTGGTCATGCCGCTGGTGAGCAGCGCGGCGGCGCGGCGGGCCTCCAGCAGTTCCCGCGCCGGTTTTCGTTTCTGCGATCCCATCGCGTCCCCCTTCTGCGCGGAAGCATGCCATGCTGCTGGCCGGAAGACAAGACGGTCCTCTCCGCCGGCACACGAGGTGGCGGGAAAATTTTTTCTTCGCGCCGTCATGGTCTTGACAAAAAATACCGCACAGGCGTAGAAGACAGGAAACATAAATTTCACAAGGAACTATCATGCGTACCTTCTCCGCCAACGTTACTTTCGCTTTCGCCAGCCAGTGCTGGTGGTGGCGTTCGTGCGACTTTGGGGGAGAGGTGTTGCCTGCACGCTAGGCAGACATCAGGCCAGACATATCCAAAGCGCCGTCTCCCCAAAGGAGGCGGCGCTTTTTTTGGCATGCTCACACCATGAAGGAAGGAACATCATGAACACCGCACCGGTCGCCGGACAGCATTCCGGCACGCTCCCCGTCCGCATCCAGCAATATGCCCGTCTGCTGTCTTCGGACATGGAAACCCCCGTCAGCCTGCTTATGGGCATGCGGGAAGCGGGCGGGCCTGTCATCCTGCTGGAAAGCGCGGCTGTGGACGGCCACTGGGGACGATATTCCCTGCTGGCCTGCGATCCCATGCTGACCGTGCGCTGCCGCGGCGGAAAGCTGGCGCTGGAAATTGCGGATGAACGCCTCGCGGCGCTGGCGGACTGCGACGGCATGCCCTTTATGGAAGGACTGCGCCGCATCATGCACGGCGTTGATCTCATTCCTGCGCCGGATGCGGAGCTGCCTCCCATTACCCGTGCGCTCTGCGGCTACTTTGGCTTCGGCATGGCCGGCATCCTTACACCGCGCATGGCCAGGGCCCTGCCGCCGGAGGATGCGGAATGCGCCCTTGTGCTGCCGCGCACCGTGCTGCTGTTTGATCACATGTTCAACCGGCTCTTCCAGGTGAGCGCCGGCGAACACCGCGACATTCGCGGGCAGCATGCCGCGGATGCGGCGGCTCCGGAGGCAGGTGAAACCGTATGCCAGCCCGGTGCGGAGGACTACAGGAACATGGTGCGGCATATCCGTGCCGCGCTGGGACAGGGCGAGGCCATACAGGTGGTGCCCTCGGCCCGCTTCTGCGCTCCCTTCAGCGGCGATCCGCTGACGCTCTACCGCCGCATGCGCGCCATCAATCCCTCGCCGTATATGTTCTATCTCCAGCTTCCCGAGATGACCCTGCTGGGTGCGTCGCCCGAAGTCATGGTGCGCGGCACGGGCGGCCTGCTCCAGCTCTCCCCCATCGCCGGAACACGCCCGCGCGGCTCTTCCCCGGCGGAGGATGCGCGGCTGGCCGAGGAGCTGGCCGCCGACCCCAAGGAATGTGCCGAGCATGTCATGCTGGTGGATCTGGGCCGCAATGATCTGGGGCGCGTGGCGCGGCCCGGCTCCGTGCGCGTGGAACGCCTGATGGACATTGAGCGTTTTTCGCACGTCATGCACATGACCAGCCGGATCACTGCCGAAGCGCGGGAAGGCGTTGACCCGCTGGAAGTGCTGGCATCCGCCTTTCCGGCGGGCACGGTAAGCGGCGCGCCGAAGGTGCGGGCCGTGGAGCTGCTGGCGGAGCAGGAGCAGCTGCCGCGCGGTCCCTATGCCGGCTGCGTGGGCTGGCTGGGGCTGGACAAGGATGCCGTCCACATGGATACGGGCATTACCATCCGCAGCATGTGGGTCAAGGACGGCAAGGCATACTGGCAGGCGGGAAGCGGCATCGTCCATGATTCCGATCCCGATGCCGAATGGAAGGAAGTTTGCGCCAAGTCGGCCATCATGCGTCTTGTGCTTGATCAGGGGAGAAAGTAGCCATGTTCCTGCTTATCGATAACTATGATTCCTTTACCTACAATCTGGCGCAGGCCTTTTTCCAGCTGGGGGAAAAGCCCGTGGTGGTCTGCAACGACGATCCCCGCCTGCTGGCGCTGGCCGAAAATCCCCAGCTTGAGAAGGTGTGCATTTCTCCCGGCCCCGGCCGTCCGGAAGACGCCGGCTTCTGTCCTGAATTTCTGAACCGCCTGCCGCACGACGTGCCTGTGCTGGGCGTATGCCTCGGGCATCAGCTGCTTGCCGCGCACGCCGGGGCGCCCGTGGTGGTGAACAGCACCATCATGCACGGCAAGGCTTCGCCCGTCGTTCATGACGGCACGGGGCTTTTCTCCGGCCTGCCCAAGCCCATGACCGTGGGGCGCTATCATTCTCTGGTCGCTGAAATTCCTGATGATCATCCCCTGCTGGCCGTGAATGCGCGCGGCCCCGAAGGCGAGGTCATGGGGCTGCGCTACCGCGACCGTCCGTGGGCCGGGGTGCAGTTCCACCCCGAATCCGTACTGACGCCAGACGGTGCGCGCCTGCTGGGCAATTTCCCGCAGACTGTTCTTTCTCCAGAAAAGCAGGCGGACATGCCGCTGATTCTGGAAACTCTGGCCTGCGGCCGCGACCTCAGCCGCGACATGGCCGCATCCGCCTTTGCCCGCCTTATGGACGGCGGCATGGGGGCCGGCGAGGCCGCGGCCTTCCTCATGGGCCTGCGCGCCAAGGGAGAAAGCCCGCTGGAGCTGGCCTGCGCCGTGCAGGCTGCCGTGCGCCGCGCCGTGCGCGTGGATTGCGATGACAGGCCGGCGCTGGACGTGGTGGGTACCGGCGGCGACGGCAAGCACAGCTTCAACTGCTCCACAGCCGCCGCGCTGACGCTGGCAGGCATGGGACATCGCGTCATCAAGCATGGCAACCGCGCCGTCTCTTCCACCAGCGGCAGCGCCGATGCGCTGGAAAACCTCGGCATTCCCTTTGGCAAAACGCCGGAGGAAGTGCGGGCCGAGGCCGACAGGAGGAACTTTGCCTTCATCTTCGCGCCGTACTTCCACCCTTCCTTCAAGTATGTTGGGCCTGTGCGGCGCGAGCTGGGCATCCGCACGCTGTTCAATCTGCTGGGCCCCATGATCAATCCCGCCCGCCCCTCGCACCTGCTCATGGGCGTGGCAAGGCCGGAGATGGTGCCGCTCATGGCGGATACCCTGCGGCTGACCGGCGTGCGCAGGGCCGCTGTGGTCTGCGGCGCCGGAGGCTATGACGAGGTGACGCCCCTGGGCGCGGCGGACGTGATGCTGGTGGATGAGAACGGGCCGCGCCGTCTGGAGCTGGTCCCGTCGCATTACGGCATCCGGCCATGCGCGCAGGAAGATTTGGCCGTGCGCAGCCGGGATGAAGCGGCCTCCGTGCTGCGGGAGATACTGGCCGGGCGCGGGCCGCAATGCATGCGCGACATGGTGGCCCTGAACGTGGGGCTGGGGCTGTTCCTGCTGGAAGCGTGTCCCACGCTGGACGAATGCATGCGGGAAGCCCGTGCGGCTGTGGATGCCGGCGCGGCAGGGAAGGTGCTCCATGCCGCTTGAACGGTTTCGCCGCGCCAAGGCTGAAGAGCTGCGGGCGCTGTGCCGGAATGGAATCCCGCCAGCCTTTGCCGGAACGCGCCCCTCCTTCGGCGCCGCCCTGCGTCGTGGCGCGGCGGGGCCTGCCGGACTGGCCGTCATTGCGGAATACAAGCGGCGTTCTCCCTCGCGCGGGCTGATTTGCGAGCAGATTGAAGCTGAGGAGGCCGCAGTCCAGTATGCCGCCGCCGGCGCATCCTGCCTGTCCGTGCTGACAGAGGAACGTTTTTTCGGCGGCAGCCTGGCCTATATCGACCGCGCGGCCTCGGCCCTTGCGCGCATGACGACGGAGGGGGACTGCGGCGGGGCCGGAGATATTCCCCTGCTGCGCAAGGATTTCATCTTTGATCCCGCGCAGGTGGCGGCCACGGCGGCAACGCGGGCTTCCGCCCTGCTGCTCATCGTGCGGCTGACTCCGGACGCAGCCCTGCTGCGGGCACTGCGCGAGCAGGCCGAGGCGGCGGGCATGGAGGCCGTTGTGGAAGTATTCGATGAGCATGATCTGACGCTGGCGCGGGAAAGCGGGGCACGCATCATCCAGGTCAATGCCCGTGATCTTGGCACACTGTGCGTTGATCGTGATGTCTGCCTGCGGCTGGCGCGCCGGCATGCTCCGCTGGCCGGGGAAGTCTGGATTGCCGCCAGCGGCATGGGCGCCCCGGAACATCTTGCCGCGGCCCGGGAAGCCGGTTTCACCGCGGCGCTTGTGGGCTCCGCGCTCATGGAAGCGGGACGGCCGGGCACGGCACTGCGGGCGCTGCTGGCAGGGACGGCGGACCTGCGGACGGCATCGGACAGGGAGGAACGGCCATGCTTCTGAAAGTATGCGGCATGACCCGGCAACGCGATGCCGACAGGGCAGCTCAGGCCGGCGCGGACATGTGCGGATTCATTTTTGCGCCCCGTTCGCCCAGGTATCTTTCTCCCGAAGGGGCCGCCATGATTCGTACCGGCAGCATGCTGCGCGTGGGCGTGTTTACGGGACAGAACGCTGTGGAAATACGCCGGGCCGCCGATGCCGCCCGCATGGACTTCATCCAGCTGCATGGAGCGCAGAGCACATCCTGCGCCAGAGCGCTGGGCGCGGAGCGGATCATCCGTGTGATCTGGCCGGAACGCTATACCTCGGCGACGGATTTTCAGCGGGACCTGGACGAACTTGCCGCGAGCTGCGCCTTCTTCCTCGTGGATGCGGGTATCTCAGGCGGCGGTAGCGGCCGGGCCTGTATGGCGGATGTGCTGCGGCGGGCGGTTTTCCCCCGTCCGTGGCTGCTGGCCGGAGGCGTCAGCCCGGACAATGCCGCCGGACTGTTGCAGGCCTGCGCGCCGGCGCGCCCAGCCGGACTGGACTGCAATTCCGCGCTGGAAGACAGGCCCGGCTGCAAGAATGCCGACAAGCTCAGGGCGCTGGCCACGCTGAAATTGCTGTAATCCCATGTGATGCACAAACTTCCCCGTACAGGGAATGTGAAGGAATATACCATGAAAAATGCCTACTTTGGAGAATTTGGCGGCTGCTTTGTGCCTGAACTGCTGATGCCGCCCCTGCTGGAAGTGGAAGCCGCCATGGAGACGCATCTGCACGACGCTTCCTTCCAGGCGGAATATGAAGATTTGCTCACCAACTATGCCGGCCGGGCCACGCCGCTGACCTTCTGCCCGGCGCTGTCGCGGCAGCTGGGCTTTAATCTCTATCTGAAGCGCGAAGATTTGCTGCATACCGGGGCTCACAAGGTCAACAATACGCTGGGGCAGGCCCTGCTGGCCAGACGCATGGGCAAGACGGAGCTGGTGGCCGAAACCGGCGCCGGGCAGCACGGCGTGGCCACGGCAGCCGCCGCCGCGCGCCTGGGCATGCGCTGCATCATCTTCATGGGCGCGGAAGATGTGCGCCGCCAGTCCTCCAATGTGCGCCGCATGCGCCTGCTGGGCGCTGAAGTGCGCGCCGTGGAGAGCGGCACGCGCACGCTGAAGGACGCCATCAACGAGGCCCTGCGCTACTGGATTGCCGCGCAGGAGACCACGCACTACTGCTTCGGCACGGCTGCCGGCCCGCATCCCTTCCCAACGCTGGTACGTGAGTTCCAGGCCGTCATCGGGCGGGAGACAAGGCAGCAGATGCTTGCCCTGACAGGCAGGCTCCCGGACGCAGTGGTGGCGGCCGTGGGCGGCGGCTCCAATGCCATCGGCATGTTCGCCGACTTCATCAACGAGCCCTCCGTGCGGCTGGTGGGGGTGGAAGCGGCGGGCACGGGCGAGCCCGGCTGCTACAATTCCGCCCCGCTGAACCTCGGCACGCCCGGCGTTCTGCACGGCAACCGCACCATGCTTCTCCAGACGGAAGACGGACAGATCGAGCCTTCGCACTCCGTCTCCGCCGGGCTCGACTATCCCGGCGTCGGCCCCCAGCACGCCGATCTGCACAAGAGCGGGCGTGCCACCTATGGCCTAATCAATGATGCGCAGGCCCTCAATGCCTTCCAGGTGCTCTGCCGGATGGAGGGCATCCTGCCTGCGCTGGAATCCTCGCACGCCTTGGCCTATGTTCTGGAGCATCCCGAAGAGTTCCCCGGCGGCGGCCACGTGGTGGTGAACCTTTCCGGCCGCGGCGACAAGGACATGGATATTGTGCGCGAGGCCCTGCATTTGGACTAGCATTTCATGCGATACATGAGGAAAACGACCATGCATACGCTCGAAGCCAAGATACGCGAGGCACAGGCGGCGGGACGCACCGCCCTTATTCCCTATCTGCCCTATGGCTATCCCGACAGGGAAGCCTTCTGGAAGCATGCCGCGGCGCTGGATGCCGCCGGCGCCGACGTGCTGGAAATTGGCGTGCCCTTCTCCGACCCTGTGGCCGATGGGCCCGTGGTGGAAAATGCCGCGCGTGCCGCTCTTGCCGGCGGGGCGACGCTGGCAGCCCTGCTGCATGATTTGAAGGAGCGCACATTTTCCTGCGGGCTGGTGCTCATGGGCTATCTCAATCCCTTCCTCCAGTACGGCTTTGAACGGCTGGCCAGAGATGCCGCGGCGGCCGGTGTCAGCGGCTGCATCGTGCCGGACCTGCCGCTGGAGGAGGCCGCCCCCTTCCGTGCCGCGCTGGAGGCTGAGGGGCTGGCGCTGATTACGCTGGTGGGGCAGAATACCTCGGTGGAGCGCATGCGCCTGTATGCCGGGCACAGCAAGGGCTATGTGTATGTGGTATCCGTCATGGGAACCACGGGCGGGCAGGGCAGCCTGCCTGTGCAGGTACGCGATACGCTGGCCCGCGCCAGGAGCGTCTTCAGTCTGCCGCTGGCTCTGGGCTTTGGCCTGCGCGAACCCGGGCAGCTTGATGGTATTCCGGAGGAGTGCAGGCCGGAGGCCGCCGTATTCGGCAGCTCGCTTATCCGGCATCTGGATGCCGGCGGCACGGCGGAGGATTTTCTGCATGTCTGGAGGCCGTAGCGCCGCGGCCGGGGGGGGGCGACGCCGCCTGCCCGGCCACAGTGTCCGCAGGTTCCCTGACATCTTGGCAAGCAGAGGCCGCACGTATATATTGACCGCATGACCACTTCTTTTCTAGAGGCTGTGCCCGAGGCGCGCGACGATGTCCGGGAGCTGCGCCTGCTGTTTGAACTTTCGCAGGTGCTGGACGGCTCCACGGACATTGGCCGCGCCCTGGATGCGGCGCTGGCGCTGATGGCCAGACGCATGGGCATGATGCGCGGCATGATTACGCTGGTGTCGCCGCACAGCGGCGACATCCGCATAGAAACAGCCTACGGGCTGAAACCATCGGAAAAGCAGCGCGGCCGCTATGCCTTGGGTGAAGGCGTCACCGGCCGCGTCATCCAGACGGGCAAGCCCATGGTGCTGTCCAATGTTTCGCGCAGTCCGCTCTTTCTGAACCGTACCCGTTCCCGCAATCTTCAGAAAGACAGCATTGCCTTCATCTGCGTGCCCATCCGCTTTGAGGATCAGGTGCTGGGCGCACTTTCTGCCGACCGCCTGTTTACGGATACGCTGACGCTGGAGGACGACGCGCGCCTGCTGACCATCATTGCGTCCATGCTGGCCCGTGCCGCCAAGGTGCGGCAGGAATCCATGGACGAACGCGCCGCCGATCCTGCCGGGGAGGTGCGCGGCGCCCTGCCGGCATCCCTGCGGCCGCGCGGCTTTGTGGGAAATTCCGACTCCATGCGCCGCGTATACGAGCAGATTGCGCAGGTGGCCCCCTCCGTCACCACGGTTTTTCTGCACGGGGAGAGCGGTACGGGCAAGGAGCTGGCCGCGCACGCCATTCACGCCGCCAGCGGCCGCGGAGATAAGCCTTTCATCTCGCTGAATTGCGCGGCGCTGCCGGAAAATCTCATTGAAAGCGAGCTGTTCGGCCATGAAAAAGGGGCCTTTACCGGCGCGGCTGGCGTTCGCAAGGGACGCTTCGAGCTGGCGGATACGGGCACGCTGTTTCTGGACGAAGTGGGAGAAATGTCTCTGGCGACGCAGGCAAAGCTGCTTCGCGTTCTTCAGGAACGTCGTTTCGAGCGGCTGGGGGCCATGGAAAGCCGGCAGGTGGACGTGCGCATTATCACGGCTACCAACCGCAGCCTTCAGCGCATGGTGGAAGAAGGCTCTTTCCGGCGGGACCTGTTTTACCGGCTCAACGTCTTTCCCATCAGAATGCCGCCGCTGCGGGAGCGGCAAAACGACATCCTGCCGCTGGCGGCTCATTTTGTGGGCAAATACGCCGCTGCCAACGGCCGCAGCGGGGTCCGGCTTTCCCTGACGGTCATGGACATGCTGCAACGCCACACATGGCCGGGCAATATTCGTGAGCTGGAAAACGTCATGGAACGTGCCGTACTGCTTGTGGGACGGGAAGGTCTGATTCTGCCCCAGCACCTGCCGCCTGATCTGCACAGTGCGCAGTGCCCTCTGTGCGGTACGGGCCGGCGGGGCACACGGCCGCACAGGCCCGCGGGCACATTGCAGGAACGCATGGACGAGCTGGAACGCGCCTGCATTGTGGATGCCCTGAGCTATCATGAGGGCCACATGGGCCATGCGGCGCAGTCTCTTGGCCTGACAGAGCGCGTCATGGCCCTGCGCATGCGAAAACACGGCATTTCCTATAAGGAATTCCGCAAGCCCCGCGATCCGGCCTAGCGTTTCTCCCGCCGTTCGGCAAGGCGGGAAGCGCCGGGTGCGGCCTGTGAACGCCGCGCCCGGCAGCAGGGCCTACAGAGACAGGCTTCCGAGACGTTCCAGCGCCTGCGCTGTCTGTTCCGGCGTGCCAAAGGCCGTGAAGCGCACATAGCCTGCGCCGCAGGGGCCAAAGCCCTCGCCCGGCGTGCAGACCAGCGATGCCTGCGACAGCAGGAGCGCAAAGAATTCCCACGATCCCATGCCCCCGGGCGTCCGCACCCATATGTAGGGAGCATCCACGCCGCCCCAGCATTCCAGGCCCAGACGGCTCACGCCCTCGCGGATGCGGGCGGCATTGTCCATGTAGCCGCTGATGCAGCCGCGTATCTGCGCTGCGCCTTCCGGCGTGTAGATGGCTTCAGCGGCACGCTGAACGATATAGGGACAGCCGTTGTACTTGGTGCTCTGGCGGCGGCGCCACATTTCGCGCAGGGAGACATCCTTTCCATTGGGCCCGGCAATGCGTACGGTTCCCGGGATTACCGTAAAGGCGCAGCGCAGTCCGGTAAACCCGGCCGTGTTGGAGAAGCTGCGGCATTCTACGGCCACTTCCTCAGCGCCGGGGATTTCAAAGATGCTGTGCGGCACGTCCGGATTATGGATGTATGCCTCATAGGCGGCGTCATAGACAATGAGCGCGCGATGTGCGCGGGCATAGTCCACCCATGCCGCCAGCGCATCCCGGGAGAGCACCGTGCCTGTGGGATTGTTGGGATAGCAAAGATAGATGACATCGGGGGCTTCTGTCGGAAAGTCCGGCACAAAGCCGTTCTCCGCCGTGCAGGGAAGATAGGTCAGCCGGCTCCAGCGTCCGTCGATCCAGTCTCCGGCCCGGCCGGCCATGGCATTGGAATCCACATAGACGGGATACACGGGATCGGTGACAGCCACCCGGCAGGACAGGGAGAAGAGCTCCTGAATATTGCCCACGTCGCACTTGGAACCGTCACTGATGAAAATGTCATCCGCATCCACGTTCACGCCCCGGCTGCGGTAGTCATGCCGGGCGATGGCTTCGCGCAGGAAGGCATAGCCCTGTTCCGGGCCGTAGCCGCGGAAGCTGTCGGCCTGTCCCATTTCCTCCACGGCGGCATGCAGGGCCGAGGTAACGGCCGGCACAAGCGGGCTGGTCACGTCCCCGATGCCCAGACTGATGACAGGCAGGGCGGGGTTGGATTCCCTGTGCGCGCGTACCTTGGCGGCCACGGTGGCAAACAGGTATGAGCCCGGCATCTTTGCGTAGTTTTCATTGCTCTGAATCATGCGGAACACCTCATAAAGAAGAATCTGTCGGCGGAAATGCCGCGCGGAAGTCCCTGCCGGGCCCTAGTCCGCGAAGTTGTATACTCCGGAGAAGACGGTGCGCGCAGGGCCGGACATGTATACGTGACCGTCTGCGGCATTCCATTCTATGTCCAGCGAGCCTCCCAGCAGTTCCACCCGGACGCGCCGATCCGTCAGGCCGTTGAGCACGCAGGCCACGGCCGTGGCGCAGGCACCCGTGCCGCAGGCCAGTGTTTCGCCGGCGCCGCGTTCCCACACGCGCATGCGTACATGCCCGCGATCCACAATCTGCACAAATTCCGTGTTGGTACGGCGGGGAAAGCAGGGATGATGCTCAAACTGCGGCCCCAGTTCCGGCAGGTTCAGGGCGTGCACATTGTCCACAAAGAGCACGGCATGCGGATTGCCCATGGAGACGCAGGTCATGCGCCATGCCGTACCGGCAACGGTGATGGGGAAGTCCACGCAGCGTTGTCCGTCGCCGCCGAGGACAGGCACGCGGTCTGCACGCAGCTCTGGCTCGCCCATGTCTACGCGCGCGCCGGTCACGGTGCAGCCGTCCATGCACAGACGCAGGTTCTTGATGCCTGCGCCCGTTTCCAGACGCAGGTCAGGCTGGCGCACCAGGCCGTGATCATAGGCATATTTCCCCACGCAGCGGGAGGCATTGCCGCACATTTCCGCCTCCGAGCCGTCACTGTTGAACATGCGCATGCGCACGTCGGCACGTTCCGAAGGCAGGATGAGTACCAGCCCGTCCGATCCTATGCCGAAATGACGGTCGCTGACGGCGCGCGCCAGCCTGGCCGGATCAGGCACGCTGACGTCAAGGCCGTTGACATAGACATAGTCGTTGCCGCAGCCTTCCATCTTGGTGAAAGGAATGCTTCTAGCCATGACGGACACCCCCCTTGATGGCATGGAACACCTCTTCCGTCGCGGAAGCTGTTTCCGCGTCGTGGGCCTCGGCCTGCCGCTGCATGGCCTTCTTGTAGTCCAGAGGCATGACCTTCACGAAAAGCGGCAGGGCCGCATCCCAGTTTTCCAGCAGCGTTGTGGCCTTGAGGCTTCCCGTGCAGGCGGCGTGCTGCTCCACCAGACGGCGCAGCAGGGCGCGATCCGCCTCCTGCCATACGGATTCCAAATCCACGCTTTCGATGTTGCAGCGGTTCTGAAAGTGCTCGTCAACGTCGTAGACGAAGGCCGTGCCGCCGCTCATGCCGGCGGCGAAGTTATAGCCCGTGGGCCCCAGAACCACGACGGTGCCGCCGGTCATGTATTCGCAGCCATGATCGCCCACGCCTTCCACTACGGCGCAGGCGCCGGAGTTGCGCACGGCAAAGCGTTCGCCGGCCTGCCCGCAGAAGTAGGCCTCCCCGGACGTGGCGCCATACAGGGCCACATTACCGGCCACGGCCTGATCCGCCGCTACAAAGCGGGCGCGTGGATCGGGCCTGACCACGATGATGCCGCCGGAGAGTCCCTTGCCCACGTAGTCGTTGGCCGAACCCTGCACTTCCAGCGTGACGCCGGGAGCGAGAAAGGCCCCGAAGCTCTGGCCGGCCTGTCCGCGCAGGCGCAGGCTGATGCTGTGCGGCGGCAGTCCGGCGGCGCCCCGGCGGCGGACAATCTCGCCGGACAGGCGGCAGCCTATGGCACGGTCTGTATTGCGAATGGCATCCTCAAAGGCCGTGCGCGCCGCAAAGCCGTTGACCACGTGGCTGGTGGCGTCGGCAATGGCGCTTTCCAGCGCCGTGGGCGGCGTATCCACGGGGACGTAGGTCGCGTGACGCATCTCCTGCGGCACGTCCGGCATATGCAGCATGCGGGAGAAGTCCAGCAGGGCCGCCTTGGCGGACAGGCCGTCCGCGCGACGGACAAGCAGATCCGAACGGCCAATCATGTCATCCATGCGGCGGAATCCCAGACTGGCCATATGACGGCGCACATCTTCCGCCACCAGCCGCAGATAGCGTTCCACATTATCAGGCGAACCGGCAAAGCGCTGGCGCAGGACGGGGTCCTGCGTGGCTATGCCGGCAGGGCAGCGGCCCTTCATGCAGGTGCGGCACATGACACAGCCCATGCAGACCATGAGCGCCGTGCCGAAGGCATATTCGTCCGCGCCCAGCAGGGCGGCCACAATGACGTCGCGTCCGGTACGGAGCAGACCGTCCGTCTGCAGGGAGACGCGGCTGCGCAGGCCGCTGGCCACCAGCGCCTGCTGGGTCTCGGCCAGTCCCATTTCCCACGGCATGCCCACATAGTTGATGGCGGAATGCGGGCTGGCGCCGGTGCCCCCGTCGTGCCCGGAAACAAGCACGTTCTGCGCGCCGGCCTTGGCCACGCCCACAGCCACCGTGCCCACGCCGCTTTCCGCCACCAGCTTCACGGAAACGCGGGCCGCTGGATGCAGATGATGAATGTCGTAGATAAGCTGGGCGAGGTCTTCAATGGAATAGATGTCATGATGCGGCGGCGGTGAAACCAGAGAGACGCCGGGCATGGTGCCGCGCACGCGGGCTATGTCCGCCGTGACCTTGTAGGCCGGGAGCTGCCCGCCCTCGCCCGGCTTGGCGCCCTGGGCAATCTTGATCTGCACTTCATCGGCATAGGCCAGATATTCCGCCGTGACGCCAAAACGTCCGGAAGCCACCTGCCTGATGCGTGAGCGCGGGTCCAGCCCTTCCGGCGTCAGGACATTGCGTGCCGGGTCTTCGCCGCCTTCGCCGCAGTTGGAGCGCGCCCCGCAGCGATTGCAGGCTTCAGCGATGACGCGGTGCGCCTCGGCCCCAATGGCGCCGAAGGAAATGGCCGCCCCCACGAAGCGTCTGAGAATGGCCTCTGCCGGCTCCACGTCTTCCAGCGGCACGGGTGCGCCGCCGGGCAGAATATCCAGCAGGGAACGCAGGGTAACGGGATGATCCGACCGCGCATCGCTGAGCGCTGCAAAGGCGGCATAGGCAGCCTGCCGTTCCTCCGCATCGTCAGCGCGGGCTGCGGCATGCAGGGCGCGTACTGAGTCCCTGTTCCAGAGGCGGGCAGGCGCAGGTCTGGCCGGCGCGTCTTCCGGCCTCCAGCCGCGCGCGTGCCGGGCGCAGGCTTCGCCAGCCAGCGTATCCAGCGTGGCGCCGCCCATACTGCCGGGCGTGCCGGCAAAATATTCGTCCACCACTTCGGCAGCAAGGCCGAAGGCTTCAAAGGGCTGGGAGCCGCGGAACGAACGCAGGGTGGAAATGCCCAGACGGGCAAAGGCCTTGAGCAGACCCTTTTTCAGGGCGGTGATATAGCGCTCCTGCGCCTCGGCCGGCTTGCGGGTGCGCAGCCGGCCTTCCAGGGCGAGCCGGGACACGGCATCCAGCGCGGCATGCGGATAGACGCCGCTGGCTCCGTAGCCGATGAGCTGGGCCATGTGCATGACCTCGCAGGCTTCCGCGGATTCCACCAGAATGCCGCAGGCATGTCGCAGGCCGGCGCGCATGAGATGATGGTGCAGGCCCGCCGTGGCCAGCAGGGCCGGAATGGGCACGCGGCTTTCGCTGGCCGCGGTATCGCTGATCACGCACAGCGTGGCGCCATCCCGCACGGCCTCATCGGCAGCGGCAAACATCTCGTCCAGCGCCGCGCGCAGGCTCGCCCCGTCACCGCCGGCGGGAAAGGTGGCATCCAGCGTCACGGCACGTACTTCCGGATGATCCGAGGCCCGGATGCGGCGCATGTCTCCGGCATTCAGGAAAGGATGCGGCAGGCGCAGGGTGGCGCAGCTTTCCGGCCGGGGATCGAGGATATTGCCCTCGCGGCCGGCATGGCCCATGAGGGACATGGACAGTTGCTCGCGGTAGGGGTCGATGGGAGGATTGGTAACCTGGGCAAAGTGCTGCTTGAAGTAATTGAACAGGGGCGGCGCGGATTCGTCCAGACAGGCGGGCGTCTGGTCATTGCCCATGGATTCCACGGGTTCCTGCGCATTATCGGCCATGGGGATCAGCACGCGCTTGATCCACTGCCCGTCGCAGCCGGCGCTGCGCAGACGCAGGGCAAGATCGGGAAGCACGGCGTCTTCCGCCGGCGCTCCGGGGAGGTTTTCCAGCCGCACGGCATGCTGCTGAAGCCAGCGGCGGTAGGGCTGGGCACGGATGACCTGTCCCTTCAGCTCCGCATCCGGGGCGAGATGATGGCGCTCCACGTCGGCCATGATCATGCGGCGCGGCCGGAGCTGTCCACGCTGGATGATGCCTTCCTCGGAGGCATCCGCAATGCCGCTTTCCGAGCCAAGCACCACCAGACCGTCGCGGCTGACGCTGTAGCGGCAGGGGCGCAGGCCGTTACGATCCAGCATGGCGCCTACGCGGCGGCGGCCGTCGGTGAATACCAGAGCCGTGGGGCCGTCCCAGGGTTCCATGAGCGCGGCATGATATTCATAAAAGGCGCGCTTGTTGTCCCCCATGACAAAGGCCGCGCCGAAGGGCTCGGGAATCATGGCCATCAGCGCATGAGGCAAACTGTAGCCGCCGCGCACAAGCAGTTCCAGCACATTGTCCAGCGTGCCGGAATCCGAGGTAAAGTCGGTGATGACGGGCAGGGCGTCCGCAAGCCGCTCACCCAGCAGGCGGGAGGACAGCACGGCCTGACGGGCCTGCATGCGGGCCACATTCCCGCGCAGCGTATTGATTTCCCCGTTGTGGGCCACGACGCGGAAGGGCTGGGCCAGCGGCCATGAGGGCATGGTATTAGTGGAAAAACGCTCGTGAAAAACGGCAAAGGGCGCGGCGCAGTCCGGATCGTTCAGGTCTTCGTAAAATTCTGCCAGACGCGCCCCGGGCAGCATGCCCTTGTATACAATGCTGCGGCAGGAGCAGCTCGAAATATAGAACAGGCGGGGGTCCAGAGCCGCGGCCCTGAGATCGGCCCACACGGCATTTTCGGCAGCATGGCGGGCAATAAACAGGCGGCGTTCCATCCATTCGTCATCATGCGCGCCGGCTTCTCCGGCGGCGGACGCATCCGGCAGCACAAGCAGCTGCCGCATGACGGGCATGGTATCCAGCGCCGCCTGCGCCAGCGCCTCCGGATGCACGGGAACATCGCGCCCGTCTTCCACATGCAGGCCGCAGGCGGCAAAGGCAGCGCTGAACCGCGACAGACAGCGGGCGGCCAGGGCTTCGTCCTGTGGCAGGAAGAGCTGGGCTACCCCCCAGGGCGTGCCGCAGGCGGCCAGCGCCGGCCACTGCCGCAGAAAGAATGCTCCCGGCAGGGGGAAAAGCATGCCGGCGCCATCGCCGCTTTTGCCATCGCCGCCACCACGGTGGGCCATGCGGGCCATGGCAGTGAGGGCCGTGGCAACAACCTCGTGCCGCGGCTGTCCGTCCAGACGGGCCACAAAGCCGACGCCGCAGGCGTCATGTTCCCGGCGGGGATCGAAAAGTCCGTTCATACTGCGCTCCTTGGCAATGCCGCCTCAGGGTGTCCCGGACTTGCTCCAGCGACGCGGCGGCGCGATTCAGCTTCCAACGTCCCGCGGCGGAACGCGGCGCATCCGGTGAGCGGAAGGACGTTCCCTCCGTTCACCGGATACGCCGGGCCGGCCGCGAAGCCCCCGGCGGCGGCAGGCCGTCGGGGCTCCGAAAATATGTGCGCAGTCGGGCCGCACGGCGGCATTTCCCCCGCGCGGCCCGGCCTGTGCGCTCTAGTGCATCCACAACAGTTCGGCATAGGAAGGCAGCGGCCATTCCGCCTTGTCAATAATCTGCTCCAGCGCATCGCAGTGCGTGCGGCATGCCTGCATGGCGGGCAGCACCACGTCGCGCGCGGCATGCGCGGCATTCAGGGCGCCTTCCGCCCCGCGCAGGCTTTCCAGAGCCTTTTCCAGCGTGGTGGCGGCAGCGGCAAGCCCGGTGGCGTGCAGGCGCAGCTCACGGAACAGGGCTTCTTCCGCGCCGGCTTCTCCGGCGAGGGCCTTGGTCTTGAGGGCCGCATCCGCCGCGGCGGCCTGCGCGCGCAGGGCCACGGGCAGCACGGACGTTCTGGCCATGTCCAACGTCAGGCTGCCTTCAATGCCCACAGTCTTGGCATAGTTTTCCAGCAGAATTTCCTGACGGGCCAGGATTTCGCGTTCGGACAGCACCTGCTGGCGCAGGAAGACATTCATGACATCGGGATCGCCATAGCGTTCCAGCGCGTCCACCGTGGTGGCCAGGTTGGGCAGGCCGCGGGATTCAGCTTCCACCGGCCAGCTGGAGGAATAGCCGTTGCCATTGAAGACCACGGCCTGATCTTCCCTGAACAGGCGGGGCAGCAGGGTTTGCAGGGCCTCGTTGAGGCTGGCTCCGCCGGCCACGCTGGCTTCCAGCTCCGTGGCGATGTCGTCCAGGGCGCAGGCCATGGCGGCATTCAGGGCGATGTTCACCGGTGCGATGGACTGCGAGGAGCCCACGGCGCGGAATTCGAACTTGTTGCCCGTGAAGGCGAAGGGGCTGGTACGGTTGCGGTCGGAAAGATCCACGGGCAGCGGCGGCAGGGAGGAGACGCCGATTTCCATGAAGGGCTTCTTATGGCTCATGGCGTGCTTGCCGTTGATGATCACGTCCAGCACTTCGGCGAGCTGTTCGCCCAGATAGACGGAGATAATGGCCGGCGGCGCTTCATTGGCGCCCAGACGATGGTCGTTGCCGGCGCCCACGGTTCCCAGACGCAGCACGGCGCTATGCCTGTGCACGGCGCGCAGCACGGCGGCGAGGAAGACGAGGAACTGGGCGTTGTCCTGCGGTGTGGAGCCGGGATTGAGCAGGTTGTTGCCTTCAGAGTCGCTGATGGACCAGTTGTTGTGCTTGCCGCTGCCGTTGACGCCCGCAAAGGGCTTTTCATGCAGCAGGCAGACAAAATCGTGCCGGGCGGCGATGTGACGCAGCAGGTTCATGACCAGCATGTTATGGTCTGTGGCCATGTTGGCATCTTCATACAGCGGCGCAATTTCAAACTGTCCGGGGGCCACTTCGTTGTGGCGGGTCTTGGCGGGAATGCCCAGTTCAAAGAGCGCGTTCTCCACTTCCTGCATGAAGGCCATGACGCGCGGCGGAATGGCGCCGAAGTAATGGTCCTCCATTTCCTGCCCCTTGGCGGGAGCCGCCCCCATCAGTGTACGGCCGGCCAGCATGATGTCTGGACGCAGGGCGGCCAGCCGGCGGTCAACCAGAAAATATTCCTGTTCCGGGCCCACATTGGGGCGCACGTAGGTGGCCTTGGTGTTGCCAAAGAGCCGCAGGATGCGAAGCGCCTGCCGCGACAGGGCGGAAATGGAGCGCATCAGCGGAATCTTGCGGTCAAGCGCTTCGCCGGAGTAGGAATAGAACATGGTGGGGATGTGCAGCGTGGCCCCGATGACGAACGCAGGAACGGTGGGGTCCCAGGCGGTGTAGCCGCGCGCCTCAAAGGTGGAGCGAATGCCGCCGGAGGGGAATGAGGAGGCGTCTGGCTCGCCGGCGATAAGCATCTTGCCGGAGAATTCGTTGAGCATGTGCCCCCCGCCCGTGGGCGTCAGGAAGGCGTCATGCTTTTCGGCGGTCAGCCCGGTCATGGGCTGGAACCAGTGGGTGTAGTGGGTGGCGCCCTTTTCCAGCGCCCAGTCCTTCATGGCGTTGGCCACGACGTCGGCAATGTCCGGATCGAGGCGCGCGCCGTCGCAGATGGTCTTGGCCAGCTTCTTATAGACTGCCTTGGGCAGGCGCTGCTCCAGCATGGACAGGGAGAAGACATTGCTGGCGTAGATGGAACCGACGTCCGGTGTGAACTTCGGGGAGATGGGCTGGCTCTTTGCAATTTCCAGAACCGCTTCCGTTCGTGGGGTCATGATGCTGCTCCTTCCGCGTTTCCGCGCGGGAACCGATGGTGTGACGAAACATGCCTCCGGCCGGGGGAAGGAACAGCCCTCCCCCGGCAGCGGAGGATCACAGCGCCGCGTTGCCGCGCTCGCCGGTGCGGATGCGCATGGCGTCCAGCACGTCATAGATGAATATCTTGCCGTCGCCGATGTTGCCGGTGCGGGCGGCGGAAATGACCGCGTCCATCACCTTGTCCAGCGCCTCGTCATGGACGACGACATCCAGCTTGATCTTGGGGAGGCAGTCCACGGCGTAGGTGGAGCCGCGGTAGACCTCCATGTGGCCGCCCTGGCGGCCGAAGCCCCTGATTTCCGTATAGTTCATGCCGTGGATGCCGATGGCGGAAAGCCGCTGCTTCACGTCGTCCAGCTTGGAGGGGCGGATAATGATTTCGAGCTTCTTCATGGCTTGTCTCCTGATGCCGGGCTACAGGGAGTAGCCGCGTTCATGATGTTCGCTGATGTCCAGACCGTTGGTTTCAGCATCCGGCGAGACCCGCAGCCCGACCAGGGCGTTCACCACGCAGAGGATGATGCGGCTGACGATATAGACAAACACCCAGGTGCCGACGATGGAGACGACCTGTGCCCAGAGCAGGGCGGGATTGCCGTAGAACAGGCCGTCCACGCCGTTGACGGCGGCCGTGGCGAAAAGTCCCGTGGCAAACGCACCCCAGGTACCGCCAATGCCATGGATGCCCACCACGTCCAGCGCGTCGTCATATCCCAGCCTGTTCTTCAGCAGCACGCCGCCGTAGCAGATCATCCCGCCGGCAAAACCGATGAACAGGGCGGGCATGAGGCCCACGAAGCCGGCTGCGGGAGTAATGGCGACCAGACCGGCCAGAGCGCCGGAGACCACGCCCAGGGTGGTGGGCTTGCCAGTGCGCTTCCATTCCAGAATCATCCAGCCGAGGATACCGCCGGCCGTGGCAAGATGCGTGGTCACAAGGGCATGACCGGCCAGGCCGTTGGCCGCCAGCGCGCTGCCGGCATTGAAGCCGAACCAGCCGAACCACAGCAGGCCGCCGCCAAAGAGCGTCATGGGCAGGTTGTTGGGCGTCATGGGGACGCGGCCAAGGTTGAGACGCGGGCCGACAGCATGGGCGCAGGCCAGAGCCGCAGCCGCGGAAGCCATGTGCACCACCGCGCCGCCGGCAAAGTCAACCGCGCCAAGCTGGGCCATCCAGCCGCCGCCCCAGACCCAGTGCGCCATGGGGCAGTAGGCAAAGATCATCCACAGCGCGGAGAAAAGGAGCATGGCGCTGAAGCGGATGCGTTCGGCATAGGCGCCGGAAATAAGGGCCACGGTCAGTACCGCGAACATGCACTGGAACGCCATGAACACGGTGTGGGGCAGGTTGTCGACAGGACCGTCCGCAGCTGCGCCCACGCCCTGCAGGAATATCTTGTCCAGATTGCCAATGATGCCGCTCACGTCGCCGCTGAATGCCAGGCTGTATCCAAACAGCGCCCAGAGTACGGTGATCAGGCCCAGTGATGCGTAGCTGTGCATACATGTGGACAGAATGTTCCGCGAGCGTACCAACCCGCCGTAAAAAAGCGCCAGCGCCGGGGTCATGAGCATGACCATTGCCGCGCAGATGATAATGAAAGCAGTGTCTGCCGGGTTCATAGAACTATCCTTCCTGTTGCGGGCCATACGCGCCCGGTTGCATTTGCCGTGCCCGCCGCCCCTTCCCAAAGGCGGCCGACACCCAAGCTTAAGCATGGACTGTGCCAACCTGGACACATACAGGATGATATTCAGTAACATGTTGATAAAAAATAGTTTTTATTGAAAACGACCAAATGGTGCCCCGGATGCGGATATGTTCACAAATCTACATCTTTGTAGAAAAAAAGCAGGGCGGACAAGGGCATGTCCAGACGTGCAGCCTTCAGACATGAAGGAAGTATGAAATATATGCAATATTTTCAGTGTGATATATATTTTCTACTGATATGTAGAAAATATTCGGCGATATGGCGGGAAGACAGCATGTCCGGCTGGTGCCAGCATGCGTACGACGCTGTCCCACATGCGGCATGCCCGACAGCGCGTTCACGGACGGCCATGGTTCGGACGGCTTTTCTGCCGTCATATTTTCGACAGAAATGTAGAAAATATGAAAAGCTGTTTCTGACGGCTGTCGAATAGGCCAGACGAGGCGATTCCCCTTCCCGTGGGAGTTCTGTGGAAGCATGGAGACAGGAACGCCCCGCCGGGCCTTGCGACGCCAGCGGGGCGAATGAATACTCTCTGTGCGGTACACGCCGGTGCTGACCGCACTGTGCTGCGGACTAGGCCGCCGCCTTCTGCCGGGCATAGTCCTGGCACAGAGAAAGGAAGAAGGCATGGAAGCGCGTATCTTCTGTCAGCTCGGGATGGAAGGAGGTGGCCAGAAGGCGTCCCTGCCGGATGGCTGAAGGCAGGGTTACGCCGCAGACGCACGTTTCCGCCAGAACTTCGACCTCCTTGCCCACGGCAGTGATGGCCGGCGCGCGGATAAAGACGGCTTCCATATCCTCGGCCACACCTTTAACGGGGATATGGGAGACGAAGCTTTCCTTCTGCCGCCCGAAGGCATTCCGCCGTACTCTGGCCCTGAGCAGTCCCAGGCGCGGCTGATCCAGCAGGTCGCCTCCGGGGCCTTCAATCTCATCGCACAGCAGAATCATGCCCGCGCAGCTTCCGTAGATGGGCATGCCTTGCCGGCCGCAGGCGGCCACGGCGGACAGCAGGCCGCTTTCCGCCAGCATCTTGCCAATCACGGTGCTTTCCCCGCCGGGAATAATCAGCCCGTCAAAGCGATCCAGCCCCTGCAAAGGCGCATCATCCGGCGCCGGAGCGCGGCGCACGGCCTGGGCCTGCGCACCGCAGCGCACCACCATCCGGCAATGCTCGCGGAACGCTCCCTGCATGGCGATGACGCCAATGTTCAGCGGCATCACCAGCCACGCTCCTGCATGCGCTCGGCCGGAGCGATGGAGGCAATGTCCAGACCGGGCATGGGATCGCCAAGGCCCTCGGAAACTTCCGCCAGAATTTCGGGATCGTCATAGTGCGTCACGGCGGCCACAATGGCCTTGGCAAATTTGGCGGGATTGGAGGACTTGAAGATACCGGAACCAACGAATACGCCGTCGCAGCCCAGCTGCATCATCAGCGCGGCATCGGCGGGCGTGGACACGCCGCCGGCAGCAAAGTTCACCACGGGCAGGCGTCCATGCTCCCGCACAGCCAGCGCCTGATCCAGAGGCGCGCCAATTTCCTTGGCAAAGCCGGGCACTTCCTCTTCGGGAAGGGCGCACAGCTGGCGAATCTGCTCGGATACCATGCGCATGTGCTTCACGGCCTCAATGACGTTCCCCGTTCCGGGTTCGCCCTTGGTGCGGATCATGGCCGCTCCTTCGCCCAGACGGCGCAGCGCCTCGCCAAGATCGCGCGCGCCGCAGACAAAGGGCACACGGTAGGCGCGCTTGTTCAGATGGAATCTGTTGTCGGCAGGGGTCAGCACCTCGCTTTCGTCAATATAGTCAACGCCAAGATGCTCAAGGATGCGCGCTTCCGTAATGTGGCCGATACGCACCTTGGCCATGACGGGAATGCTCACCGCGGACATGATGCTTTTTACAATGGCCGGGTCTGCCATTCTGGCAACGCCGCCCGCCTTTCTGATGTCGGAGGGAACGCGCTCCAGCGCCATGACGGCGCACGCCCCGGCCTCCTGCGCAATGGCGGCCTGCTCAGGGTTGACAACGTCCATGATGACGCCGCCTTTCAGCATTTCCGCCAGTCCGGCCTTCACCTTCATATCGTTTCCGTCCATATCGGGTCTCCTTTTGCAAGATCGTTTCCACAGGGAATTTCCTCCTAGCAAAAGCGCTTGCCTTTACCTAGGTATAGGGACAATATCATGACAATCATTTTTACTACAGAGACAATATATATCAGTACGGAGACAATTCATGGATTCGCGGCAGTTTCAGATTCTCTACGCGGATACGGATGGCGCCTGCCGCTGGCAGCGCATTACCAGCGCCATAGAGACCGGCATGCAGACAGGCAGGCTGCGCCCGGGGGACGCCCTGCCCACGCAACGGGAGCTGGCCGCCGCCCTTGGCCTTACCACGGGTACCGTGACGCGCGGCTATGCCGAAGCCATGCGCCGTGGCCTGACCACTGCCGTTCCGGGGCGGGGAACATTTATTTCCTCCGAACGGCAGGATCGTATGCCCCTCGGCGTTGAGACCGTTCCCCCGCGGCTCTGCCCGTCCCCGGAGGATGGGGCAAAGACCAATCTTGGTTTTATCGCTCCCTTTGACTACCTCGATCCGCCGCTGCATCAGGCTCTGGCGAATATTGCCGCGCGCCTGAGCTCTGCCGAAGCCGCCGATCTCCAGACCTGCCGCCGGCCGGCCGGTCTGGACAGGCACAGGGAAGCCGGCTCCCTCTGGGCGCGGCGGTATGGCGTGCCCGCAGCCGGCCGGGACCTGCTCATCTGCGCCGGCGCGCAGCACGCCCTTATGGTAACGCTTATCTCCCTGTGCAGCCCGGCAGATCGCGTTGCCGTGGAAAGCCTCAGCTATCCCCTGATCCGTCATCTGGCATGGCGGTTGCGGCTGGGGCTGGCTCCCATCCGCACGGACATCTGGGGCATGCTGCCCGATGCGCTGGAGTCCGCCTGCCGCAATGGAGGCATCAGGGCCGTCTATCTCATGCCCTCCTGCCGGAATCCAACGCTGACACACATGCCGGCACGCCGCCGGCAGGAAATTACGGAAGTCTGCCGCCGGCATAATGTGCTGATCATCGAGGATGACGTCTATGCCCTGACCGCCGCTTCGGAGGATGCCACGCCGCCATTCGCTGTTCTCGCACCCGAGCGAACCTGCTTCATTGCGGCCACCAGCGAAATACTCGGCGGCGGACTGCGCATCGCCTATCTCATCCCCCCGCAGGAATATTTTGACGAACTGGAACGCACCGTTTCCTATACCGTGTCCATGGTTCCTCCGCTCATGGCCGAGCTGGCCTCCCAGTGGATAGCAGACGGTACGGCAGACCGTGTGCTTGCCGCCAAGAACGAAGAGGCCGCCCTGCGGAATGCCGCCGCCCGCACCATCTTTGACGGCCGCTCCCTCATGACGCGGAATACGGGATATTTCTGCTGGCTCCCGCTGCCTGAAACCATCCCCGCCACATCCTTTGTTGCCGAGGCTGCACGGCAGGGCGTCATCGTGGCCGGAGGAAGCCACTTCATGATGGGGCATGCCCCGCAGGAAAACGGCATCAGAATTGCCCTTGGCGGCCAGAAGCACCGCCAACAGCTGACAGATGCGCTGCACAAGCTCGCCGCGCTCCTGGAAAGCGATTCCTGTCCCCCCGGCAGCGCATGCGGCAAGAAGGATTGACATCTGCATCCAACCATGCTAGATTTCTAGACATATAGATTTCTAGACATATAGATTTCTAGACATATAGATTTCTAGACATATAGATTTCTAGACATATAGATTTCTAGACATATAGATTTCTAGACATATAGATTTCTAGACATATAGATTTC
>JAQXJC010000041.1 GCA_029008115.1 Desulfovibrionaceae bacterium | reverse complement strand
CGTACAAGCGCCCATTCTTTGTCCGTCAGATCGCTGGGGTACCGTTTGACAGTCTTCGCGAGTTTTTGCTGCCGCGCACAGTCTTTTTTTGTCCACATGCCTTCTTGTAACTATAAAAGCTGAAGTTTCCAAACACGCTCTTAGTTTTTGCAGGGATTCCTCCCAAACTCCCCCAGCTATCCGAGCGGGTCCAGTAATCCGAGGGCATACCGGAGCAGCAAGGAACCAGACAAAATGCGCTTAAGGGAAAGCCCCTAGCCCTCGGTGCTGCGGTACTCGTGGGCCGAGGCCACCACGCGCTTGAGCAGGGCCTGCAGGGTGTGCTTCTCGTCCTCCGTCAGCGGGCTGGTCACCGAGGCGTCCCAGCCCCGGATGATCTCCAGCACGTGCGGGTACACGTCCAGGGCCTTCTGCGTCGGGAAGACGGCGGCCGTGCGCTTGTCCTGCGGGTTGACCTCACGCCGGATGAAGCCGCGCTTCTCCAGATGGGCCAGGGCACGGGTGACGTTGCTCTTGTTGATGTGGATGATGTCCGGCAGCTTGTCCTGGGTCAGGCCGGGCTGGCGGCAGATGTTCAGGATGAAAAGATACTGGCTGCCGCTGAGACCGTACGAAGCAAGACGCTTGTTCAGGTACATGAGGTAATGCCGGTTGGCCAGCGCGATCCACTTATAGGTCAGTTCCACAACAGCTCCAGAAAAATGATGTAGGTCGCATACGTCGTTTTTTCATAGTCAGCCTTGCAGCGCCTTGCAAGGGCAAAAGCGCTCCGTCCGCCGGACAGGTTTTCTGCTTGACAAGGGAAAGCACCCGGACGTATATCGTTGCATACGCAACGGTATGGCGATATTTCGCCCAGGAATCCCTATGCCCACCCAACACAGATCCCGGCCCCGGACACAGGACCGCAGCACCGCCAGCACCGGCGAAGCCCTGCGCTCCATTTTCAACCGCAACTTCAATGTGGTCGCTTGCATCAACCTGCTGGTCATGACGGCCTACTACCTGATGTTCGTCACCAGCACGGCCTACGCGCGGGCCACCTACGGCGCCAGCCTCAGCAGCGCCGGGCTCACCGCGGGCATCATGGTCATCGGCTGCCTCATCGGCCGTTTCCTGACCGGCAACCTGCTTTCCCTGTGCGGCTGCCGTGCCATCCTTTTTGCCGGGCTGCTGCTCTATTCGGCCAGCATCGCGGCCTTTTTCTGGGTCCCCAACCTGGCCCTGCTCTTCGTGCAACGCCTGTGCATGGGTATGGGCGTGGGCATCATGGGCACGGCCACCGGTACCATCGTGGCCTATGTGGTGCCCCACCAGCATCACGGACTGGGCATCAGCCTGTTCAGCATGAGCACGGCCTTCGCGCTGGCCCTGGGGCCCTTCCTGGGCATCCTCATCTCCCAGTATTTCAGCTACACCATCCTGGCACAGACCTGCCTGGGCATCGGCCTGACCTGCATCGCCATCTTCTTCGGCCTGCACGACCTGCCGGAGATGCGCCACCGCCACCGGCCCTTCCTTGAGCTCAACAGTTACATCGACCCGCGTGTGGTGCGTTTTTCGCTGGTGGCGCTCATCACCTGTCTGAGCTACGGCTGCATCCAGGCCTTCATGACCTCCTATGCGGCGGAACGCGGCCTGACCGGCGCGGCCAGCCTTTTTTTCCTGCTCTACGCCCTGGCCGCCCTGGTGACCCGGCCCCTGACCGGTCGCCTGTTCGACCTGCGCGGCGAGAACATCATCTTCTACCCGGCCCTGCTGCTGACGGCCCTTTCCCTGACCATGATGGCCCACGCCAGCAGCAGCTGGGTCCTGCTGGCCGCGGGGCTGATCCTGGGCATGGGCTTCGGCAACTTCCAGTCCGCCGGACAGGCGGTCTCGCTCTCGCTGGTGTCCAAGTCCCGCTTTGCCCAGGCCACCACGACCTTCTTCATCTTCTTCGACCTGGGCATCGGTCTGGGGCCCTACCTGTTCGGCTTCATGATCCCCGCCGCAGGCTATGACGGCATGTACCAGACCCTGGCCTTCGTGGTCCTCGGCGCGGTGCTGCTGTACTACGTCCTCCACGGCCGCCGCGTGGCAGCCGCATAGATATCTCCTTCCCCAGAGAGACGGCATTGTCATTCTCCCGGACGATGCCAAAACGCCGGGTCCCCCCCGGCGTTTCTGTTTTTTGGGCGACCACGTCGCCGCTGTGTCCTCTGCAGGCAAAGAAAGGATGCCGCCCCCTGTTGTGACGGCAGGGATGCGAGGCCGTCGAAAGGTCATGCGTCAGGCTGTTTGCCCTGTCCCGGCGCCCCCGGCCCGCACCCGGCGCAGATGCAGGAGCGGATACGGCTGCCCCGCCCCGTCCAGCGGGGAACGCCCCACCACCTCGAAGCCCCGGCGGGCATAAAATATCCGGGCCGCCGTGTTCTGTTCATTGACGTCCAGCAGGCTCTCGGGATGGCGGCTGCCGAAATCCTCCAGCAGGGCCGTACCGATGCCCCTGCCCCGCAGGCCCGGCTCCACGAAGAGCATCTCCACCCGCTGCGCCACGCTGCCCAGAAAGCCCGCCGGCAAGCGCCCCTGAGAGGGACGGGGCACGGCTACCGTGCCCGTCGGGAAATGGCCTTCTCCTGCCCCCGGCGCATGGTCTCTCCCGTCGCCTTCAGCGGGCGCGACCTCCAGCCAGGCCAGACGTACGCGCTCCATGGCCGGAAGATAGACGCCCGGCAAAGCAGCCCCGATGGCCCGCAGATAGTCCTCCGCCACGAAGCCGTGCGTGGCCCGCACGTTGCGCCACCACAGGCACAGCAGATACGGCCAGTCCGCAGGACCGGCATCGCTGAAGGTCAGTCGTTCCATCCTCTATTCCTTGCAGGGACAGCACCCGCAGGAGCCTCAGGCCCGTACGCCGCAGGTGCCCCCGGATGCGTCCGCAGGCAGTGCCCGACGGCAGGCAAGGCGCATCCGGCCGGGCTTCTGACCGGGACAGCAGTGCCATCGTCTTCGGGCTCTAAGGCGCGATACGGCTGCCCATCGCAAGGGAGCGTCCGCAAGCGCCTCAGACCGTCCCGGTTCCGTCAGTAATTCATCTTCCACTGGACACCGGCGCTGGTGTTGTCCTGCTCCGTGCGGATGCCCGCCTTGCTGTGCGGGGTCAGTTCCAGTTCCATGATGACGGCGGTGCTGTCCGGCTCCAGGCCCTGTTCCACGCCGAGATAGATTTTCTCGCCGATGAACTTGCCCACTTCCAGGCTGCTTTCTTCATCCCCGCTTTCCTTGTCCGTGGCGGAATTGACGCGCAGTACGTCCACGCCCAGCACTGCACGGCCCAGATCCAGAACGCCCAGGCCGCCGGAGCCGAACCCGGCCAGACGTGCCACGGCGGCGGCCAGACGCAGGCTTTCGAAACGGCCCAGTTCGCTGGAGCCGCGACCGAACATGACCCGCGAGATGATCTCTTCCTGCGGCAGGGACGGCGTGCTGGTCAGTTCCAGCTTCATGCGCCGCACGGAGCCGCTGACGCGCACATCGGCCGTGATATCCGGTACTTCGTAGCGCAGGGTCACGTCCAACAGGGGGTTGGAGACCGCCCCGCCGTTGAAGGAGATGGTGCTGGGCCGCAGGGTGAAGATCTTGGAGAGCAGGTCGAACTGCCCCCGCACCGAGCGCACGCTGCCGATGACCAGCGGATCGTTGAGGGCCCCGCGCACGCGCAGACCGGCCTGCCATTCGCTCTCCAGCCCGTGGCCGTTGACCGCGATATGCCCGGGCGCCCGGACGCTCACGTCCAGGGAGCCGTGTCCTTCCTTCTTTTCCGTGACCGGTTCCGGGGCTTCGCTGGTGCCTTCCACGGGCAGGGTGGTCACGCTGCTGCCGGTAAGGCGGTTGAGATTGACCAGGGCCTCGTCGATGGTGATGTCCGCCGCCACCTGGGGCGCCATGAGCGTGCCCTTGACCGAGGCCGTGCCCGACAGGGTCGCCTGGATGTCCGCGCGCCGCAGGGGGCGCAGACGCTTCATGGCGGCATCCAGATCGAGCCTGCCGCTTTCGGGATGCAGGCTGCCCGCGGCCGTCACCAGGCCGCCGCGCCCGTCGCTCATGGAGGCCTCCACACGCACGGGCTCCAGCTTCAGGCCCTTGCCGCTGCCCGCCGTCACCGAGGCCTTGATGTCCGTCAGCAGGATGCCCAGGGCCAGGTCCTCATACCGTCCGCCCGCGACCTCCAGCCGCCCCTTGGCCGTAGGCACGGCAAGGCTGCCGGCCAAGGCCAGATGCATGTCCAGGCGTCCGGTCACGCGGCGGTCGGCCACCGGCACCAGACGCCAGAGCGGGGCAAGGTCGCCCTGCCAGTCCAGACGCCCGGAAAGCGGGGCCGTCATGTCCGGCAAGGGCAGGCCGTTGGCGGAAAAATGCAGGGGCAGGCGGACTTCCAGACCGGCCTGCTCCGCTCCCAGGGCCTGCCGGGTGGAGGGAGGCAGTTCCAGCCGTGTGTCCAGACGTCCTTTGCCGTTGCTGCCGCCCAGCTTGCCCGTCAGGGCCAGATCCAGCGGCGGCAGGGAGCTTTGCGGGACTTCCAGTCGCCGCACGTCCAGCCGGAAGGTCCCGGCAGGGGCCGCGGGACTGCCGTGCAGGCGGCTCTGGAAAGCCAGCGCGGCCGAAGGCAGGCCCGGCACCACCGCCCGCCACGGGGCAAGATCCATGCTGTCCAGCGTCAGGCGCACATCCATGGCCGCGGGCTTCAGGCTGGCCGTGGCCCGTACCCGCCCCGCAGGCGCGATGCGGGCATCCAGACCGCGCAGGGAAAGACCGTCCTTGTCCAGCACCAGGGCCGTCCCTGCCTGCAGGCGCAGGCCCACGCCCTGCTTGAGATGCAGGTCACACACGGGGATCTCCAGCCTGTCGCCCTGCCAGCGGAGGCGCAGCTTGGCCCGAATGTCTCCGGCGCAGGCCAGTTCCGCTTCCAGCGGGGTCGCCAGTTCGCCCTTCAGGCCCACGAGCACCCGCTCCAGCCGCAGACCGGCCGCATGGAGCTGGCGCACGTCCAGGCGCTGTTCCAGCTTTCCCCGGCCGAAAATATCGTCGATGCGCAGATGCTGGTGCAGCTCGCGCAGCAGCAGACGCTCGCCTCCCCTGTCGTGCAGGCGGAGGAAGCCCACGTCGGCATCCAGGCTGAACCACTGTTGCCAGTCCTGGCTGCACAGGAAGGCCGGATCGGCCAGCCCGGCCACAGCCGCCAGCGGAAGTTCTTCGGCTTTGTCCGGGGCACACGGCAGACCGCCCGCACGCAGCATCAGACGGACAGGCCGGTCATCCTTCTTTTCCAGGCGCAGGCCCGGCGACCAGTAGTCCAGCACCCGGCCCAGCGCGGCCCAGTCTTCTATCTCGCCGTACAGCGAGGCCCACAGGCGCGGCCTTGTCCCGGGATCGGGGAACAGCTGTGCCAGCAGCCGCGCAGGGACAAAATCGCTGCCCACGATGGCCGGGGCCGAAGGGACGGGGGCTGCGGCGGCATCCGCAGCAGAGGCAGGAACAGGGGCCGCCGGAAGGGCCGTTGCGGGCTGTCCGGCCGCATCCACAGAAACCGGGGGCGTCCCGGCCTCTCCCACCGCAGGGACCGGGGCCTGCTTTTCCGCCGAAGCAGCAGGAACGGCAGGCATCTCCTGCGGGGCATCGGGCAGCAGGGCCAGCAGGGCCCCATCCAGACGGGCACCGGCGCCGTGCAGCTCCATCTGCGGCAGGCCCAGCAGCCAGGCCGCGCCGTCATGCCCGGCCCGCAGGCGCAGTTTCGTGGAAATATGGTCTTTTCCGGTGCGCACCTGCAGGGAGAGCGGCAGTTCCACCTTGCCTTTGGCAGCCAGCTGCGGCCACGGCAAAGCCTCTCCGCCTGCCAGCAGGGAGAGATCGTTGACGGCATGCCCGCCCAGATCCAGCGTGGCGCAGGCCAGTTCCAGACGGGGCTCGGGCGCACCGGGACTGCCCTTCACGCCGATGTCCAGACGCAGGGCGTCGCCCAGGGGCGCCAGCAGGGCCCGCGCCTGGGGCAACAGGGCCGCCGCATCCGCAGCGGAAGACACGGCAAGCGAGCAATCCAGCGCCAGCGGCGAGGCCAGCACATCCGCAGCGGTCGCAAGCTCCAGCGTCCCCTGACCGCGCAGCCGCACGGTCCCGGCATCCGCCTGCAGGGTCTCCAGCGCCAGCACGGGGCGCTCACCGGGCCGCAGGGCCAGTTCCACCCGCAGGGACGACGCCTGCCCGGGCGTCAAAAGCAGAGCCAGCGGCGCGGGCAGCCACCGTCCTGCCGCTTCCGTCAGGAGGGGGGCCGTATCCGTGTTTTTTTCCTGCGCAGGAACAAGACCGGCTTCTTGTGCCGGGGCCGCCGCCGGAGTCATCCCGGGCGCTGTCACACCGGATCCGGGAGCGGGCGCAGCGGCGGAAGGCGTCTCCTCAGTGGCCGGAGCAGCGGCTGCCGCTGCGGACGCCAGCTGCCACGAGGCCTGGAGACCGGCCCGGGCCGTGGTCCCGCTCAGGGAAAAATCAGCTTCGGCTGTCAGGCGCAGCGAGACCTCCAGCCCCTCACCGACGCGGAGGGCGCTTTCCACGGCGGCCACAGCCACGGATAGGGGCGGCGCCGGGAGGGCCCCGGGCGTCATCGCCTCTTGTGCAGGGGCAGGTGCAGCGACGGCAGGGACCGGGGGCGTCTGGCCATCCGCAGGCACACTCCCCGCTCCGGCCGAAGCAGCCGCGTCCTGCGCTGCCTGCCCGGAGGCATCCACCAGCGTGCCGGACGAACTGCCGTCCAGCACGGCCGAGCCCAGCCACAGGCCATCCAGCGCCACTTCACGCACACGCAGGGAAGGCAGCCAGCCCGGCAGGGAGGCCGTAATGTCCAGCGCGCTCCTCAGGGCCGTCTCCACTCCGGCCAGCGTCTCGGCCAGCGGCGGGGAGGGCTCGTCGGGGGAAGGAGGCAGCTGGGGCAGGCGATACAAAGAGGGGTGTTCCAAGCGCAGGTCGAGCGAGATGCCGGGCGGGAAGACGGACAGGCCCACGTCCACACGCGCCCGGGGCACATCCAGCCAGAGGCCCCCGGCATCACGCAGGCGCAGGGCGCATTCCATCTCCAGCGGCAGGGCCCCCTCCAGACGGATCAGCTCCAGGGAAAGGCCCTGTTCGGCCAGGGGCGGAGCCAGCAGGGCGTCGGCTTCCTGCCGCAGCCAGTCCTGTCCGCCGGGCGTACGCAGCCACCAGACCGCTCCGGCCCCGGCCAGCAACGTCAGGAGCACGAACAGCAGCAGGCACGGCAGGACACGGCGCCGGAAAAAGCTCCTGCGCACGGGCGCTGCCCCTTCCGAGGGAGCAGGGCCCGACGGACGGCCGTCAGGGACAACAGGGGGAGTTCCGGATTCGCTGGCCATCAGAAGCTCTGTCCTATGCTGATATAGAGTTGCAGGGGGGGATCACCGTCCACGGGATTGAGGGGCGTGGCCACGTCCAGACGCACCGGGCCGATGGGCGTGTAGTAGCGCAGGCCCAAGCCCGCGCCCCAGCGCATGTCGCCGAAGATCTGCGGCAGGGCGTCCTCGTAGACCATGCCGCCGTCCAGGAAGGGCACGATGCCGATCTCGTCGGTGATCTTGTAGCGGGCCTCAAGATTGACGATCTGGTAGGAACGGCCGCCGCTGGGGTCGCCCTTGTCGTTGCGCGGGCCGATGGCCTGATAGGAATAGCCGCGTACCGAACCGGCACCACCGGCGTAATAGCGCAGCGTGCTGGGCAGGTTGTTCATCTCGGCCCCGGCCATGCTGCCGCCGCGCACACGGGCCGCCAGCACGAGCTTGTCGTCGATGACGCCCTTGTTCGGACCCTTGCGGAAGGGCGCGTAGTAGAACATGCCTTCCACTTCCGTGCCCAGGGCCGTGAAGAAGCCGTCGTAATAGCCGAAGATGGGTTTGGAATTGATCTCCAATACCGAGCCGCGCTTGGGATTGATCTTGTTGTTGCGGCTGTCGCGCACGATACGCAGATGCGGGCCCACGAAACTGTAGGGCTCGTTGGTACGGTCGTTCTCGGTGAGGGTGCCGCTGTCGGAAGAGGCGCCCACCCCCACCCACCAGTAGGGGCTCAGGCGGCGCTCGATACCGGCGCCCACGCGCAGACCGCGCCGGTCGTAAGCATCGGTGAATTCCTGCAACAGGGAGGCTTCGCCCACCAGCTTCTGGTCGCGATCCAGAAAGGCTGGTTTTTCGAACGACGCCTTCAGCCCCTGCTTTTCGGGCGTGATGGGCAGGGAGACCACCAGCTTTTCCCCGTTGCCGAAGAAGTTGCGGTGTTCCCACTCCCCTTCCACGCCGATACCGGAATCGGTCTCATAGCGGGCAGCGGCGCTGACCGAGCGCGGCGGTCCTTCACGCACCACCAGCTGCACGGGCAGGACAACCATGCCATCCTTGCGCGGCGAGGGCACGTCCTTGATGTTGCGCTGGCGTACCATGCTGAACAGGCCCAGGCCGCGGAGCTCGTCCACATAGTCCTGCACCCGGCTCTCGTTCCAGGGCTCCGTCCCGGCCTTCCAGGGGGCGCGTTCGCGGATGTAGGTCGTGCTGACGTCCTTGTTGCCCTCCACCATGATCTCGCCCAGCAGGGCCGGAGGACCGGTATCCACCACGATCTCGGCATTGAGGGTCCGGGCCGCGCGGTCGAGGAAATAGCGCTGGCTGCTCACCTGGGCCAGCGGATAGCCACGGCGGCGCAGGCGTTCGGGCAATTTTTCCACGGCTTCCAGCATCTGGTCGGCCGTGACGGGTTCACCGGGGGTGACCCCGCGCAGGGTATCGGGAAAACGCGGGGGCGGGGTCGCTTCGCGGGCCTCGTCGCCCCACAGGGCCCCCAGACCGCTGTACGGCGCCCGCCGCTTGCCGTGCTTGAGGGCCGCGGGCACCACGGGGACAGGCTCATAGCGCACCGAAGCCCGGCCCAGCACATAGCGGGGGCCCGGCGTCAGATGCAGGCGCACCGTGACCGGCTTGGTCGTGCTGTCCATCTGGAAGGTCGCCGTACCGTCATAATAGCCCTGGGAATGCAGCAGCTTGACCGCCGTCTCCACATCGCCCCGGGCCCGGCGCTCCAGGGCCAGCAGGCTGTCCGGCGGGTCGGAGCGCAACTGCTCCAGCTGGCTCAGGTCCCGCATCTTGTCCGACAGGCCGCTGTTCCCCTTGGGGGCAGACGGCGCGGCTCCCGTCCCTTCACGGTGGGGGGCATCCGCCTGCGGGGCTGCCGGTCCGGCCTCGTCGCCCTCCTCCGGGCTGCCGCCCAGGGACACGCCCTCGGATTCCCCGTCAGGATCCGTGGCCGCGGCGCGTTTCTCGTCCGCCGTGGCGCGGCGCTCCCCGTCCACTTCGATGGACAGCTTGTAGGGGATGCGCTCGCCCTGAGCGGCGGGCATCTTGGTCCCGCCGTCATCACGTAGTTCTCCGGCGGCATCGCCGAACAACAGGCCGCAGCCCCCCAGCAAGAGGCAGGCCATGAGCAAAAAAGAAAAAAGGATATATGTTCGGCGCATAATAATCCCATAGCCGCAGAGAGACAGCTTGGCAAGACAAATCCCCTTTGTTACCATGAGCTTATTCAGTTCTTTTTTCAGGAGTCTCCCATGTCGTATGATCTCTGCCTCCATGTGGACGCCAATGATCCCGCTGTGCTGGCCTTTGCTTTCGTCAATGCCCGCAACTATATGAACGGCCTGCCCGGCAAGGAATTCGAGCTGGTGCTGGTGGCCAACGGCCCGGCCGTCAAACTGTTCGTGCCTGCCCAGGCCGAGCTGCAGAAGACCGCCGAGGAGCTCATGGCCCGCGGCCTCAAGCTGCGTCTGTGCAAGAACGCCCTGGATGCCAACAAGATGACCGCCGCCGACCTCTGGCCCGGTTGCGAAGTGGTGCCCGCCGGCCTGGTGGAGATCGTGGAGCTGCAGAACAAGGGCTTCGCCTACATCAGACCGTAATCCCGCCATTTTTCCCGCTGCCCGCAGATCTTTTCGGGCAGCGCACCTCCCCACGCTCAGAAAAATCCTGAAGAGCCTCTTCACGCTCCTGAGCATCGGACTGTTCCCGGCGTCGTTCTGATGTCCCGCTGGTCTGGTCGCCTGCCCATCATGTGCTCAGCGCCGGTAGCATCCGCCTGAAAAAGAAAAAAGGGCCGGCAGACATGCGAACATGTCCGCCGGCCCTTCCTCTATCCGGGATAAGGAGACCTAGGCCTTCTTCTTGGCCCCGGCCATCTGGTAGCGCTTCTGGGCGGAGAGTTCCACCTTGCGCAGGCGCAGGGACACGGGGGTCACTTCCACCAGTTCGTCCTCACGCACGAAGTGCAGGGCGTGTTCCAGGGTCATCTTCTTCACGGGGGTGAGGATGACGTTCTCGTCCTTGCCGGCGGCGCGCAGGTTGGTGAGCTTCTTTTCCTTGGTGGCGTTGACGTCGATGTCGTTGTCACGGTTGTGCTCGCCCACGATCATGCCCTCGTAGACCGGATCGCCGGGCTCCACGAACAGGGTGCCGCGGGGCTCCAGGTTGAACAGGGCGTAGGCCACGGCATTGCCGGGACGGTCGGCCACGATGGAACCGGAATAGCGGGTGGGGAAGTCGCCGCGCCATTCTTCGTAGCCTTCCAGATAGGAGTTCATGATGCCGGTGCCCTTGGTATCGGTGAGGAACTCGTCGCGGTAGCCGATGAGGCCGCGGGAAGGCACGGAGAACTCCAGACGCACGCGGCCGGTACCGTTGTTGGTGCAGTTGAGCATGCGGCCCTTGCGCTGGTTGATCTTGTCGGTGACCACGCCCATGAAGACCTCGTCGCAGTCCACATACAGGTGCTCGATGGGCTCCAGGGTCTTGCCGTTCTCGTCCTTCTTGAGGATGACCTCGGGACGGCCCACGGAAAGCTCGAAGCCTTCGCGGCGCATGGTCTCGATGAGGATGGCCATCTGGAACTCGCCGCGGCCCTTGACCAGGAAGGCGTCCTTGTCGGTGGTGTCTTCCACGCGCACGGCCACGTTGCGCAGGCATTCGCGGTTCAGGCGGTCGCGGATCATGCGGCTCTGCACCAGCTTGCCTTCACGGCCGGCCAGGGGCGAGGTGTTGATGCCGAAGCGCATGGCCACGGTGGGCTCGTCCACGCGGATGCGCGGCAGGGCGCGGGGGTTCTCGCGGGTGCAGATGGTGTCGCCGATGGTCACGTCCTCGATGCCGGCCACCACCACGATGTCGCCGGGCTGGGCCTTGTCCACCTCGGCCAGCTGCAGGCCTTCATAGACCTGGATCTTGGAGGCGCGCAGGGGGCGGGCCTGACCGTCTTCACCGATGCAGGCCAGGCTCTCGTTGGCGTAGATGCTGCCGTGCATGATGCGGCCCACGGCCAGACGGCCCAGGTAATCGGAGTAGTCCAGGTCGGCCACCAGCATCTGGAAGGGCTGCTCGGGATCGTAGGAAGGACCGGGGATCTTTTCGAGGATGGTCTCGAACAGGGGGGTCAGGTCCTTCTGCTCGTCGTCGATGTTGCGCATGGCCACACCGGCGCGGCCGATGGCGTAGAGCACGGGGAATTCCAGCTGCTCGTCGCTGGCGTCCAGATCGATGAACAGGTCGTAGACCTCGTTGAGCACTTCATCGGGACGGGCGTCCTTGCGGTCGATCTTGTTGATGACCACGACCACGGGCAGACCGGCTTCCAGGGTCTTGCGCAGTACGAAACGGGTCTGGGGCAGCGGGCCTTCGGAGGCGTCCACCAGCAGGATGGCGCCGCTGGCCATGGAGAGCGAACGTTCCACTTCACCGCCAAAGTCGGCGTGACCGGGGGTGTCGATGATGTTGATCTTCACGCCGTTCCAGTGCACGGCGCAGTTCTTGGCCGCGATGGTGATGCCGCGTTCGCGTTCCAGATCCATGCTGTCCATGACGCGGTCATCGACCTGCTGGTCTGCTCGAAACACGCCGCTCTGACGGAAAAGGGCGTCCACCAGGGTCGTTTTGCCGTGGTCAACGTGGGCGATGATAGCCACGTTACGAAGTTTGTCATTCTGCTGCATAGTTCTGTCTCGCTCTGGTAAAAAATCGCCCCGGAACGTTGCCGGGGCGCATGGTTTACGCGATTTTTACAACTTTGTCACCACCGCTTCCACAAGGCGGCCCAGGTCCTTCCCGGCCCGACCGGCCACGGCGATGACTTCTTCCAGCGGCGCGGGCCGCATGCAGTCGGGCAGGTTCTTGTTGGTGAGGCAGGAGATGCCCAGCACGCGCAGGCCCATATGGCGGGCGGCGATGACCTCCAGCACGGAGCTCATGCCCACGGCATCGGCGCCCCACTGGCGGAACATGCGGGTCTCGGCGGGGCTCTCCATCTGCGGGCCGCGCACGCCGATGTAGACGCCGCGCTCCAGCCGGATGCCCAGCTCGAGCGCGCACCGGCAGGCCAGGTCGCGCAGGCCGGCGTCGTAGATGGCGCTCATGTCGGGGAAGCGCTCGCCCCAGGCCTCATGGTTGGGCCCGCTCAGGGGAGAGACGCCGGTAAAGTTGATCTGGTCGCTGATGCACATGAGCCCGCCCGCATCGAACTGCGGGTCCAGGGCGCCCGCCGCGTTGGTAAGGATAAGCGTGTCCGCGCCCAGCCCGGCCATGACGCGCACGCCCATGCAGACCTTGTCCGGCCCGAAGCCTTCGTACAGATGGCAGCGGCCCTGCTGCACCAGCACGGTGCGGCCGCCCAGACGTCCCAGCACGAAGGCCCCGGCATGGGAGGCCACCGTGGACACCGGGAAGCCCGGCAGGTCGGCATAGGGCACGCTGACCGTGTCCTCCATGCGTTCCACGAGCCCCGAAAGACCGGTGCCCAGGATGATGGCCGCATCGGGCCGGGAGGGCAGCGCGGCCCCCAGACGCTGGCGCAGCGCCGCCACCGCAAGCTGGACTTCTTCCCAGTTTTGCATAGAATTGACCCCCTCAGATATTGAAGACCAAGCCGATATGCTGTAGTAGCTCTTGCTTTTCAGTCGCAAAAGCGAACCGCTTTATAGCGTGCTGACGCCCATTCCACAAGAGCGGCACAGCACCGCCCTCAGGAGACCGCCTTGGAGACCAGCCAGAAAGACTCTTTGCAACAACACAAGGTTCTCGTCGCCAACCGCGGCGAGATCGCCATACGCATCATGCGGGCCTGCCGCAAGCTGGGTGTGGCCTTTACCGCCATCTTTACCGCCGAAGACGCCGCTTCGGGCCATGTGCGCTACGCCCGCGAGAACGGCGGCGAACGCAGCCTGTTCCGTGTTTCTTCCTATCATGACGCCAACGAACTGATGTCCGTGGCCGACCAGGCCGGCTGCACGGCCGTGCATCCCGGTTACGGCTTCTTCGCCGAGGACTTCCGCTTTGCCCGTCGCGTGACCAAGCGCGACCGCAAGATGATCTTCATCGGCCCCTCGTGGAAGATCATCCGCGAGCTGGGCGACAAGATCAACACCAAACGTCTGGCCCGCAGCCTAGACGTGCCCACCGTTCCCGGTTCCGACCGCCCCATCTATGACGAGATGGAAGCCGAGCGCATCGCCCGCAGCGTGTTCGAGTTCCAGGTGCAGCAGGGCATCAAGCGCCCGCTGGTGCTGGTCAAGGCCTCGGCGGGCGGCGGCGGCATGGGTATCGAGGAAGTCTACGATATCGACATGTTTCGTCAGGTCTACCGCCGCATCCGCAACTATGCCATGCGCCAGTTCAAGGACGAGGGCGTGCTCATTGAGCAGCGCATCACGGACTTCAATCATCTCGAAGTGCAGATCGTCTCGGATCGTTCCGGCACCAATCCCGTGCATTTCGGCACGCGCAACTGCTCCATCCAGTCCACGGGACTCCAGAAGCGCCTGGAGGTGGCTCCCGGCTTTGTGCCGGACGAGATGGACTATACATTTGATGCCCGCAAGGTGCTGGACGACATCGTACACTATTCCCTGACCATGGCCCGCAAGGTCGGCTATGACAACGTGGGCACCTGGGAGTGGATTGTCACGCGCGACGGCTCCCCCTTCCTGATGGAGGTGAATACCCGCATTCAGGTGGAAAACGGCGTTTCCGCGCGCATTGCCCGCGTGAAGGGCCGGGATGACGTGGATCTGCTGGCCGAGCAGATACGCATCGGCCTGGGCGAGCCGCTGGGCTACAGCCAGCAGGATGTCCGGTTCGAGGGCGTCGGCGTGGAGTACCGTCTGATTGCGGAAGACCCGGAAAACCGCTTCACCCCGTGGTCCGGGCGTATCGAGCATTTTTCGTGGAAGCCGCAGCCCTGGCTGACCATGCTCACGCATGTGCCTACGGATGAACCCTACGAGATTCCCACGGAATTTGACCCCAACCTGGCGCTGGCCATCATCTGGGGCAGGGATTTGGCGGAGGTCAGGGAGCGTGGCCGTTCCTTCCTGCGTGATTTGACGCTGACAGGGGTGAACAAGGCCGGCGAGCCGCTGAAAAGCAACATCGCCTTCCTGCGCGACAACACGGATCGCATTCTGAAGTTTTAAGCAAAAGGCCCGCCATGGACAACACTATCGAAAAACGCATCCAGAGCCTGAATGACAGGCTCACGTATATCCGCGATATTTTTGCCGGCAAGCACCAGCAGGACGTGGGGCTGCTGCAGGAGCGCCTTTCCGCCTTTGCCGCGCGCGCGGCGGAAGGAGCCATGCGGGACCCCTTTGCGGAGCTCGCCAGCATTGAGGACCTGTTTGCCTATGTGGAAAAGCGCCTGGACGAGACGCTGACCCCCATGGACAAGGTGCGCATTGTACGGCATCCGCAGCGCATCTGCCTGCGGGACATCCTTGAGAATGTCTATGACAACTTCACGGAAGTGGGCGGACAGGACGAGCACAGCCTTGACCCCGGCATGCTCATCGCCCGTGCGGTCATCACCCGCCGGCGCGGCAAGAAGACCTACGTGCAGTCCGTCATGGTCATCGGGCAGGAAAAGGGACATGGCGCGGACTTCCGCAACGGCGGCTCCGTGAAGCCCTGGGGCAATGCCAAGGCGCAGGAATACATGCGCGTGGCTGAAACCGAGGGCATCCCCATCCACTGCTATATCTTCACTCCCGGCTCCTATCCCGTGGAGGACTATCCCGGGGCGGCCCAGCAGATTGCCCGCAACATCTACCGCATGGCCGGCCTGCGCGTGCCGGTCATTTCCGTGATCAGCGAAGGCGGCTCCGGCGGGGCGGAGGCCATCGGTCTGTCCGACAAGCGTCTCATGCTTTCGCACGGCTATTATTCCGTGATCTCCCCCGAGGGGGCCGCAGCCATTGAAGGCCGCCTGAAGGCCGGCCAGCGCGCCACGCCCGAGCTCATTGAGCACTGTGCCTCCTGCCAGAAGATTACGGCGCAGGACAACCTGCGCTTCGGCTATATCGACCAGATTGTGCAGGAGCCGCACCTCGGGGCCAGACCCTGGCATTTCGACTTCTTCCGCCAGCTGCGCCAGGAAGTGATCCGCGCCACGGACGAGGTCATTATCTCCACGCGCCTCATGCCCGTGCTCAAGGGCATAGCCGTGCGCCGCCGCCGCCGTCCCGATGTGGACATGGATGAAATGCACATCCGCTGGGGCCTGACCGGCCCGGCCAAGGACCGTCTGGTGGAACGCCGCCAGCAGAAGTATCTGAAGCTGTCGCGCACAGCCTGCCGCGACCGGCGCCCCTTCCTGACCAAGGCCGCCAAGGCGGCGGCCAATGTGGTGCTGGCTCCGTACAATCGCTTCAAGTATGACGTGTACCGCCGCCACCAGCGCAAGCTGGAAGTCATGTGCGAGGAGATTGGCAATGAGCTGACGCTGTTCAAGCAGCGCATGCTGGCGCCGTGGCACAGGCTCACCAAGCGTCTGCCCGGCGGCAAGACCAGAAATGCGGACGATGCGGCCAAGGAGCTGACGGCGCTTTCCACATGGACGGGCGATGCGCGGCGGCGCAAGTGGAACTATATTTCCCCGCGCTACAAGATTGACCGCACCATCACCTGCCCCAATGCCGCGCAGTATGGCTGCCTTGACCTCTGGGGGCCGGACCTGTTCGCGGAATTTGCCGGTGTGTGCAGCTACTGCGGCTATCACTTCCCCATGGAGCCGGAATGGTACGTGCGCAATGTGTTCGACCAGGGTTCCGTGTACGAATTCAACAGTGAAATCGAGGCCGGCAACCCGCTGAGCTTTCCGGGCTTTGATGAAAAGCTGGCCGAAGCCCGCAGAAAGACCGGCTGCAAGAGCGGCTGCATGACCTTTGAGGCGCGCATCGACGACATCAAGATTGTCGTTGCCATGCTCATGGGAACGTTCCGGGGCGGCTCCGTGGGGGCTGCGGAAGGGCAGAAGTTCGTGGAGGCCGCCGAGCTGGCCATGAAGAAGCACTATCCCTTCCTGGCCTACGTGCACGGCACGGCGGGCATCCGTATTCAGGAAGGCACGCACGGCGTCATCCAGATGCCGCGCTGTACCGTGGCCGTGCGCCGCTATATCGAGTCCGGCGGGCTGTATATGGTGCTGTACGATACCAATTCCTTCGCCGGGCCGGTGGCCAGCTTCCTGGGCTGTTCGCCCTACCAGTTCGCCGTGCGCTCCTCGAACATCGGCTTTGCCGGGCCGCGCGTCATCAAGGAAACCACCGGCGTGGACATCCCGCCCAAGTACCACCGCTCGTACCGCGCTCTTTCGCGCGGGCACATCCAGGGCATCTGGGATCGCCCGCAGATTCGGGCCAATCTGAAGCAGGCCCTGCTCACCATGGGCGGCCGCAACCTGTATTACCGGTAATTTCTGGAGGCCGGAAGAATGCTTGACGTAAGCGCATTGCTTGAGGCGATAAAGGCCTCTCCCTACCGGGAAATTGAAATCCTGGCCCCGCACACTGGCCGCGTGAACTTTGCCGGCGCGCAGGAAGGCGGCAGCGTCATGGGGCCGCACGGCATCTGGAAGGAAAAGCACGGCACCCTGCTGGCCACGCTGGATCGCGAACGCAATCCCAAGCCCATCTATGCGCCGGAAAAAGGGGAGCTGCGCCTGCTGCACAGCGATCTGGAAGGGAGGTTTGTGGAGGCCGGCACGCCGCTGGCCGTGATCCGCCACTTCCTGACCCGCGAGGAAGTGCAGAGCGCCATCCTGAAGAAGACCTTGCATCTGTTCAATGCGCCGGAGCGCGCCAAGTACTACTTCATTCCCGAAGTGGACAAAAAGGTGCGTGCGTCCGGCTCGCAGGCCGTCACCGTGCGCGAGGGCATGGAACTGTTCATCATGTCGCGCATGAAGCGCGAGGTGCCGCTGGCCTATGCCGGGCCGGAGGGCGTCATCTACGCGGTCTATTTCAAGCACACTGAAAATCTGGACGCCGGACAGCCGCTGATTGGCGTCTGCCCGCCGGATCAGCTTTCGGCCATACAGGAAGTGCTGCTGCGCGTGCAGACGGAATGGACGGAGCAGGAATAGGAGGCAGGCGTGGGCAAGGTGCTGCAAATTCGTGTGACCTCCTGCACGTGGAACGAAGACCTGGTGGAGCGGGAATGGCCCCGTCTGGCCGAGCTGGCCTTCTCCGTGCCCATCAGGCATGAGAAGCATGGCGTCATGGACATGGTGAAGGCCCTGCATGACGGTCTTCAGTTCATGGACTGGCCCGGGGAACGCAGGCAGGCCCTTGCGGAGGGCATCCGCAAGGCGGCGGCCCTGAAGGCGGATATGGAAAAGGCGCTGGCGGACTGGGACCCGCGCACGGCCAACAGGCTCAGCGATGCGCTGGAAGAGCAGCTGGATATTCTGGAGCGGAAATTCGTCTAGGATGCGGCGCGGGGGCCGGCGGCGATGGAACATGGCCGCGCTGGACATCGCCGCGCCATGCGTATATTCTGTATCTCTTTACGGGAAGGCCATGAACCGGCTCGACGCTCCCGCAGCCCGCGCAGGTGGATGGATTTTCAAACATGCTTTCAAGAACAGGGTAAGGCAATGCTGAACAAAGTCATGATCATTGGCCGTCTGGGGCGCGATCCCGAACTGCGCTACACGCAGAGCGGCGCGCCTGTCTGCTCCATGACGGTGGCCACGGACGAATCCTATCTGGATCGCGACGGGAACAGGATGGAGCGCACGGAATGGCATCGCGTGAGCGTCTTCCAGCGCACCGCGGAAAACTGCGCCAACTATCTTTCCAAGGGCAGCCTTGTGTATGTGGAAGGCAGCCTTCAGACCCGTAAGTGGACTGATCAGCAGGGCGTGGAGCGCTATACCACGGAAATCAAGGCCCAGCGCGTGCAGTTCCTGGAGCGCAAGGGCGACGGCCCCCGCGCCGCCGGCCCCGGCGCGCCTGCGGACGAGGATTTCGGCGGCAGCCCGCGGCGCAATCTGCCGCCCCGGCAGTCCGCTCCCCGCCAGCAGGCGCCGCGCCAGCAGGCCCCCCGTGATGAGGACCTTGGCCCGGCCTTCCCCTCGGAGGCATCCGGGCTGGACGAAGTGCCGTTCTAGGCATATTCGCGGCATGCAGTGCACGGGCGGCGCATCGGGGAGGTGTGCCGCCCTTTTTCCAGACGGGAAGCGCGGTGTTCTTTTTCCGGCGCATCTTGCCCGCGCTGAAAAGACTCTTATTATTAGGCGGATGCCGACGCATATTCCAAGGAGTTTTTCCGCATGACAAGTCAGATAAAAACCTTTCTGCTGCTGGCCCTGCTTTCGGGACTGATCATTGTGCTTGGCGGTCTGCTGGGCGGGCGCACCGGGGTGATCATTGCCTTTGGCATGGCCCTGCTCATGAACGTGGGGAGCTACTGGTATTCGGATAAGATGGTGCTTTCCATGTATGGCGCGCGCGAGCTGGCCGAAGAGGACGCACCGGCCCTGCACCGCATGGTGGCGGAGCTGGCGGCCAACGCCGGCGTGCCCAAGCCGCGCGTGTGCATTGTGCCGGAGGATGCACCCAATGCCTTTGCCACAGGCCGCGACCCGCAGCATGGCGTGGTGGCCGTGACCGAAGGCATCATGCGCCTGCTGACGCCGGAAGAGCTGCGCGGTGTTCTGGCGCATGAAATGGCGCACATCGCCAACCGGGACATCCTCATCCAGACAGTGGCCGGCGTCATGGGCTCGGCCATCGTGGGCATCGCCAACATGCTTCAGTTCAGCGCCATCTTCGGCATGGGGCGTTCCGACGAGGAAGGCGGCGGCAGCGGCATTTCCGCGCTGCTCATGGCCCTGCTGGCTCCCATTGCGGCCAGCCTGATCCAGATGGCCATCTCCCGTTCGCGTGAATATCTGGCGGACGACACCGGCGCGCGCCTGTGCGGCCAGCCCGGCTATCTGGCGGATGCTCTGGCCAAGCTTTCTTCATGGAACCAGCAGATTCCCATGCGGCAGGGCAATGCCAGTACGGCGGAGCTGTTCATTGTGGCCCCGCTTTTCGGCGGCGGCATGGCCAGCCTCTTCAGCACGCATCCTCCCATTGAGGAACGCATCGCCCGCCTGCGGGCCATGCGCTAGACGCAGGGAATATCGTGTTTTTCCCCTTGCGGGAATGCGCGGCATATCATACACCAAGGGAAAGACTGGCGTGGCCGTGGCGCCGCGAACTTCAGGGGGCTGGCCGGGAAGGTTCCGGCGTGGAGGTGCAAGTATGAGAATTGCGGGCATGATTCTTGGGTGTGTGCTGCTGGCGGCAGGCCTTGCGGGATGCACCGGAGCGGGGAAGAGTCCTCTCAAGCCCACGCTGCGTGGCGATGTGAGCGGCTGTGAAGATATCTACGTCTACGCGCCGGCCCTGTACATCATCCATATCGCCAGCGGGCAGATGGTGGCGCTGGACCCCACGGCCAACGACTTTCCGCTGTTCTGTGAACCGGATGCCGCCAAGGCTGCCGTCAAGGCGCAGCTGGAGAGCGGCGCCCTGCCCGCGGACATAGACTGGAAGGTCTACCGCGTATACGGTTCCTGGCAGGACCTGGCCTCGCCGCGGGAAGACGGCACCTATCTGCTGAACAAGCCTGCCCAGCTCATTGACTGGGTGGACTAGGGGAAGAGCCGCCCGGCGGCACAGACCGATTATATGCGCGTCAGAATATTCTGGCGCGCTTTTTTCATGCAAGGGAGAGATTGCTATGGACAGGGAGAGCGGACGGCGCATTGTCGTGGCAGGTGGAGGAAGCTGGGGCACGGCACTGGGGCACATGCTGGCGGCCCGGGGGCATCGCGTCACATTGCTGGTGCGCTCGGCAGCGGTTGCGACGCATGTTTCCGCCCGGCATGAAAATCCCTCCTATCTCAGGGGCATGCCGTTGCATCCGACGCTGGACGCCACCACGGACATGACTGCGCTGCGCACGGCGGACATCATAGTCCTGTCCGTACCCTGCCAGCATCTGCGCGGCTGGCTGGCGGCGGCCCTGCCGCACGTTCGGCCCGGTACCGTGGTCGTCAATACGGCCAAGGGACTGGAAGAGGAAACTCTGGCACGCTGTTCCGAGCTGGTGGGCGCCATCTGGCCGGAAACGCGCTATGCCATGCTCTCCGGCCCCTCCTTTGCCGCGGAGGTGGTGGCGGGCAAGGCTACCGCCGTGGTGCTGGCCTGTATGGATGAGGCGCTGGGAGCGGAGCTGCGGGCCGTCTTTTCCTCGCCCTCCTTCCGTTGCTATTCCAGTACGGACGTCATTGGCGTGGAGCTGGGCGGCGCGCTGAAAAACGTAATGGCCATTGCCGCCGGCGTCTGTGACGGGCTGGGCATGGGCGCCAATACCCGTGCCGCACTGATGACGCGCGGCATAGCGGAGCTGAGCCGTCTGGGAGCAGCCTGCGGCGCGCGTCCGCTGACCTTCATGGGGCTTTCCGGCGTGGGAGACCTGATGCTGACCTGTACGGGCGATCTTTCCCGCAACCGGCAGGTGGGGGTGCGTCTGGGCAGGGGAGAAAGCCTGCCGGACATCGTGGCCTCGCTTGGCATGGTGGCGGAAGGCGTCAGGACAGCGGCGGCCGCGTGGAAGCTGTCCCGCCGTCTGGATGTGGAAGCGCCCATCATAGAAGCCATGCACGACGTCCTGCACGGCAGACGCACCGTGCGCCGTGCGCTGGAAGATCTGATGGGACGGGAGCTGAAGGAGGAGTAGGGGCGTCATGCCCCGGCTGAAGGCGGGCGGCGCGGACGGAAGGACTGTCCGCGCCGCGTTTCATGCGGGAGGAGCGGAGGACGCTAGGCCCGGTGGGGCGCCAGCTCGTCCAGAAAGCCCTGCGGCACGTCAAAGCCCAGTTCGCGGGCCTTGTCGCAGGCTTCTATGGCCTTGGCATATTCCTGTTCTTCAAAATAGGCCAGCGCGAGGTTGTTCCAGGCGGGGGCAAAGCCCGGTTCCTGCTTGATGATGGCCAGGCAGGTTTCTTCGCAGCCCTTGAGATCATTGAGCATGAACTGGGCTGTGGCCACGCCGGTCTTGGCCTGGAGAAATTCGGGGTCCCACTTCAGGGCCTTGCGCAGGTGAACAAGGGCCTTTTCCGGCTTGCCCATCTGAATGTAGACAAAGCCGATGTTGGCCTGCGGCACGGGGAACTTGGCGCGACAGTTGGCGGCTTCCTCGTTGTAGCGCAGGCAGCCTTCCAGATCGTTGCGCTTCAGGCAGATGCCGCCAAGCTGCACATAGGCTTCAGCCAGATGCGGGGAGTTGCGCACAGCTTCCAGAAAGGATTCCTCGGCGGCCATGAAGTCCCGCTTGGAGAGCAGGGCCAGCCCCAGATTGTAGTGATGCGTGGCGCACTGCTCATTCTGGGCGATTTCGGCTTTGAGGTCGGCGATGTACTCGTCAATGTCGTCGTAGCGGTCTTTCATTTTTTGACAATTCCTTCTTTTTCGAGGAGGTCGCGATACCACAGGCAGAAGTCAAAAATGCCGAGGTATTTGTCATCCTTGTTAACGACGCCCATGGCGCATTCCAGCGCGCCCTTGGCATAGGCTTCGCCGGACTTGCCCTGTTTGGCGGCATGGTGAAGAAACTCGCGGACAAGCTGGTGCGTGGTGCGCTGGGTGGCGTCCGTGCGCAGGTCCATGGGATCATTTGGTTTCTGGAACGGGTCCCATTCGTCGTAGCCGATGCGGTCCACAAACTTGCGGCGGCGCGGATTCATCTTCTCATAGATTTCGCGCTTCATCCGCTCTTCCTCGGGCGTGAGGCGCTGCGGCGTGCCGTCGCGATACACGGTGGCGGGAATGAGCTCCAGCATGGCTAGTCCTCCCGCTTGGCAGGCCCTATGCCCAGATAGGCTTCATCGTATCTGGTCAGCAGCGTCATGGAAAGGGGGATATAGACCTCATCCAGCTCCTTGAAGCGGCTGCCACAGCGCTCCTTGATCTCCGTGCTGAGGCTGTGCAGGCGTTCCTGTATCTTGTCCAGATGCACGGTGGGATACTGCTTGCCCTTTTCAAAGCCGGAATGCCCGCAGACATGCCCCTTGCCCAGAATGGCGGTGGGCACGCCGTAGAGGCGGCAGGTGATGGGACGCTGTTCATAGAAGAGGCAGCGGTCGTCATCCCCCAGCAGGGGACAGCGCATGCGCAGGCGGGCGACCTCCGCCATGACTTCCTCGGGGGTTTTCCTGCCGTCGCGGGTGGCGCGGTACATGTCGCGCTTCAGCCGGGTGAGGCGGCGGTCGCTTTCCATGGCGCGTTCCAGAATATCCGAGCGCTGCTGGCCGTAGGGGTAGGTGTCCACGAACAGCTTGTTGAGGTACATGGCCTCCACCAGGGAAAGGTCGAAGAGGGCGTGGCAGCAGTCGCTGCACCCTTCCTTGCAGACCACGCACTGGGGCAGGTCATGCTTCACCTTGCCGAAGATGGCGTCGGCTTCGGCGCGCAGCGCCTCATACCGGGCAAAAATATCAGAAAGATCGGGGATCATCGCTACTCCCTTTCCAAAAAATGCCGCCAGACGTGGAATAACGCCCGGCGGCATGCAAGGGATCGCGCTGCTTCAGGCGACCCCGGACAAACTAGTTTTCTTCGACGGTGATGGCGTTCTGTTCGCAGACTTCCACGCAGGATTCACAGCCGAGGCATTCTTCCATGTTCGCGGGAGCGGACTTGCCGTCCTGCATTTCATACACTTCCACGGGGCACACGTCCACGCATTCGCCGCAGCCAACACATTTGTCGGTATCGACATTCACATTGTAACCCATAATGCGGTCCTCCAAGGGAATTTTTTGGCAGAAAGGAGTTCGAGAGGGCGCCGCTCTGCCTGACGACTTCTCTGTTGCAATGGGTATCTTTAGTTTTCCGAGGTGTCAAGTACCGAGGTGTTTTTTTTGCCCGCAGAAGTGCTCTGCCAGATATTTTCAAGCGATTTCGCCGGGATGAGACACTGGTTCAGGCCGTGCCGCGCCTGCGCGGCGTCCTGTTTCCGCCTCTGCCCCGGCGGGAGGTCAGAAGGTCATTCTGGCCTGGTATCTGCGTCCGCCCCGGATGATCTGAAGATAGACCTGCCGCGCCATGCGCTCCTGCCGGAAGACTGTCGCCAGGTCTGCGGCGTTGCGCACGGACATATTCCCCGCCGCGGCAATCACATCCCCCGGCTCCAGAAAGTCCGCCGGCCCGCCCTGGCGCACCTGGCGCACCACGGCGCCCCGTTTGCCGTTCCGGACGGAGAATCCCCAGCGCTGCTCCATGAGGGCCGTGGCGCGCTCGTCCGTAAACGGCTGCGGTGTGACGCGCCGTATGAGCTTTTCATCACCGCGTTGCAGCTCCAGACGCACGTCTTCTCCCGGGGTGTGATTGCGCAGGAAGTTGAGGTAATCGCGCCGGTCGCGCACCTGCGTGTCACCCATGCTGAGGATGACATCTCCCGGAGCGATGCCGGCAGAGGCGGCAGGGGCGCCGGGAAAGACCTCGGACACAAGCAGGCCGCCGGCACGGGGCAGCCCCAGAGCCAGCGCCGTGCGCTGATCCACGTCCTGACCGTGCAGGCCCAGCCAGAGGGGGGAAACAGAGCCCTGACGCATGAGGTCGGCCATGACGCGCGCGGCCTTCCCCGCGGGAATGGCAAAGCCTATGCCTTCCGCCCGGGCGTCAATGGCGGTATTGATGCCGACAAGCTCGCCGAGAATGTTCAGAAGAGGGCCGCCGCTGTTGCCGGGATTGATGGCGGCGTCCGTCTGGATCAGATCGGTGAACAGTCCCGTCTCATTGCGTATGGTGCGTCCCAGCGCGGAGACCACGCCCGTGGTGACCGTGTGCGTGAAGCCAAAGGGATTGCCGATGGCGATGACTGTTTCGCCGGGCATGAGATCGTGGGTATCCGCCAGCCGCAGGGCGGGCAGGTCGCGTGCGCCCTTGAGCTGAAGGACGGCAATGTCGAAATCCGGCTCCGCGCCCAGGATGGATGCGGCGAACTCCCGGCCGTCCAGCAGGCGCACCATGATGTCTGTTCCCCCGGCCACCACATGGGCGTTGGTCAGCACAATGCCCTTCCTGCCGTCCACGATGACGCCTGAACCGAGGCTGGAGCGGGTTCGCTGTCGCTGCGGCAGCATGTCGCCGAAGAAAAGTTCTTCCAGCGGGGAAAGGCGGCGGTTTTGCACAACGGACGTGCTGGTGATGTTGACAACGGCCGGCCCGGCACTCTGTACGGCGCGCACAACCGGCGTCATGCGGGCCTCGCGGCCGGCGGTCGGCGCTGGCGCGGCGGGAACGGGACTGGCGGAAGCCAGACAGGCCAGAGCTGCCAGCAGGCAGGCTGCATGGCGGAAAGCGGTACGCATGGCGGAACCCCCCGGAAGAAAGGAATGTGCCTCCACAAATAATCTTTTTTCCCCGCGGGGCAAGTGCGGGAGAGTACCGCGGGCCCATGACGCCGCGCCGCCCCTTGCGGGGGGAATGGCGGCAGTGTATGCTGCCTGCACAGGGAGGAGCCCATGTCACTGAACTGGAAGAACATAGCCGATGCGGTGCGCCCCGTGGACACGGCGCTGTATGACGTTGCCCAGGCCCATCTGGACAGCCTGACCAAGCCGCGGGGGAGCCTGGGGCGGCTGGAAGAGCTGGCGTGCCGGCTGTTTGCCATTTCCGGCGGCAAGACGCCCCTGCGGGCGGATCGGGCCGTCATGTATACGGTGGCCGGCGATCACGGCGTGACTGAAGAGGGCGTGACCCTGTATCCGCAGGCCGTGACGCGGCAGATGGTGGCGAACTTTCTTGGTGGCGGCGCGGGCATCAACGTATTGTGCCACGCCAACCGGATTGATCTGCGCGTGGTGGACGCCGGCTGCGCCGGAGGCCCGTATGCGCCGCATCCTCTCATTCTGGACCGCCGCATGGGCGACGGTACGGCCAACTTTGCCCAGGGCCCGGCCATGAGCCGGGAGACCTGCGTGCGCGCTCTGGAAGTCGGTATGGCTCTTGCGGAAGACGCGGCCCGTGACGGCTATGACTGCGTGGGCATGGGAGAGCTGGGCATAGGCAATTCCACGTCTGCGGCCGCGCTGTACGCCACCTATTTTCACATTGCGCCGGAGGATGCCGTCGGCCCCGGCGCCGGCCTGCCGCGTGGCGGGCTGGCGCACAAGGCGGCAGTCATCCGGCGGGCCTTTGCGGCCAATGCCACCGCCCATGAAGGCAGTGATCCGCTGGACAAGCTGGCGGCCTTTGGCGGCTTTGAAATTGCGGTGAAGGCGGGGCTCGTACTGGGCTGCGCCGCGCTGCGCCTGCCGCTGGTGGTGGACGGCTTCATCAGCACGGCGGCCTTTGCCGCGGCCTGCGCGCTGTGCCCCGCCGCTGCCGGCTATGGCATTCTTTCGCATTGTTCCGCGGAGCCGGGCTATGCGGCCGCCGTGGCGGCGCTGGGAGGCTTTCCTCCGCTGCTGCCGCTGGGCATGCGCCTGGGCGAGGGCACGGGAGCGGCACTGGCCATTCCGCTGCTGCGCTCCGCCGCCGCCGTGTATAACAGCATGGCGACCTTTGCGGAGGCGGGCGTGGACAGCGCCTCGTAAGGTCGGCGGAATGCCGCGATGCCTCCGCCATGCCTTCTTCCGGCCATGCGCGCGGGCGGACAGCGGCGGATGCAGGAAGGCCGCGCCGTGCGCGGTGCAGGCTGCGTTGAGGCGAAAAAAGGGAGCATGATGGCTGTATTGCTGGAACTGGATGCCGTGTCGCGGGAATTTGCCACCCGCAGGGGCGCTGTGCGTGCCGTGGCGGACGTGTCATTCGCGCTCTTTCCCGGCGAAAGCGTGGGGCTGGTGGGAGAGTCCGGCTGCGGCAAGTCCACGGTGGGCAGGCTGGCCGTGGGGCTGCTGCCGCCCACCACTGGAGAGGTGCGCTTTGCGGGGCGCCCGCTGGGCGCGGCGCGGGTGCGCCATGAGGCGCGCGGCCAGCTCCAGATGATTTTTCAGGACCCTTTTTCCTCGCTGAATCCGCGCTGGCGGGTGGGGGCCTCGGTGGCGGAGCCGCTGGCGGCGCTGGGGGTGCCCCGCGCGGAGCGGCGGGAGCGCGTAGCGGAGATGCTGCGGCTGGTGGGGCTTTCCCCAGAGCAGGGAGAGCGCTATCCGCATGAATTTTCCGGGGGGCAGCGGCAGCGCGTGGCCATTGCGCGCGCGGTGATTACCCGTCCCCGCCTGGTGGTCTGCGACGAGCCGGTATCGGCTCTGGATGTTTCCGTACAGGCGCAGGTGCTCAATGTCCTGCGTGACCTGCGGGAGCGCTTCCAGCCGGCCTATCTGTTCATTTCGCACGACCTTGCCGTGGTTCGCCTGCTGTGCGCGCGCATTCTGGTAATGTATCTGGGCATGCTGGTGGAGGAGCTGCCCCGCGACCGTCTGCTGGAAGGCAGCAGGCATCCCTATACGCAGGCCCTGCTGCGCTCCGTGCCGGCTGCCGGCGGGCGCGGCCTGCCGCCAGCGCTGGAGGGGGAGCTGCCCAGTCCGCTCTCGCCGCCGTCTGGCTGTCCTTTCCATCCCCGCTGCCCGCTGGCACGGGACATCTGCCGGCTGTCCATGCCCGCATGGCGCACGGTGGCCGCCGGGCATCGCGTGCGCTGCCACTGCGCGGCGTCCTAGCTGCCGTACCGCCGGAGAAGATGCCGCCGTATCAGGCCACGGGAGCCAGCAGGCCCGCCGCCGCCAGCCGGCGTGCGATTTCCGTAATGGGCAGTCCCACCACCGTGCTCCATGACCCGCTGATGTGTTCCACCAGAAAGGCGCCCTGCCCCTGGATGGCATAGGCGCCGGCCTTGTCCGCCGGTTCGCCGGTACGGGCGTAGGCGGCCAGCATGGCATGGGGCCAGGGGGCGAAGGTAACATCCGTACTGTCGCTGAAGGACTGTTCCGTGCCGTCCGGCAGGATCAGGCAGACGCCTGTGACCACCTGATGCGTCCGCCCGGCCAGCCGCCGCAGCATGGACAGCGCATCCCTCTCGCTTCCCGGCTTGCCGAGAATGTCTCCATCCACAGTGACCACGGTATCCGCCGCCAGCGTCAGCGCGCCCGGATGCCGTGCGGCGGTGACGGCTCCCTTGCTGCGCGCGGCCCGCAGCGCATAGGCGGCAGGGGATTCTCCCGGCATGGGGCGCGGCTCCGGGCCCTGCGGCACGTCTACAGTGAATGGCAGTCCCCATTCCTGCAGGAATTGCCGGCGGCGCGGTGAGCCGGAGGCGAGGACGAGCGGGCAGGACAGCGTGAAGAGCGGAGGGTAGGGCATGGCGGCTTTTCCCGGAGCGGCGCGCAGTGCGGCCGGTTGCGGTGGGGCGCGCCATGCCTGCGGACAGGGCCGGCAGAGGGCGCGCCGGAAAAGGACTGGTTCAGGCCGGGCGGTGGCGCATGAGTTCCTGCCCGTCCATGGTGAGCACGCGGAACTCGCCGTCTTCATACAGGCCGTAGCTGGGCGGGAAGTTCTGCTTGGGCAGGGTGGTGCTGCCGGGGTTCCAGCAGTGCACGCCGTTGATGGTGCGCGCCACGGGAACATGCGTGTGCCCGCTCAGTACGACCATGCCCGGTTCCACGCCCTTGAAGGGCGGCTCCGGCGGCAGATGCTGCCCGTGCGTGCAGAGAATGCGGAGGTGATCCACATACAGCAGCGCCGTGTCCTCCACCGTAAAGGGCAGGAGCATCATATCCACTTCGGCATCGCAGTTGCCGCGCACGGCCACGATGGGCGCGTGGATGTCCTTCAGAATGTCCGCCACGTCGCGCGGCCTGTAGCCGAAGGGCAGGGGATTGCGCGGCCCGTGGTACAGCATGTCTCCCAGAAAGACGACCATGTCCGGCTTCCAGTCTTCGGCCTTCCGGCAGAGGAAGGTGGCGCGTTCGGGCGAGCCATGCACATCGGAGGCGATAAGCAGGCGCATTACTTCGCCTTCCTTGCGCCCTGCGCCCACTGCTCCTCGGGGATGGCGGCATCCGCGAGCATGATGGGAATGCCTTCCTGCACGGGATAGACCACGTGGCACTGCGGGCAGGCAAGGCCGGCGTCGTCCGCGCCTTCGTGAAGAAGGGTAAGCTGGCCGCGGCATCTGGGGCAGGCGAGAATGTCCAGTAAATCCGTATTGCTGATATTCATAACAGTCCCTTTTTGGCTGACGGTGCATCGCGCCGGCAGGACGCCGCGCGACGGAGATGCACTATACGCGGGAGAACTGCCAAGTTCAAGGGCGGTGCGGTGCGGCCGGGCCTTTTGCAATCATGGCGGAAATAGCCTATGCTGACCGGAACTATCTGCGGAGGGTTGCTGCATGGAGTATGTCGATCTGCACACGCACAGCACAGCCTCGGACGGTACGGAGACGCCGGAAGCGCTGGTGCGCGCGGCTGCGGCCTGCGGGCTGAAGGCTGTGGCGCTGACCGATCATGATACGGCAGCCGGCCTGGACGAGGCGGAGGCCGCCGGGCATGCCTGCGGCATCCGGGTGGTGCGGGGCTGCGAGCTGGCGGCCCGCACGCCCTACGGCGAGGCGCATATCCTCGGGCTGTGGCTCCCGCGCGATCTGGGGCGGCTGGGCAGTGCCCTGGAGGCGCTCCGGGAAAAGCGCGCCCTGCGCAACATGCGCATGGTGGAAAAGCTGTGCGGGCTGGGGCTGGATATTTCCTGCGAGGAGGTGCTGCGTGAAGCCGGAGAGGGCAGTGTCGGGCGGCCGCACATGGCGGCCGTGCTGGTGCGGAAGGGCTATGCGCATTCCGTGCGCGAGGCCTTTGCGCGCTATCTTGGCTACGGCGGGGCGGCCTTCGTAGAGCGCGAGGTGCTGGAGCCGGCGCAGGCCGTGCAGCTGCTGTGCGAGGCAGGAGCCACGGCCGTGCTGGCCCATCCCTGCCTGCTGCCCTGCCCGCGGGACTGGCTGGAAGGCTTTGTGCGGGAACTTGCCGGCGCCGGCCTGACAGGGCTGGAGGCCTATCACAGCGAGCATGACGCCGCGCAGACGCGCCAGTGCGTGGAGCTGGCGGGGAAATATGGACTGGAGCTTTCCGGAGGCTCGGATTTTCATGGCGGGAACAAGCCCGGCATCCGTCTGGGCGTGGGACGGGGCGGGCTGCGCGTGCCCGCCTTTGTGCTGGAACGGCTGCTGGCCCGGCGGGCGCGGCTGGGGCTGCCGGCATAGGCGCATCTCTTGACGTCTGGCGCGGATTGGCATACCTGTGGACATTCAGCCCGTGAGGAAAAATCCGGAAAAATCTGCCTGCGGGCCATGCCGCACAAGGGGCCAGACCCCGATGAATCCAGGCTCAGGAGAAGTCAGTGGACAACAATCAGTCGCCTAAAAAAAAGGCTGTGAAGATCGGAACCAAGTCGCAGCATGTGGGTTACTTCATGCCCATGCTGGAAAGCTTCGCCGCGCGCGACGAGCTGAACGAAGTCGTCAAAAACAGGGTCGTGAAATCCTGCGACCTGCTGGACGCCGGGGTTCCTCTTTTCCCCAATGACTTCCGCAAAGAGCACCGCATCGCCGACATTACGCAGCAGTACAGGGACATGGACGCCGAGGCGCTGGAAGGCCTGCGCGAAGTGTCCTTCTCCATCGCGGGCCGCATGGTATCCGCACGCTCCTTCGGCAAGGTCGCCTTCTTCCACCTGATGGACGACAGCGACCGCATCCAGTGCTACGCCGCCAGGGAGCATCTGGGCGAGGACATGTATGCCGTGTTCAAAAAGCTGGACGTGGGCGATATTCTGGGCGTCACAGGCTTTCTCTTCCGTACCAAGACCGGCGAACTGACCGTCTCCTGTACGCAGGTGAAGCTGATTACCCGCTCCATGCGTCCTCTGCCGGAAAAGTATCACGGCCTCAAGGATATGGAGACCCGCTACCGCCAGCGCTACGTGGATTTGATTGTGACGCCGCGTGCGCGGGAAATCTTCCGGAAGCGCAGTCTCATTGTGCGGGAGCTGCGCCGCTTCCTGGAAGACAGGGGCTTCATGGAAGTGGAGACGCCCATGATGCAGTCCGTTGCGGGCGGCGCGGCGGCAAAGCCCTTCATCACGCGCCACAATGCGCTGGACATGCAGCTCTTCATGCGCATCGCGCCGGAACTGTATCTGAAGCGCCTGCTGGTGGGCGGCTTTGAAAAAGTCTTTGAGCTGAACCGCAACTTCCGCAACGAGGGCATCGACACCCGCCACAATCCCGAGTTCACGTCCTGTGAATTTTACTGGGCCTATGCCAACTTCAAGGACCTGATGGATTTGACGGAAGAGCTCTTCGGCCGTCTGGCGCAGGTGGCCTGCGGCACCACGGTGGTTCCCTATCAGGGCGAGATGATCGACCTGACCCCCGGCACATGGACGCGCATGAGCTTTCATGAATCGCTGGAAAAGATTGGCGGGCATTCGCCGGAATTCTACAACGACTTCAACAAGGTGAAGACCTACGTCAGGGAACGCGGCGAAAAGGTGCTGGACGCCGACGGCCTGGGCAAGCTTCAGGCCAAGCTCTTTGATCTGGATGTGGAGGCCAAGCTCATCCAGCCGCACTTCATCTATCACTATCCCACGGAAATTTCTCCTCTTTCGCGCCGCAACAATGATGATCCCACCATTACGGATCGCTATGAGCTCTTCATCACGGGGCGCGAACTCTCCAATGCCTTTTCCGAGCTGAACGATCCTGTGGATCAGCGCATGCGCTTCATGGATCAGATGCGCGAGCGCGAGGCCGGGGACGACGAGGCGCACAGCATGGACGAAGATTTCCTGCGCGCGCTGGAATATGGCATGCCGCCAGCCGCGGGACAGGGCATAGGCATTGACCGCCTGGTGATGCTGCTGACGGACTCCGCCTCCATCCGCGAGGTCATTCTCTTCCCCCTGTTGAAGCCGGAGCTGTAGCAGGACGCGCATGGGCATGGAGAAGCCGTTTTCCTTTGAGCTGTTTGTCGCCTTGCGGTATCTTTTTTCCCGCCGCAAGCAGACCTTCATCTATGTGATCTCCCTCATGTCCATTCTGGGCGTGGCGCTGGGCGTGGGGGCGCTGGTGGTGGTGCTCGGCGTGTACAACGGTTTTTCGTCGGACATGCGCGACAAGATTCTGGGCGCCAACGCCCATGCCATCGTCATGTCGCATCTGCCCGCCACGCTGACGGATGAGCCGGGCATGCTCCGGCGCATCAACGCCGTGCCCGGCGTGACGGGCTCCACGCCCTTCCTCTATTCGGAGGTGATGCTTTCCGCCGCCGGCGGAGTGAAGGGCCTTGTCCTGCGGGGCATCGATCCGGCCACGGCGCCCGGCGTGCTGTCCATGCTTCGCCAGCTGGAAGAAGGCTCCGTGGAGCGCCTTTCCGCCGAAGGAACGCCAGGCATCATCATCGGGCTGGAGCTGGCCCGGAGGCTGGGCCTGGCCGTGGGAGACCGCGTGAACCTGCTGTCGCCTTCCGGCAGGAAGGGGGCGGCGGGCTTCCAGCCGCGCATCGTGCCCTTCGAGATTGCCGGCGTCTTCCGGTGCGGCCTGTTCGAGTATGACTCCTCGCTGGCCTTTGTGACGCTGGATGCCGCGCGCGACGTGCTGGGGCTGCCCGCCGGACGTGTTACGGGCATAGAGCTGACGGTGGACGACGTGTACAAAGCCGACAGCATCGGCATGGCGGTGGAGGCGAAGCTGGGCGCTCCCTTCTACGTGCGCAACTGGATGGAGATGAATGCCAACCTCTTTGCCGCGCTGAAGCTGGAGAAGATAGGCATGTTCATCCTGCTGACCATCGTCGTGCTCATCGGCTCCTTCTCCATTGTCACGTCGCTGGTAATGCTGGTCATGGAAAAGACGCGGGACATTGCCATCCTCATGTCCATGGGCGCCACGCGCGGCATGATTCGCCGCATCTTCATGCTTCAGGGAACCATCATAGGCGCCGTGGGCACCATACTGGGCTATGCGCTGGGCCTGACCGTGGCTCTGCTGCTCCAGAAATACCAGTTCATCGAGCTGCCCAAGGGGGTCTACACCATGGATCATCTTCCCGTGCTGCTGACATGGACGGACAATATCATTATCGGCATCAGCGCCATGGCCCTGTGTTTCCTTGCCACCATCTATCCGGCGCGCCAGGCGGCCCGGCTGGAACCTGCGGAAGCTCTGCGCTATGAATAGCTCCTCTCCCCTGTATGTCTTTGAAGACGTGAGCAAGTCGTTCGACGAATCTGCCGGGCGTCTTGCCATTTTCGAGCATCTGCATCTGCGTGTGGAAGAGGGGGAGGCGCTGGCCATCGTGGGGGCCTCCGGTTCGGGAAAGTCCACGCTGCTGCATCTCATGGGGGCGCTGGACACGCCCACGTCCGGCCGCGTCCTGTTCGAGGGCAGGGACCTCGGCACGCTGGCCCCGGACGCCAAGGCGCGCTTCCGCAACGAGCAGCTGGGCTTCGTGTTCCAGTTCCATCATCTGCTTCCCGAATTTTCCACGCTGGAGAACGTGGCCATGCAGGCCATTATCGGCGGGATGCCGCGCGGAGAGGCCATGCGCAGGGCGGAAGCCATGCTGGAGCGCGTGGGCATGAGCCACCGTCTGCGCCACAAGGCCACAACCCTTTCGGGGGGAGAGCGCCAGCGCGCGGCCATTGCGCGCGCGGTGCTGTGCCGGCCCCGCGTGCTGCTGGCTGACGAGCCCACGGGCAATCTGGATGAGAATACAGGAGCGCAGGTTGGCGCTTTGCTGTCCGAACTGAACAAGGAAATGGGAATGACATTGGTCGTCGTGACGCACAATCGTGAGCTGGCGGATCAAATGGGGCGCAGCCTGGAGCTGCGCTCAGGAGTGCTGTATGATAAGACGTCTTGGTAGCCTTATCCTTCTTCTGGTCTGTTGTTTCATGGCTGCCGGCGCCGCGGAGGCCGCGCCCGGGCCGCAGGTGCTGGTGCTGCCCTATCAGATTAACGCAGGGCCGGAGCTGGCCAGCCTGTCGCTGGAGCTGCCGCAGGTGCTGGTGGAGCAGCTGCGGAAAAAGGGGCTGCGCGTGCTTTCCATGACTGAAGCGCGCAAGCTGCTGCGCAAGGGCGGCATTGAGGACGTGAATCTGGCCGAAGCCCGCAGGCTGGGCAACCAGGCTGGCGTCCAGTATGTCGTGTATGGCGAATTTAATCAGCTGGGGCAGGGCTTCAGCATGGATTCCCGCGTGGTACCTCTGGGCGGCGGGGCCGCTGTGCCCGTGACCGTCTCCCGCCAGGATGTGACCGGCATGGAATCCGCAGCCGGAGAGCTGGCCGGGCAGGTTGCCGGCATGATCAGCGGACAGGCGCAGGAGGATGCCGCGCCGCGGATTCGCCGCGACGCCGCCGGCGTCCCCGTGATTGAGCCGCTCTCCCAGCAGCAGGCGGCCGCCGCGCTCCAGCGGCAGAAGCGCGGCATGCAGGCAGGCGGCCTGAGCGATGTGCGCGTGGTGGGCATGCGCTACATGGACCCGGACGTGGTGCGCATGCGCCTGACCATCCGCACGGGCGACAATCCCGATGATGCCGCGATCAACGCGGAGCTCAAGCGCATCTGGGACATGGGCTACTTCAGTGATGTGCAGGTGACGCGAGACGGCAGCGTTCTGACCTTTCACGTGGTGGAAAAGCCGCGGGTGGAGCATATCGTGGTGGAAGGCTCCGATGCCGTGGACAAGGATGACATCATCGCCGCCATGGGAACGCGCACGGGCACGGTCATGAGCGAAAGGGTCATTGCCGAAGACCTGCAGAAAATTACCGAGCTTTACCGCAAGGAAGGCTACTATCTGGCCAAGGTCACCCATTCTCTGGACACGAAGACCAATGCCAGCGGCGCCATCCTGACCATCCATGTGCAGGAAGGCAGCAAGCTGTACATCAGGGAAGTGACCGTGGAGGGGCTGAAGGAACTGAAGCGCAGCGATTTGGACGATTACATGGCGCTCCAGCCGCGCGGCCTGTTCTCGTGGTTCACGGGCAAGGGCGTGCTGAAGGAAGAATATCTGGAGCGTGACACCAACGCCATTGCCGCCGTGGGGCTGGAAAAGGGCTTTATTGACATTCAGGTGAGCGCGCCGCAAGTGGAGTACCGCGAGGACGGCATCTACATCACCTTCCATGTGAACGAAGGCCAGCGCTATGCCGTGCGCGACGTGAAGTTCGCGGGGGATGTCATTGCCGAGCAGGAGGAGATGTCCAAGGCCGTGCAGATGGATGACTGGCGTGACGAGCACAAGTACTTCTCCGTCACGGTCATGCAGGAAGACAGCAAGCGCCTGACAGAATTCTACGGCAATGCCGGCTATGCCTTTGCGGAAGTGGACACCAAGGTCATGAAGGCCGAGGATGGCAGCCCCTTCGTGGACGTGGGCTACCTCATCAAGAAGAATAACAAGGTCTATATCCGCCGCGTGAACGTGGAAGGAAACGTCCGTACCCGCGACAATGTCATTCTGCGGGAGCTGCGGCTGGCGGACGGCGACCAGTACGAAGGCGCGAAGCTGCGCCGCACCAACGAACGGCTGAAACGTCTTGGCTACTTCGAATCCGTGGACAGCCAGCTTGTTCCCACGGGCCGCGATGACGAAGTGGACCTGAAGATCAAGGTCAAGGAAGGCAACACCGGCTCCATCATGGCTGGCATAGGATACTCCACCTACTACGATGTGGGCGTGTCCGGCTCCATTTCGGAGCGCAACCTGTTCGGGCGCGGCTACGTGCTGGGCCTTTCCGGCTTCTTCTCGTGGCGGCGCGCGTCCGGCACCCTGTCCTTCACCAATCCGCATCTGTACGATACCAAGCTCTCCGTGGGCAATGATCTGTACTATGTGAACGATACATGGGATGACTTCACCAAGCAGACCATTGGCGATACCATCCGTCTGGCCTATCCCATAGGGGAATATACGACGGTGAGCACGGCCTACCGTCTGGAACGCTATGAGATTTCAGATGTGGAGCCGGATGCCTCCAAGTACATCAGCGAATACAAGGGCGAGAACTGGACCAGCGCCCTCAGCGGGCGCATTACCCGTGACACCACGGATTCCAACCGCCCCAGCAAGGGCACCATCACCCGCCTGTGGGCGGAGTACGGCGGGAACTTCCTGGGCGGTACGGACAACTTCATCAAGGCCATGTTCGACTGGCAGGCCTTCTACAGCTGGCGTCCCCAGCATACCTTCCACGTGCGCGGCCGCGTGGGGGGGGTGTTCCAGAATTCCAGCGATCCCGTGCCTGTGTTCGAGCGCTTCTGGGTCGGCGGCATGGATACCATCCGCGGCTACAGCTACACTGATCTGTCCCCCCGCGATGGCAAGAACCGCGAGCATGTGGGCGGCGACCGCATGGGCATAGTCAATCTGGAATACATCTGGACCTTTGAAAAGGACCTTGGCCTTGCGCTGGTGCCCTTTGTTGATGCCGGCTTCAATATCGACAATGACACGCAGGCGGACAAGATTCCGGACAAGATTGTCGCCTCCACCGGTCTGGAACTGCGCTGGCGCTCGCCCATGGGCGATTTGCGCCTGGCCTACGGCTATCCTCTGATGGAGGACTATGACGGCGAGGAAAATCAGGGCCGCTTTGAATTCACCATGGGGCAGAATTTCTAGCCCCGCGTCAGGAGCTGCCGCAGCGCCCTCCGGGTTTCCGGGGGGCGTTTTTCATCTTTTCCTGTGGTGACGAAGCCGTCCGGGAGGGGATCGCCGGTCTGTATGGCCGGAGCGGTGCCGCATGTTAAAAAATTTTTACATGTAAAGACATGCTTCCTGTTGTGTAGACTTTCTTTAACTCCGTAATACAACACAAATTTTTGCGGAAGCGAAAGAATGGTAAAAATTTTTGCACAAAAGTCTTGCGCTTCAGAGCATGATAACGTAGAAAAAGCCAAGCGCTTGGGGGAGGATTTCCGCATTCTCCCGGGCGGAAATTTTCATAAGGAAGGATGAGACATGAAAAAGCTTGCTACGCTTCTCCTCGCTGCCGGCATGGTATTCGGCGCGGCCACCGGCGCTTCCGCCATCGACTTCAAGGCCAAGGGCCAGTGGGTCATGAGCTTCGACCTCGGTGATAACCTCGGCTTCAGCGAAGACGGCTACGGCAACGGCTGGGGTGGTGACGACTTCGACGCCATGCAGCGCGTGCGTTTGCAGTTGGATGCTGTGGCTTCCGAAGCCCTCTCCGGTACCGTCTACTTTGAAATGGGCAACCAGACCTGGGGCAATGCCAAGAGCGGCGGTGCTCTGGGCGCCGACGGCAAGGTTGTGGAAGTGAAGCAGGCCTACATCGACTGGATCGTGCCC